>NZ_JAVHPD010000015.1:0-97505 GCF_036170395.1 Sphingobium sp.
ACCCGATCCTGCCGTAGATCGACGGTTCCTACACCACCCCGTGGGACACGACCCCATCGGCCCATGTATCTGTATAAGCAAATTGTTCTAAAACAGTGGGCGATTGATCGAATTGCGATCCAAGGATTTCTATGGTTGATCTATAGTCTGCTTTGCTATCATAAGGGGGGTCGATATAAATCAGGTCAACTTGGCTTCGGAATGACGACCGGCCCTCCCCTCCGGCAAGAAGTGCAGCCATTGCCAAGAGGTTATCGCCATAGACTAGCGTGTTTGGTTCAGCCGAGAGTGACTCTTCGCTCGCAGAATCATGAGGCCTCTTAAAAAGATCGCGCCAATTGCTATCGCGCGAGGGCACAACCAACTCGCGGGTTTGCAGGCCGAGACGATAGTTGCTTTCAGCTCGCTCAATCGCCCGTTCGGCTTCCCGCTTCCCCTCGGATACGATAGACGGCAACTGTTCGAGCAAACTTTTCATTCATATCCCCTTACCATCGTCACGATGGTTCTATTCCGGCCCCGAAACATGACATTTTTCCACCTCCCGGTTCAAGGAGGTGTTCCGTCTCTGTTCCGAGTTACCCCCCTCTAGCCTGCAAGCCTTGAAATGTCAGCCGTCATTCCCGCTGACCGCCTTGTTGGCTTCTTCCCAACTTAGAACCCCGGCCACCCTAGCGTTCGCTTGCCCCGGCAATCCGCCGGACGGGAGATCGCTAAATGTCACGATTGCCAATTGCCGCCGCCATGATGGCCGCGATCATCACCACGCCCGCCGAGGCGCGGGAATACGGTCTTAGCTGTGAGGGCAGGCCGACCTACATTCCCGCTGACAGCGACATGCCGCCGAACACGGCGCGGAATACCGTGCGATTCACGGCGCGGCTGAACCTTCGCGCAAATAACTATGCTTTTCAGAGCGTCGCAGGAACGGGCATTGTTCCGACCGGCGCGGTTCCCCTCTTAGGTTTAGATAGAGGCGGCAACCCGGTCGTCATGCACGACTGGCGCGGGGCAGATGGCCGCGCCCGCTACCTTGGCCTGCTTTTCGACCTGAACGACGCGCGTTTCCAGATCGCTGGCTGGACGATCAACGCCAATGGCCAGAAGGTCGCAGAATACTTCGAAGGCTCGTGCGCGGTCACGCGCTGACCGCATGGCGATCAATCCAAGGGCGCGGGCATTCCCGCGCCCTTTTTCGTGTCCGGCGTTTTTCCCATTCCCCGAACCCAGCCCGCCTAGCGTCGTCACCCAAAGGAGACGCTGATGACCGAAATCACCCCCTACCGTATTGAATTGCTGAAGGCAGAGCTGGCAGGCGAATGCAGCCGCATCGCCGCCGACCTTGGGCTGGACGTGGAAGGCGAGGCCATCCGGCATGGTCTGTTTACGCCGAAACAGGCGCGAGGTGCGTTCGATGGCGGATCGCCGCGTGTCTCGCTGGCGCGGCTTGTTGATTTCATGTTCACGCTGCGAACGCTCTATAACTACAGCCTGCCGGATGATGGCTTCACGCCGGATGCCGAAGATGATGACGGCATACCGTGGTGAGCGAAAGGGAAGCCCCCGAAGCGGCTTCCCTTAGCTAATTCGCAGGCCGCGACGGGCGAGTTCAGCGCGTATCAGGCGCAGGGCGGTTGCGGCTTCCGCGAACGCCACCGTCAGGCGCGGGGCCGAGATTTCGCGGGCGGCACGGTTGAACAGGGCGGCCAGTTCGGCATCGGTTTTGTGGCGCAGATCGTCGCTTGTCAGCTTGAACATCTTTTCCTCCTTTGGGTTGGCAGCCCGTCTGGGCCGCGTTGGAGGAACCGGGTCCGTTGCATGGTGTCGGGTGCATCTCCCCAGCGGAATCAGGGGATCGCAATGCACATGGAGAAGGCTTCACGCCTTGCACCAATCAGGCAGCGTCAGCGGAATTGTTGACGACATAAGCGCCCGGATGGGCGCAGTATTCAAAAGAGAGAAGATGGAAAGCGGACTGGCGAGGCTGGCACAGAACCGGGCCGGAGGCCCGTTCATCCCTCACCGCGAAAGATCGAGTCCCCGGCTGGACTGGTGGCGCGGAGCCGCCGCCGCTTCCGCGCCGGACTGACGATTGAACTCCTGCCGCGCCTCTGGGGCGCGGGCATCGCGCATCAGGCGGTAATTCGCGGCCTGCTTATGCAGGGCCAGCACTTGCTCGGCGTGGCGGGTGCGGGTTTGCCGGATACGGTCTTGCAAGCCACGACGATCCGCATGTTGCGAGGCCAGCAGCGATTGCCGTTGTTCACGGTCGCGCTGCAAGCCCCAGAACGCCTCCATCTCATTCCGTTTCTGCGTTTTGGCGTGGTCGCCGGTCAGACGGTCCCATAGGCCCATAAAGCCGCCGCGCAGACGGCTAGCGCGTTCCTTGGTTTCGGCATTCCAGCGTTGTTTCTGGCCCTCATCGAGCCGCTTGCGCTCATCGGCATGGCGCTCTTTCATGGCCTGCCGCTGATCGAGCAGCGGTTGCATGGCATTGCGGGCAATGCGCCGGGCTTCCGTGATATATGCGCCAAGGCGCGGCGCGATGGCCGATCCGATATGCGCCTTGGTTTCATCGACGGAGCGCAGATCGTCCGGCTTTCCCAACTTGGCCGTGACCTCTTTCGCCTTGCGGTCGGTCAGGCGGGATAGCGCATAGACTTCGCCCTCATAGGTGACGACGACATGGCCGCGCCGGTCGCCTTTGGCGAGATACAGGCCGCGTTCCTCAAGCGCTTTGGCGAATGAGCTACGACTATCCGATACCGCCCAGCAGTCCTGCACCATGCCGAGCAGATCGCCAGCGTTCAGCCCGGCGCGTTTGGCCTGTTGCCATTCATCGAGCGTGAAATTGCGGGGATCGCGGGCTTTAGAATCCATCAGCCCCTGCGGCATTTTCCAGCCGTGATCGAGATAGAGCTGTTTCGATAGGTCCCGCAGCTTTCCCTTGAAGAATGAGAGCTGCTTGGCGGTCATGGTTTCCGCGTCGATCCGCGACCAGACCGCATGGGCATGGCGGCGACCTTCCTTCTCATGGAACACCACGACGCGGGGCTGGCCTTGCAGGCCCAGCTTTTCCTCAATCGCCGCTATCGCGCCTTCAAAGACCTCCGGGCGGACGTTTTCGGTTTCGGGCGGGTTGAGACTGACCGAGAACAGATATTGCTTGCAGCGCGTGCCGCTGGCGAGCGCCTGCGCTTCCTTGAACGCGCCTGTCACCGACTCGGCCATGAAGCCGCGCACTTCGTGGATTTCGACATGCTCGTTTTCCTCCATCTTGAGCAGATGAAGGGCGAGTTGTTTACCGCCGCCGCGCTGGGATGCTTTCAGGATCATGGCGTGGCATCCAGACCCAGCGCCCGCACCAGCATGTCGCGCATGGCGGAAATGTCGGCGGCAGCTTCTAACAGCGCCGCTTCCGTGTCGGGCGTGACCGGCAACGTGCCGAGATTGGCTTGTTTGGCGAGCTGATTCAGATTGTTGGCGATGCGGGACTGGCCCAGCAACCCAATAACGCGGGCGATGGCCTCCTGATCTTTAACGGGAGCCTTGCCGCGCTGGCGTGGTGGCGGCTGGTCAGGATCGAACAGCCGCCAATGGATATAGGACGCGAGCGACATGCCCGCCGCGTCCGCTTCCAGCTTGGCGCGTTGCTCAAATGTGAGCCGCAGACAGAATGGCGATGGGCGTTTGCGCTTGCTCACGCGCACCCCCGTCAGCGGCGGTGTCGCCTCCGCACCGAAGCCGGGACAGCTTCGCGCGGGGCGCTGCTATCCTCACCATCATTCGCTGGCGCGAGCTTTCCTTGGCCGAGACTGCTGAACCGAAGAATCTTGTTCCACGCTTCAAGCTCTGTCAGAATTTGGTTCGAACCTACTCCCTGTAGGTCCGCCAAACTGCTGGTTGCCAGAGCCAGGGGGGGTTCGACCCCTGCGCACCTAACCGATACCATCCAAAGCTCAGCCGGCCTCTGTACAGCGCCTCAACAGCTGAAAGGCCATCGTCGGGAACGACGCGCAGGGCGGGTGTCCGTCATGCAAGACGCGGGCTTAGCTCTCCGTCATCAGCCGCGAGCGAAACTCCGGCTTAGCGCCTGGCCTTCAGCCCGCAAGGCCCGCCGATAATGATTCGGCGTCACACCCTGATGATAGCGGAAGAAGCGGGTGAAGTTGGTCTGCTCGGTGAAGCCGATGTTGGACGCGATGTCGTGGATCGGCAACTCGCTCTCGCCCAGTTGGCGGACTGCGCGGTCCATCCGCACGGCATCCCAATATTGGTTCGGCGTAATGCCGGTCTGCTGCTTGAACAGATCGAAGAAATGCGGGCGCGACAGGCCGGACTGCATCGCCAGATCGTCGAAGCTGATGCGGCGGTCGATATTCTCCAGCATATGCTGGATGCTGCGGCGGATGCGATAATCCCGCGGATAGCGGCCGGGCTGCGGCGCGTTGCGCTCCTGCGGGATGTTGGCGAACAGGTCTGCGACCAGATCCTCCATGTAGCCGCTGCCCTGAAGCGTCGGCGACGACAGATGTTCCGCGATCGAGTCGATCAGCGCGCCAATCGCGCCCTGACGCTCAAGCACTGGCTGAGCGAAGAATTTGTCGCGCGGGCTGCAATCGGTCAGCCGCGCCAGATAGGCGCATTCGATATAGAGAACCAGAAAGGTGGTCTTGCCTTCCGGTCGGGTCGTCCGATAGGCATGCGGCTCCCAACTGTTGATGCACAGCAGGCTGTTGCGGTCCACCGGATAGGTAACGCCATCGATCAGGAACGAGGCGCTGTCGCCGCCGATGGGTGCCAGAATATGGGCCTGAGCATGGGCGTGGACGACGAGATCCGCCACCATCTCCAATATCGTGAGGCGGCCGAATGACGCATGGCTAACTCGGATGGCGTTCCCCACGACCGTTCCTCATCCTCCTGCTGCGCGGTTCCGGTCTCCGGCGTCGATACGCCGGGGCAGGCCGCGCGTCTTTATCCGCAATCACATAGCATTCCGGCGACGGCCGGTCCACTCTGGCTGTTGCGCGCGCGCCCAATATCCGATCATCGGATCAACGGCTGAGATCGGCCCACCGCGCCAGCAAGGCGTCGCGCTCGCGCGCCGCCGCCTGCATCGCCGCTTCCTTTACATGGCCGAACCCGCGCACCTGATCGGGCCAGGAAGCAAGGGCGACGGCGAGTTCGGGGTCGCGGTCCAGCTTCCCCGCGATCAGGTGCGCGACCGTGTCCTCATAGGCGGCGATCATCGCCCGTTCCGCCTTGCGTTCGGTGCTATGGCCGAACGGATCGAAGGCCGTGCCGCGCAATCCCTTCATCTTCGCGAGCAGCGGGAACAGGCGTAGCATCCAGCCGCCAAAGGCCATTTTGCGCGGATGGCCGGTGGTGGGATCCCGCCGGGCCAGCAGCGGCGGCGCGAGATGCAGCTTGAGCGTCACCTTGCCCTCAAACGCCCCCGCGAGCGCGCGCGCGAAAGTCCCGTCGCTATAGAGGCGGGCGACCTCATATTCATCCTTATAGGCAAGGACGCGGGCGTAATTGCGCGCCACGGCTTCGGTGATGCGGGTCGATTGCGGCAGTGCGGCCTGCTCCGCCTCGGCGACGCGATCCACCAGCGCGCGATAACGGGCGGCATAGCCAAGGTTCTGATAGGCGGCGAGCAGCCGCTCGCGCGGCGCCAGAATGGCCGCCAGAGATGTGTCCCCCGGCGCCCGATCCAGCCCCGCTGCCTCCCATATGCTTTCAGGATAGGCGACCAGCCGCCGCCCGGCGCGGAATGCGGCGATGTTCATGGCGACGGCGGCGCCGTTCAGCGTCACCGCGCGCTCGATCGCGTCGGCGCTCAGCGGAATGAGACCGCGCTGCCAGGCGACGCCCAGCATCAGCAGGTTCGTCGCCATTGCGTCGCCGAACAGCCGCTCGGCCAAGGTCGTCGCCGGGATCACCTCCATCCGCTCCTGCGCGACCCTGCCCGCCATGACGTCCAGCAGCGCGTCGGCCGGGAAGGCAAGGTCGCGATGCCGGGTGAATTCGCCGGTCATCACCTGATGATCGTTGATGATCGCCTGGCCCGTCGCCCGGTTCAGCACGGGCAGCGCTTCCTCGCTCGCGGCGACCACCAGATCGCATCCGATCATCAATTGCGCCGCGTCGGCGGCGATGCGCACGGCGGAGATCGCTTCCTGCGTGGGGGCGAGCCGCACATGGCTGACCACGGCCCCGCCTTTTTGCGCCATGCCGGTCATGTCCAGCGTGGCCGACCCCTTGCCCTCCAGATGCGCCGCCATCGCCAGTATCGCGCTGATCGTGACGATGCCGGTGCCGCCCACGCCGCAGGCGATGATCGCATAGCCATCGTCGAGACGAGGCAGGATCGGCTCGGGCAGATCGTCGGCGCCCTTCGACAGCCCGACGCTCGCCCGGCGCGGCTTGCCGCCGATGACGCTGACGAAACTGGGGCAGAAGCCATCGACGCAGGCATAATCCTTGTTGCAGGAGGACTGGTCGATCCCCCGTTTGCGACCCAAAGGCGTCTCGACCGGAATGAGCGCGGTACAGTTGGAGGCGACGCCGCAATCGCCGCAGCCTTCGCAGACCGCCTCGTTGATGAAGAGCCGGCGGGCGGGGTCGGGGAAGGTGCCCCGCTTGCGCCGCCGCCGCTTCTCCGCAGCGCAGGTCTGGTCGTAGATGAGCGCGGTCACGCCCGGTGTGTCGCGCAATTCGCGCTGCACCGCTTCCAGATCGGCGCGGTGGCGGATGGTGGTTCCCTCGGCCCAGACGACCTCCGGCCCATATTTGTCCGGCTCGTCCGTCACCACGACGATGCGGGCGACGCCTTCGGCCGCGACCTGGCGGCTGATCGCCCAAGGGGTCAGCGGACCGTCATGCGGCTGCCCGCCGGTCATGGCGACAGCGTCATTATAGAGGATCTTGTAGGTGATGTTGGTGCCCGCCGCGACGGCGGCGCGGATCGCGAGCGATCCCGAATGATAATAAGTGCCGTCGCCCAGATTCTGAAAGACATGCGACGTCCGGCTGAAGGGCGCTTCGCCGACCCAGCTGACGCCCTCGCCCCCCATCTGGGTATAGCCGTCGACGGAGCGATCCATGAACTGCGACATCCAGGCGCAGCCGATACCGGCCATGCCCCGGCTGCCCTCGGGCAATTTGGTCGAGCTGTTATGCGGGCAGCCGGCGCAGAAATAGGGGGTGCGGTGCAAGGGCGACGTCGACGGCGCGGCCAGCGCCCGCCCCGCCGAGCGCCGCCGCACCGCTTCGGCCAGTCCGGCGTCGCCGGACAGAGCCGCCAGCCGCAGACCGATGGCCTCGGCGATCTCATTGGCCTGAAGGTCGAGTTCGGACCGCAGCAGCGTGTGGCCCGCTTCGTCCTGCTTGCCGACGATGACCGGACGGTCGGGCAGGTTGAACAGCAGCTCCTTGAGCTGCCCCTCGATCAGCCCGCGCTTTTCCTCAACCACCAGAACCTGATCCACGCCCGCGATCGCCGCCTGCGCGCCTTCGGGCTCCAGCGGCCAACTCATCCCGACCTTGTAGACCCGCAGGCCAAGCTGGTCGGCGCGCGCGGCGTCGATCGACAGGTCGGCGAGCGCCTGCACCACGTCCAGATAGGATTTGCCGGTCGTAACGACGCACAGGCGCGGCGTCTTGCTGTCCAGCACGACCCGGTCCAGTCCGTTCGCCCGCGCCCAGGCCTGCGCCGCCTTCAGCTTGAACCGGTGCAGCCGCACCTCCTGCGCCCGCGGCGTATCGCCGGCGCGGATGTTGAGCCCGTCGGCCGGCAGGTCGAGCCCATCGGGCGCGACGAAGCGATAGCGATCGGGCGCCAGCTCGACCGTCGCGGTGGCGCTGACGGTGTCATGGACGCATTTGAGAGCGACCCAGCAGCCGCTGAAGCGCGAGAGCGCCCATCCCGCAAGACCGAAGTCGATGATCTCGGCGACGCCGGACGGGTTCAGCACCGGCACCATCGCATCGACCATCGCATATTCGCTCTGGTGGCAGGTGGTGGAGGATTCGCAGGTGTGATCGTCGCCCAGCAGCAGCAGCACGCCGCCATGGCGCGATGATCCGGCGAGATTGCCGTGCCGGAATATGTCGCCCGACCGATCGACCCCCGGCCCCTTTCCATACCACATCGCAAAGACGCCGTCGCGCGCGCCTTGGCCGCGCATTTCCGCCTGCTGGCTGCCCCACACGGCGGTGGCGGCTAGTTCCTCGTTGATGCCGGGGTTGAAGACGATGCTGGACGGCGCGAGGTAGCGCTTGCTCTGCGCCAGTTGCTGGTCGAGCGCGCCCAGCGGCGATCCGCGATAGCCGGAAATGTAGCAGGCCGTGTCGAGGCCAGCGGCGCCGTCCAGTTCCCGCTGGAGCATCGCCATGCGGATCAGCGCCTGCGTGCCGGTCAGCAGCACGGGACCGCTCCGGCTCTCGAACCGATCTTCCAGGCGGACGTCCTTGAGCGTGGTCGCCATATATAATGCTGCTTTCGCTATAGGGTGGAAAGAAGATGGCCGCCGTCCACGACCAGCGCCGTGCCGGTGACATGCGCCGACGCGCCGGAGGCGAGGAACAGGAGCGGACCGTCCAGATCGGCGGGCTGGCCCAGCCGGGTGGGTATCCGCGCCTTCATCCGCGCCCCCGCTTCGGACGCGAAGAAGCCGCGATTGAGATCGGTTTCGACATAGCCGGGGCACAGCGCATTCACCCGGATGCGGTGCCGCGCGAGTTCCAGCGCCATGGCGCGGGTCAGCTGGATGAGGCCGGCCTTGGACGCGGCGTAGGCGCTGGTGTTGCCCGCGACCCGCAGGCCCAGAATGGAGGCGATATTCACGATCGCGCCGGGTGCGTCCGCCGCCACCAGAGCCTTGCCGAAGGCCCGGCTGACACGCCACGCGCCCGAAAGATTGGTGTCGATCACCCGGTCCCAGTCATCCTCGTCAAGCTGAAGCGCGCTGGCGCCGGCGGCGACGCCCGAACAGTTGACGAGGAGGTCGAGGCCGCCGAGCGCTGCCTGCGCGTTGGCGACACCGGTCATGACGGACTGCGGATCGGTGACGTCCATTGGGATGGCGGTGATCGCGCCCGGATGATGCGCGACCAGCTCCGCCAGCCGGTCCTCGCGCCGGGCCGCAGCGGCCACTATCGCGCCCCGCTGCGCCAGCAACCCGGCAATATGTTCGCCGAGCCCCGACGATGCGCCGGTGACGAGGGCGCGGACTCCCGCCACCGAAAAGAGGTCGTCGCCCATCAGCTCATACCGCGAACCATTGCCGCTTGGGCAGCGCCCCGATGATCGGCCCGGGCACCTGATCGTGCAGGCGACCGATCACTTGGCCGCCATCGACGACAGCGGGGCGGTCATGCATCGGCAGCACGAAACGGCAGCTGTTCAGCACTTTCTTGATCGCCCCCTTCTCCTCGCGCTTCGTGCAGCCATGATTGCCCGTGGTCGCCGGCTCCGACGCATTCACCTGATAGAGCGGCTCCACCACCTGATCGTTGATGTCGTAGATCACGTCGCCGCAGATATTGGCGATGCCTTCAGCGGTTTCGACCAGGATGTTCATCGATCCTTCGGTATGCGCGCCGGCGGGCACGCATATGACGCCCGGCATCAGCTCCTCGCCGCCCGTAATCTCCAGGTCCAGCAAGCGCAGCGCATCCTTCGTATGCAGCCGGTCGATCAGATGCTTGATGTCCTCCGGCGGATATTGCGCGCCCATCAGGCCGGACACCGCATATTCCAGCTCCCGCCGGTTGACGACGACGGTCGTATTGTCCGGGAACAGATCATCCTTACCAGCATGGTCGATATGCAGATGGGTGTGCGCGACATATTTGATGTCGCCATATTTCAGGCCGTGCATCGCCAACTGCTGTTCCAGAACTTGCTCGGGGGTTTGCACCGCCACCATGCCCAGCCGCGCCATGATCTCGAGATTGCGATAGCCGGTATCGACCAGCACGGGCGCCTCGCCCCCCAGGATCAGATAGCCGAAGGTCCATACTTTCGCGATCGAACCGCAGTTACGGGCATGTACCAGGAAACTCGATTCCAGTTCGATGTCGCCCAGGTCCAGAACCTTGATTTCCAACGCCATAATGCCTCTCCGCTCAACACTGCGAATTTTGCAGTTACGATCGAGATATGGCCCCACAATGAGATAGCAGTAAAGCGGATGTAAAATACTATCCGACGATCAGATTAAATGGTCTCCAGCGATAATCATATCCAGACGATTAGATCAATTATGCTGCTATTTCGGGTTATTTCATACGATCGGATCAGACAGGCTGCCCCCCGCGCTGTTTTATCGTGGAGTATCGAACGACACAGGTAAAGCCGGCGATATCAACATGCCGGCGAGGGGAGAGAGAATATGCTGGGGCATATCCATAATCATATGATGACGTCCGCGATCGCGCTGGCGGCTTTGCTGGCCGCGCCAGCGGGGGCATGGGCCGCCGATGCAGGCGCGCCCGCACCTGCGGCGCAACCCGACGAGCAGGCCGCTACGCCCGAAGGGCTTGCCGACATCGTCGTGACGGCGCAGCGCCGCAGCGAAAATCTTCAGCGCGTCCCTGCGGCGGTGACCGGCCTTTCCAGCGACGCCATCGCCAATGCGCAGATCAACAGCAATGAAGATCTCCAATTCAACGTCGCCGGCCTGACCTTCGGGCAGCAGACCGGCGTCGCGCGCGTCAACATCCGCGGCATCGGGCTCGAAAGCATCACCTCGGGCGCCGACGCCAGCGTGGCCTTCCACGCCGACGGCGTCTATTTCGCCCGCGCCGCCGCCACGGCGGGCGTATTCTACGATATCGAACGGATCGAGGTCGTGCGCGGGCCGCAGGGAACGCTCTATGGCCGCAACGCGACCGGCGGTTCGGTCAACATCATCCACCAGGGGCCGACCGAGGAATTTTCCGGCTATGCCCGACTCACTTTGGGCAATTACAGCCGGATCGGCTTTGAAGGCGCGATCAGCGGCCCGATCGTGCCCGACCGGCTCCTCGCGCGCGTAGCGGTCAAGACCAATGATCGCGACGGTTTCGGCAAGAATCTGGCGACGGGCAAGGATATTGACGACCAGAAGCTGCGCTCCTTCCGGGCGACGCTGGACTGGCTGCCGAGCGATGATCTGAAGGTCCGTCTTTGGGGCGACTATCACACCGAAGACGACAATAATTATCCCTTCCACTATGTCGGTCCCGGCGGGCGCGACCGCAACAAGCCGGCCAGCATCTTCGGCTTCCTCTACGATACGGACGGCACGATCATGCCGGTCGGCATTGCCCTTGCCGGCTTCCAGTTCGGCGACCCGCAGGACGAACTGCGCATCCGCCCGCCGCGCCGTCGCACGCGCGACATCTACAACAATATCATGCCGATCAACGACCGGACATTCTGGGGCGTGGGTCTCGATGTGACCTATGACATCAGCGACTCGGTCAGCTTCCGCAGCATCTCGTCCTATCGCGATACATATTGGTCGCTGTTCAACGATCTCGACAATAGCGAGGTCGATTGGACCCGCATCCGCCAGATCGAGGACGCATGGCAATTCAGCCAGGAACTGCAACTGTCCGGCAAGACCGATCGGCTGACCTGGCTGGTGGGCGCTTTCTATTTCCGCGAGAAGATCCGCGACGGCTATTTCGAGCTGTTCTTTCCCGCCTTTGACGATGGCAATGGATCAGGCCGGCTGTTTCTGGGCGGATCGACCGATACCGACGCCTATGCCGCCTTCTCGCAAGTCACCTATGAGGCGATCGACAATCTCAATTTCACCGTCGGCGCGCGCTACAGCTATGAAAAGCGCGGCGTCGATCACTCGCGCATCTTCGCGCCGTTCGGCTGGAACTTCACCGAACAGGAGAGCGAGGGCTTTTCCGCCTTCACGCCCAAATTCGGCGTCGATTACACCACGGCGGGCGGCGCGCTCCTCTACGCCACCGTCTCGCGCGGTTTCAAGAGCGGCGGCTTCAACCTCGGCGGGGTGCCCGGCGCTGGGCTGACTGCGACGACGGCGGCCTATGATCCTGAAAAGGTCTGGAGCTATGAGGTCGGCTTCAAGAACCGCTTTTTCGACAATCGCCTGCAAACCAATATTTCGGCCTTCTACCTCAAATATACCGACCTTCAGGTCAGCAAGATCGAAAACAATCTGGTGGTGGTCGAAAATGCGACCAACGCCAAGATCAAGGGTGTCGAGGCGGAGATCACCTTCCTGCCGGTCGATGGCCTGACGCTCAGCCTGACCGGCAATTATCTCGACGCGACCTTCGACGAATTTTTCTCCGACGATCCGACGACGCTCGACGAAGGCACCGTCGATCTCAAGGGAAACCGTCTGCCGTCCGCGCCGAAATTCGCGATGACCTTCGCTCCCACCTATGAATTCACCCTTGCCAGCGGCGCCAAGCTGTCGGTGCGCGGCGAATTCATCCATCAGAGCAAGAAATATTTCACCCCCTTCAACCGCGACAACGCCGTGCAGGTGGGGCATCAGCGCTACAACGCCAATATTGGGTTCGACAGCGCCAACGGCCGCTGGAGCATTGACGCCTATATCCGCAACATCACCAATGCGGTGCATTTTTCGGGCACGGTCATCAACACCGAACCGGTCGGCTTCACCCGGAGCGCCTATCTGGAGGAACCCCGGACCTACGGCGTCACTTTAGGCTTCAAATTCTGACGGGAGCCTGACCGATGTCGCCACCGCCCCCCTCTTCCGCCGACGCCCTTCTGCCAGGCGCGGATTTCCCCGGAAGGCGGCCCAGCCTGCCCGAAGTCAACCGCAGCGTCGCCGTCCCCATGGGGCCGGCGCGCTTCTGGCGGCGTCTCGCGGCCTTCAGCGGCCCGGGTTATCTCGTCGCCGTGGGGTATATGGACCCGGGCAACTGGGCGACCGACCTCGCCGGCGGATCGGCCTTCGGCTATAGGCTGCTGTCGGTCATCCTGATCTCGAACCTTATGGCGATGCTGCTGCAATCGCTCGCGGCAAGGCTCGGGATCGTCGCCGGGCTCGATCTCGCCCAGGCGTGCCGCGCGCGCTACAGCGGCCCGGTCAACATCGCATTGTGGCTGATCTGCGAAGCGGCCATCGTCGCCTGCGACATTGCGGAGGTGATCGGCACCGCCATCGCGCTCAACCTGCTGTTCGGCATCCCGCTGGTCTGGGGCATAACGCTGACCGCCTTCGACGTGGTCGTGATCCTGTATCTTCAGACGCTGGGCTTCCGCTATCTGGAGGCGTTCATCGTCGCGCTGCTCATCATCATCGCGGGATGTTTCGCGGTCGAACTTGCACTCTCGCAGCCCGCGCTCGGCGCGATGGCGGCAGGGCTGATCCCCTCGCCGGAGATCGCGACGAACCCGGCCATGCTCTACATCGCGATCGGCATATTGGGCGCGACGGTCATGCCGCACAATCTCTATCTCCACTCGTCGATCGTCCAGACCCGGCGCTTCGAGCGGACGGAGGAAGGGACGCGCATCGCGATCCGCTATGCGACCATCGACAGCACGATCGCTCTCGGACTCGCCTTCTTCATCAATGCCTCGATCCTGATCCTCGCCGCAGCGGCCTTCTACGAGACCGGCCATGGCGAGGTGGCGGAAATCCAGCAGGCCTATCAGCTGCTCGCGCCGATATTGGGCGTCGGCGCGGCGTCCACCTTGTTCGCCGTCGCTTTGCTCGCATCGGGTCAGAATTCGACCGTGACCGCCACCCTTGCCGGTCAGGTCGTGATGGAGGGGTTCGTCAACCTGCGGCTGCCGCCCTGGCTGCGGCGGCTGGTCACCCGGCTGCTCGCGATCATCCCGGCGGCGACCGTCGCCGCTCTCTACGGCAGCAGCGGCACGACCCAGCTGCTGGTGCTGAGCCAGGTGATCCTCAGCCTCCAATTGCCCTTCGCGGTCGTCCCGCTGGTGCAGTTCACCGGCGACTCGCGCCTGATGGGGCGGTTCGTGACAGCGCGGTGGGTGCGGGTCGTCGCCTGGAGCGTGGCCGCGATCATCATCACGCTCAATCTCACGCTGCTGGTCACGCTCGCGAAGGCATAATCCTACGGGGGGATCAGATCGCACGCGGTCGCGAGGCCTATTCTGGCCGGCATCAGCATGGATGGAAGGCAAGGCATCATGCAATATCTGAAGAATGTCTGGTATGCGGCGGGGTGGAGCGCGGACATCGGCCGCACGCCCCTGTCGCGCAAGATCATCGAACAGCCGGTCGTGCTCTACCGGACCGAAGCGGGGGAAGCGGTCGCTCTGGCCGACATGTGCCCGCACCGCTTCTCGCCGCTCAGCATGGGTAGCCTTGTGGGCGATGAGATACGCTGCCTCTATCACGGCCTGCGCTTCGACAAGAGCGGCGTCTGCACCCACAACCCCCATGGCGACGTGATCCCGCCGGGCGCGGTGGTGCGCAACTATCCGCTGGTGGAACGCTATGGCATGGCCTGGATCTGGATGGGCGATGCCGACAAGGCGGATGCGGACCGCATTCCCGATTTCTCGATGCTGGATAGCGACGATCGCTATAGCTACACGCGCGGCCTCACCATCAGCATGCCGCTCAATTATGAACTAATCACCGACAATCTCATGGATCTCAGCCATGTCGCCTTCACCCATGCGACGACGCTGGGCAACGACACGCTGGTGCCGGGGGAAACGGCGGTCCGGCACGAAGGCGACGCGATCTGGTGCGACCGGCTGGGTCGCGACGGCGAGCCGCCGAAAATCTTCGTCGACAGCGGCGCCTGCCCCGCCGACCAGCGCATCGACTTCTGGCTCGACATTCGCTGGCACGCGCCGGCGAGCTTCTATCTCGACATCGGCGTCGTCCCGACCGGCCGACCCAGGGACGAAGGGGCGCTTTTCTGCTCGGGCCAGATTCTGACGCCCGCCGGCCCCAACCAGACCTATTATTTCATCAAGAATTTCCGCAACTACATGATGGGCAATGACGAGGCGACCCGCGCGATCGAGGAAGGGCTGGTCTATGCGTTCGAGACCGAGGATGAACCGATGATCGCCCGGGTGCAGGAAAATATGGCGGAGCGGGAATTCTGGTCGCTGCGCCCTGTCATCCTGCCCTGCGATTCGGGCGCGGTGCGGGTACGGCGCTTCCGCGAAAAAATGCTCCGCGACGAGCAGGACGGCACGGCGGAGCAGCCGGCATCGGTGGCGGCGGAATAGGCGGAGCGCGGCGTGGCTGAAGCTGTTTCGGAGCTGGCGCAGCGCGTCGAGCATTTCGTCCGGGAATCCGTCATCCCGTTTGAAGGGCAAATCGGGCGGGCCAGCCATGGCCCACCGGACCCGCTCATTATGGAGCTTCGGGGCGCGGCGCGCGCGGCGGGCGTGCTCACGCCGCACATCCGCGCGGACGGCAGCCATCTGTCGCAGCGCGATACGGCGCGGGTGCTGCGGATGACGGGCCTGTCGCCGCTCGGGCCGCTCGCCTGCAACACGGCGGCCCCGGACGAAGGCAATATGTATCTGCTGGGCAAGGTCGCGACGCCCGAACAGAAGGCCCGCTTCCTCGAACCGCTGGTGCGGGGCGAGGCGCGCTCCGCCTTCTTCATGACCGAGCCGGCTGACGAGAATGGCGCCGGGTCCGATCCGTCGATGATGCGGACGGTCTGCCGCCGGGACGGCAATCACTGGGTCATTTCCGGCCGCAAGAAGTTCATTACCGGGGCCGAAGGGGCCAAGGTCGGCATCATCATGGCAAAGGCGGAGGAAGGCGCCTGCATGTTCCTTACCGACCTGCCCGATCCCGCGATCCGAACGCTGCGCGTCATCGACACCATCGACAGCTCCATGCCGGGCGGCCACGCGGAAATAGAGATTGAGGATCTGCGCCTGCCCGCGGATCAGATGCTCGGCCGTGCTGGCGAGGGGTTCCACTATGCGCAGGTCCGCCTCAGCCCGGCGCGCCTGTCCCACTGCATGCGCTGGCACGGGCTTGTGACCCGCGCGCAGGAGATCGCGTCGGCCTATGCCTGCCGTCGCCACGCTTTCGGCAAGCCCTTGATCGACCATGAAGGGGTCGGCTTCATGCTGGGCGACAACATGATCGACCTCAAGCAGGCGGAACTGATGATCGACTGGTGCGCCGACGTGCTCGATA
Source organism: Sphingobium sp. (assembly GCF_036170395.1). Taxonomy (GTDB): domain Bacteria; phylum Pseudomonadota; class Alphaproteobacteria; order Sphingomonadales; family Sphingomonadaceae; genus Sphingobium. The sequence goes on from NZ_JAVHPD010000015.1 coordinate 16,170, forward strand.
GCGGCAATCTCGGAACGGCCGAAAGCTCGATGGCGAAGGTCGCGGTGTCCGAAGCGCTGTTCCGGGTCGCCGATCGCTGCGTCCAGCTGATGGGCGGCACCGGCGTCTCGGGCGACACCATCGTCGAGCTTGCCTTCCGCGAAACCCGCGCCTTCCGCATCTATGACGGCCCGACGGAGGTGCATAAATGGTCGCTCGCCAAGAAGATCAAGCGCGCCCACGCGGCTGACCCGCGATGAGCTTCGACATCGCCGCGCAGACCGGCGTCACGGCGGTGCGGCCGGGCATGGAGATCGACGTCGGCGCGCTCGCCGGCTGGATGGCGGACCGGGTGGAGGGCTTTCGCGGCCCGCTCACCCTCTCCCAGTTCAAGGGCGGCCAGTCCAACCCGACCTATCTCCTCACCACGCCGACACGGACCTATGTGCTGCGCCGCAAGCCGCCCGGCGAGACGCTCAAGGGCGCGCACGCCGTCGACAGGGAAGCGCGCGTGATCTCCGCGCTCTATGACGCAGGCTTCCCGGTGCCCCGCATCTTCGGCCTGTGCGTCGATGCCGCCGTCATCGGCAGCTGGTTCTATGTCATGGACCATGTCCAGGGCCGCATCTTCTGGGACGCGCGCCTGCCGGACATCGCCGCCGCTGATCGCCCGGCCTATTTCGACGCGATGAACCGGACCATCGCGCAGTTGCACGGCCTTGATCATCAGGCCGCCGGTCTCTCCGACTATGGCCGTCCGGCCGATTATTTCGCCCGTCAGATCGCGCGCTGGTCGCGGCAATATCTGGAGGATGAGGCGGCGGGGCGCGACCCGAACATGGATCGGCTGATCGAATGGCTGCCCTCGCGCATCCCTGCCGGCGAAGAAACGGCGGTCGTTCATGGCGACTTTCGCATCGACAACATGATTTTCGATCCCACCGAACCGCGCGTTCTGGCGGTGCTCGACTGGGAACTCTCGACCCTTGGACACCCGCTCGCGGACTTTGCCTATCATGCGATGATGTACCGGATGCCGCCGCTGATCGTGCCGGGTCTCGCCGGGGCCGATCTCGACGCGCTCAATATTCCCCCGGAAGACGCCTATGTCGCCGCCTATTGCCGGCATAGCGGCCGCGACGCCCTGCCCGGCTATGCCTTCGCTATGGCGTTCAACTTCTTCCGCTTCGCCGCCATCATCCACGGAATCAAGGGCCGCTATCTGCGCGGCACCGCCGTCAATGCGGAGGCGAAGAGCCGCGCAGAGGCGTTTCCCGCCATGGCGGAACTGGCCTGGCGGCAGGCGCTGGCGGCCGATCGCCCATCCGACTGATCCGGCACGCATCGCCTGAAACGCATCACCCCGCTGCTTGACAAGCAAGCGCGGGATGTGGCGGAACGCCAGCCCGATGGAGCGGGTTTAAGCGCTCGAACCATGGAGATGGAAGGCGCCTGATGCATAAGGTCTGGCTGTTGATGGGGTGCGTGTCTGCAATCGGCAATGTCGCCGCTTGCTCGGCGTCCGAATCGGTCGATGCGGCTGACCCGCGTAGCGCGCCGCAGGCGCAGACGACCGGCTATGCCCAAGCCCCTGCTTCGGGCGGACGAGCCGCCGCCGCGCCTGCCGGAGCGCCCCTGCCGGCGATCCTCGATTTCATGACCATGGACGTGTGCGTCGATGGCAGCGGCGCCGTCATCCCCGGCATGATCCCCGGCGACGCCCGATGCACCCGCCGCCGCGACATTCGGGCGGGAGAAACGCCGCCCTATATGCTCCACAATTTCGGCTATCCGGGCAGCCGTTGCGGCGATAGCGGCACTATCGACAAGACCAACATGCCGGTGGCGCGCGGCGGCGTCACCCGCATCGTCAGCAGCACGATCAGGCGCCCCGGATGCTCGACCCGCGCCGCGCGGGAGGAATTGAGCGACGCCCCCACGGCGCAGGACGGCGCGTCGATCCAGTGGGCGGACGACCGCTATGGCTTCATCATGGGCAGTTACAGCCCGGTATCGCTGTCCGCCTTTCAGTCCAGCCTGTGCCGGGCGAACCCCTCATCCTCCCGCCGCTTTTTCCGCAGCTGGGTGATCGCGCCGGCGCAGGTTCCGGCCGCGGGCGAGAGCGGCGTCGGCGTGTTCGACGGGGCGATGGCGAAGGGCGCGGCGAATGTGAAGATGGGAAGCTGCCCCACCCGCTTCCGCCAGGCGCTGACCAGCTGGACCGTCCAGCCCTTCACCTTCAAATCCAACCGGACGATGCGCGCGATCATTTCCAGCCACTTCGCCCAGACCGCGCCCGACGGTCTTTCTCCGGGCAACGCGATGCAGATGGAACGCACCTACTGGACGCGGGAATTCGGCATCTCGCGCTGGGAGAAATGGACCCGCGAGGACTTCGCCCGCAAGGACGGCAAGAGCGTTGCGACGCTGGGAAGCCAGCTTGCCGCGCGCGGCCGGTGCAGCGCTCCGCAACTGCCCACTATCACCTATTCGTCTGCGCTCAGGGAAAGCGCAGTCGGCGGCGGGGAGGCCTACCTGCGCGAACTGTCCAACCCGCGCACCGGCGAGCGCCACCACTGGGTCATGACCTTGTGCGAGGATTATAGCAACGCCCGCCCGGCGAGCGTCGCCAGCCGGCAGGTGCCAGCGTCCGCGCTGGCCAGCGACCTCTATTGGAAGCCTTGAGCAGGATGATCGGCTCCCGTCGAAGCGATCAGCGGCAGCGCCGGCATGGCGCATAGCTGATCCATGATCGAACCGCTGCTCCGCAACATCGTGCGAACCCTGATGATACCCGCCACACGCCGCCGGCGGGGTGGCGCGCGCCGGAAGCAGCAGCTCGGCCTTGCCCTGCTCATGATCCTCTTCGCCCTGGTCATGGTCCTCGTCCGGCATTGGGGGCTTGGATTCATCTCCTGACCCGCCGCTCGGACGATCACGCATAACGCCCCGGCCCCACCCGATGCAGCGTGATCGTCGGCCGCTCCTCCTTGTGAACGCCCGATTGCCCGATGACCGCAACCGGATCGACCTCCCGCGCCAGCAGCAGCCCGCACCGGTCCGGCCCTTCCCAGATCACCGTGCCGATCACCTCCAGCCCCTGCGCGATCAGCGTGACGCGCTCGCCCACCGCCGGCAGCCATTGCCCGGTCAGCAGCGCGCCATAGATGGAGATGTTGCGGATCAGCACCGGCTGGCTGATCCCGCCCCAGCTCAGGGTCGCGTCGATCTCGGCGGCGAAACGGCTTTCGCGCCGCCGCTCGGCTCTCGCCCGGTAAGATACGCTGTCCATTGCCCTTCTCCCGGTCTGCCCCCGGGGACCAGCGATCAGAGTCGGCAGAAAAACCTAATGTCCGATGAGCAAAGGCGGTTAACCAACCGTTAGCTCAGCGCGCCGTGGCAATGCTTGTATTTCTGCCCCGATCCGCACGGGCAAGGCGCGTTGCGGCTGATGTCGAGATTGGCGAACTCGCCCGCCGCGCCCGCGCCCACCGGGCCGCGCGGCAACGTGGTGGTGACGCCGCCGAACGACTCCGCATCGATGTCCGCGCTATTGTCCTCGCCCGAAAAAGGATCGATGTGCGTCGTGATGAAGTCGGGCAGCACCGGCAGCGCGAACGCCTCGAGCGGCGGCTGCTCCATGCGGAACTGCACCCGCGCGATGGAGCCCGTCACATCCTCGCGGATATTCTCCAGCATCCGCTCGAACAGGGCGAAGGCTTCCTGCTTATATTCGTTGATCGGCGTTTTCTGGGCATAGGCGCGCAGGTGAACGACCTGCCGCAGCGCGTCGAGCGTCGCCAGATGCTCCTTCCAGTGATGGTCCAGGCTCTGGAGCAGGATCGACTTCTCGATCATGTGCCAGCTGTCGGTGTCGATTTCGCCCAGCTTCTCGGCGATCGCCGCATCGGCGAGCGCGGTCAGCCGCTCCTCGATCATCTCGGGATCGACCTGATCCTCGGCCAGCCAGGCGTCGAAGTCCGGCTCCAGCCCCAATATCTCGGCGGTGCGCGCCTTCAGCCGCTCCATGTCCCACTGCTCGGGATAGGTGCCGGGCGGGCAGGATGCGCCGACCAGGTCATTGACCGTCTCGTGCCGCATGTCGGTTACGACATCATCCACGGTCGAAGCGTCCATGATGTCGCTGCGCTGCTCGTAGATCACCTTGCGCTGGTCGTTCATCACGTCGTCATATTCGACGACCTGCTTGCGGATATCGTAATTGCGCGCCTCGACCTTCTTCTGCGCGGTCTCGATCGCCTTGCTCAGCCATTTGGACGGCGGCAGCGCCTCGCCATCTTCCAGGTTGGATCGGATCATCTTGGCGAACATCGTGTCCGGCCCGAAGATGCGCATCAGATCATCGTCAAGGCTCAAGTAGAAGCGCGACAGGCCGGGGTCGCCCTGACGACCGGAACGGCCGCGCAGCTGGTTGTCGATGCGGCGGCTCTCATGCCGCTCGGTCGCCAGAACGAACAGGCCGCCGGCAGCCAACACCTCCTGCTTCTCCGCCTCGATCTCCGCCTCGATCCGCTTGATCGCCGCCTCGCGCTCCGGCCCCTCGGGCACATCGCGCAGTTCGTCCTCGACCCGCATCTCCAGGTTGCCGCCCAGCTTGATGTCGGTGCCGCGCCCGGCCATGTTGGTGGCGATCGTCACCGCGCCCTTGCGCCCCGCCTGCGCGACGATATGCGCCTCGCTCTCGTGGAAGCGGGCGTTGAGCACGGCGTGCTTCACCCCTTCCTGATTGAGGAATTCGGACAGCAGTTCGGACTTTTCGATCGACACGGTGCCGACCAGAACCGGCTGGCCCTTTTCGGCATGGTCCTTGATCGTGCGCGCGATGCCGCGGAACTTGTCCTCCAGATTCTTGTAGAACACATCATCCTCGTCCACCCGCTGCACCGGCTTGTTGGTGGGGATGGTGACGACGTTCATCTTGTAGATTTCGTAGAATTCGGTCGCTTCGGTCGCGGCCGTGCCGGTCATGCCCGACAGCTTGGGATACATGCGGAAATAATTCTGGAAGGTGATGGAGGCGAGCGTCTGGTTCTCCGGCTCGATCTGGACGCCTTCCTTGGCCTCCACCGCCTGGTGCAGCCCGTCCGACCAGCGCCGCCCGTCCATCATGCGTCCGGTGAACTCGTCGATGATGATGACCTTGCCGTCCTTGACGATATAGTCGATGTCGCGCCGGAACATCACGTTCGCGCGCAGCGCCTGGTTCACATGGTGGACGACGGCGGTATTCTCGAAATCATAGAGGTTCGCGCCCTGGAGCAGCCCTGCTTCCTCCAGCATCCGCTCGATCTTCTCGGTGCCTTCCTCAGTCAGCGTGACGCTGCGCTGCTTCTCGTCCTTCTCATAATCGCTCTCGGCGATCTGCTTCACGATGTGATCGACCGACACATAGAGTTCGGACTTGTCGTCGGTTGGGCCGGAGATGATGAGCGGGGTGCGCGCCTCGTCGATCAGGATCGAGTCCACCTCGTCCACGATCGCATAGTTGAACGGCCGTTGGACCATAGATGCGCGATCATATTTCATATTGTCGCGCAGATAGTCGAAGCCGAGTTCGTTGTTCGTCGCGTAGGTGATGTCGGCATTATAGGCTTCGCGCCGCTGCTCTTCGGAGAGGTTCGGCACGATCACCCCGGTGGTCAGGCCCAGAAACCGATAGACCTGCCCCATCCACTCGCAGTCGCGGCTGGCGAGATAGTCGTTCACCGTGACGACATGGACGCCCTTGCCCTCCAGCGCGTTCAGATAGGTAGCGAGCGTCGCCACCAGCGTCTTGCCCTCGCCGGTCCGCATTTCCGCGATCTCGCCGCGATGGAGCACGATGCCGCCCACCATCTGCACGTCGAAATGCCGCATCCCGAGCACCCGGACGGACGCTTCGCGCACCGTCGCGAAGGCTTCGGGCAGCAAATCGTCCAGCGTCTCGCCCGCGCTCAGCCGCTCGCGGAACCGCACCGTCTGCGCCGCCAGTTCCTCGTCGCTCATCGCCTGGATCGCCGGCTCGAAAGAGGCGATCTTGTCGACCAGCTTGCCCAGCGACTTCACATAGCGTTCGTTGGACGATCCGAAGATGGACTTGGCGAGTGCGCCGAACATGCAATTTCCTGACCCATGAGGAAGCGTCGCCCCTTGCCGGACGCGCACGCGGATATGCGCGGCGATTTAGGGAGGGCGCGGAGGATAGTCAATCGAAGCGCGGACAGCCACGGGCTGGCATAGGCAGGCCGCTCGTCGCTGGCATGAAAATGTCACCTGTTTCGTCCAGCAGGCCGGGACGGAACCGACAGGGTAGCTCCGTCTAGAGTGCCGAGCCTTCTATCTGACCCGTTCGCTTTGAGCAGGTTCGAGCGAAGTCGAGAACCGTCTGTCGAGAAGGGTTGCGCGAGCGTTCTCGATACGCTTGCTCGACTTCGCTAGAAGGGGCTACTCGAACCGAATGGAGGTGGTTCGGATTTAGCGCTCGGCGATCGAGGCAGTCGCCGGACAGGGTGACGACAGGGGCGTCGATCGCCTGAGGGAAAGGGGGTATTGGGCATGGAGCCATTGTCGGCGCTGCCCCGCATAAAGCGACGCGGGCCATGGATCGCCGCCGGCATCCTGTCGCTGATCCCGCTCTGGTTCGGGCTGCTGGCGCTCGCCACCCGCTTCAACCATGATGAGAGCCAATATGTCGCCGGCGCCTATTTCGCGGCCCGGCTGACCATCTTCCGCGACTATCTTTACCTGCAACCGCCCCTCCACGCCTGGGCCTTCGCGCCCCTCACCCTGGCTTTCCCGGCCCATATCCTGCTGGCGATGCGGCTAGCGACCGCAGCGCTCGCGGTCGCAACGCTGGCGGCGCTGTGGGGGGCGCAGCGGATCGCGGGCATATCGCGCCGCAGCGCCCTGACCGCCACCATGCTGGTCGCCGCCACCGCCGCCTTCCAGTTCGCCGCCGGAGTGGTTCGCAACGACATGCTGCCGACATTGCTCGTCGCGATGGGGATGGCGGCGCTGCTGCTGGCGCTGCGGCGCGGCGATCCCGCGCGCTGGATCGCGGCGGGGCTATGCCTGGGGCTCGCCCTGTCGGCCAAGCTCAATTTCGCGCCATTGGCCCTGGCCGCCGGCCTGTTCGTGCTGGCGCATGGCGGGCCGGGCAGGCTGCGGAGCGCCGCGTGGCTGGCGCTCGGCGGCGGGATCGGCTTGCTGCCGGCGCTGGTCGCGTGGGCGAACGCGCCCGACGCCTTCCTCTACGGCGTCCTGACCTATGGCGCGACCGCGCCGCACGCCTGGTTCGCTCTTAACGGCGCAGGTCATGAACTGGCCTGGAGCGAGAAGCTGGTCGATCTCCTTAGATATATGGCGCGCGGCCCGGCGCTGCTCGGCCTGTTGCTGACGACGATCTGCTGGACCGCAGCCGGGCGACGGCGGCACGCGCAGGGTCGTCGGCTGGCGCTCTGGATGACCATTGGCGGGCTGATCGGCGCGGCGCTGCCGACCCCGGCTCAGCTTCAATATCTGATGCCGCTGCTCCCGCCGCTGGCGCTGGCGCTCGGCTATGTGCTGGACGATGCGCGCCGGTGGAGCCAGCCTCGTCGGCGGGCGATGCTGGCCCTCCTTTGCCTCTCGGCCGTGCCGGGCCTCTTGCCATCGGTGCGCGATCTGGCGCGCATGGCGACGCGCGGCTCGCCGGTGCTGGCGGCGGCAGCGGACGCCGACTGGGCCGGGCGGCAGGTCCGGGCGCTGACCGGCGACGATGAGCTAGTGACCCTCTCGCCCCATCTGATGATCGACAGCGGCCTGACGCTCGATCCGCGCCTCGCAACCGGTCCCTTCGCCTACCGCACCGGCTGGACCGTCAGGCCTGACCGCGCGCGCCGCCTGCGCATGCTGACCCCCGCAACGCTCGCCGATCTCGACCGCGATCGGCCCGAAGCCATATTGGTCGGCTATGAACAGGGCACGGCAAAGCTCCCGGCCAATGTCGATCGGGCGCTGGCACTCTATGCGCAGCGGCGCGGCTATCGCCTGCTCATGATGCCCGACCGCATCGGCCGGCTCTATGTCCGTGTGCAGCCGGAACCTGCCCGCCAGGCATCCAGCCGCGTCGGCGGATTGACGCGGCCGGCTAATTCCCTCATCCCCGCCGCCATGACGACCCCTTCCCCCCTCGCCCCCGCCGCCTTCCCTGCCCTGCCCGACATCGCCGGCGTCACGCTCCGCGTCGCGCGCGCGGGATATAAGGCGTGGGAGCGGTGCGACCTCACCTATGCCGAGCTAGCGCCCGGCACGGTCGTCGCGGGCGTCACCACCCAGAGCAAATGCCCCTCGCCCGAAGTCGAATGGTGCCGCGACGCCATTCCCCTGGGGCAGGCGCGCGCGCTCGTCGTCAATGCCGGCAATGCCAATGCTTTCACCGGCCATCGCGGCCGCGCGGCGGTGGAGGCGATCGCCGCCCGGGTAGCCAATCATCTCGACTGCCTGCCGTCCGACGTGTTCGTCTCCTCGACCGGCGTGATCGGCGTGCCGCTGCCGGTCGACAAGGCGGAGGCAGGGCTAGACGCCGCTTTCGCCGCAGCCCCGTGCGGCTGGGAGGAAGCGGCCACCACGATCGGCACCACCGACACCTATCCCAAGGGCGCCCACGCCTCCGCCCTGATCGGCGACACGCGCGTCGAGCTGGTGGGCATCATAAAAGGCTCCGGCATGATCGCGCCCGACATGGCGACGATGCTCGGCTATATCTTCACCGACGCCGCGATCGATCCCCCGCTGCTGCAAGCGATGCTCTCCGCCGCCAACAAGCGCAGCTTCTCCTGCATCACCGTGGACAGCGACACCTCAACCAGCGACACGGTGCTGGCCTTCGCCACCGGCAAGGCGGGCAACGCCGTCCTCACCTCGATGGACGATCCCGGTGCCGACGCCTTCGCTGCCGCCCTTGCCGACCTCTGCCGCCAGCTCGCCCATCTGGTCGTGCGCGACGGCGAAGGGGCGACCAAGTTCATCGAAATCACCGTCGAGGGCGCAACCAGCGACGACAGCGCCCACCGCATCGGCCTCTCGATCGCCAATTCGCCGCTGGTCAAGACCGCCCTCGCCGGCGAGGACGCCAATTGGGGCCGCGTCGTCATGGCGATCGGCAAAGCGGGCGAACCGGCCGACCGGGACAAGCTCTCGATCCGCTTCGGCGCGACCCAGGTGGCGACCGGCGGCCTCGCGGTCGAAGGCTATGACGAAGCCCCCGTCGCGGCGCATCTCAAGGGGCAGGAGATCGTCATCGGCGTGGACCTCGGCCTTGGCGAAGGCCGCGCGACGATCTGGACCTGCGACCTGACCCACGGCTATATCTCGATCAACGCGGATTATCGCAGCTGATGGCCGCCGGCCTCCACGAACCGGTCGCGGCGCTGATGCGGCAGGTCGGGCGCGACATCGTCATGCCCCGCTACCGCAACCTCGCCGCGCATGAGATCAGCGAGAAGGCGGCCGATGACTATGTCACCATCGCCGACAAAGAAAGCGAGATCGCGCTGGCCGAAGGACTGGCCGCGATCCTGCCCGACGCTGGCATCATCGGCGAAGAAGCCTGCGCGGCCGATCCCGCCATTCTCGACCGGGCGGGAGACGGGCTGAACTGGATCATCGACCCGATCGACGGGACGGGCAATTTCGCCAGCGGCAACCCGCCCTTTGGCATCATGGTCGTGCTGGCGGACGCGGGAACGATCCTCGCCGGCTGGATATTGGACCCACTCACCGGCCGCCTTTGCCACGCCCTGCGCAATGGCGGCAGCTTCATCGAAGGGCAGCGGATACAGGCGCGCGAAAGCGGCGAACCGCTGCCGATCGCCGCGCTGGCCGTCTATTTCATGCCGCCTAAAGAACGCGCCGATATCCAGCGCCGGTCTCGGGACCGCTTCACCCTGGTCGATATCCCCCGCTGCGCCGCCGAACAATATCCGCGTATCGTGCTGGGGCAGAATGACCTGTCGGTCTTCGCCCGGACTTTGCCCTGGGATCATGCGGCGGGCACGCTGTTCGTCAACGAAGCGGGCGGCCTCTGCCAACGGCTCGACGGCACCCCCTACCGCGTCGGCGACCCCCGTCGAGGGCTCCTCGCCGCCTCGTCCCCGCGCCTGTGGGAAGCGGCAGCGGAGGCGCTGTTTCGTTGATCTACTCGATCGCCGGGCCGAGGTCGTTATTCTCCTCGATCCGCAACATGCGAATGTCGCGAACCGACGGCTTGAACCAGCTATAGGTGCGCCGCAGCTCCTGCACGGCCAGCACGCAATCGACGGGCGTCACCCGATCGTTGCCGAAATAGGTCGACCCCTGCTGCCACTCAAAGCCCCGCGCTTCCAATACCTTTCGGATATCCGAAGAGGCGTTGGTCCATGACGGCGCGTGATAGGCATTTTGCAGAATAGTAGTGTCGAGATCGAACACGATCGCATACATACGGTCGTTCCCCCGATTATGTCCGATGCCGGCTACCATGACGGCAAATTAGGCCATGCACGGGGGAAAGCCAATCACAATACGCTCTCGATCCAGCCCTTGAGCGCGCTCTTGGGGGCAGCGCCCACCTTGGTCGCGGCGGCTTCGCCATTTTTGAACAGGATCATCGTCGGGATGCCCCGCACGCCATATTGGCCGGGCGCGTCGGGATTCTCGTCGATGTTGATCTTGGCGATCGTCACCTTGTCCGCCAGTTCCTCGCTGATTTCCTCCAGCGCCGGGCCGATCATCTTGCACGGGCCGCACCATTCGGCCCAGAAATCGACGAGCACGGGCTTGTCGCTGTCGATAACGTCCTGCTTGAAGCTGAGGTCGGTAACTGCCTTGGTCGCCATGGCGATGATCTCCTTATGTCGGGGCAATATCTAGGATGGACGCAGCCCCGCCTCAACGGGCGGGAGCGGCAAATTCTCCTGCGCCGCCACATAGCCGGGCTTGTGCCGGGCGAGCAGGTCGGGCGGCAGGGTGATGAGGCGCGGCGCGCTGGTATAGAGCAGCCCCGCCTCGATCGCCCGATCGGGGAAGATGACGCCCAGCGCCGCGACATAGGCCGCCATCTGCCGCACATGGGCGGCCGGCACTTCCTCCAGCGTCATCGGCGCGACCCGCCCGGTCTTGAAGTCGACGATCTGCACCCGATCCGGCCCGATGCACAGGCGATCCACCGTCCCCGCGATCACCGCCTCCCCCACCACCGCCGCGATCGGCGCTTCGGCGAGCGCATCGGGGCCGAACAAAGCGGCATGGTCGGGCGCGTCGATGATTCGTAACGCCTGCGAAACAATACCGGTCCGCTCGCTCTCATCGGCCAGCCCCTGCTGGGTCAGCCAACGATCGGCCGCCGCGCGCCGGCGCTCCGGCGGCAGGTCGGGCAGCCGCTCGAACAGCGCATGAAGCCACCGCCCCCGCTCCGCTGCCGCCCGCATCGCGGGGGTGGGCGGCGGATTGGGCACATCATCCTCCACCTGCGACGACGGCGCGAGCGGCCGGGGCGGGCGCGCTTCCACCGGCGCGGGGAGCCGCAACCAGCCGGGCAGCTCGACCGCAAATGGCGATTCAGCTGTCCCACTCGCTGTTCCACTTGGCGTCAATTGCTCATGCCCGCGCCAGCGCCGCACGGCATTCCACAGCGGATCGGCGTGCCATTCCGCGCCTAGCGCGACCATCGCCCCTTCGACCGCCGCATACCAGCTTTCGGGCTTCACCTCGCCCTTGGCGCGCGGCCCCAGCGACCCCGCCACCACCAGCCTCTCCTCAGCCCGCGTCAGCGCGACGTAGAGCAGCCGCCAATGCTCCTCCCGCTCGACCTTCGCCGCCGCCTCGGCGACCTCGCCGATCGGCCCCTGCCGCTCGGCCTTGCGCGGCGGCAGGATCGGCAGGCCGTTCCACTCCAGCATGTCGGCGCGGTTGCCCGCATCGGGATCGATGCAGGCATCGGCCAGGATCACGATCGGCGCCTGCAACCCTTTCGCCCCATGCACCGTCAGCAGCCGCAGCATCTCGCCTGCCGCCGCCGCGTCGCGGACGATCTCCACCTCGCCCCGGTCGAACCAGTCGATGAAGCGTTGGAGCGAGGGATGATCGTCGCTCTCGAACGCCAGCGCGGCATTGAGCAATTCCTCGATCGGGTCCGCCGCCTCCGCCCCCAATCGCTCGATCAGCCGCCGTCGCCCGTCCATCGGCCCGGACAATATCGCCTCTAGATAGCGATAGGGCGTCGTGAAATCCGCCACCGCCAGCAGGTCGCGCAAGGGCGCGAGCAAAGCCGGATCGACCGTCTGGTTAAGATGCTGCCACAGCCCCGTCCGCCGCCCGATCAGCCGGGTCATCAACTCATCCTGCGTCCACCCGATCAGCGGCGATACCAGCAGAGCGGCGAGGTTCAGCTCATCCTCGGGCTGCACCGCGAAGCGCAGCGCGGCGAGAAGATCGCGCACCGCCAGCGGCGCATTGAGCCGCAGCCGGTCGATCCCCGCAACCGCGACATTCTCCTCGTAAAGCCGCGCAACGATCAGCCGCGCCAGCTCGCTCCGCCGCCGCACCAGGATCATGAAATCGCCCGCGCGCACCGGCCGCCCCCGGCTTTCGAGCATCAGCCCGTCGTCGATCCACTGCCTGATCTGCCGCGCGATCCGCTGCGCCAGCACCCGCTCCTGATCGTCGGCCCAATCCTCTTCGCCCTCGGCTTCCTCGCTGACGTTGGCGACCACCGGCCGCCACAGCATGACCTCGCCCGGATGGCGGTTGGCGCTCAGATGCCGCACCTCGCCTTCTCCCAGCCCCAGCCGCTCGCCGCGCAGAAAGGCGATGGTCTGGTCGACCACGTCGAGCACCGCCGGAGTGGATCGAAAACTGCGATCGAGCGAGAGGTTGAAGAAGTCATGCCCCGCCCCCTCCGCATCCCGCTCGAACAGGAGCTGCGCCGCCGCGAAATTGGCGGGACTGGTGCCCTGGAAGCCAAAGATCGCCTGCTTGAAATCGCCCACCGTGAAGATGGTGCGAACCTTCTGCCCCGGCTCCCGCTCGACCGCAAAAAACTCCTCCGCCAGCGTCCGCACGATCCGCCACTGCGCCGCATTGGTGTCCTGCGCCTCATCGACAAGGATATGGTCGATCCGTTGGTCGAGCTTGTAGCGGATCCACTCCGCGATCCCCGGCTGCTCCAGCAACGCGGCGGTGCGCGCGATCAGATCGTCGAAATCGACCGCCCCCGCCAGCCGCTTCGCCTCGCCATAGGCCCGCGCATAGGCCCGCCCCGCATGAAGCGCCTGCGCGAGGCTACCGGCATAATCCGCCCGCAGCTTCATCGCGATCAGCGCGCCGCACCCGTCATAAAGCCGCCGCGCCATCTCGCTATAGCCTTCGACGCCCGGCACATAGCCCTTGCTGTCGAGAAAATCCCCGTCCGCCTTCGCCCAGGCGCGGTGCAGCTCCGCCAACGCTGCCGCCCGACCCGCCGGATCGAGCGCGCACCACGCCGCGATCCGGTCGCACCGCTCCAGCCCGCGCCCCTTGCCCCAGTCGCGATTGGCCCGCACCACGCGATCGAGCGACGCCATGTCGAACAGATCGTCGCAGCATTGCTCCGCCAGCCAGGCGTCGATGTCGCCGTCCGGCAGTTCAAGTTCCGCCGCCAGCCAAGGCAGGATCGCCTCGGGCAGCCCGTCCAGCGCCTCACCCCTTGCGGCGCAGCGCAGCAGGAACTGCTCCGCCCCGCCCTCGCCCAGCCGCAGGCTGAGCGCCTGGAGCGCGCCGAACAGCGCCTCGTCCCCCTGCTCCTGCGCCGCCACCACCAGATCGGCGAGCGCCTGCCGCGCCAGCGCCGACTGCTCGCGCTGGTCGAGCGGGCGAAAGCCGGGGGCAAGCTCCGCCTCCAGCGGAAAGGCGGTCAGCAATTGCTGGCAAAAGCCATGGATGGTCTGGATACGCAGCCCACCGCCGGTCGATTCTAGCACCTCTGCGAACAGACGCCGCGCCTGATCCTGCATGTCGGGATCGTGGCTCTCGCCGAGCGCCATCAGGTCCGCCGCCAGCGCGGGGCCGTCCATCTGCACCCAGGCGGCGAGCCGGTCATGGATGCGGTCGGCCATCTCCGCCGCGCCCGCCTTGGTAAAGGTCAGGCACAGGATATTCTCCGGCCGCACCCCCTGAAGCAGCAGGCGGAACACCCGCGCCGTCAGCACATGGGTCTTGCCCGTCCCCGCCGACGCGGAGAGCCACACATGCGCGTGCGGTGCGGCGGCGTGCGCCTGATCGCCGAGCAGTTTCTGGAGCGGCGCGGGTTTCCTAGCCATCGTCGCGCCCATACCATTCCTCCAGCCGCATCAGCTGGTCATAGTCGCCATAGCTCGCGACCTCGGGATTGATCTCCGCGCGGAACGGCGCGCCGCCCAGCAGATAATCGTTGGCGACGCCCTCGAAATGCTCATGGGCATGGGCGGTGAAGCTGTCGGTGACGATCTTGTCGCGCCGGCCCATCGGATCGACCGGCCGCTCCCGATAACCGAACTGGTCCCCCTTCTTGGCCAGCGACCAATATTCGAAGTCGCCCGCTTCGGCCCGACCAATCCCGTCGAACCCGCCCAGCTCCGCGATCACCCCCAGCAGCCCCAGTTGCAGCGAAAAGCCCGCCTTCACCTGGCGCGCGCTCGGCGGCTTACCGGTCTTATAGTCGATGATGCCGATCCGCCCGTCCGCCAGCCGGTCGATCCGGTCGGCCTTGCCCATCAAGGTCACACCCGCTACCTCGGCCCGCCCTTCCTTCTCGACCGCCAATATGATCCGCCCCTCGGCCTTGTCTTTGGCCACCTCGGCGGCGATCCAGCGCACCGCCTCGATCAGACGCGGTTGCCACAGCGCTTTGAGCAACGGATGCACCTGCGGCTGGTCGAACATCGCGCGGGCGCGCTTCTCCAGATCGGCGGGGTCCAGCGTCCCGGCCTCCGCCCATTTCTGGAGAATCTCATGCACCGCCGTCCCGCGCCACGCCGGCCCCGCATCGGCATCCACCGGATCGAGCCGCGCCAGCCGCAGCACCCGTCGGGCATAGAAAGCGAAGGGATCGGCCTTCAGCCGGTCGACATCGGTGACGGGAATGACCTTCGGCCGCGCCGCCGCCGGCGGAGCCGGCGCAGGCCGCGTCGCCGGCCGATAGGCTTCTGGCGCGTCGATCGCCCGCGCCAGCGCCGCATAGCGCTCCGCCGTCTTCCACTGCGGCCCCGCCATGGCCTTGAGCCGCAGCCAGAAGCGCGACGCCACCGCCGGCCCGCCGCTCCCCCGCCGCGCCCGCGTGATGAGGACATGCGGCGCGCCGAGCGCGCTGGCGAAATCATGCGCCGCCAGCCCGATGCGAGTCTCCAGCCCCGGCAGGCCCAACTCCCGCCGGATGCGCGGCGCCAGCCAGGGATCGGGCGCGGGCAGGCCAGGCCAGGTGCCTTCGTTGAGGCCGCTCAGGATCATCAGGTCCGCCTGCGCCAGCCGCGCCTCGATCAGCCCCAATATGGCAATGCGCGGATGCCCGCCCTGGGGCGGCCGCACCGAAACACCTCCGAGCAGATGGTCGAGCATCGCCGGCAGGCCACGCGGATCGGCCGATTGCGGCCCCTCCGGCGCGGCGGCCTCCATCTCGGCGAACAGGTCGGCCGCGGCATGGCCCTGATGCCCGGCCCACACCGCCTCGCCCGACAGCGCGCTTGCCCCTTCGCGCAAGGCCGCAAGCTGCCCTCCCAGATCGGTGTCGCCGGCAAAGGCCGCCTCCAGCGGCTCCAGCAGCGCCCGCGCCTTTGGCCACCACGCCCGCGCCGCCTCCCGCACCGCCCGTTTCCGATCATCCTCGCGCGGTCGCAGAACAAGGTCGATTCCCTCCAGTCCCGCCTGCGGCCTCGGCCCCCGCAGCAGCAGATCGAGCGCACGCACCCCCTCGAGCCAGCCAAGCCGGCCCTCGCCCCGCATCACCAGCGGATGCTTGAGCAAGGTCAGCAGCGGCACCGGCGCGAACCGCTCCGCCACGGCCTCCGCCATGGCGATCAGCAAAGTGCCGGGCGGCAGGCGCGACAAGGGCTGGCCCGCCGAATCGTCCGCCTCTATCCCCCAACGCCGCAGATGGGCCGACACCCGCGTCGCCAGCTGCCGGTCGGGCGTCACCAGCGCCGCCGTCCGCCCCGGCGTCTCCAGCGCCTCGCGCAGCGCGATGGCGATCGCCTGCGCCTCCTCGCCCGGTGTCGCCACTTCCAGCGCCTCGACCCCGGCTAGCGACCGATCGGCGGTCTTGAGGTCGCGCCATCGGCTCGTCAGCCTGGGCGGCAGCATCGCGTTGGAAATATTGCGCCCCCGCACCGCCCGCGCGTCATGCTCGCTGCCCCAGCGCCACAGCGCCACATCGTCGCGCGTCGCGCTCATGCCGTGGAGCAGGCGTTTGAGCGCATATTGCGGGTGGCTCTCATGCCCCGCCGCGCGCGCGCCGGTCACAGGATCGGGCTCGCCCGGCCCGATCGCCTCCCAGGCCGCATCGTCCATATGCTGGTCGAGTCCGGCAAACACCACCATGCCGTGCGGCATCTCCCCAATCCGGCGCAGCAGCCGCGCGACGGCCGGCGCGCTGGTTGAAATGCCCGCCGCGACCACCGATCCCGCCGGCGGATGCGCGCCCCACCGCGCCGCCAGCCGCGTAAACAGCCGGTTGCGCCGCTCGGCCAGGTCAATGCACCCCGTCCGCGCCAGTTCCTCGGGCCATTGCGCCATCAATATCTCGAACATCGCCAGCGACGTCTGCCAGTGGCGCGACAGGTCGGCGCTCAGGTCGATCTCGCGCAAGGCGGACAGCGCCACCTGCTCGACCTGCATCTGGTCCAGCACCGCGCCCAGCGCCTGCCCCAGTTGCAACGCCTGCCCTGCATCGGTGCCCGGCCGCGCCGCCTGCACCAGCCGCGCCACCATCATCTGCCGCCGCATCGGCGCGATCGCCGGCGGCACCGGATCTCCGTCGCCCAGCGGGTCGAGCGCGCCGCCGACCTGCTCGCCCAGGTCCGGGTCGCCGATCGCGACCAGCCGGGGCAGCAGCAGCCCGCCGCCCGACTGCCGGACGAAGGCGTCGCTGACGGCACGGATCGCGCGGTTGTTGGGGAGCAGGACCATCGCCTGCGCCAGCGCCATCATCTGCCCCTTATGCTGCGCCAGCAGCCCGGCGACGAGCGCGTCGGCAAAGGCGCGATGCGCGGGGATGGTGAACAAAGCCGGGCGGCCGCGCTCACCCATGGGTCAGGATCGACTCCACCACCGGAATGGCCTGCGGCGTGCCGACATCGAACCACAGCCCCTGATGGGAGACACCGTACAACCGCCCTGCCTCGATCGCGCGGTTCCAGAAGATGTTGGTCGAAAACACCTCGCCGGGCGGATCGGCGATCAGCGACGGCTTCATGATCTGCACCCCGGTGAACACGAAGGGCGCGACATGCGCGCTCTTGCGCCGCGAAAGTCGCCCATCCGGGCTCATATGAAAGTCGCCCTGCCCCTTGTGGCAGGTCGCGCGCGCCAGCGGCACGACCAGCAGCAGCGCGTCCATCCGCTCGGGATCCCAGATGCGCTGCATCATCCCCAGCGTCTCCTGCGGCCCGTCGATCCACAGATTGTCGCTGTTGGCGCAGACGAACGGCCCGTCGCCCAGCAGCGGCTTCGCCTTCACCAGCCCGCCGCCTGTCTCCAGCAGCTTGGCGCGCTCATCCGACACGACGAACTCGGTGCCGCACCGCCGCGCCCTCAGATGCGCCTCGACCGTGTCGGCGAGATAATGGACGTTCACCACCACCTTGCGGATGCCGCCCGCCTCCAGCCGGTCGAGCGCATGGTCCATCAGCGGCTTGCCCGCGACCTTGACCAGCGGCTTGGGCCGCGTCGCGGTCAGCGGCCGCATCCGTTTCCCCAGCCCGGCCGCCATCAGCATCGCCGTGTCGATCATGCCGGCGCATACTCCGCCAGCGCCTCATGCCGCTTGTCCGCCGGGATATTGGCGGCGAACCAGTCGGCCACCGGCGCCAGCGCGGGATGGGCCAGGTCACGTTCCAGCAGCCCCCACATGCGCGGCAGGTAGGAGAGGTAGCGCGGCTTCCCGTCGCGCTTCCAGAGCCGCGTGAAGATGCCGATGATTTTCGCGTTCCGCTGCGCGCCGAGCACCGCATAGGCCGCGTCGAAATCCTGCGGCGGAGACGCGGCCGTCTTGTAATGCGCCAGCATCGCCGCCTCCACGGCCTCCGGCACGTCGCGCCGCGCATCCTGAAGCAGCGAGACAAGATCATAGGCCGGATGCCCGGCCAGCGCGTCCTGAAAGTCGAGCAGCCCCAGGCCATGCGACGCCGCCCGGTCGATCAGCATGATATTCTCCGCATGGTAATCGCGCAGCACCGTAACGGTCGGGCTAGCGGACCGTTCTACAACCGGCAGCACCGCGTCCCATGCCTGGACATAAGTGTCGGCATCGACCTCCAGCCCCGCTGCCGGGCAATACCAGTCGGTCAGCAACCCCGCCTCGCGCTGATAGACCGCCCGGTCATAGGGCGGCAGGTCGGCGGCGGGCTTGCGGTGCAGATCGACCAGCAGATCGACCGCCCGCTTATATGTCGCCAGCTCCGCCTCCGGGTCGGCGTCCAGATGCTCCTTGACGCGCAGGTCGCCGAAATCCTCGATCAGCACCAGCCCATGCATCAGGTCACGCGCCAATATGCGCGGCGCGGCAAAGCCGTCGGCGTTCAGATGCTCGGCGATGGCGATGAACGGGCGCGGGTCTTCATGCGGCGGCGGAGCGTCCATCAGCACCGCGCGCCGACCGCCTTCCACCACGCGGAAATAGCGGCGGAAGGAGGCGTCGCCGGCCAGCGGCAATATGGCGGCCGCGCCCCAGCCGGCGTCGGCTAGGAAGGCGGGCGCGGCAGGTGGCGGGATCATATCTGGGACCATCGCTCCGTCCAAGCGTCCGGCACGTCCGCTGTCAAGCGCCGCCCGCCCTCGCCAGCATCCTCGCCCGCATCCTCTATCGTCAGGCGGAGCGCATGGGACCACAGCCCGTCCCCCAGCCGGTCGGGCCATTCGATCAGCAACATGCTGTCCATCAGATAGTCGCCCAATGCCAGTTCCTCGGCCTCCTCCGCCGCGTCCAGGCGGTAAAGATCGACATGCGCCACCGGCAGCCGGACTTCGGGCACGTCATAGGGCTGGACGATGGCGAAACTCGGACTCGGCGCTTCCCCCTCCAGCCCCAGCGCCGCCAATATGCCGCGCGCCAGCGTCGTCTTGCCCATGCCAAGGGCGCCTTCCAGGGCGATCACGTCGCCGATCCGCGCATGGGGCGCGATCCGCGCGCCGAGCGCCAGCATCGCCGCCTCGTCGGGCAGGTGCAGCACGGTCTCAGCCACGCGGCAGCTCGATCACCGCCATCGTGCCCTGCCCCGGCTTGGACACCAGCTCCAGCCGCCCGCCATGCGCCTCCGCCAATTGGCGCGCCAGCGGCAGGCCGATGCCCGCCCTTCCCCCATTCCGCGCCTGCCCCGCCCGCACCGCGGGATCGAAGATCGCACTCTGCTGCGTTACGGTGATGCCCGGCCCATCGTCCGACACCACGATCCGCGCCCGATCCGCCGCGCCGTCGCCATGCAGCAGGATGCGCGCGCCCTTGCCGCAATAGCGGATGGCATTTTCCAGCAGATGGTCGATCGCCTGCCCGATCCGCCGGGCATCGCCCTGCACCGTGCCGAGGGTCGGCTGCATCGTTACCGCCAGATCGATCCCCTTGGCGGTTGCCTCCGCCTTCAACCGCTCCGCGCTGGTGCGGGCCAGCGCCGCCAGATCGACCACCGCCCGCTCGAGTGGTAGCGTCCCCACCTCACCCTGGGTCAGGTCCAGCACATTGTCGATCAGCATCGAAAGCCGCGCCGTGCTCTGCAAAATGCCATCGACATAGCCGCGCGCCGCATCACTCAGCTCGCCAGCATAGCCTGCGCTCATCATCTCGGCGAAGCCCGATATGGTGGTGAGCGGCGTGCGTAGTTCGTAGCTCATATTGGTGACGAAGGCGGTCTTGACCTTGTCCGCCTGCTCCAGCGCCTCGTTGCGGTCGCGCAGCATCTGCTCGACCCGGCGGCTGTCGGTCACGTCCAGCATGGTGAAGAGCGCATTGCCATCGGGCAGGGGGATCGCCGCGAACTCGAACATGCGACCATCGGCAAAGCCCACATGCCCCCCGCGCTGCTTGCGCTCGATCGTGGCGGCGCGCACCAGTTCGCGCACCAGCTTGCTCTGCTGCGGCTTGGCGAGCTTCTCCTGCACCGCGCGCATCAGGTCGTCGATGCGCGGATGCGACGCCAGCAACTCCTCGGTCGCGCCCCAGACTGTGCGGAACCGGCTGTTCCACATCTGGAGCCGCCCGTCGGCAGAGAAAACACCGATCGACTCGAACAGATTGTCGAACGTCGCGGTCCGCACCCGCAGCAACGTGTCGCGCGCGCTCGACAGTTGCACCTGCTCCGTCCGGTCCTCGAAGATCAGCAGCAGCCCGCCATCGGGCAGAGGCTGAGCATAGACGCGCAGATGCGTGCCGTCCTGGAGCAGCCAATTTTCCTCCTGCGGATCGGGCGACAGGAACCAGTTGCGCCGCTCGGTGCGCCAGGCCGGGAAATCGCGATGCTCGGGCAGCCGGCGCGCGTCGCGCATCTGGTCCAGCACCCGCTCGAACAACGGCGCGTCCGCCAGCGCCTCCTGCCGCAGCCCGAACAGGCTCATGAAGGGCTGGTTCCAGAAACGCAGCGCCCGGTCCGGGCCGAAGCGGGCGACGCCGGCGGACAGGCGATCGAGCAAATCGCGCTGCGCCGCTTCCAGCCGCCGATGCTCGACCCGCGCCTGCTCCAGCGCATGGTGATCGACTGCGTATCCCGCCACGCCCGCCGGCCCCAGCGGCACATCGACCACCCGCATCGTCCGCCGCTCGCCGTCGATCGTGGCAGGGACCATGCGATCCATTGGCGCGTCCTGCGCTACCGCCTCGGCCGCCGCCGCCTGCGGGCTGACCCCGCCCGCCGCCTCGACCAGTTCGATGCCGTTGGCGATGACCTCCGCCGCATTCTCGCCATCCACCGCCCGGACATAGGCGCTGTTGACGAGGCTGAGGCGCAGGTCGGGGGTGCGATGCCACATCGGGAAGGGCGCCGCCTCGACCAGCCCCGCAAGGGCCTCCAGCGCGTCGCGCAGCTGCGCCACATGGCCCTTGAGCGATTCGATCTCCGCTTGACTGTCGGTCGCGTCGAAGATCCACAGCACCACGCCGCCGCTTTCGGACAGCCCCGGCCCTGCCGGCGCGCCGCGCACCAGCAGCAGGCGCGACGATCCCTGCCCCCGCACCGGCAGCGCGAAGCTCCGCCCGGCGCGCTGGGCGGCAGCGACCTCGCGCGCCAGCCCGGCGGCGTCGTCCGGCTCCAGCCCGCCCTGCGGATCGGTCAGTTCGGACAGGAAACTGGGCACCCGCGCCTTGCCCAGCCATTTGGCGAGCCGGTCGGCGGCCTCCAGCCGCCCGTCGGGATGCACGATCACCGGCGCGGCCGGAGCGGACGCCAGCAGCACCGCCAGCCGATCGAGCTTGCCCTGCGCCTGGGTTCCGTCGCGCCGCATCCGCTGCCCGCTCAGCAGCGCCCAGAGCGCCGCGCCCAGCCATGCGGCCAGCACCACGCCCAGCAGGATGGCGGCAAAGGGCGATAGCGCGATCACGCTTCCGTCCCCCACGCCTGCCGACCCTGCCTGTCCCTGCTCATGATCCGACCGGGCCTAGACCAGAACGGCCGTGGCGGGAAGGCGGCATGCAAACAAAAAGGGAGGCGTCGCCGCCTCCCTTCATGCACTCGATCGCAATGACGATCAGTACCGATAATGATCGGGCTTGAACGGCCCTTCCACCGGCACGCCGATATAGTCAGCCTGCTTGGGCGACAGCTTGGTCAGCTTCACGCCCAGCTTTTCAAGGTGCAGCGCCGCGACCTTCTCGTCCAGATGCTTGGGCAGCACATAAACGTCGTTCTGATATTGCTCGCTGCGGGTCCACAGCTCGATCTGCGCCAGCGTCTGGTTGGTGAAGCTGGCCGACATCACGAAGCTCGGATGGCCCGTCGCGTTACCCAGGTTCACCAGACGGCCCTTCGACAGGACGATGATCTTCTTGCCGTCGGGGAATTCGACCTCGTCGACCTGCGGCTTGATCTCGGTCCATTTGAAGTTCTGGAGGCCGGCAATCTCGATCTCGCTGTCGAAATGGCCGATATTGGACACGATCGCCATATTCTTCATCGCGCGCATATGGTCGACGGTCAGAACGCCTTCGTTGCCGGTCGCGGTGACGAAGATGTCGGCGCGCGGCGCGGCCTCCTCCATCGTCACGACCTCATAGCCTTCCATCGCCGCCTGAAGCGCGCAGATCGGATCAATCTCGGTCACCAGCACGCGCGCGCCGCCGTTGCGCAGCGACGCCGCCGAACCCTTGCCGACATCGCCGAAGCCCGCGACGCAGGCGACCTTGCCCGCCAGCATCACGTCGGTGCCGCGACGGATCGCGTCCACCAGCGACTCCTTGCAGCCATAGAGATTGTCGAACTTCGACTTGGTGACGCTGTCGTTCACGTTGATCGCCGGGAAGGGCAGCTTGCCCTTCTTCGACAGCTCATAAAGGCGATGGACGCCCGTGGTGGTCTCTTCCGACACGCCCTTGATCGACTGGACGGTCTTGGTCAGGAAGCCGGGGCGCTCCTTCAGCACGCGCTTCAGCACCGCGCAGAAGATTTCCTCTTCCTCGTTCGACGGGGTGAACAGTTCCTCGCCCGCCTCGACCCGCGCGCCCCACAGCGCGAACATGGTGGCGTCGCCGCCATCGTCCAGGATCAGGTTGCAGACGCCGCTTTCATCGTCATGCCAGTCGAAGATGCGCTCGACATAATCCCAATATTCCTGGAGGCTCTCGCCCTTGACCGCAAAGACCGGCACGCCCGAAGCAGCGATGGCGGCTGCGGCATGGTCCTGCGTCGAATAGATGTTGCAGGTCGCCCAGCGCACCTTGGCGCCCAGCGCCGTCAGCGTCTCGATCAGTACGGCGGTCTGGATCGTCATGTGCAGCGACCCGGTGATGCGCGCGCCCTTCAGCGGCTGGCTCGGGCCGAATTCCTCGCGCAACGCCATGAGGCCGGGCATCTCGGTCTCGGCGATCTCGATTTCCTTGCGGCCGAAGGCGGCAAGGCCGATGTCGGCAATCACATAATCCTGCGCCTGGGTGGCGGGTGCGGTGGCCACGAACATGTCTCCGTTACTTGATTGGAGCCGGCCCGAACCCAAGTCCGCGCGGGCGTGATGGCACCGCCTTTACCAACGGCCGGCTGCCCTGACAACCATATATAAAGTTTTCTTTATGTGGCTTCAGGCAGAGCCCGCGCCCGACACCAGATGCGACGCATCCACCCCCGCCGCCGCGAAGGCCGCGGCCCAGCGCCGCCGCGCCGGCGCCTCGAACAGCAGGTCCGCGTCGCCCTCGGCCAGGAACCAGCTTTCGCCCGTCATCTCCTGCTCCAGTTGCCCCGCGCCCCATCCGGCATAGCCGAGCGCGATCAGATAGCGGCTCGGGCCGCGCCCCTCGGCAATCGCCTTCAATATGTCGAGCGATCCCGACAGGCCCCAGCGGTTGCCGACCTGCATCATGTCCTGCCCGCCCCAGTCGAGCGAATGCAGCACGAAACCCCGGCGCGGCTCCACCGGCCCGCCGCGCAGCACCGGCACGTCGGGGACGCCGCTGCCGTCTATGTCGAAGCTCGCAAGCAGGTCGCGGAAGCTGACTCCCTCAATCTCCTCGCCCACGGCTATGCCCAGCGCGCCATTTTCGTCGTGCACGCACAGGGCAACGACGCTATGGTCGAACCGCATATCCTCCATGCCGGGCAAGGCGAGCAGGAAATGCCCGCCATAAAAGCGCGTATCTGTCATAAGCCGAATATAGACGAGCGCCGCGCCTTTCCAAGCGCGCGCCGTCGCATGGTGCGGGCGGCGTGGCATATTCCGGCCGCCCGCCCTTGACAGGCGAGCCGCCATACCCGACCTCCCGCCCGTCATAAGGCCAAGGAGACCGCGCATGACCATTTCCAAGGGCGACCGCCTGCCCAGCACCACCTTCACCAAAATGACCGAAAACGGCCCCGAAGCGGTGGCGTCCGACGACTATTTCGCCGGCAAGACGGTCGCGATCTTCTCCGTCCCCGGCGCGTTCACGCCCACCTGCTCGGCCAAGCATCTGCCCGGCTTCATCGAGAAGGCCGAGGAACTCAAGGCCAAAGGCGTAGACGAGATCGCCTGCACCGCCGTCAACGACGCCTTCGTCATGGGCGCCTGGGGCAAGTCGGCGGGCGCGGACGACAAGGTGACGATGCTGGCCGACGGCAATGGCGACTTCGCGCAGGCGGTGGGCCTCACCATGGACGGCAGCAAATTCGGTCTCGGCACGCGCGGCCAGCGTTTCTCGATGCTGGTCAAGGACGGCGTGGTCGAGGAACTGAATGTCGAAGCGCCCGGCGACTTCAAGGTCTCCTCCGCCGAGCATCTGCTGGGCCAGCTCTGATCGATCGGGATCGGGTGGCGGCATGATCGCCGCCCGATCCATCCTCCCGTCTTCCTTCCGTCATGCAAAGACGGTAACAGGAGGCGATGACACAGAGCATCGGCAACGCGACGGTCGCGCAACTCGACCATATCTACCAGACTTCCATCGACACGCTGCGCGACGCCATGCGCGCTTATGCCCGCGACGGCAGCGTGCCCCCGCCCGAGGCGCGAACCGACCGGCGCTTCTGCTATCCCGAACTGCGCATCACCTACCGGGATCGCGATGCCGCCCCGCCGCCGGGCCGCTCCTTCGCCCGCCTGTCGCAGCCCGGCCGCTATGTCACCACCGTCACCCGCCCGGCGATGTTCGGAGACTATCTCGCCGAGCAGATCGACCTCCTCGTCCGCGACTATGGGGTGGAGATCGACGTTGGCCTCAGCGACCAGCAGATCCCTTTCCCCTATGTGCTCGACGGGCTCGACATCAACGCGCTCGACGGCACCCCGCCGACCGAACTGGCGCGCCACTTCCCCGCGACCGAACTGGCTGAGATAGGCGACGAGATTGCCGACGGCCTGTTCGTCCCCGACGCACAGGGCGACCGGCCGCTCGCTTTGTTCGATGGCCTGCGCACCGACTTCTCGCTCGCCCGGCTCAAACATTATACCGGCACACCGGCCGAGCATGTGCAGCGCTACATCCTCTTCACCAACTATCACCGCTATGTCGACGAGTTCGTCGCCTGGGCCTGCGCCGAACTGAAGCGCGAGGGCAGCCGCTTCACCGCGCTTTCGGGCGCGGGCGGCGTCTATGTGACGCCCGAGACCGCCGATCCCGCCCGCATGGTCGCCGACAGCGCCTGGCGCCGGCACCAGATGCCCGCCTATCACCTGATCGCCCCCGACCGCAGCGGCATCACCCTCGTCAATATCGGCGTGGGGCCGGCCAACGCCAAGACGATCTGCGACCATCTGGCGGTCGTGCGCCCCGAAGCCTGGTTGATGATCGGCCATTGCGGCGGCCTGCGCCCCAGTCAGCGGATCGGCGACTATGTCCTCGCCCACGCCTATCTGCGCGACGACAAGGTGCTCGACGCCATGCTCCCGCCCGAAATCCCCGTCCCGGCCATCGCCGAGGTGCAGGTCGCGATGGCGAGCGCGGCGGAGGCGATATTGGGCGGCGGCGACCCGGAGGATTTCAAGCGCCGCCTGCGCACCGGCACCGTCGTCACTACCGACGATCGCAACTGGGAACTGCGCTATTCCCACTCCGCCCTGCGCTTCAGCCTGTCGCGCGCGGTCGGTATCGACATGGAATCGGCAACGATCGCGGCGCAGGGCTACCGCTTCCGCGTGCCCTACGGCACCCTGCTCTGCGTCTCGGACAAGCCGATCCACGGCGAACTCAAGCTACCCGGCCAGGCCAACCGCTTCTACGAGGAAGCCATCGCCGGCCATCTCCGCGTCGGCCTCATGACCTGCGAACTGCTGCGCCAGGAAGGCGCGAAGCTCCACAGCCGCAAGCTGCGCGCCTTCAACGAACCGCCATTCCGGTAACGCGCACTAACCCTCATCCGTCATCCCCGCGAAGGCGGGGATCCATCTCCAGCGTTATCCGGTTGGTGCAAAGTCAGGAGATGGGTTCCCGCTTTCGCGGGAATGACGAGAAGGGTTATACTCACGCCGCTTCGCGCCAGATCGCAACCCGGTTCTTGCCCGCATTCTTCGCGTCATAGAGCGCCTTGTCCGCCCGCGCGACCAGATCGTCCAGCTCCCGGTCGCTACCGTCCAGCTGCGCCACCCCGAAGCTGGCGTTGAGCCGGGCGTCGGCCGCGCCCGGCAGCCGCAGACACGCGACTTCCGCGCGCACCCGCTCCATCACCTCGGCGGCGGCGACAGCGTCGGTCTCGACCAGCAGCAAGCCAAACTCATCGCCGCCCATCCGCCCCACAATATCGCCGCGCCGCACCGCGCTCTTGAGCAATTGGGCAAAGCCGCGCAGCGCCGCGTCCCCGGCGATATGCCCGAACCCGTCGTTCAACGCCTTGAACCCGTCGAGATCGCACACCACTAGTGCCAGCGGCCGGCCATGTCGGTGCGCATTGGCGATCGCCCCCGCCGCCGCTTCCTCCAGCCCGCGCCGGTTCAGCACTCCCGTCATCGGATCATGAAGCATCTGCCGCCTGAGCTGATGCGCCAGATCACCCGCCACCACCAGCACCGCCGCGACCCCCGATCCCACATAGATGGAGGGCAGGCAGAGCGCCATGACCGCGCGATAGGTCGCCATGCCGGCGCTGGTCCCGCGCCCCAGCTCCAGCGCCGCGCTGCCGGCGAGCGCCGTCTGGAACAGAGCGAACAGCGCGAACATCACGAACAGCGCCATTTCCGGCGCGCTGAACCGCCGGTCCTTGGGCCGAAGCGCAACCGCCGAACAGAGCATGAGGATGCCGACATAGCCCGGCACGATCATGCCCTGGAGCGGCCGATCGTTGACGATCGCGACATAAGCGCCCGCCAGCGCCACCAGCGATCCTGCCGCCAGCAACGCCCCGCGCGGCACCGCTCGCCCGGCACGTTGATAGACCCCCACCAGCACCAACGACCCGCTCACCACGATGAACAGGCTGGCGATGGCGATCAGCGCCGGGCTCTTCAGCAGCAGCCCCGCCGCGTTCGCGATCCATTGCAGGATCGACAGACCGTAAGACAAGGCCCAGCTACGAACATGGCGCTGCCGCCCGAAATGCACCCAGGCGACGGTCATCGCGACCGCCATGATGCTGCTGGTGAAGAACAACAGGGCAATGATGATAATCGCGGGGTTCATGGACCCCGCGAATAATGTGGTTACTAAGAGATTACCAGCCGCAAGACTTGCCCTTGTTCTGCTGCGCCAGCCATTTCTGCAACGGCGCGAAGTAACTGACCAGCGCCTTGCCCGACATCTCCCGGCTGCCGGTGAAGGCCGCCAGCGCATCGGGCCAGGGCTTGGACGCGCCCAGCTCCAGCATCGCATTGAGCTTCGCGCCTACCGCCTTGTCGCCATAGAAAGAACAGCGATGCAGCGGCCCCTTCCAGCCCGCCTGCTTGCACGCCGCTTCATAAAACTGGAACTGCAACACCCGCGCCAGGAAGTAGCGGGTATAGGGCGTGTTGCCGGGAATATGATATTTGCCGCCCGCGTCGAACTTGCTCTCGTCGCGCGCGACCGGCGGGATGATGCCCTGATATTTCAAGCGCAGGTCGGTCCAGCCCTTCTCATATTGGCTTTCCGGGATCGATCCGTCGAACACGCCCCAGCGCCATTTGTCGATCAAGAGGCCGAAGGGCAGGAAGGCGACCTTGTCCATCGCCTGCCGCAGCAGCAGGCCGATATCCTTATCCGTACCCGGCACCTTGGCCGGATCGAGCAGTCCGATCTGCACCAGATAGTCGGGCGTGATCGAAAGCGCGACAAAATCCCCGATCGCTTCGTGGAAGCCATCGTTCGCGCCGTCGAGGTAGAGCTGCGGCTGCTTGTTATAGGCGCGCTGGTAATAATTATGCCCCAGCTCATGATGAATGGTCACGAAATCGTCGCCATTCACCTTGGTGCACATCTTGACCCGCAGATCGTCCTTGTTGTCGATGTCCCAGGCCGACGCATGGCACACGACCTCGCGATCGAGCGGCTTGACGAACTGAGTCCGCTCCCAGAAGGTCGCGGGCAGAGGCGCGAAGCCCAGCGAGGAATAGAAGCCCTCGCCGATCTTGAACATCTGCTTTTCCCAATAGCCGCGCCGCTGCTTTTCCGGCGTATCGGGCGTATCGACCTGGGTCGCCTTGGTCTCGATAAACCCCTTGGCCTTCAGCAGGTCGCCCACATCATAGCCAAGGTCGCCCGCCCCCGCCGGCGCGACCACGTCATAGATATTGCCCCATTCCTGCGCCCACATATTGCCGAGCAGGTCGGCGCGGATCGGCCCGGTCTTCGCCTGCACCGCGTCGCCATATTTCTCGTTCAATTTGGTGCGGGTATAGCAATGGAGCTGGTCGTAGAGCGGCTTCACCTCCGCCCAGATTTTGTCGGTCAGCGTCGCGAAATCGTCGGCCGGCATGTCATATTTGGACCGCCACATCGCGCCCGTATCCGCAAAGCCCAACTCCTTCGCCCCTGCGTTCGCGATGCCGACCAGCTTGGCGTAATCCTGCCGCATCGGCGCGCCGACAGTGTCATGCCAGCTGACCCACATCTCCTTCAGCTCATCGGGATTGCGGTTCGTCCCCATCTCCGCTTCGATGTCGCTGCCGTTGATCGGCTGGCCGCGCAGCGTGCCCTTGCCCTTGCCATAAGCGGACTGGAGCCGGGTCGACAGGTCGTTGAGCTGCTCGGCCGCGCCCGGCGTCATCGGTGCGGGCAATGTCAGCGCGGTTCGCAGCAGCGTCAGCCGCCGCTTCGTCTCCGGCGTCAGCCCCGGCGCGGTCGCATATTTCGCCGCTTCCAGCGCGAACTCGACCCGCATCTTGGTATCGATCGCTCCGAAATAGGAAGCGACCGCGTCGCTGTCGTCGGTCAGATAAGTTGCATTGAGCCAGGATGCGCGGCCGTTGATGATCGAATGGTCGAACATCCGCTTTTCCGCCTGGGCGAGGAAGGTTTCGGCGTCGGTCGCGGCCGGCGCCTGCTGCGCCAGCACCGGCGAAGCGACGAGCCCGGCCGCAAGCGCGGCGAGCGAGATGGCGATTTTCATGTGCGTCCCCTTATCGGTTGATGCGGGGAAGCTGGCTTAGCGATGCGATACAGTCAAGCGGTCAGGAAATCGACCATCGCCTGCCCCAGCTCCTTGCGGGTGACGGCGTTCATATGACTGCCCGGCACCTCATAATAACGGCTGTCGGGCAGGATATCGGCCAGCTCATGCGCGCTGCCATTGCTGTCGTCGTCCGCCCCGCAGATGACGGCCGTGGGCTGCCGGAAGCCCGCGATCACCTCCGCCGGCGTATCGACGAAGGTCTTGAGGATGTTGAGCAGCGCGACCGGATCGCCCTTGGTGGTCTTCAGAAACGCCTCGGTCATCCACTCCGACGTCCCGCGCTCGAACGTGCCGAGGTTGGTGAGGACGTTGGTGTAATAGCCGCCATTGTCGAGCGTCTGCGTCAGCCCCCGGAGCCCCATGCCCGACAGGATCACGCGCCGCGGGTTCGCGCCCCGCGCCAGCATCCGCACCGTCGTCCGCGCCCCCAGCGAATAGCCGCCCAGATCATAGTTGGTGAGGCCGAAATGCGCGACCACCGCCAGATTGTCGTCGGTCAGCGCATCGGCGGGATAAGCGGCCGGATCATGCGGCTTCGCGCTCTCGCCATGCCCGCGCAGGTCAGGCAGGATCAACCGGAACCCCGCCTCGACCAGCTTCGCCGCATGACCATAGCGAATCCAGTTGGTCCAGGCGTTCGAGAAATAGCCATGAATCAACATGAGATCGCGCCCCTGCCCCACGACATGAACCGCGATCGGCAGGCCGTCAAAGCCCCTGACCTCATGGCGTTCGAGGGGGAGGTCGGTCATCACAATGATCCTCGTGCAAATAGATTAGGGGCGGGCAGGCTCAGGTCGGCGGCACCACAGAAGCGGCACAAGTGCGCATAGGCTGACCAACTGCGCCAGCGCCATATCTTTTTGGGCGTCCCACATGTCGCCCTGCTGTCCATTATAATATTCGGCCATGTCGGGCGCCGCGATAATGGTCAGCAGCCATTCGAATATCTCATATATCGCACTGCCGAACCCTATCGCACAAAAAGCGAACAGCACCGCGAGCCGCTGCCTGACGCGGCCATGGCGCTCGACAATATGCCCGATCGGAAAAGTCAGCAGCGCGCCGAAAGCGAAATGGACCAGTCGGTCAAAGCCGTTCCGCTCCATGCCGATCGAGCTTGAAACATCCCGGCCGATCAGCGCCTGCGCCCATTCATCATAGGGCACATAGCTGTAAATCCATCGCGCCGCGAAGGTGTGAAGCAGCAGGAAGAGCAGCAGGCACGCCGCCGCCTTGTTTGCGATTGGCCATCGCCGCAGCAACCATGGCGCTGCAATTGCCAAAGCAAGGGTCGGCCCATGTTGCAGCGGCGCAAGATCGGGATAGGGCTGCGCGATATTAGCCAGCGCCACCGCAGCTACCAGCAAAAGGATCATTCGGCGCTGCGCGAGCGGAACAGCCTTCCACACCGCAACAGCGCCGGCGATCATCCCCGCTTCACCCCTTCTTCAAATGCCGCCGCCCCAGCAGTTCCGCGATCTGCACCGCGTTCAGCGCCGCGCCCTTGCGGAGATTGTCGCTGACGCACCAGAGCGAGAGGCCGTTGTCCACGGTCGAATCCTCGCGCACCCGGCTGATGAAGGTCGCATAGTCGCCCACGCATTCCACAGGCGTGACATAGCCGCCGTCCTCGCGCTTATCGACCAGCATGATCCCCGGCGCCTCGCGCAATATGTCCTGTGCTTCCTTCGCCGAAATCTCGTTCTCGAACTCGATGTTGATCGCCTCGCTATGGCCGACGAACACGGGCACGCGCACGCAGGTCGCCGTCACCTTGACCTTGGGGTCGAGGATCTTCTTCGTCTCCGCGACCATCTTCCATTCTTCCTTGGTCGATCCATCGTCCAGGAACACGTCGATATGCGGGATCACGTTGAAGGCGATCTGCTTGGTGAACTTCTTCGCTTCCGCCGGGTCTCCGACGAAGATGTTGCGGCTCTGCTCGAACAGTTCGTCCATGCCCGCCTTGCCCGCGCCGGACACCGATTGATAGGTGGCGACGACGACGCGCTTGATCTTGGCGGCGTCATGCAGCGGCTTCAGCGCGACCACCATCTGCGCGGTCGAGCAGTTGGGGTTGGCGATGATGTTCTTCTTGACGTAGCCGTCGATCGCATCCGGGTTCACCTCGGGCACGACCAGCGGCACGTCCGGATCCATGCGGTAGAGCGAGCTATTGTCGATCACCACGCAACCGGCCGCCGCCGCCTTGGGCGCATAGGTCGCGGTCGGGCCGCTGCCCGCCGCGAACAGCGCGATGTCCCAGCCGGTGAAATCGAAATGCTCGATATTCTTGCATTTGAGCGTCTTGCCGCTGTCACCGAAATCGATGTCGGTGCCCTGCGACCGGGGCGAAGCGACCGCCGCGATCTCGTCAATCGGGAACTCGCGCTCGGCGAGAATGGTCAGCATCTCGCGGCCCACATTTCCGGTGGCTCCGACGACGACGACCTTGTAACCCATGACTCAACACTCCACTCGTGCAAGGATTTGCGGGGCCGGCGCATAGCGGCCTGTCGCCATTTGTCCAGACAAATGGGCTTTCCCCCCGCCAATCCCGCCTTCGCCCCGGCCTCTATTTCGGGTCCGGCCCGACCCCGCGCCGCGCCAGAAAATCCTCGATCGTGCGCCACAGATGCACGCTGATCTTCGGCCCGCCGACCCGATGCGTCTGCCCCGGATAGACCATCAGCTCGAACGGCACCGCGGCCCCCTGCATCTTCGCCATCAGCGCGGTCGAATTGTCGAACACCACATTGTCGTCCGACATGCCGTGGACCAGCAGCAGCGGATCGCGGATCTTCACCGCCTCGTCGATCGCGTCGGACGCCGGATAGGCGCTGGGCTTGTCCTGCGGCTGGCCCAGATAGCGCTCGGTATAATGGGTGTCGTAAAGCTCCCACTTGGTCACCGGCGCACCGGCAATGGCGGCGGAAAAAGTGCCGGGCGCTTTCTCCAGCAGCTTCAAGGACATATAACCGCCATAGGACCAGCCATAGGTGGCGATCCGCCTGGGATCGACAAAGGGCTGGCTCTTCAGCCACTCGACGCCCTTCAACTGATCCTCCACCTCCACCGTGCCCATGGCGCGATAGAGCTGATCCTCGAACGCCTTGCCGCGATCGGGCGTGCCGCGATTGTCGATCGCGAAGACGATCCAGCCGCGATCCACCAGATACTGGTTCAGCGCCCCGGACCAGCTATTGGTCACCTGCCGCCCCGCGCCCGGCCCGCCATAATGGATCATAAAGACCGGATAGCGCTTCCCCGGCTCCAGCGGCGGGGTCATCATCTTGGTGTAGAGCGTCGATCCGTCTGCCGCCTTCACCGTGCCGAATATCGTCTTCGCATGGCTGGCGACATAGGGCGCATAGGGATGATCGCCCGTCAGCGCGTTCTGCGACAGCCATTGCAGCTGCTTGCCCGCATTGTCGGCGAGAAACACCTGCTTGGGCTGGTCGCTATTCTGCCGCGTCACGATCACCCGGCTGGCCGCGCCGTCCATCACCGCATCGTTCCACCAGCCCTGCTGGGTCAAGGCGCGCGGCGCGTCCGCCTTCGCCAGTGAGGTGACGTAAAGCTGCTGCTCCAGCGGCGTCTCCCGGTTGCCGGTGAAGTAGACGAGCCCGCGCCCCTCATCCACGCCCAGCACATCGCGCACTTCCCAAGCGCCGCTGGTGAGCGGAGTCCACCTGTCCCCCGTGACTCGGTAGAGATGCCCATGGCCGCTCTTCTCCGACCACCACAGGAAGCTCCCGTCCTTGAGCGGCCGGAAATTGTCGGACAGGTTGACCCATGTTTTCGCCGTCTCGGTCAGCAGAACGCGAGCCTTGCCCGTGGCCGGATCGACGCCAAGCAGGTCGAGCCGTTTCTGATCCCGGCTTTCGCGCTGCACATAGAGCGTGCGGCCATCCTTCGACCAGTTGACGCGCGCGAGGTAGATGTCCTTTTCCGGCCCCAGATCGACCTGCACCTGCCCCGACCCATCGGGCTTCATGACATAAAGGTCCACGATCGCATTGGGCGTGCCCGCCGCCGGATAGCGCTGGGTATAGACCTTGGTCCCTTCTCCGCCGATCGCGGTGCGGGTGACGGTGCCGACCGGACCTTCGTCCACCCGCGCGACCGCGATCAGCCGGTCGTCGGGCGACCACCAATAGCCGGTGCGCCGGTCCATCTCCTCCTGCGCCACGAACTCCGCGACGCCCCAGCTCACCGTATCGCTCGCACCCGTCGTCACCTGCCGCTCGCCGCCGCCGACCGGCTGGACGAACAGATTGCCGCCCCGCACGAACGACACGAACCCGCCCCTGGGGCTGACAACGCCATTCAGTTCGCCGTCCGCCGTATCGGTCAGCCGCGCGACCTTGCCGTCCAGCCCCGCGAGATAGAGGTCGCCATCGACCGGCACGAGGATGCTCTTCCCGTCCGGCGACCAGTCATAGCTGACGATGCCGGTGCTGCCCGCCACGCTCCGGTCGCGCTCGCGCTGCATCTTCTCCGCTTCGGTGAGGTCCGCCCCGCTCCCGGTCTTCTTCGAATCGACCAGCATCCGCTCCCGGCCGGTGCCCGTGTCGATCGCCCACAGGTCCAGCCGTTCCTTCTCGTCCGCGCGCGGCTTCAGCAGCGTCACCAGCGATCCGTCCGGCGAGAGTTTCAGCGCGCGCGGCTGCGGCCCGGCGAGGTCGGGGCTGGCGAACACCCGCTCCAGCGTCAGCGTGTCTTGCGCCTGGGCGGCAGCCGGAACGGAGAGCGCCAGCAGTGCGCCGCCGGCTTTCAGATAGGGAGGCATGGTCATCCTTTCGGCGCGGCCCGAAACGCCGCGATACAGGCCACAGGCTTAGCGCGAGGCCGAAGAAAAGATCAATGCCGGGAAATAATCTGTCCTGCCATGCCCTGCCGGGTCATGGTGGGCGCGACAGGGATTGAACCTGTGACCCCACCCGTGTGAAGGGTGTGCTCTACCGCTGAGCTACGCGCCCCCTGAAAGGAGGAGGCGGCCATTGGCATCGCGAGCGCGCTCTGTCAAGCAGGACGGCGGCTGTTGCGGAGAATCAATCGCCTGCTACTGGAGAATCCGCCCGATCGCCGTCGCGTTTTTGCGCAAGCGAACGCCGTCGCACTCGGGTTCGCCACAATCGCAAGCTTCGATCGCATAGCGCACGCCGCACATCACCAATATGTCCTGATCGAAGCTATAATTGGAAATCCCGGCGCGCTCGACCTTTTCCTGGGCTCTGGCCTTGAGGGACATGCGGGACTCCATAGAGGTGGTTGGGCATCTTCCGTTGTGCACTGCACAATGTCAACGGGCCTGCCTTTGTTCCAACAGCCTTTGTCATGAATATGGTCGCCCAAAGCACACGGCTCGCCGCGCGCGCTACCCCCCGCTTGCGGAGCAGCCGCGCGCGACCCATATGCCGCGTCATGCAAGACACTGCCCGTTCCTCCATGCCGGTCTGGCATGGCACCACCATCATGTCGGTCCGCAAAAATGGAAAGGTCGTCGTCGCCGGCGACGGCCAGGTCTCAATGGGCCAGACGGTGATGAAGCCCAATGCGAAGAAGGTGCGCCGCCTCCACGACGGATCGGTCATCGGCGGCTTCGCCGGCGCGACCGCCGACGCCTTCACCCTGTTCGAACGCCTCGAAGCGAAGCTGGAACGCCATAACGGCCAACTGATGCGCGCCGCCGTCGAACTCGCCAAGGACTGGCGCACCGACAAATATCTCCGCAATCTGGAAGCGATGATGATCGTCGCGGACAAGGATGTGACGCTGATCCTGACCGGCAATGGCGACGTGCTGGAGCCGGTGAACGGCGTCGCTGCGATCGGATCGGGCGGCAATTTCGCCCTCGCCGCCGCCCGCGCGCTGGTGGACTATGAGGCCGACGCCGAAACCCTCGCCCGCAAGGCGATGGCCGTCGCCGCCGACATCTGCGTCTACACCAACGACCAACTGACGATCGAAACGCTGGACAGCGCAAGCTGACCTGAAAAAAGCCCCTCCCTATCAAGGGAGGGGTTGGGGTGGGTGCGAGCGCAGCGAGCTTGCTCCATCTCGATAGATTGCAACGCGCGCGATGCGCGCGACCCACCCCCTGCCCCTCCCTTGAAAGGGAGGGGGGAGTTAGAAGATGAACGACAACCTGACCCCCAAAGCCATCGTCGCCGCGCTTGACGCGCATATCATCGGCCAGCAGGACGCCAAGCGCGCCGTCGCCGTCGCGCTGCGCAACCGCTGGCGGCGCCAGCACCTGTCCGCCGACCTGCGCGACGAGGTGACGCCCAAGAATATCCTGATGATCGGCCCGACCGGCTGCGGCAAGACCGAGATCAGCCGCCGCCTCGCCAAGCTGGCCGATGCCCCGTTCGTCAAGGTCGAGGCGACCAAATTCACCGAGGTCGGCTATGTCGGCCGCGACGTGGAGCAGATCGTCCGCGACCTGGTCGAGGAAGCCGTGCGCCTCGAAAAGGACCGTCGCCGCGAAGCCGTGCGCGAGGCCGCGTCCGAAGCCGCCATGGCCCGCCTGCTCGACGCGCTCACCGGCAAGGAAGCAAGCGAAGCCACCCGCCTCTCCTTCCGCCAGCGGATCGAGGGCAATCAGATGAACGATGTCGAGGTCGAGGTGGAGGTCGCCGACAGCCCCTCCATGCCGATGGAAATCCCCGGCATGGGCGGCCAGGTCGGCATGATAAACCTCAGCGACATGATGTCCAAGGCGTTCGGCCAGCAACAGAAGAAGCGGCGCAAGATGCGCGTCGCCGACGCCTGGGACAAGCTGGTGGAGGAAGAGCAGGACAAGCGCCTCGACCAGGACGATGTCGCGCGCGTCGCCATCACCAGCGCCGAGCAGAATGGCATCGTCTTCCTTGACGAGATCGACAAGATCGCGGTCAGCGACGTGCGCGGCGGTTCCGTCAGCCGCGAAGGCGTGCAGCGCGACCTGCTGCCGCTGATCGAGGGCACCACCGTCTCGACCAAATATGGCCCGCTCAAGACCGACCATATCCTCTTCATCGCGTCCGGCGCATTCCACGTCGCCAAGCCCAGCGACCTGCTGCCGGAACTTCAGGGCCGCCTGCCGATCCGGGTGGAGCTGAAAGCGCTGACCGAGGAGGATTTCGTCGCCATCCTCTCCGATACGAAGGCCAGCCTCGTCACCCAATATCGCGCGCTGCTGGCGACCGAGGAGGTGACGATCGATCTGACGCCCGACGGTATCCGCGCCGTCGCGAAGATCGCCGCCGAGGTGAACAGCGAAGTCGAGAATATCGGCGCGCGGCGGCTCCAGACCGTGATGGAGAAGCTGCTGGAGGACGTCAGCTTTGACGCCGAAGACCGCCGCGGCGAAACGCTGACGATCGACGCCGCCTATGTGGAGAAGCAGTTGGCCGCCGCGGCGCGGGATACGGATCTGAGCAAATATGTGCTGTAAATTGTTCCCCCTCCCGCAAGCGGGAGGGGGCTAGGGGGTGGGCCAGCGCCACGTGACGTAAGCCCACCCCGCTGCGACTAAAAGCGCTACGCGCTAAAGTCTCGCTGCCCCTCCCGCAGGCAGGAGGGGAGTATTCGCTCAATAACTCCGCCCCACCAGCACCCGCTCGACCGCCGGCGCGCCGGTAAACACGCAAACCCCATCCGCCGCCGCCGCATTCAGCGGCACATTACGCAGCGTCAGCTTCTCGCCCTTCAGCCACTGCACCACCTTCTCCAGCGCGTCACCCGTCGGCTTGGCCCATTGCACCTCGGCCCAGCCAGGCTTCGCGCTCGCGTCGAAATAGGCCTTGAGGCCGTCCAGCGTGGTCACAGACCGATCGATACTCCCATCCAGCCGCGCCTTGGCGTCCGCGAACAAAGCCGCCTGAATATCCTCCAGCATCGCAACCGCGCCGCCGACGAAATCGCCCTTCGCGACGATCGCGCTGTCGAGCTTCCCATCCGCGCGATAGAGCCGATCACGCCGGATCACCGACACATTGCCGCCCGCCACGTCGCGCCCGCCGACCTCGATCACGATCGGCGCGCCCTTCTTCACCCAGCCCCACCGCTTGGTCGCTGCCTTCGCCGGCCGCTTGTCCAGCAACGCGCGCACCGGCTCGCGAAACGCATCAAGCTCGTTCAGCGATGCGACCAGTTCGCCGCCATAGTCGAGGATCGCCTGATCCTCGTCATTGTCGCGCAGCATCGGCACGACGACGATCTGATAGGGCGCGACGCGCGGCGGCACGCGCAGCCCGTCATCGTCGCCATGCACCATGATGAGCCCGCCGATCATCCGCGTCGAAACGCCCCAGCTCGTCGTCTGCGCCAGTTCCTGCGCACCTTCGGCATTCTGGAACTTGATATTCTGCGCCGCCGAAAAGGTCGTGCCCAGGAAATGGGAGGTGCCCGCCTGCAAAGCCTTCCCATCCTGCATCATCGCCTCTATCGAATAGGTCGCGACGGCGCCGGGGAAGCGCTCATTCTCCGGCTTCTCGCCCGCGATCACCGGCAGCGCGACGCAATCCTCGGCAAATTCGCGATAGACCTCCAGCATCTTGAGCGTCTCGTCCATCGCCTCGTCCACCGTGGCATGGGCGGTATGCCCCTCCTGCCAGAGAAATTCGGCGGTGCGCAGGAACATGCGCGTGCGCATCTCCCAGCGCACGACATTGGCCCATTGGTTGATGAGCACCGGCAGGTCGCGCCAGCTCTGCACCCAGCGGCTGAACGCCGCGCCGATCACCGTCTCCGACGTCGGCCGCACGACCAGCGGCTCCTCCAGCTTCGCGTCGGGATCGGGCACCAGCTTGCCGTCCTTCTGGATCAGCCGGTGATGGGTGACCACCGCCATTTCCTTGGCGAAGCCATCGACATGCTCGGCCTCCTTCTCGAAATAGCTCAAGGGAATGAACAGCGGGAAATAGCAATTCTCATGCCCCGTCGCCTTGATCCGCGCGTCGAGCAGCGTCTGCATCCGTTCCCAGATGCCATAGCCCCACGGCCGGATGACCATGCATCCGCGAACCCCGCTTTCCTCGGCCATGTCGGCTTCGGAAATGACGGCCTGATACCAGGCGGCGAAATCCTGGTCGCGGGTGACGGAAAGGGCGTGCTTCACGGGACGGAACCTTGGCAAGAAGACAAAAAAGATGGCGCGCCATAGGCCAGACGCGCCACCTGTGTCGACCCTTCGCGCGAGGATCAGCTCAGCTTGTCGATCTTCGCGTTCAGCGCTGCGAGCTGGGCCTTGAGTTCGGCGATCTCGTCATCCTTGCTGCCGTCCGACGCGGGCTGAGCCGGTGGGGTCATGCCCGGCATACCCGGCATGGTCGTACCGAATGCGCTTGCCGCCGCCTCGAACATCTGCA
Organism: Sphingobium sp.; assembly: GCF_036170395.1. Classification (GTDB taxonomy): domain Bacteria; phylum Pseudomonadota; class Alphaproteobacteria; order Sphingomonadales; family Sphingomonadaceae; genus Sphingobium. The sequence continues at coordinate 54,934 of NZ_JAVHPD010000015.1, forward strand.
TGTTGCGCTTGGCGATTTCGGCCAGCGGACCGCCGCCGAACGCGCCCTTCATCGCTTCCTGAAACTGCTGCTGGTTCTTGCGGAAGGCATCCATCGACGCTTCGAGATATTGCGGCACCATCGACTGCATCGAATCGCCATACATGGCGATCAGCTGGCGCAGGAAGTTGACCGGCAGCATATTCTTGCCGCGCTGCTCTTCCTCCATGATGATCTGGGTGAGCACATTATGGGTGATATCCTCGCCCGTCTTGGCATCCACCACCACGAACTCGCGGCCCTCGCGCGTCATCTGCGACAGCAGATCGAGCGTGATATAGCTCGACGTCTCTGTATTATAGAGCCGCCTGTTGGCGTATTTCTTAATAACGACCGGTTCGGTTTCACTGGCGGTCTTGGATTTGGGCATGGATTCCTCTCCCTCACCTGCGTCTCCCGCATTAGCACAAAGCGTTGCCGCACCGCAACATGGCCCGCGCCCATTGCCCCTTTTTCTCAACATTTTATGGCGCGAAACCGAAGGCGACCCCGCGCTACGCCGCCGCGCCTTCGCGGGCTTGCGGAAATATCAGCAGGCGGTCCGCCAACCCGGCCCGTCATCCATGCCGTGCGTCGCCACTGCCGGCCCCGCCCGATTGCTGCGCTACGGCGCGCAAAAGGGTGGTCATCCCGTTGTTTTTGTGCCCTCTCTCATCAATCCGCCGCAGGTGCTGGACCTGTCGGAAAGCCGGTCCATGCTGCGCCACATGGGTGCAGCAGGGCATGACGCCTATCTGGTCGATTGGGGCGCCCCGCGCGCGCAGGACGCTGCGCTAGGCCTCGACCGGCATGTGTCCGACCGTCTCCTGCCGCTGCTCGCCGCCTTGCCGCGTCCGCCTATCCTCGTCGGCTATTGTCTCGGCGGCGGCCTCGTGCTCGGCGCGGCGGCGCTGCGTCTCTTCCCTGCCGTCGCCACCATCGCTGCCCCCTGGCGCTTCGATGGCTTCCCGCAGGCCGATCGCGACCTCGTCACCGGCCTCTGGGACAAGGCCAATGCAACCTGCGAACGGCTCGGCTATGTGCCGATGGAGGTGCTGCAATCGGGCTTCTGGGCGATGGACCCCGCCCGCACCATCCGCAAATATGCCGCCTTCGCCGATGCCGCGCCCGGTTCGGATGCCGAGCGCGCCTTCCTCGCCGTCGAGGATTGGGCCAATGGCGGCGCGCCGCTGACCTACGCCGCCGGACGCGACCTGTTCGAGGGCTTCTACGCCGCCAATGCCACGGGATCGGGCGCATGGCGGATCGACGGGCGGGCCGTCGATCCCGCCGCTCTCCCCTGCCCCACCCTTTCCATCGTCTCGACCAGCGACCGCATCGCTCCCGCCGCCGCCGGCCCCGCTCTCGCGGACCAGCGTAGCCTGTCGCTCGGCCATGTCGGCATGGTCGTGGGCGGCCGCGCCCCTGACCTGCTGTGGCGACCCCTGTCCCAATGGCTTTCCAGCCACGGCGGCTGATGCTATGTGCGCGTGCGAAAAGACCCCGTTGTAATGAGGATCACCGCCTTGTCCGATATCGTCATCACCGCCGCCAAGCGCACGCCGGTCGGCAGCTTTCTCGGCGCCTACGCCACCACCCCGGCGCATGTGCTGGGCCAGACCGCGATCGTCGCGGCGCTGGAGCAGGCCGGGGTCGCCGCTGATGAAGTCGATGAAGTCATTCTCGGCCATGTCCTCACCGCCGGCCTCGGCCAGAACCCGGCGCGCCAGGCCGCCGTCGCCGCCGGCATCCCGACCGACCGCACCGCCTTCGCCATCAACCAGGTTTGCGGCTCGGGCCTGCGCGCCGTGGCGCTCGCAGCCCAGGCGATCGCCAATGGCGACGCGCGCATCATGGTCGCGGGCGGCCAGGAAAATATGTCCCTCGCCCCCCACGCCCAGTTCCTGCGCGCGGGGCAGAAAATGGGCAATGTCTCCCTTGTCGACACGATGATCGTCGACGGCCTGACCGACGCCTTCAACGCCTATCATATGGGCATCACGGCTGAAAATCTGGCCGAAAAATATCAGATCAGCCGCGAAGCGCAGGACGAGTTCGCCGTCGCCAGCCAGACCAAGGCGTCGGCCGCCCGCGCGTCGGGCCGCTTCAAGGACGAGATCGCGCCGGTGACGGTCAAGGGCCGCAAGGGCGACACCATCGTCGATGCCGACGAATATATCCGCGACGGCGCAACCGTCGCCGCGATGCAGGGCCTGAAGCCCGCCTTCAAGAAGGACGGCACCGTCACCGCCGGCAATGCCAGCGGGTTGAATGACGGCGCGGCCGCGCTGGTCCTCATGACCGCCGACGAAGCCGCCCGGCGCGGCGCGAGCGTGCTCGGCCGCATCGCCGCCTTCGCCACCTGCGGCGTCGATCCCTCGATCATGGGCATCGGCCCGGCCCCCGCCAGCCGCAAGGCGCTGGCGAAGGCGGGCTGGTCGGTCGCCGACCTCGACCTCATCGAGGCGAACGAAGCCTTCGCCGCGCAGGCGCTGGCCGTGGGTCAGGAACTGGGCTTCGACCCCGAAAAGCTCAACGTCAATGGCGGCGCGATCGCCATCGGCCACCCCATCGGCGCATCGGGCGCGCGTGTTCTCACCACCCTGCTCTACGAAATGGGCAAGCGCGACGCGAAAAAGGGCCTCGCCACCCTCTGCATCGGCGGCGGCATGGGCGTCGCCATGTGCATCGAGCGGTGATTAATTCCTCCCCCATAGGGGGAGGGGGACCGCTCGCGAAGCGAGTGGTGGAGGGGTGTCACCCTATCGATAGCAGGACACCCCTCCGTCAGGCCTGCGGCCTGCCACCTCCCCTTACAGGGGAGGATGTCTGAGCACCACCGCCATCACACCCAAACTCGGTCGTATCGCGCCCCAAGCCCCGTCAGCAGCTCATATTGCGACAGCCCCGAAGCCGCCGCAGCCTCCCGCAAATCATAAGCGATATCCACCCAATCGCCCTCCGCCAGATCGGGCCGCGCACCCACATCGACCGCGACCAGGTCCATCGACACCCGCCCCAGCACCGGCAACCGCGCGCCCTCCACGATCGCCGCGCCCTTGCCCGAAAAGCCGCGCAGATAGCCGTCGGCATAGCCCAGGTTCAATATCGCCACCGCATGATCGCGCGCCGCGGTGAAGGTCGCATTATAGCCGATACTGTCCCCCGCCATCAGCCGCCGTCGCTGCAATATCTGCGCCTGCGGTTGCACCACCGCGCGGATATGCCCCTCCGCCTCACCCCTCGGCACCCCGCCATAAAGCGCCAGCCCCGGCCGCGTCAGATCGTGGCGATAGCCTTCACCCAGGCAGATCCCCGCGCTGTTCGCCAGGCTGTAGCGCCGCGCCGGCACCGCCGCCCGCACCGCCGCGAACCGATCCCGCTGCACCCCGGTCAGCCCGCTCTCCTCGTCCGCCGAAGCGAGATGGCTCATCAGCGTCTCGACCGTCAGCCCCGCGACCATCGCCGCGACATCGCCCCGCCAGTCCAGCCCCAGCCGGTTCATGCCGGTATCGACCATCACGTCGCACGGCCCGCCCCCTGCTTCGCGCCACCGCGCGACCTGCAAGGGCGTACACAACACCGGCCGCGTCTTTGAGGCGAGCGCCTGCCTCATATCCTCCGCCCGCACCCCGTGCAGGACGGAAAGCGAGACGCCCTCCTCCAGCAGCGGCTCCAGCACCGCCGCCTCGCCCCAGTTGGACACGAAAAAATCGCGGCATCCGGCCTTCACCAGCCGCCGCATCACCTCAGTTGCGCCGAGGCCATAGCCATCCGCCTTGACCGCCGCGCCGCACGCCGCCCCGCCGCTCATCCCCTCGAGCCAGCGCCAGTTGGCGACGAGCGCCGCGCCGTCGAGGCGCAGCCGCAACGGTGCGACATAATCCTGCATCGTCCCGCCGATAGCGCTCCGCCGCTCAGGCGTCGAGAGGGCGGCCCCGCGTTTCGGGCAAGGCAATGAGGCAAGTGAGCAGCGCCGCCCCCACCACCGCCAGCGTGTACCAGAGGCCGGCATAGGGATCACCCGTCCGCGCCACCAGATATTGGCTGATGAGCGGCAGGAATCCGCCGAAATAGCCGGTCCCGACATGATAGGGGATGGAGAGCGACGAATAGCGGATGCGCGCGGGAAAATATTCGGACAGCAGCGCCGCCACCGGCCCATAGGTCGCGCCCGATATGCACCAGAGCAGCAGCATCGCGCCGAACACCAGCATCGCGCGAGGCCAGTCGGGCGTCACCGCGCCGGTCGGATAGCCCGCCCGCGCCAAGGCGGCATCCAGCCCCTCGGGCGTAAGGTCTGCAACCGCCGCCCCGCCGATCGCCACCGCCGGCGCGTCACCTGCCTGCTTCTCATAGGCGATGCCGCGCTTGGAAAAATGATCGAGCAGCTTGCCGCACGCCGTCGGCTGCACCTTGGCGAAGGGATCGAAGCGGCAATCCGGCCCCCGCACCACCACCGGCGCGCGCGCCGCCGCCGCCTCCAGCGCGGGGTTCGCCGTCCGCCCCATAAACTGATAGAGGGGGAGCGCCAGCAGCAGCAGGGCGGCATAGCCGATCAGCACCGGCGGCTTGCGCCCCACCCGGTCGGACAGCCAGCCGAAAAAGACGAAGCTCACCATGCCGAGGCAGGCGCTGGTCCCCACCAGCAGCTGCGCCATGCCCGCTTCGACATGCAGCCCGTTCTGTAGGAAATAGAGCGCCTGGAACATCACCGTATAGGCGATGGCGGTGAAGCCCGCCGCGATGCCGATCATCGCGACCAGCATCCGCTTGGCGTTGCCGGGATAGGTGAAGGCTTCCTTCAGCGGATTCTTCGCCTGCGCGCCCGCCGCCTTCATCGCGGTGAACACGGGGCTTTCGCGCAGCTTGAGGCGCATCCACAGCGAGATGCCGAGCAGCGCCAGCGACAGGATGAAGGGGATGCGCCATCCCCACGCCTCCCACACCGCCGGCCCGACCAGCCAGCGGGTCGCTACCACGACGATCAGCGACAGGATGAAGCCGCCGATCACGCCTGCCTGGATGAAGCTGGTATAGAAACCCCGCTTCCCCACCGGCGCATGTTCCGCGACATAGATCGCCGCCCCGCCATATTCGCCGCCCAGCGCCAGCCCCTGCGCGATCCGCAGCGCGATAAGGATGATCGGCGCGGCCACGCCGATGCTCGCGGCGGACGGGGTCAGCCCCACCCCCGCCGTCGCCACGCCCATCAGGACGATGGTCGCCAGAAACGTATATTTGCGCCCCAGCCGGTCGCCGAGATAGCCGAACAGCGCCGCCCCGATCGGCCGGAACGCGAAACCGATCGCGAACCCGGCCAGCGTATAGAGCAGTTCGACCGTGGGATTGTCGGTGGGGAAGAAGGTCCGTCCGATGATCGGCGCAAGCACCCCATAGATGTAGAAATCATACCATTCGAACACCGTGCCGAGCGCCGACGCGCCGATGACCAGCCGGTCCCGCCGCGCATCCACGACATAATCGCCCGCCACCGCTTCGCTCATTCCGCCCCTTTCTCGCCCGCGACAGCGGGACGATGGAGAGGCTTTCTAGCAAGCCCGAACCGGCAGGCAAGCACCGCCTGCCGGACCATCGATCAGTCGCCGGAAACCTCTACCGGCGCGGGATCGTTCGGGCTTAGCCAGCGATAGACGAATCCGCCCAGCGCCCCACCCAAAACCGGCGCGACCCAGAACAGCCAGAGCTGCTGGAGCGCCCATCCGCCGACGAACAGCGCCGGCCCGGTGCTGCGCGCCGGGTTGACCGATGTGTTGGTGACCGGAATGCTGATGAGGTGGATCAAGGTCAGCGCCAGGCCGATCGCCAGCGGCGCGAAGCCGCGTGGCGCCGCGCCATGAGTCGCCCCCATGATGACGAACAGGAAGGCGAAGGTCAGCACCACTTCGCAGATGAACGCAGCCGCCAGCGCGTAGCCGCCCGGCGAATGATCGCCAAAGCCGTTGCTGGCAAAGCCCCCCGCCAGGCTGAAATCCGCCTTGCCGCTCGCGATCAGATAAAGCACCCCGGCGCCCGCCACCGCGCCCAGCACTTGCGCCACGATATAGGCCGGCAGGTCGCGCGCGGCAAAGCGCCCGCCGGCCCACAGGCCCACCGACACCGCCGGATTGAGGTGACAGCCCGACACATGGCCGATGGCGTAGGCCATCGTCACCACCGTCAGGCCGAACGCCAGCGACACGCCGACGAACCCTATGCCGACATCGGGAAATGCCGCCGCGAGCACCGCCGATCCGCACCCGCCCAGGACCAGCCACGCCGTCCCGATGAATTCCGCCACCAGCTTCTTGACCATCGCACGTCTCCTTCGCACCATGACGCGGGGAGACTACACCTGCCGGCAAGGATCACCAACATGCTTTCGACGCCGTAACAATTCTGCTCAGAACAGCCGCGATCCGTTCGGCACCGGCTTGTCCGGCGCAAACAGCACGACCGCGCCGCCCGCATCGGCAAAGCCCAATGTCAGCACTTCGGACAGGAATTTCCCGATCTGCCGCGGCGGAAAATTGACGACAGCGGCGACCTGCCGCCCCGGCAGATCGTCAAGCGTATAATGTTCGGTAATCTGCGCGCTCGATCGCTTGACGCCGACGCCGGGACCGAAATCGATCCGCAGCCTGAACGCCGGCTTGCGCGCTTCCGGGAAAGGCTCGGCGGACAGGATCGTCCCGACCCGAATGTCGACCTTCAGGAAATCGTCGAAACCGATCGGGTCAGCGGCGGGCGCGTCGGGGTGATGAACAAGGTGCATATGCTTATCACACCACATCCGTCATCCCGGCGAAAGCCGGGATCCCGCTTTCTTCTAAAGTCCAAGGCAAAAAGCGGGATCCCGGGGCAAGCCCGGATGACGGAAAATAGACGGCTCAACCCTATTCCAGCTCCAATATCACCGCATCCACCGCCAGGCTCTCGCCCTGCTTTGCCGATACGCTCTTGACCGTGCCCGCCTTCCCCGCGCGCAGGATATTTTCCATCTTCATCGCTTCGATCACCGCGAGCGGCTGGCCTACTTCGACCTTGTCGCCTTCCTTGACGTTTAAGGCTACCAGCAGCCCCGGCATCGGGCAGATCAGGAAGCGCGACAGGTCCGGCGGCACCTTCTCGATCATGTGCGCGGCATGCTGCGCGGCATGGGCGGGCAGGATACGCAAGCGGTGGCTCGCGCCATGGCAGGTCAGCACGAAGCCCGACCGCACCGGCGCGATCCGCACTGCCAGCATCTCGTCCCCGAACTCCGCCTCGATCAGCCGGTCCCCCGGCGTATATTCGAGCGCCATGTCCAGCGCTTCGCCATCCACCGTCACATCGTCGCCGTCGATCACGACATCTTGGGTCGCGTCTCCGATCTTCACCTGCCAGTCCGTAGGCGGCGGCAGACGCCGGCCCAGCTGCCCCTCGATCCGCCGCGCGCGATCCGCCTGCGCCATCGCCGCGAATGCGCCGATCGCCGACAGCCGCTTGAGCAACTCGGCCGATGCCGGCGCGCCCTTGAAGCCCTCGGGATACTCCTCGGCGATAAAGCCGGTCGTGATGTTCCCCGACCGGAACCGCTCATGCTGCATCAGCGCGGAGACGAAATCGACATTGTGGCTGAGGCCTTCGATCTCGAACCGGTCCAGCGCCTCGATCTGCTTGTCGATCGCTTCCAGCCGCGTGGGCGCCCATGTCACCAGCTTGGCGATCATCGGGTCGTAGAACATGGAGACCTCGCCGCCTTCGGTCACGCCATCGTCCACGCGTATCTTCGCGCCGGTCTCGTCCGCGCCTTCTTCGGGCGGATTATAGCGGATCAAACGCCCGGTCGAGGGCAGGAAGCCGCGATAGGGGTCTTCGGCATAGACGCGGTTCTCGATCGCCCAGCCGTTCAGCTGCACATCGGCCTGGGTGAAGCTCAGCGTCTCGCCATTGGCGACGCGGATCATCTGCTCGACCAGGTCGACGCCGGTGATCTCCTCCGTGACGGAATGCTCCACCTGCAGGCGGGTGTTCATCTCGAGGAAGTAGAAGCTGTCGCCGGTCGTGTCGGCGCCCGACACGATCAGCTCGACCGTCCCCGCGCTGAAATAGCCGACCGCCCGGGCCAGCGCGACGCACTGCTCGCCCATCTTGCGACGCATTTCGGGCGACACGAAAGGCGACGGCGCTTCCTCCACCACCTTCTGGTGACGGCGCTGGATCGAACATTCGCGCTCGTTCAGGTAAACGATATTGCCATGCTGGTCGCCCAGGAGCTGGATTTCGATATGGCGCGGGCTTTCGATGAACTTCTCGATGAACACGCGGTCGTCGCCAAAGGACGCCAGCCCCTCGCGCTTGGTCGCCTCGAACCCTTCGCGAACATCCTGTTCGGAATAAGCGAGCCGCATCCCCTTGCCGCCGCCGCCGGCCGACGCCTTCATCATCACCGGATAGCCGATCTCGTTGGAGATGCGGACGGCATGTTCGGTGTCGTCGATCACGCCGACGAAGCCGGGGACGACGTTCACGCCCGCTTCCTTGGCGAGCTTCTTGGACTCGATCTTGTCGCCCATGGCGGCGATGGCATTGGCGGGCGGGCCGACGAAGATGATCCCCTCGGCGTCGAGCGCCTTGCGGAAGCTCTCGCGCTCCGAAAGGAACCCATAGCCAGGGTGAACCGCGTCCGCGCCGGTCTGCTTGCACGCCGCGATGATCTTGTCGGCGATCAGATAGGACTGGGCGGCAGGCGAAGGCCCGATATGCACCGCCTCATCCGCCATCAACACATGCGGCGCGCGCGCGTCAGCATCGGAATAGACCGCGACGGTCGCGATCCCCATCTTCTTGGCCGTGCGCATGACACGGCACGCAATCTCGCCACGGTTCGCGATCAGGATTTTTTTGATCATTCAGGAGTTTCCTCGCCCAGAAAGGAGGATGCGCAACGCAATGACGTAAACAACAGTGGCCAGCCCAAAGATAACTAAGCTCCAAGCAAAGTTGTCGGCGGGCAGTCCGTGCGCATCCGAGAAGAACAGAAAATAGGAAAGTACAGCGCCCAATGGCCCCATCGCCAGCCACTGGATCGTGAGCAAGATCAACAGATAGAGCTTGCCGCCGCTCACCTTGCCAACCCAAAAATCTGACCGTCACCCTGAACTTGTTTCAGGGTCCATTCCTCCCCACCAACCATCGCTCTCATCGGCACGATGGATGCTGAAACAAGTTCAGCATGACGAAGAGAGGCATGAAGCATCACGCCGCCTCGCCCTCACTCGTCATGCCGGACTTGATCCGGCATCCCGCTTTCTTCGGGCGCAGCGCCGGAGAAGAAGCGGGACCCCGGATCAAGCCCGGGGTGACGTAGGTGGGTGCGTCAATCACTCCGCCGCCTCCAAATGCCCATGCGGCTGCGCGGCCATCGCGCTCAGCCCCAGCTTGCCCAGCAGCGCCGCATCCTTGTCATCCCCCGCATTCGCCGCCGTCAGCAGCTTGTCTCCAGTGAAGATGCTGTTCGCCCCCGCCATGAAGCAGAGCGCCTGGCACGCCTCGCTCATGCTCTCGCGCCCCGCCGACAAACGCACCATCGATCGCGGCATCACGATCCGCGCCACCGCCACGGTCCGCACGAACTCCACCTCATCGATCTTCGCGAGCGGCGTGTCCTTCAGCATATCCCCCAGCACCGTGCCCGCGACCGGCACCAGCGCGTTGATCGGCACGCTTTCCGGATGCGGCATGGTGGCGAGCGCATGCAGAAAGCCGATGCGATCCGATCGCTTCTCCCCCATGCCCACGATCCCGCCGCAGCACACGTTGATGCCGGCGTTCCGCACATTCTCCAGCGTCTCGATCCGGTCCGCGAAGGTCCGCGTCGTGATGACGTTCGCGTAATTTTCCGGCGACGTGTCGATATTGTGGTTAAAGTAATCCAGCCCCGCATCGGCGAGCGTCTTTGCCTGCCCCGCGTCCAGCATCCCCAAAGTCATGCAGGTTTCCATCCCCATCGCGCGCACGCCCTGCACCATCGCGACGAGCTTGGGCATGTCGCGCTGCTTAGGGTTGCGCCACGCCGCCCCCATGCAGAAACGGCCCGATCCATGGTCCTTCGCCTGCGCGGCCGCTTGCAGCACCGCCTGCACGTCCATCAGCTTGGTGGCTTTCAGGCCGCTCTCCGCCTCGGTCGATTGCGAGCAATAGCCGCAATCCTCCTGGCAGCCGCCGGTCTTGATCGACAGCAGCGTAGACAGCTGCACCTCATTGCGCGGGAAGTTGGCGCGGTGGACGGTCTGCGCCTCGAACATCAGGTCGTTGAACGGCAGATCGAACAGCGCGGCGATTTCCGCGCGGGTCCAATCCGTCCGCACACCGTTCCCCGGCGAAAGCCGGGGTCCAGGGTTCTGGACGCTGTGCATAGGGCTCTGGACCCCGGCCTGCGCCGGGGAACAAGGGGTGGTGAGGTCGGTCAAGCAGCTTCCTCCAGCCCGGCAGGGGGCATATTGTGGCCGAGGAGGCGCAGCACGTCGGCGGCGCATTCCACGACATTGGAGCCCGGTCCATAAATGCCCTGGACGCCCGCGTCACGGAGGAAGTCGTAATCCTGCGGCGGGATCACCCCGCCCGCGATCACCTTGATGTCGCTGCGGCCATTTTCGCGCAGCCGGTTGATGAGTTCGGGGATCAGCGTCTTGTGCCCCGCCGCCAGCGATGACGCGCCGACCACATCCACCCCGCTGTCGAGCGCCAGCACCACCGTTTCCTCCGGCGTCTGGAACAGCGGCCCCGACACCACATCGAACCCCATGTCGCCAAAGGCCGAGGCGATGACGTTGGCGCCCCGATCGTGCCCGTCCTGCCCCATCTTGGCGACGAGGAGTTTGGGCTTGCGACCGAGGCGCCGTTCGACGGCCTGCACGCCGTCGAGTACCTGTTTCCAGCGACTGTCATCCTTGTAGGGCGCGGCATAGACGCCCTTCACCGGCGTCGGCTGTGTGCCATAGCGCTGGAAGCTGTCCTCCATCGCGGCGGAAATCTCGCCCAGCGTCGCCCGCGCACGCGCGCATTCCACAGCCAACGCCAGAAGGTTATTCTCCATCCCCAATCCTCCCCCTGAGGGGGAGGTGGCAGGGCGAAGCCCTGACGGAGGGGTGTCCCCCTCGCGGAGGGGAGCATTTTCATAGCGGCATCCGCGCTTCAGCGCCTCCAGCGCCGCCTGGCACTTGGCCTCGTCGCGCTCCGCCTTCACCCGATTGATGCGCGCGATCTGCGCCTCGCGCACCTTGCTATTGTCGACCTCCAGCGTCTCCAACAGGTCTTCGCTGGCGAGGCGATATTTGTTCACCCCGACAATGACATCCTCGCCCCGATCGACCCGCGCCTGCCGCGCCGCCGCCGCCGTCTCGATCATCGCCTTGGGCCAGCCGGCGGCGACGGCCTTCGCCATGCCGCCTTCGCTCTCCACCCGGTCGATAATCTCCTGCGCGGCGTCGACCAGCTGCTGGGTCAGCGCCTCGACATAATAGCTGCCGCCCAGCGGATCGACGACCTTGGTCATCCCCGTCTCTTCCTGGATCACGATCTGCGTGTTGCGCGCGATCCGCGCGGAAAAGTCGGTCGGCAGCGCGATCGCCTCGTCGAGCGCGTTGGTGTGCAGCGACTGGGTGCCGCCCAGCATCGCCGCCATCGCCTCGATGGTGGTGCGCATAACGTTGTTATAGGGGTCCTGCTCGGTCAGCGAGACGCCGCTGGTCTGGCAGTGGGTGCGCAGCATCTTGGAGCGCTCGTCCTTGGCGCCGAGCTTCGTCATGACGCGATGCCACAGCACGCGCGCCGCGCGCAGCTTGGCGATCTCCATGAAGAAATTCATGCCGATCGCGAAGAAGAAGCTCAAACGCCCCGCGAACTTGTCGATATCAAGCCCGCTCGCCACGCCGTAGCGCACATATTCCGCGCCGTCGGCGATGGTGAAGGCCAGCTCCTGCACCTGCGTCGCGCCGGCTTCCTGCATATGATAGCCGGAGATGGAGATGCTGTTGAACTTGGGCATCTCGCGCGACGTATAGCCGAAAATGTCGCTGATGATCCGCATCGATGGTTCGGGCGGGTAGATGTAGGTGTTGCGGACCATGAACTCCTTGAGGATGTCGTTCTGGATGGTCCCGTCGAGCAGCCTGCGCTCGACCCCCTGCTCCTCGCCCGCGACGATGAAGAAGGCGAGGATCGGGATCACCGCGCCGTTCATCGTCATGGAAACCGACATCTGGTCGAGCGGAATGCCGTCGAACAGGATTTTCATATCCTCGATCGTGTCGATCGCGACCCCCGCCTTGCCGACATCGCCGACGACGCGCGGATGGTCGCTGTCATAACCGCGATGGGTGGCGAGGTCGAAGGCGACCGAAAGCCCCTTCTGCCCGGCCGCCAGGTTGCGACGGTAGAAAGCGTTGGATTCCTCGGCCGTCGAAAAGCCCGCATATTGCCGGATGGTCCAGGGCCGCCCCGCGTACATGGACGCGCGCACGCCCCGCGTGAACGGCGCGAAGCCGGGAAGGCCGGGATCGACCGTCACGTCCTCGGCCGTATAGAGCGGCTTGACAGTGATCCCCTCCGGGGTCTCCCAGTTCAGATCCTTGCCCTTCACCTCCTTCGCGGCGGCGGCGGCCCATGCGTCCAGCGTCGGCTTCTCGGTCATTCTTCCATCCTCATTCCTCTCCCGCAAGCGGGAGAGGATACGCAGGCTTGCCAACTTGTTGGCTAGCCGGAGTTGGAGTGGGCCTTCGCTCGCCCACCCCGCTGCGACTAGGCGGCAGAGCCGCCAAGTCTCGCTGCCCCTCCCGCTTGCGGGAGGGGTGGATCAGTGTGCTCCGCCCTTGGGCGTCTCCATGATCTCGGTCAGCACCCCGTTCATATCCTTGGGATGCACGAAAAAGATCGGCGTGCCATGCGCCCCGATGCGCGGCTCGCCGAGCACCTTCTTCCCCAGCCCCTCGAACCAGGCTTTCGCCTCATGGATGTCCGCCACCTCATAGCAGATATGATGCTGCCCCCCGGCCGGGTTCTTGGCCAGAAACCCATGGATCGGCGAAGCCTCCCCCAGCGGCTCGATCAGTTCGATCTGCGTGCCCGCCGTCCCATTCTCGCCCGGCGTATCGACAAAGCACACCTTCACGCCCTGCGCCGGCAGGTCGAACGGTTGGTGCGCCAAAGTCGCACCCATGACGTCGCGGTAATAAGCGAGGCTCGCCTCCAGCGACGGCGTCGCCACCCCGATATGGTTGAGCCGCCCCAGCTTCACGCCACCGCCTCGATCACCATGGCGATGCCCTGCCCGCCGCCGATGCACATCGTAATCAGCGCATAGCGCCCGCCGGTCCGCTTCAACTCATAGGCCGCCTTGATCGTCAGGATCGCGCCGGTCGCACCGATCGGGTGGCCGAGTGAAATGCCCGAGCCATTGGGATTGGTCTTGGCCGGATCGAAGCCCAGTTCCTTCGCCACCCCGCACGCCTGCGCGGCGAACGCCTCGTTGCTCTCGATCACGTCCATCTGGTCGAGGCTGAGGCCAGCCCGCGCCAGCGCCACCGGCACCGCCTTCACCGGCCCCAGCCCCATGACCGAAGGCTCGACGCCCGCATGGCCCCAGCCGATGATCTTCGCCAGCGGCTTGAGGCCCCTCTCCGCCACCGCCTTGCCGCTCGCCAGCACCACCGCGCCGCCGCCATCGTTGATGCCCGACGCATTGCCGGCCGTTACCGTGCCGTCCTTCTTGAACACGGGCTTCAGCCCCGCCATCCCCTCGGCCGACGCATCGGCGCGGACATGCTCGTCGGTGTCGAAGACAGTGACGCCCTTGCGCGTCTTCACTTCGACTGGGACGATCTGCTCCTTGAAGTATCCCGCCGCGATCGCCGCCGCCGCGCGCCTGTGGCTCTCGACCGCGACTGCATCCTGCTCTTCCCGGCTGATGCCGCAGCGCTCGGCGACATTCTCCGCCGTCACGCCCATATGATAATTTTCGAACGGGTCGTGCAGTGCGCCGAGCATGGCGTCCACCATCTCGATATTGCCCATCTTCTGCCCGTTGCGCGCGGAAAGCACCATATGCGGCGCGTTGGACATGGACTCAGCGCCGCCGGCCACCGCAATGTCATGCTCGCCAAGCGCAATTCCCTGTGCCGCCGACACGATCGCCTGAAGCCCCGATCCGCACAGCCGATTGACGTTCATCGCCGGCGCGTCGATCGGAATCCCCGCATTCACCCCCGCGACGCGACTGATATAGGCGTCCTTGGGCTGGGTCGGCACCACGGTCCCGATGACGACATTCTGCACGTCGCCGGCTTCGATGCCGGCCCGCGCGATCGCCTCCTTGATGACGATCGTGCCCAGCTCCGCCGGCCGCAGCGATGCCAGCGATCCGCCAAAGCTCCCGATCGCGGTCCGCGCCCCGCTGACGATGTAGATCTCGTTGCTCATGTTGCTCATCCCGCTCCTGTCCGCTCACAGCGGAATATTGTCATGCTTCTTCCACGGGTTCTCAAGGCTCTTGTTCCGCAGCTTCCGCAGCCCCAGCGCGATCCGCCGCCGCGTCGAATGCGGCTGGATCACCTCGTCGATGAAGCCCTTGCCCGCCGCCACGAAGGGATTGGCGAAGCGGTCCTCATATTCCTTCGTCCGCTCGGCGATCTCTTCGGGCGTCTTGCCGCGGAAAATGATCTCCACCGCGCCCTTCGCCCCCATCACCGCGATCTCGGCGGTCGGCCAGGCATAGTTCAGATCGCCGCGCAGATGCTTGGAACTCATCACGTCATACGCGCCGCCATAGGCCTTGCGCGTGATGATCGTGATCTTGGGCACGGTCGCCTCGGCATAGGCGAACAGCAGCTTCGCGCCATGCTTAATGATGCCGCTATGCTCCTGCGCCGTCCCCGGCAGGAAGCCCGGCACGTCCACGAACGTCACGATCGGTATCTCGAACGCATCGCAGAAGCGCACGAACCGCCCCGCCTTCTTGGACGAATTAATGTCGAGCACGCCGGCCAGCACCATCGGCTGGTTGGCGATGATGCCCACCGTCTTGCCCTCGATCCGCCCGAAACCGCACAATATATTGCCCGCATGGGCCGGCTGCACCTCGAAGAAATCGCCCTCGTCCACCACCTTGCGGATCAGTTCGTGCATGTCATAGGGCTGGTTGGCGTTGGCCGGGATCAGCGTGTCCAGGCTCTCCTCGATGCGGTCCCAGGCGTCGGCGGTGGGCCGCTCGGGCACCGGCTCGCGGTTCGACGCCGGCAGGAAGTCCACGAAATCCCGCACCGCCAGCAGCGCCTCGATATCATTCTCGAACGCTACGTCCGCCACGCCCGACTTCGTCGTATGCGTCACCGCCCCGCCCAGTTCCTCCTGGGTGACGACCTCGTTCGTGACCGTCTTGACCACGTCCGGCCCGGTCACGAACATGAAGCTGCTGTCCTTCACCATGAAGATGAAGTCGGTCATCGCCGGCGAATAGACCGCTCCGCCCGCGCACGGCCCCATGATGACGCTGATCTGCGGCACCACGCCCGACGCCAGCACGTTGCGCTGGAAAATCTCGGCATAGCCGCCCAGCGACGCCACGCCCTCCTGGATGCGCGCGCCGCCGCTGTCATTGAGGCCGATGACGGGCGCGCCGACCTTCATCGCCATGTCCATGATCTTGCAGATCTTCATCGCGTGCCGTTCCGACACCGCGCCGCCATAGACGGTGAAGTCCTGGCTGAACACGAACACCAAACGGCCGTTGATCGTGCCCGATCCGGTGACGACCCCGTCGCCGGGAATATGCTCGGCGTCCATGCCGAAATCGACGCAATTATGCTCGACATACATGTCGAGTTCCTCGAAGCTCCCCTCGTCCAGCAGCACGTCCAGCCGCTCGCGCGCGGTCAGCTTGCCCTTGGCGTGCTGCGCGTCGATGCGCCGCTGCCCGCCGCCCATCCGCGCGGCCTCGCGCTTGGCTTCGAGCTGCTCGATGATCGCCAGTTTCGACATGGTCGCGTGCGTCTCCCCAAATTCTTGATGCTGCTCCTTTCAGTCCCCGACATTTTTCGCAAATGCAAATTTGCCAATTTGCAAATCCCAACTTCGCAAACTAGGAACGTCGCCCAGCGGCGTTCCGTGTCCCGGCGAAGGCCGGGATCCAGTTCAGAGCGTGGGACTGGACCCGACCTTCGCCGGGAAACAAGATGGAGAGGATTTCGCAATGCCCCGCGGCAACCGCATCTTCGCCGGCCCCCGCCTGCGCCAACTCCGCCTCGACCATCGCATGGACCAGGCGACGATGGCGCTCGCGCTCGGCATCTCAGTGTCCTACCTCTCGCAGCTCGAAAATGACGATCGCCCCCTGACCGCCAAGGTCAAGGCCGCTGTCGCCAGCGCCTTCCCCACCGACTGGGCCAGCTTCGACAGCCGCGAGGAGGAACAGCTTCTCGGCGCTTTCACCTACGCCCTTGCCCACCCGGAACTGCCCGGCGCGCCGATGGAGCCCGAGCGGATCGAGAAATTGCACCTGCAATTCCCCGAATTCGCCGCCCGCTATGTCGACCTCTACAACGCCCATATGCGCGCCAACGAACGGATCAACATGATCGAGGAGGCGATCGCCAACGACCATGAAGTCCAGGCCCGCCTCCCCTGGGAAGCCGCGCGCGACTGGTTCCATGAGGCCGGCAATTATGTCCACGCGCTCGACTGCCTGGCCGAGGAAATGGCGGAGAGCTTCACGGCGGGGCAGGTGCTGGACGAAGGGATGCTGGTCGAAGCGCTCGCCCGCCGCCACGGCATCGAAACGCTGATCGCCGAAACCCCGGACAGTGCGCTCCGCGCCTATCGCGCCGCCGACAAGCGGCTGTTCATCAACGCCGCGCTCCCCACCGAAAGCCGCAAGTTCATGCTCGGCCATCAGCTCATGATGCTGGAAGGGCAGGCGGTGATCGCCGATGTCGTGACCAAGGCCGCCCTGCCCGTCCCCGGCGCGGACCGGCTGCTCGCGATCGGCCTCGGCAACTATGCCGCCGGCGCGCTGCTCATGCCCTACGCCGCCTTCCGCGAAGCCGCCCGCGCGATGCGCCACGATATCGACCGGCTCGCCCGCACCTTCGGCGTCAGTTTCGAACAGGCCTGCCACCGCCTTTCGACGCTGCAACGCCCCGGCCTGCGCGGCATCCCCTTCTTCTTCTGCCGCGTCGACATGGCCGGCAACATCACCAAGCGCCACAGCGCCACCCGCCTGCAATTCGCCCGCTTCGGCGGCGCCTGCCCCTTGTGGAACGTCCACGAAGCCGTCGCCGTGCCCGACCGCATCAACGTCCAGCTCGGCGAAACCCCCGATGGCGTCCGCTACGTCTCGATGGCGAAGGGCCTCGTCAAACCCTCCGGCAGCTACAAGCGCACCCCGCGCCGCTTCGCCGTAGTGCTGGGCTGCGAAATCGCCCATGCGGCCAACTTCGTCTATGCCGACGGTCTGCAACTGGAGGTCGAGGGCGCCGCCACCCCCATAGGCATAACCTGCCGCCTCTGCCCCCGCCAAAGCTGCGACCAGCGCGCCTTCCCGCCGGCGGATCGCCCGATCCATGTGGACCCGGACAACAGGCAGATCGTGCCTTACTGGATCGGGTGATCGTCGCGCAGCAATGTCTCGTAACCAAATGGCGCACCGTTTATCGGCGCTCGCCTTGATCTCCTCGCGCCGCCAGTTCGGCGCGCACCTGATCCAGCGGCACCCCGCGCGACGGATCGGCCCGATACGCGTCATAGGATGGCAAGGCCTGATTGGTCAGCCAGCTTTCCACAGCCCGCTCCCGCGCCTGTAGCGCGCGCAGCCCTTCGCGAATGACTTCGCTCTCGCTGGCGTAGGCCCCCGATGCGACCCTTGCGCGCACATCGGCGGCCATTTCCTCTGGCAAGGTGACATTCAACTGTTGGGTCGATCGCATGGGGCAATACTCCTGCATGGCAACTTAGTCCGGCCGAGCGACAGCGACAACCATCATCACCGCTGAAAATCCTGCTGCCCGCGATCCACCGGGCGCCCAGCGGCCCTGTCCCCCGCTGTCTGCGCCCGCTAAGAAGCACGAATGAACGCCCCCGACCTCCTGCCCTCAAGCGCCGCCCTCGCCGCATCCGGCTACGCCCGCATCCCCGGCGTCGCGATGCTGGACCACCTAGCCCTGTCGCGCCCCGACTGGTCCGCCTTCGCCGCGAGCTGGAATGATCTCGGTCCCGATCTCTACATGGCCGATGGCGGGCGTTATCGCCGCCGCCGCCATGCCGCGCTGGCGCTGGAGCATGGCCGCTTCGCCCGCAAGCCGCACCAGCCCCATTATCAGAGCCGCGACTATAATCCCTTGAACGGCGACGTGCAGCGCTGGTTCGATCCGGTGACGGACGCGACCATGGCCTCGCCCGCGATGCAGGCGATCCTGCGCTTCGCCGCCGACA
This sequence comes from Sphingobium sp., assembly GCF_036170395.1. GTDB lineage: Bacteria > Pseudomonadota > Alphaproteobacteria > Sphingomonadales > Sphingomonadaceae > Sphingobium. The sequence goes on from NZ_JAVHPD010000015.1 coordinate 73,417, forward strand.
GCTTCGATCCCGCGCAGCAGGGCCGCTGGCATGTCGAGCTGCACCAGTTCCGTATCGAGGCGAAGCCGGGCGAAGAGGGCCGCCCCACGCCTGAAGGGATGCACCGCGACGGCGTCGACCATGTGCTCGTCATGCTCATCGAGCGCCGCAACGTGCGCCAAGGCGTCACCCGCATCGGCGCGCCCGATGGCGCCCCGCTCGGCGAATTCACGCTGACCGATCCCGCCGACACGATGCTGATCGACGACCGCCGCATCCTCCACGGCGTCACCGAAATCCACCCGCTCGATCCCTCGAAGCCAGCATGGCGCGATGCGTTGGTCGTGACGCTCACGGCAACCTAATTCCTCCCCCATAGGGGGAGGGGGACCACGAAGTGGTGGAGGGGTGTCATCCTATCGATAGCATGACGCCCCTCCGTCTGGCCTACGGCCAGCCACCTCCCCCGCAGGGGGAGGATCATATCATTTCAACAGCACCAATTCCTCCGCCATGCTCGGATGCAGCGCGACGGTATCGTCGAAATCCTGCTTGGTCAGCCCCGCCTTCACCGCGACGGCGGCGGCCTGCAATATCTCGGGCGCGTCCGGCCCGATCATGTGCAGCCCGACCACTCGGTTCGTCGTCGCGTCCACCACCATCTTGTAGAGCGCCCGCTCGTCGCGCCCGGCCAGCACATTCTTCATCGGCCGGAAATCCGACGTGTAGATTTTCACCGTCCCCAGCTTGTTGCGCGCCTCCGCCTCGGTCATGCCAACGCCCGCGAGCGGCGGATGGCTGAACACGGCCGACGGCACGCAGCCATAATCGACCGTGCGCGGATTGCCGCCAAACACCGTATCGGCAAAGGCATGGCCCTCGCGGATCGCGACCGGGGTCAGTTGCAGCCGGTCGGTCACGTCGCCCACCGCATAGATGCTCTCGCAGCTCGTGCGGCTATACGCATCGACCTTGATCGCGCCCTTGTCGTTCAGTTCGACCCCAGCCTTCTCCAGCCCCAGCCCGTCCGTATGCGGCCGCCGCCCGGTGGCGAACATCACGACATCGGCGGTCACCGGATCGCCGCTATGGAACCGGACGCAGAGCGTCCCGTCCTCATTCTTCTCGATCCGCTCCATCTTCGCATTGAAGCGGAAATTGATCCCCTTGGTCATCGAAATCTGGAGCAGCCGGTCGCGGATCTGCGCGTCATAGCCGCGCAGCAGGTCGCTGCCCCGGTTCACCATCGTCACATGGCTGCCGAGCTGGTGAAAGATGCCGGCAAACTCGTTGGCGATATAGCCGCCGCCCACGATCACGATCCGGCCCGGACATTCGGGCAGGTGGAACACCTCGTTGGAGGTGATGCCATGCTCGGCGCCCTCAATCTCCGGCAGGATCGGCCAGGCGCCGGTCGCGACCAGGATGACCTTGGCGCTGATCTCGCGCCCGCTCGCCAGCTTCACGCCATGCGGCCCGGTGATCGTCGCGCGCTCGCGGATCACCTCGACCTTGTGATTGTCGAGCGTATTGCCGTACAGCCCCTCCAGCCGATCGACCTCCGCCAGCACATTGTCGCGCAGCGTCGCCCACTCAAAGCCGCATTCGGGCACGTCCCAGCCGAAGCGGCGCGCATCCTTCAGATCCTCGGCGAAATGCGCGCCATAGATGAGCAGCTTCTTGGGCACGCAGCCCCGGATGACGCAAGTGCCGCCGACGCGATACTCCTCCGCCACCGCGACCTTCGCGCCATGCGCCGCTGCCACGCGCGACGCCCGCACGCCCCCAGACCCTGCCCCGATGACGAACAGGTCATACTCAAATTCGCTCATGAAGCGCCTCCGCTGATCTGCGGCGCATATGGCGGGTGCGAAGGTAAGTTACAAATGAAAACCCTTCCATCCTCCCCTGTCATCCTCCCCTTGCAGGGGAGGTGGCGCGCGCGAAGCGCGTGACGGAGGGGTGTCCCCCTCTCGATATCAGGACACCCCTCCACCGGCTTCGCCGGCCCCCTCCCTCTAAGGGGGAGGAACTCGGGTCACTCCCCCAAAGCCACCTCGATCAGCGCCATCGTGGACGGATCGAACCCCGTCGCTCCATTCGCCTCGATCGACTTGGCGATCTCCTTGCCCAGTTCCACCCCGAACTGGTCGAACGGGTTGATCCCCATCAGCACCGCATTGGCGAAGGTGCGATGCTCGTAGAAGGCGATCAGCGCGCCCAGAGCCTCGGGCGTCACATCCTCCATCAGGATCGTCGTGGACGGCCGCCCGCCCGGATAGGCGCGCGCCGGATCGTCGGCATTCTCCTTGCCGCGCATCAGCGCCGCCCCCTGCGCGAAGCAGTTGACCAGCAGCGCGCGATGATGCGCGGGATCGAGCGTATGGCCCGGCTCGATCGAGGCGATGAACTCGACCGGCGTCAGGATCGTCCCCTGGTGCAGCAGCTGGAACACCGCATGTTGCGCGTCGGTGCCCACCCCGCCCCAGGTGATCGGCGCGGTCGGCCCATCGACCGGCTGGCCGTCGCGGGTCACGCTCTTGCCGTTGCTCTCCATCTCCAGCTGCTGGAGGTAGGAGGGCAGCAGCTTCAGCCGCTCGTCATAGGCGAACAAAGCGCGGGTCTGGCACCCCAGCACCCGCGCATAATATTGGTCCACGAACGCCGCGATCAGCGGCGCATTCTCGGCCGGCGCGGACAGGCGGAAATGCCGGTCCATCGCCGCCGCGCCCTCCAGCAGGCTCTCGAACGCATCCCACCCCAGCGCCAGCGCGGCGGGAAAGCCGATCGAGGACCAGAGCGAATAGCGCCCGCCCACCGACTCCGAAAAGGGCAGGATGCGTGTCTCGTCCACCCCCCACTCGATCGCCTTGTCGGGCGATGCGGTCAGCGCGATCACCCGGCCATAGGGGTCGTCCACCCCGGCCTCGACCATCCAGTTGATCGCGCTCGCGGCATTGAGCATCGTCTCGGTGGTGGTGAAGGTCTTGGAGGCGACCGCGATCAGCGTATATTCGGGGTCGAAACTGTCCATCGCCCGTTCGAGCGCGGTGCCGTCCACATTGGACACGATCGCAACGTCGTATCGGATGCCGTCGCCGTCCAGCGCGTCGATGATAAGGTCGGGGCCGAGCGCCGACCCGCCGATGCCGATATGCAGGATATGGCGGATCTCGCCCAGCGCGCCGGCCTCGATCGCGTCGATCAGCGCGCGCATCCGCGCGTGCAGCGCCTTGGCGCGCGCCACGCTCTCGGCCTTGCCCTCGCCCCGCTCGGCGGGATGCTCGGCGGCGCGGCCTTCGGTGTTGTTCACCGCTTCGCCCGCGAACAGCGCGTCGCGCTGCGCCTTGAACCCCTGCGCATCGGCGAGCGCCATGAAGGCGTCGAACAATTCGGGCGTCAGATGGGTCTTGGACCAGTCGAACCGCAGCGGCCCGTGGGTCAGCACCAGGCGGGACAGGCGATCGGGATCGGTATCGAATATCGTCTTGAGGTCGGGCTGGGGCAGCGCGGCGATGGCCGCCAAGGCAGGGCTGGTCATATGAAATGTCCTTCCGAAGGCGTTGGTCGAGATCGACGCTGCACCTGTCGATTCGTGCCTTACCTAGACAGGTCGGCCCGCTTATGCACCCTCCGCCATGCTTGACGCGGGGATAACGACACCGCAAAAGCCACGACGGGCCTTTTCCGGGCCGACAAGAAGGACGTAACGCACCCGCATGACCGCCAAATCCGAAACACGGGATTTCCTCTGGTTTCTCGTCAAGCTGGGGCTGTTCGTCTTCATCCTGCGCAGCTTCATCGTCTCGCCTTTCAACATTCCATCGGAATCGATGCAGCCGCGCCTGCTGATCGGCGACTATCTTCTCGTCGCCAAATGGCCCTATGGCTATTCGCGCTATTCGCTGCCGTTCAGCGTGCCGCTGATCCCCGGTCGCATCTTCGCCTCCACGCCTCAGCGCGGCGACGTGGTGGTGTTCAAGGCGCCGCCGAACCAGAAGAACGACTATATCAAGCGCGTCATCGGCCTGCCCGGCGACATGATCGCGGTGCGTGGCGGCACCGTTTACTTGAACGGTCAGGCGATCCCCAAGCAGAAAGTCGCCGACCTCGTCATCCCGGCGAGCGCCAATATGGTCGATGCGGCGGAGAAGGAAGGCGCGCCCTCCCCCTGCTACCGCCCCGAGTTCGAGGAAGCCGCGCCCGGCGGCGGCCGCCAGTGCCGCTACCCTCAATATCGCGAGACTCTGCCCGGCGGCAAAAGCTACAACGTCCTCGACCTCGTGCCCGACGGCCCGGCCGACGATCGCGATACCGTGCTGGTGCCCGAAGGCCATCTCTTCATGATGGGCGACAATCGCGACCGCAGCGCAGACAGCCGCTTCCCGGCGGTGGAAGGCGGCGGCATCGGCCTCGTCCCGGAAAAGAACCTCGTCGGCAAGGCGCTGATCTCGGTCTTCTCGACCGACGGCAGCGCGAACTGGCTGCTGCCCTGGACCTGGTTCACCGCCGCCCGCTGGAGCCGCATCGGGGAAGGCTTTTGAGTAAGGCGGACACCGACGCCTGGCTCGAAGACCTGATCGGGCGCGCGCCCAAGAACCGCGCCGCCTTCGTCCAAGCGCTCACCCATGGCAGCGCCAGCCCCGACAATTATGAGCGGATCGAATTTCTCGGCGACCGGGTGCTCGGCCTGCTGATCGGCGAATGGGTCTTTGAGCGCTACGCCGCCGAGCCCGAAGGCAAGCTGTCCCGCCGCTACAACGCCCTCGTCTCGGGCGAAACCTGCGCCGAAATAGCGCGCGACGCGGGCGTCCCCGATCATCTGATCCTCGGCAAGCAGGCCCGCGACGACGGCGCGGCAGACAGCGACAATGTGCTGGGCGACGTCATGGAGGCGCTGATCGGCGCGCTCTATCTGGAGGGCGGCCTCGCCGAAGCCCGCACCCTCGTCCGTCGCCTCTGGGGCGACCGCGTCGACACCCAGACCAGCGCGCCCCGCCACCCCAAGTCCGCGCTCCAGGAATGGGCCGCCGCCAACAAGCGCAAGCCCCCCGAATATGCGCTGACCGACCGCTCCGGCCCCCAGCACGCGCTACGCTTCACCGTGACGGTCGCGATCAAAGGCGCCGGCGAAGCCAGCGCCACCGGCGCATCGAAGCAGGAAGCGGAAACGGCGGCAGCCAAGGCGCTGCTCGACAAATTGGCGGGATAAGCCCCGCTTCCTCTCACTAGAGAAAAGACCTAAAGCATCATCGTCATCCCGGGCTTGACCTGGGATCCCGCTCTTCTTCTGCAACGCCAGAGCAGAAGCGGGATCCCGGCTTTCGCCGGGATGACGGGATTGTCGCAAGGCGAACGGAGTAGAATTGGAAACCGAAATCAAGAACCAACGCTGCGGCGTCGTCGCCATCGTCGGCGCGCCCAATGCGGGGAAGTCGACGCTGGTCAATGCGCTGGTCGGCCAGAAGGTCGCGATCACCAGCCCCAAGGCGCAGACCACCCGCACCCGCGTCATGGGCGTCGGAATCGAGGGCGACGCACAGATCGTGCTGGTCGACACCCCCGGCATCTTCGCGCCCAAGCGCCGGCTGGACCGCGCGATGGTGCAGGCCGCCTGGGGCGGCGCGCAGGGCGCGGACCTCATCGCCCTCATCGTCGACGGCAAGGCGGGCCTCGGCCCCAAGATGGAACCGATCATCGAAGCGCTCGTCCACCGCCCCGAACGCAAGTGGCTGATCCTCAACAAGGTCGATATCGCCATCAAGGAAAAGCTGCTGGTCCACACCCAGAAGCTGTACGAGCGCATCGGCTTTGAAGAGACCTTCTTCATCTCGGCCCAGACCGGCGATGGCCTCGCGCAGCTCAAGACCGCCTTCGCCAATGCGATGCCGGAGGGGCCGTGGCACTTCCCCGAGGATCAGGTCTCCGACGCCACCGACCGGATGCTGGCGGCCGAAATCACGCGCGAGCAGCTCTATCACCAGCTCCACGCCGAACTCCCCTACGCCGCCGCGGTCGATACCGAGCAATATCAGGAGCGCGAGGACGGATCGGTCGAAATCCACCAGCAAATCCTCGTCGCCCGCCCCACCCAGCGCGCCATCGTGCTCGGCAAGGGCGGCCAGCGCCTCAAGGAAATCGGCTCGAAAGCCCGCGCCGAACTGGCCCAGCTCCTGGGCATCAAAGTCCATCTTTACCTCCATGTCAAAGTGAAGGAAGATTGGGAGAATGACCGCTTCATCTACCGCGACATCGGGCTGGACTGGGTGGAGTGAAACGAGGGCATATTTTGTAGTTGTGGATGCTTAGGCAGCCTTGAACGAGAAGGGAAAAGTCGGACATGCCACCGGTCAAGCCACTCTGGATCACGGTCGCGTTGGCATTCGCCGGCGCAGTCCACGCGCAGACCCCGACACCCACGCCCAAAGCCTATGTGATCGCCGAAATCACCGTCACCGACCCGGAAGCCTATAAGGCCTATGTCGCCAAGGCGAGCGTCGCCGCAGCCAAATATGGCGGCGTCTATCTCGCGCGCGGCGGCCAGACCGTGCCGGCGGAGGGCAGCCCGCCCGCCGCCCGCGTCGTCATCATGGAATTTCCGAGCCTCGCCGCCGCCCGCACCTTCCAATTCTCGCCCGAAGAACAGGAAGCCCTGACCCTGCGCCGCCGCGCCGCCACCGGCCGCCAGTTCATCGTCGAAGGCGTAGCCCCGCCCGCGCCCTGATGTAGAAGCACATTTGGTTCTCGACAGGCTCGAACCGAACGGTGGTGGGTGATCTTGAAATCACACGCGCCCTACCCCCCTCCGTTCGCTTCGAGCTTGTCGAGAAGCGGTAGCGCAAGCCGCGCCGGATTATTCCGCTGCCGCCACCTTCTTCTTCGCAGGCGCCTTCTTCGCCGCCGGCTTCTTCTCGCCGCTCTTCTTCGCCGCCGCTTTCTTGGCCGGCGCCTTCTTCCCCTTCTTCGCCGGCGCCGCCGCCGCGCGCGCGTCGATCAGTTGGGCGGCTTCCTCCAGCGTCAGTGCCTCCTGCGCGATCGTCTTGGGCAGCGTCGCATTGGTCGTCCCGTCGGTGACATAAGGCCCATAGCGCCCCGCCATCAGCTTGATCTCGGCCTCGGTCCGGGGATGCTTCCCCAGCACCTTCAGCGCCTCGCGCGAGGACGCCCCGCGCCCGCCCTTGTTCGCCGCATCGGCCAGCTTCGCGACCGCGCTGTTCATCCCCACCTCGAAAATCTCGGCGGTGGAGGACAGCCGCCCATATTTGCCGTCATGCAGCAGATACGGCCCGAACCGCCCGATATTCGCCACGATCGGCTTTCCCGTCTCCGGGTGCAGCCCCACCTCGCGCGGCAGGCTCAGCAGCTTCACCGCCCAGTCCAGCGTCAGCTCCCCATCGGGCAGATCCTTGGGGATCGACCCGCGCTTGGCCTCCTTACCCTCGCCCATCTCGATATAGGGGCCGAACCGCCCGGACTTGCGCGTGATATCCTGCCCGGTCTCGGGATGCTGCCCCAGTATCTCCGGCCCGCTATCCTCGCCCTCGCTGCCGCCCGGCTGGCCGAACTTGCGCGTATATTTGCACTCCGGGTAATTGGAGCAGGCGATGAACGCCCCGAACCGACCGCCGCGCAGAGAAAGCTGCCCGTCGCCGCACAAGGGACAGGCGCGCGGGTTGGACCCATCGGCCTTGGGCGGAAACAGCATCGGCTCCAGAAACGTGTCGAGCGCCGCCGTGATGTCCGACGGCTTCTGCTCCATCACCTCGGCGGTCTTGGGCTTGAAGTCGCGCCAGAAGGCTTCGAGCACCGCCTGCCACTGGGCCCGCCCGCCGCTGATGTCGTCCAGTTCCTCCTCCAGCCCCGCCGTGAAGTCGTAGGACACGTAGCGCTCGAAGAAACGCTCCAGGAACGCCGTCACCAGCCGCCCGCTCTCCTCGGCGAAGAAGCGGTTCTTCTCGATCCGCACATAGTCGCGGTCCTTCAGCACCTGCAACGTGGACGCATAGGTGGACGGCCGCCCGATCCCCAGTTCCTCCAGCCGCTTGACCAGCGACGCTTCGGAATAGCGCGGCGGCGGCTGGGTGAAATGCTGCTCGGCGCTGACCTTCTTCTTGGCCGGCGCATCGCCCGCCGCCATGCGCGGCAGCAGCTTGGAATCATCGTCGTCGCTATCGTCGCGGCCCTCTTCGTAGAGCGCGAGAAAGCCCGGAAAGATCACCACCTGCCCCGTCGCGCGCAGCCCATGCTGTCCGGTCTGATCCACCAGATCGACCGTCGTCCGCTCCAGCCGCGCGCTCGCCATCTGGCTCGCCAGCGCGCGCTTGAAGATGAGGTCGTAGAGGCGGGCATGATCGCCGCTCCCAACCTTGTCGCGCCCGAACTCGGTCGGGCGGATGGCTTCGTGCGCTTCCTGTGCGTTCTTGGCCTTGGTCTGATATTGGCGCGGCTTTTCGGGCAGATATCCGCCGTCATAGCGCTCCGCGATCGCCTTGCGCGCGGCCGAAATGGCGCTGCCGTCCATCTGCACGCCGTCGGTCCGCATATAGGTGATCGCGCCGTCCTCATAGAGCTGCTGCGCGATCCGCATCGTGTGGCTCGCCGAGAAACCGAGCTTGCGTGCGGCCTCCTGCTGCAACGTCGACGTGGTGAACGGCGCGGGCGGATTGCGGGTGAGCGGCTTGGTCTCCACCTTGTCGACGGTGAAGCGCCCCGCCTCCACGTCGGCCTTCGCCGCCATCGCGTCGCCCTCGCGCCCGATGGTCAGCCGCTCGATCTTCTCGCCCTTCCAGCGCACCAGCCGCGCGGTGAAGCCTTGGCCCCCCTGCTCCATCTCGGCCGCGACCGACCAATATTCCTGCGCCACGAAGGATTCGATCTCGCGCTCGCGCTCGACCACCAGCCGCAGCGCGACCGACTGCACCCGCCCCGCCGACTTCGCGCCCGGCAGCTTGCGCCACAGCACCGGCGACAGGGTGAAGCCCACCAGATAATCGAGCGCCCGCCGCGCGCGATAGGCGTCGATCAGATCCTCGTCCAGTGCGCGGGGCTTCGCCATCGCGTCCAGCACCGCCGCCTTGGTGATCGCGTTGAACGTCACCCGGTCGACCGTCTGCGGCAAAGCCTTCTTCGCCCGCAGCACCTCCTGCACATGCCAGCTGATCGCCTCCCCCTCGCGATCGGGGTCGGTCGCGAGGATCAGGCGCGTCGCCTTCTTCGCCTCGTCGGCGATGGCTTTCAGCTGCTTGCCCTTATCGCCATAATTTTCCCACGACATCGCAAAGCCGTTGTCGGGATCGACCGACCCGTCCTTCGCCGGCAGGTCGCGAATATGGCCGTAGCTCGCAAGGACGTGAAAATCCCCGCCCAGATATTTCTCGATGGTCTTCGCCTTGGCCGGCGATTCGACGATGACAAGCTGCATGGATGCCCCGGTTTGATAATCTCTCACGTACACGCGCGAGTGTGGAAGGTGGTGGACGCAGGCGTCAAGCGTCCCTCTGCTTAACCAACGTCATGCCAGCGAAGGCTGGCATCTCAGGCGTCTAGGCGCCAAGGTCGAACAGATCGCGCCATTCCGGGTTCGCCTCCTCAATCAAACGTATCTTCCATTCTCGCTTCCACGCCTTCAATGCCTTCTCCCGGGCGATAGCCTCCCGAATATCCTCATGGCGTTCAGCCAAGACAAGCCGATGAAGATTATGCTGCCGGCAGAACGCCGATCCCACGCCGCGCCTGTGCTGATCCACCCGAGCATGAAGCGCATTGGTCACGCCGATATACAGCACGCCGCGCGGCTTGTTGGTCATGATGTAGGTCCAGCCTCCCCGCATAACGCGATGTTACCCGCCGCCGCCTGAGATGCCAGCCTTCGCTGGCATGACGGAGGCATTTTGCTGCGTCCACCAGAACAGAAACATCCCGCCCACCCCCGTCATGCCAGCGCAGGCTGGCATCTCTCTTCTTCTTTGAACGGCGCGATAAATCAACAAAAGCGGGATGCCAGCCCTCGCTGGCATGACGGCAGGACATCACACCAAGCTCACCCTCCCCCCCGCATGCCGCTCCAGCCTTCCGCCCAGCTCCAGCTCCAGCAGCACCGTCTGCACCACCGCCGGCGACAGGCCCGACAGGCGGATCAGCTCGTCCACCGGCACGGCCGCATGGCCCAGCAGCGCCACCACCGCCGCCCGCTCGCCCGCCGCCACGTCGCTCGACACCGGCTCGCCGACAAAGTCGAAGCGCCCCTGCCGCACCATCCGCGCGTCGAAGCCGCCAATCGCCTCCATCACGTCCGCCGCATTCTGCACCAAAGTCGCGCCTTGCCGGATCAACTCGTTGCAGCCCTGCGCGCGCGGGTCGAGCGGCGATCCGGGCACCGCCATCACCTCGCGCCCCGCCTCCCCGGCCAGCCGCGCGGTGATGAGCGAGCCGGATTTGGGCGCGGCCTCCACTACGACCGTCCCCAAAGCCAGCCCCGCGATGATCCGGTTGCGCGCCGGGAAATGCCGGGCCAGCGGCTGCACGCCCGGCGGATGCTCGGTCACCAGCAGCCCGCGCTCCGCGACCTCCGCCTGCAAATCCCTATTCTCCGGCGGAAACACCACATCGATCCCGCAGGCGATCACCCCGATCGTGCCGGTCTCGATCGACCCGCGATGCGCCTCCGTATCGATGCCGCGCGCCAGCCCCGACACCACCACCGCGCCCCGCTGCCCCAGATCCTGCGCCAGGGTCCGCGCGAAGCGGCACGCCGCCGCCGAAGCGTTCCTCGCCCCCACCATCGCCACGCAGGGCTGCGCCGCCAGGGCGCCATCCCCCTTCACGATCAAGGCCGGCGGCGCACCCTCCATCGCGTCGAGCAGCACGGGATAGTCCGCGTCGCCCATGAGCAGGTAGCGCGCCCCCAACGCCCGCGACGCCATGATCTCCCGCTCCACCGCATCCGCCGCCGCCACGCTCGCTCGCCCGCCGCCGCGCTCGGCCAGCAGAGGAATAGCCCGCAACGCCTCCCCCGCCGACCCGAAGCGCGCCAGCAACTGCCGGTAACTGACCGGCCCAATGCGCGGCGAGCGGATGAGCCGCAGCCGGTCGAACCGCTCAGCCTCGCTCACGCCTTGCTGGACCCGATCTTGGGCTCCGTGCCCTTCATCAACCGCCCGATATTCTCCCTATGCCGCCACAGCAGGATCAGCGCCATGGCGAGGCTGACGGGCACAAGGTCGATCCGCCCGAACGCCCACATCGCAACCGGCGCGCTCACCGCCGCCGACATGCCGCCCACCGAAGACCATTTGGTGCCGAACAACATCCCCAGCCACACCACAGCGAACACGATCCCCGCCGGCCAGTAAAGCGCGCTCACCACCCCCATCATCGTCGCCACGCCCTTGCCCCCGGCAAAGCGCAGCCAGACCGGATAGCAATGGCCGATGAACGCCATCACGCCCGCCATCGGCCCGCCCCCGTCGATCAGCGCCGCGCCGACCAGCACGGCGACGGCGCCCTTCAGCAGGTCCAGCAGCAATGTCGCCGCCGCCAGCCCCTTGCGCCCGGTCCGCAGCACATTGGTCGCGCCGATATTGCCCGACCCGATCTGCCGCAGGTCGCCCGCGCCCGCCAGCCGCGTCAGGATGATGCCGAAGGGAATGGAGCCGAGCGCATAGCCCAACAGCAGCACGAAAGCAGGGAGAAGCCAGGGAGGTGTCATGCGATCCGCCGGTAAGAGACGCCCGCGACCATAGCGTGACAGCGCCCCGGAGCAATGGCCGACCGTCCCGATCCCATTTCAGAGCAATACCATCATCTTATCCAGAATCGCACCGATGCGAAACCGCGAATCAGCTGTCCCACTCGCTGTTCGCTTAAGCCCGCGCTTGCATTCGCCCGTCCCTGTCCTACGCTGCGGCCCGATCCCGGAGGCCGCAATGACCGACACCCCCTTGGACGCGCTTTTCAACGGCTGGACCAGCATGGCGCTTGCCCCGCAAAGGCTCTGGCAATCCTTCAACAATGGCTGGTCGTTCGGCAATCTGACGATCAACAGCCAGAACAGCAGCGCGCCCGAAACCGAGCAGGCCATCGTCGCTGCCGAAAGCTATGGCCGCCAGATCGGCAAGCTGCTGGACGCGGTCGATGTGCTGGTTCAGCGTCAGCCCGACTGGGAAAGGACCGAAGCCTTCGCCGAAGTGGACAAGCTCAAGACCCGGATCGACCGGGTGAAGCGCGATATGGCGGTCCGCCGCATCGATCAGCTGCGCGGCGACCTGGCGACGTTGCGCGACTCCTCCGATCCCGCCGACCGCGCCCGATATGCCGAGATGCGCGCCGCCCTTCGCGATCTTGTCGCTCAGCTACCCGACTGAGGCCGCGCGCCGCGCCTGAAGGTCCACGATCCGCGCCGGATTGCCGACCATCGTCGCCCCCGCGGCCACGTCGCGGGTCACTACGCTCCCCGCCCCGATCATCGCATCGTCACCGATCGTCACCCCCGGCAGGATGATCGCTCCGCCGCCAATCCACACATTGCGCCCGATCATGATCGGCCGCCCCCATTCGATCCCGGTGGCGCGCTCGGCCGGATCGCGGGGATGGTCGGCGGTCAATATCTGCACGCCCGGCCCGATCTGGGTCGCGTCGCCGATCGTCACCGCGACCACGTCCAATATCACGCAGTTGAAGTTCAGAAAGACCCCGTCGCCCAGAAGGATGTTGAAGCCATAGTCGCAGTGGAAGGGCGGCCGGATCGTCGATCCTTTCCCCACCGCGCCCAGCCGCTCGCGCAGCAGCGCCTCGCGTTCGGGCGGCAGGCTGGCGTTGAACCGGCGCATCCATTCCGCCGCCGCCAGCTGATCCGCGACGATCTCCGGGTCGCTCGCATGATAGGGTTCGCCCGCGATCATCCGCTGCTTCATGCTGGGTTCGGTCATGCGCCTTCTCCTTTGTCGGGCCGGCTTTATCCGCCAAACCGGAGCGGGCATAGGGGCGGCTGAGGCAAAGCCCGCCCCGCTCACCCGTTGACAGGCGTGGATGCTGCCGCGACACAGCGGCGATGATGGTCGCTCCCAACGCTCCCCTGCTTTTCTTCGATTCCGGCGTCGGCGGCCTCTCGATCCTCGGCCCGGCCCGCGCTGCCCTCCCCACCGCGCCGATCGTCTATGCCGCCGACAGCGCCGGCTTCCCCTATGGAACCAAGAGCGAGGCGGAGATCGCCGCCCGCGTCCCCGCTCTCCTCGGCCGCTTGGTCGAGCGCTACCGCCCCCGCCTCGCCGTCATCGCCTGCAACACGGCGTCCACCATCGCGCTCCAGCATGTCCGCGCTGCGCTCGACATTCCGGTGGTCGGCACGGTGCCGGCGATCAAGCCCGCCGCCCTGCTCTCCAAAAGCCGCGTTTTCGGCGTCCTCGGCACCGACGCCACCGTGCGCCAGCCCTATGTCGATCGCTTGGCGGCCGAACATGGCGCGGACTGCACCGTGCTGCGCCACGGCTCAGCCGCTTTGGTGCAGCTCGCCGAAGCCAAGCTACGCGGGGCGCCGCTCGACCCGCTCGTCGCCCGCACCGCGCTCGCCGGCCTCCTCGACCAGCCCGGCGGCGACCGCATGGACATGGTCGTCCTCGCCTGCACCCATTTCCCGCTGGTGGAGGCCGAACTCGCCGCCGCCGCGCCGCATCCCATCGGCTTCGTCCATGGCGGCGAGGGCATCGCCCGCCGCATCCAGCACCTGACGCAAGGCCAGCCCTGGCCTGCCGCCCCCGCGCCCGGCGTAGCGGTGTTCACCCGCCTTGATGAAGGTGTGAATGCGCTCCGCCCGGCGCTATCAGGCTATGGCCTCGACCATATCGAACCCTTGTAGAACAATGTGCTCCGGCGAAGGCCGGAGCCCAGGGTCGACGGAAGTGACCTTGCACCCTAGGCTCCTGCTTTCGCAGGAGCACGACCTCGGCTCAAACCACCCTAGACAAAAGGTCCAATCACCCTGATCGCCTTTTCCCCTTAAGGTGCGATCCATTATCGCTGGAAAAACCACGCCGAAGCCGTTAAACGCGCCCTTTGAAGAGGGTGCGACCGGCGGGATCAGGGCAGGCTACGTGAACTACAAGCATATATTCTCGCAGGCGATCGACCGGCTCCACAGCGAAGGCCGCTACCGCGTCTTCATCGACATTCTCCGCAACAAGGGCGCTTTCCCGAACGCCCGCTGCTTCCACGGCCATAACGGTCCCAAGCCGATCACCGTCTGGTGCTCCAACGACTATCTCGCTATGGGCCAGCATCCCAAGGTCGTCGCCGCCATGGAGGAAGCGCTCCATGATGTCGGCGCAGGCTCGGGCGGCACGCGCAATATCGGCGGCAACACCCATTATCATGTCGATCTGGAGGCCGAACTTGCCGACCTGCACGGCAAGGAAGGCGCTCTGCTTTTCACCTCAGGCTATGTTTCGAACGAAGCGACCCTCTCCACCCTCGCCAGGCTGCTGCCCGGCTGCATTGTCTTTTCGGACGAGCTGAACCATGCCAGCATGATCGCGGGCATCCGCAATTCGGGCTGCGAAAAGCGCGTCTTCCGCCACAATGACGTCGATCACCTGCGAGAACTGCTGGCGGCCGAAGACGCCGAAGCGCCCAAGCTGATCGCCTTCGAGAGCGTCTATTCGATGGACGGCGACGTCGCCCCCATCGCCGCCATCTGCGACCTCGCCGACGAATATAACGCGCTCACCTATCTCGACGAAGTCCACGCTGTCGGCATGTATGGCCCGCGCGGCGGCGGCATTTCGGAGCGGGACGAGGTCGCCGACCGCGTCACCATCATCGAAGGCACGCTGGGGAAGGCGTTCGGCGTCATGGGCGGCTATATCGCCGCCGACCAGATGATCGTGGACGTGATCCGCAGCTACGCGCCGGGCTTCATCTTCACTACCTCGCTGTCGCCCGTCCTCGTCGCCGGCGTGCTGGCGAGCGTCCGCCACCTCAAGGGCTCGAACGCGGAGCGCGAAGGCCAGCAGGCGTCCGCCGCGCTGCTCAAGCAACTGATGCGCGACGCCGGCCTGCCGGTGATGCCGTCGGTCACCCACATCGTCCCGCTGATGGTCGGCGATCCGGTCAAGGCCAAGCGGATCAGCGACATATTGCTTGCCGAATATGGCGCCTATGTGCAGCCGATCAACTATCCCACCGTCCCGCGCGGCACCGAAAGGCTGCGCTTCACCCCCGGCCCGGCGCACAGCGAAGCAATGATGCGCGACCTCGTCTCGGCGCTGGTCGAAATCTGGGATCGGCTCGAACTGGAACTGGAAGAGCGCCAGGCGGCCTAAGCTAGCTGGTCCGCGTCCGGCTGTAGAGGATCGACAGCCCGTTCAACGATCCGTGCCGCATCTGGATGAGCTGCGTCGGCGTCTGCTGCAACAGCCCGCGCAGCTTGCCCTTGCCCTCGAACGCCGCGCGGAAGGCCGGCGCATTGTGGGGCACCCCGATCCGGTCGAACACCGTCCCGAACAGATACAGCCCGTCCCAGGCCGCGAAGGTTAGTGCGATGGTCGCGCTGTAGCGGCCGAGCAACGTCACGAACAGCCGGTCCAGCTCCGCCCCCGCGACCGCATGATGCAGCGGCACCCCGTCCATCAGGTCGAACAGGATGCGCTCATAGGATGCGTCGCCATGCTGGGCGATGCAGGCCTTGGCGATCTGCCAATCCTCCTCATTCTCGACCGCGAAGGGCGTATGCCCCGCCTCGCTCTCGACGATCTTCAGGAACCCGTCGCGCCGGTCGACGCAGGCCGCGCCCAGACCGCCACGCCAGGCCGATACGACGGCGTGCCGCCCCTTTTGCCCACGGAACAGGTCGCCCGCCGCGCCGAAGGGCCTCGCCGCCGGCCGCTCCGCCGTCGCCCAGGCGATCGCCGCCACATCGTTCACGATAACCGGTTCGCCGGCCGTCACCGCCTGCAATCCCGACAGGGATATGAACCAGCGCCCGTTGGTCGTCCGCACCGTCGCGCCATTCACCGCGCCCGCGATCGACATGAACAGCCGGCACTCGCGCAGCGGCAGGGCATGGCGCGCGGCAAAGCGCATCAGCGCATCGGTGAAAGTCGGGCAATCCGCCGCGCCGATCCGCTCTACGCCGACCACGTCGCCCGGCGCCGAAGACGGCAGGGCGAAATCCACCCCGTCCGACCCGACATAGGCCAATATTGCCCGGTCCCCCAGACCAATAGGCGCTGCCGCTGGCTGCACGCCGTCCCCTCCCCTGTTAGCGGTATCTTTACCCTGTCAAGCAGACCTAGCGAGAGAACGGCAGAACGCAATGAAGTTTATGGATTTTCGATTTTAAATCGATGATTTGGTTTCGAATGGCGCAGTTTGATTGCGCAATCTTATCCTATGTTGTCTTTGTCGGTGCTGTACCCCGGCAGCGCCAGCCCCCGCCAGATCGCCACCGCGCGCAGCAAAAAGCCGAGGAGCGCCGCCACCACCCCTGCCACCGGCACGTCGAGCCCGGCCCAGCGCAGCCCGACGAACAAGCCCGACGCAAAGGCCGCCGCCGTCACATAAAGTTCGGGCCGCAGCAGGATCGACGGCTCGCCCGCCAGCAGGTCGCGCATGATGCCGCCGACACAGCCCGTCACTACGCCCATCATCGCCGCGACGAAGGGCGGCACGCCAAAGCTCATCGCCTTGGCCGCGCCGAACACGGCGAAGGCCGCCAGCCCGATCGCGTCCAGCCAGTCGAGCGCCCGCTCGCTCCACCAGCGGCGGGGCGTGAACCAAACCACCAGCGCCGCGGCCATGCAGGCGATCGCCGGCACCGGGTCCACCACCCAGAAGACCGGCGCGCCGATCAGCAGGTCGCGCACCGTGCCGCCACCCACCCCCGTCACCAGCGCGAAGAAAGCGAAGGTCACCAGCGTCTGCCGCAACCGCGCCGCCGCCAGCGCCCCCGACGCCGCGAACACAAACGTCCCGCCGATGCTCAACGTCTCGAGCACCGGACCAATCGAGGTGGCAAGCGAAGGCGAGTGGGGGAGCATGATCTACCTTACCCGTTCGCTTCGAGCGAAGTCGAGAAGCCGTTTCGACTGAAGTCGAGAAACGGTTCCCCCCTATTTCCGCCCCTTCTCGCGCGCCAGCCGGCTCATCAATATCGCCGCCCGGCTCGCCTGCCGCTTCATGCTGGCCAGGTCCACCTTCTCCGCCGGGCTATGATCGCCGCTCGACGCCGGCCCCAGCCCCACCAGCCCGTCCACATCGGCCGCGACGAAGCTGATGTCGCCCGCCCCGCGCTTCAGCGGATCGAGCGCCGCCATCTCCGCCAGCTTGAGGTCGCGATTGACTCCGTTCAGCCGATCGAGCAACGCCCGGTTCCCCGCCGTCGGCGCCATGGAAGGATAGCCAAGGTCGAACGCGATCGTCGCCGATGTGCCCGGCAGATGCCCCGCATCGACGATCACCTGCATCTTGGCCTGCACTCGCCTCGTCTGTTCCTCGCTCAGCGTGCGGAAATCGCCCTTGGCGACGGCGACAGGCGGGATGATATTGGTCTTGCCCGTCACCGCGATCCGCACCCCGTCCTTGTCGATGTCGGCGCTCTGCCCTCCACCGATCAGCCCGACGTTGAAGGTCAGGTTCGGCTCGGGCAGTTCCTTGCGAAAGGTCGTGATGATCCGCGCCAACTCATAGATCGCGCCATCCCCCGCGCTTGTCGAAAAGATGCCCGAACTATGCCCGGACTTGCCGCTCGCCCTGACCGTCCAGCTGTTGGAGGATCGCCGCGCGATCGACCCCATATCCTTGCCGTCCTCCTGAGACAGCCCCTCGAAATCGAGCGCCACATCGGCGCGCTTCCCCGCGTCGATCAGGTCGCCGCGCGCCACGCTGACCGGCTCGCCAGCATCCTCCTCGTCCCCGGTCAGCACCACCTCGATATTCGCGCCTTTCAGCGTCCCGGCCGCCTGCATCGCCTTCAGCGCCAGCAGCATGGTGACGACCCCGCCCTTGTCGTCCGCCGCCCCCGGCCCGCGCGCCCAATCACTACCGGAAGCGCCGCCTTCGCGGGTGAAGGTCTGGAACGGCGAATCCGGCTCGAACACCGTATCGAGATGCCCGATCAGCAGCATCTTCGTCGTGCCGGGCTTGCCCTTGTGCACCGCGATCAGATGCCCCGCGCGCTTCACCGCATCCATCGGCTTCCAGCTGACGGTAAAGCCCAGCGCCTCGAACTCGGGGCGCAGCATGTCGGCCACCGCCTTCACGCCCGCGACGTTCATCGACCCGCTATTCTGGTTCACCAGCCGTTCGAGCAGCGCGACCGCCGGCTCATAGCCCGCCTCCACGCTGCTTGCCATCGTCCGCTCCGCCGGAGACAGCGCCGCCTGCGCCACCGGCGCGCCGCCCAGCAGCAGCGCGCCGGCGATCAGCCGCAGCATCACGCCGCCAGTTCTGCCTCGATCGCCGCCTTGAGCGCCGGATCATCGGGCGCGGTCGTCGGCGCGAAGCGCGCCTTCACAGTCCCATCCTTGCCGATCAGGAACTTCTCGAAATTCCACAACACTTCAGGCTCGGGATTGGGCGTGATGCCATATCCGGTCAGCTTCTCGCGGAACGCCGCCCCGTCCCCTTGCGCGTCGGGCTGCGCGCTGGTGAGCGCCGCATAGAGCGGATGCTTTTCCGGCCCCGTCACCACGATCTTCTCGAACATCGGAAAGTCGACACCGAAATTGGTGGTGCAGAAGGTCGCGATTTCGTCGTTGCTGCCCGGCTCCTGCGCCCCGAAGTCGTTGGCCGGGAAACCCGCCACCACCAGCCCCTTGTCCTTGTGTTCGGCATAGAGCTTCTCCAGCCCCTCATATTGCGGCGTCAGCCCGCATTTGGACGCGACATTGACGACCAGCACGACCTTCCCGGCATAGTCGCCCAGCGAAGCGTCGGCGCCCTTGATGGTCTTGAGCGGAATGGATTGAATATCGGTCATCGCATGTCTCCTATGTGGGTCGCTGCCGACCATGCCATCATATTGCCGCCCCGAAAAGATGCCCTGCGACCGCCGTCGCCGCCATGGCGAGGCTGCCCCAGAGCAGCGTTCGCAAAATCGATCGCACCGGCTTGGCCCCGCCCAGCCGCGCGCCGACATGGCCCAGCACGGCAAGGCACAGCAGGCACATGCCCACCACCGCCGGGATCGCCTGCCCTGCCGGCGCGACCGCCGCCGCCAGGATCGGCGGGCTCGCGCCGGCGGCGAAGCTCGCGGCCGAAGCGAGCGCCGCCTGCACCGGCCGCGCCGTCGCCACCTCCGAAATGCCCAGTTCGTCGCGGGCATGCGCGCCCAGCGCGTCCGCCGCCATCAGCTGCTCGGCCACCTGGCCGGCAAGCGCCAGCGTCAGCCCGCGCTCGACATAGATATCGCGCAGTTCCGCCCATTCGGCATGGGGCTGAGTCCGCAGCGCCTTTGCTTCCTTGGCGAGATCGGCGCGTTCGGTATCCGCCTGCGCGCTCACCGACACATATTCGCCCGCCGCCATCGACATCGCGCCGGCAACCAGCGCCGCGATGCCCGACAGCAGGATCGCTTGCGCGCTCGCGCCCGAAGCGGCAATCCCGGTCATCAGGCTGGCGGTCGACACGATCCCGTCATTGGCCCCCAGAACCGCCGCGCGCAGCCATCCCACGCGATTGACATAATGGACGGCGTGATGCGGCTGCGCTTCCATCGGCGATCCCCTATACTGGCCCAGGCCCGGTGATATGGCGGATGATCGCCCTTGCCAACGACCTGCCGCCCTGCGAAGCCGGGCCATATGCGGCGACATCTCTACCTCATCGCCGGCTTCGTCTCGATCGGCCTCGGCACGATCGGCGCATTCCTGCCGCTGCTGCCGACCGTCCCTTTCATGATCCTCGCCGCCTTCTGCTTCGCCCGCTCCAGCCCCCGACTGGAGGCGAAGCTGCTCGATCACCGCCATTTCGGCCCGCATATCCGCCGCTGGCGCGAACGGGGCGCTATCAGCCGGCGGGGCAAGATCGCCGCCCTTGCCGGCTTCGGCTTCAGCATCCTGGTGGCGCTGATCTTCTCGCCCTGGCCCTGGTTCCTGCTCCCGGTCGCCGCCGCGCTGATCGGCGGCGGCTGGATCTGGACCCGGCCGGAAAGCTAGAGCAACGCGCTAAATCGGGATCACACCCACTTCCGTTCAGGCTCAGGGCGAACGGCTCTTGCTCAAGGCGCGATGCACTAAGGCGCCAGCAGCGCCCCGCGCACCGCATAGCCGCGATAGAGCGCCCGGCTCCACGCCGATCCGCCCACTTCGCTCGCCAGCCGCTCGATCGCACCCGCCAGTTCCCGGCGCGGCGACACATGGAATTGCGCGAGCCAGCCGAACAGCATCCGCTTCCACAGGCCGGGCAGCCGCTCCTGCTGCCCGAAATCCACAACCTCCAGCCGCCCGCCCCGGCCAACGCAGCGCGCCGCCTGCGCCAGCGCCGCCTCCCAGTCCGGGATCATCGACAGCGCATAGCTGACGAACACCCGGTCGAACGCCGCCTGCCCGAACAGCGCCTCGGCATCGAACTTGCACGCATCGCCCTGCGCCAGCGTCACGCGATCCGCCATCCCGGCCTTCGCCACCGCCATGCGCGCCGTGTCCAGCATCGCCTCGGAAATATCGACGCCATAGAGCCGCGCCTGCGGCCACGCCTTGCCCACAGCGATCAGGTTGCGCCCGGTGCCGCATCCGATCTCCAGCACACTCCCGCCGGCCGGGGGCGCCAGCTCGGCGATCATCTGGTCGCGCCCCAGCAGATAATATTTGCGGGTAAGATCGTAGAAATGCCGCTGATAGCGATAGACCCCGTCCATCAGCGCCCCATGATCGCTCACGCCGCGCCCTTCAGCACATAGAGGTGAACCCCGCCATAAATGGCCGACCGATCGCGCGCGGTATAATCGAGCGACTCGTCCGCGCGATAGTCCCACCGGTCGAGCACCGCGTCCACAACCCGCCCCGGCAATATGCTCGGCTCGCCCGCCGTGCGGAACAGCACCCGCGCGCCCGGCCGCGCGGTGCGCGTGATCTGCGCCCACAGCGCATTCAGCTGCGCATCGTCCATCCAGTCCTGCGCGTCGAGCAGGATATAGCGGTCGCACGACGCATCGGGCTGGCTGGCGAGGAAGTCGGTGAAGTTGACATGCCGCACCTCGACCCGCTCGGCCCGGCTCCGCACCGCGTCATGATTGGCGGCCTGCAGATAAGGCGGCAACGGTCCCTCGCCCCCTGCATAGCCCCGGCCAAACGCCTGTACCGCGAAATAATTGTCTTTCAGGTCAAAGTCGCACGCGAGCTTCTTGAGCCGCGCCTTGAGTACGCTGTCCATGCGGTCGTCGCCCGCCAGCGCCTCGAACTGGGCGGGCGGGATGCCGAGGCCGAAGAGCGATGCCGGCTGGCTGGTCAGCCAGCGCACGAAGCCCTTGTCGAAGATCGGCGCCAGCTCGCGCTCGAAAATCTCGATCTGCTCCGCCCGGCTTCGCGCATCGAGCATCCGCTTGGGGTTGACGCCATTGAGCCGCGCCAGCAGATGCGCCGCGCCGATAAACCGGCCGAGCAGCCCATGCTTGTAGATGCCCCGCGCAAACCCGCCGATCCGCCGCCGGCCGATAAGGTCGCGCCCTTCCCAATAGCGCCGGGTCGCCTCGTCCAGATGCGGCGCGACGATATCGCGATAAGCCGCGATATTCGCCTTGTCGTCCG
Source organism: Sphingobium sp. (assembly GCF_036170395.1). Classification (GTDB taxonomy): domain Bacteria; phylum Pseudomonadota; class Alphaproteobacteria; order Sphingomonadales; family Sphingomonadaceae; genus Sphingobium. The sequence continues at coordinate 95,133 of NZ_JAVHPD010000015.1, forward strand.
CCCGCGCGAAGAAGCGGTGGAAGCTCTCATGGTCCGGCAGATGCCGCGCCGCCGCCAGCTTCAGCTTGTTGAGCGCGATATGCGCGGTGTTGAGGTCGACGGCCGTGATCTTCGCCGGATCGGCGGTCAGGTAGGACAGGACATTGCACCCGCCCGACGCGATCGTCACCACATGGCTGTCGGGCGCGATCGCCAGCGCCTCCATGTCCACCGCCGGGTCTTCCCAGATCTGGGCATAGACAAGACCCCGGAACGCGAAGGTGAAGGCCCGCTCCAGCAGCCCCTGCTTCGACAGATGCTTATGTTTGTGAACGGCCTTGGTGATCGTCTTGTGGGTTGAAGCCGCCAATGTCACACTCCTCGCTGCCGGGTCGTCCGCCGCGCCCATAGGGCAATGGCGTGTCGCCCGCATGACGCGCAGGTTACGCTGCGATGACTCCCTCACGCCGTGCTCCCGCGAGCGCCGGAGCCCAGGGCCGGATAGCGCAGCGCTGATTTGACAAGCCCCTTGCGGAACCCAACCGCCCCCTCCCATCTTCACCATGCCATGCCCCACTGGATCGAGCCCCACCCGACCGGCATCTATGTCCGCCCCGCCGATGCGTGGATCGACCCTTCGCTGCCGCAGGAGCGCGCGCTGGTGACGCACGGCCATGCCGATCATGCGCGCGGCGGGCACGGCCATGTCTGGGCGACGCGCGAGACGCTGGCGATCATGGCGCTGCGCTACGGCACCGCCAGCGGCACGGCGGTCGGCTATGGCGAGGACGTGCGGATGGGCGGCGTCACGATCCGCTATGTCCCCGCCGGCCATGTGCTGGGATCAGCGCAGATATTGCTCGAACATGCCGGCGAGCGCGTCGTGGTGACGGGCGACTATAAACGCCGCCCCGACCCCACCTGCCTCCCCTTCGAGCCGATCCCCTGCGACATTTTCGTGACCGAAGCGACCTTCGGCCTCCCCGTCTTCCGCCATCCCGACACGGGCAGCGAAATGGACCGGCTGCTCGCCGCGCTCCATGCCCACCCCGACCGCTGCGTGCTGGTCGGCGCCTATGCGCTGGGGAAGGCGCAGCGGGTCATCAAGGAACTGCGCGGGCGCGGCCACCATGATCCCATCTACATCCACGGCGCGATGGAGCGGATGTGCGCCCTCTATCAGGATTTCGGCGTGGACCTCGGCGAACTGCGCCCCGCCACCGGCATCCCTGCCAAGGAGATGCGTGGGGCGATCATCGTCTCGCCCCCCTCCGCCCTCAACGACCGCTGGAGCCGCCGCCTGCCCGATCCCATCACCGCCATGGCCTCGGGCTGGATGCGCGTGCGCCAACGCGCCCGGCAGAAGAATGTCGAACTCCCCCTCGTCATCTCCGACCATGCCGATTGGGACGAACTGACCGACACGATTCGGCAGGTCGCCCCCACCGAAACCTGGATCACCCACGGCCGCGAGGAAGCCCTGCTCCACTGGTGCATGACCCACCAGATCAGGGCGCGAGCGCTGGCGCTGGTCGGACGGGAAGATGAGGACGAAGGATGACGCCTTCCATTCCGTTCGCCCTGAGCCTGTCGAAGGGCATGGCTGAGCGAAGTCGAAGCCACTTCGCTTCGCTCAGCGGGGGGCTTCGACAGGCTCAGCCCGAACGGATGTTGATCTAGCTATGCGCGTCTTCTCCCAACTCCTAGACGGCCTCGTCTATACCCGCTCGCGCAACGGCAAGCTGGACCTCATCGCCGCCTATATGCGCCAAGCCCCCGACCCCGATCGCGGCTGGGCGCTCGCCGCGCTCACCGGCAACCTGGACCTGAAAGCCGTCAAATCCTCCGCCATTGGCGAAATGATCCGCGCCCGCACCGATCCCGTCCTGTTCGAGATGAGCCGCGACTATGTCGGCGACCTCGCCGAAACCGTCGCCCTGCTCTGGCCCAAGCGCGAAGACCAGCCGCCGGAGATCGACGACGGCTCCCTCAGCCTCTCCGCCGTCATCGACCGCCTCCACGCCGTCAGCCGCGCCGCCGCGCCGGATGCGCTCGCACAGATGATGGACCATCTCGACGCCTCCGGCCGCTTCGCGCTCTTGAAGCTCGCCACCGGGGGCCTGCGCGTCGGCATCTCCGCCCGCCTCGCCAAGACCGGCTTCGCGCAAGGCTTCGGCCTCGACGTGGATGAGGTGGAGCAGGTCTGGCACGCCCTTTCTCCCCCATACACGGCCCTGTTCGACTGGGCCGAAGGCCGCACCACCCGCCCGGACCCCGAAGGCACCCCCTATTTCCGCCCCTTCATGCTCGCCCATCCGCTCGAAGCCGACAGCGTCGATCTCGCCGACTATGCCGCCGAATGGAAATGGGACGGCATCCGCATCCAGATCGTCG
>NZ_JAVHPD010000016.1:0-5688 GCF_036170395.1 Sphingobium sp.
AGGCCCAGTTCGTGCTGCGCGGCGGCGACTTCATGGTGATGCTTGTCGCAGGGCAGGCCCATTTCGAGCATGGTCGAGACCATCTCGGCGCGGATGTCGGTGCAGGGATCGACCGGCGCGACGGGGAAATAGCCGCCCTTGGCGCGGGGACGGTGGCCGAGGTTGCCGCCTTCATATTCCTTGCCGGTGTTGGTGGGCAGTTCGATGTCGTCGATCTTGTAGTAGCTCTGCGAATAGTCGTTTTCGAAACGCACATCGTCGAACATGAAGAATTCGGCTTCGGGACCGACATAGACGGTGTCGCCGAATCCGGCCGACTTGACGAAGGCTTCGGCGCGCTTGGCGGTCGAGCGGGGATCGCGGGCATAGAGTTCGCCGGTGTCGGGCTCGACGATGTCGCAGAACAGGATCAGCATCGGGGTGGCGCTGAACGGATCGACATAGACGGCGTCGAGGTCGGGCTTGAGGATCATGTCGGATTCGTTGATCGTCTTCCAGCCCTCGATCGAGGAGCCGTCGAACATCAGGCCGTCGGTCAGTTCATCCTCGCCCAGCACGCTCGACACCATGGTCAGGTGCTGCCACTTGCCCTTGGGATCGGTGAAGCGGACATCGACCCACTCGATCTCCTTTTCCTCGATCATCTTCAGGATGTCTTTTGGCGTGTTGGCCATGTGCTCTTGCCCTTCTTTCGTAAGAAAGCCCCCCCGAAGGGGCCGTTGACGTTGCCGACTGTCCGCCTGCCCGTTTAAGGCCGGCGGGTGAAAGGATCAGATCGCGTCGCTGTCGCGCTCGCCGGTGCGGATGCGGACCGCGCCCTCGATATTGGAGATGAAAATCTTGCCGTCGCCGATGCGGCCGGTCTGCGCGGCGGAGCAGATGGCTTCGACCACGCGGTCCGCCAGGCTGTCGTCCACCACGACTTCCAGTTTCACCTTGGGCAGGAAATCGACGACATATTCAGCGCCGCGATAGAGTTCGGTATGGCCCTTCTGCCGGCCGAAGCCCTTGGCTTCCGTAACGGTGATGCCCGACACGCCGACTTCGTGCAGCGCTTCCTTCACCTCGTCCAGCTTGAACGGCTTGATGATCGCCTCGATCTTTTTCATCACTTCTATCCCAACCCATGACGCACGCCGGAGCGGCGGGAGCGACCCGCAGCCCTTTTTCCTCGAAAGGCGGTCGTCATACCCCCCAAAGGCAGGCGCCGTCTCCCTTAACAATCAATTACCGTGCCAAATGGCGAATCGCTAGGACATGCTTTCGGCGATGCAGCAATCTTTGTCCATATTGCCCGCTTTCCGGGCAATATCATGACCATCTGCCCATAATTTGGGCAGGTCCGATATCAAACTGCATAGGGCGGGCAGTCGAGACCGGCGGGGCTCTTCGTGAAGATCTCGCAGCCGGTTTCGGTGATGCCGATGCTGTGTTCGAACTGGGCGGAAAGGGTGCGGTCGCGCGTGACGGCGGTCCAGCCATCGTCCAGCATTTTGACGCCGGGCTTGCCGATATTAATCATCGGTTCGATCGTGAAGAACATGCCGGGGCGCAATTCCGGCCCGGTGCCAGGGCGGCCGACATGCACGACCTCCGGGCTGTCATGGAACACGCGGCCAAGGCCATGGCCGCAGAAATCGCGCACCACGCCGTAGCGATGCTTTTCGGCATGGCGCTGGATCGCATAGCCGATGTCGCCGAGATGATTGCCGGGCTTCGCCTGCTCGATGCCCAGCATCAGGCATTCGTAGGTGACCTCGATCAGCCGCTTGGCCTTGATGGAGGTCTCACCGGCAATATACATGCGGCTGCTGTCGCCATGCCAGCCATCGACCAGCGGGGTAACGTCGATATTGACGATGTCGCCTTCCTTCAGGCGATAATCGCCGGGGATGCCGTGGCAGATGACGTTGTTGAGGCTAGTGCAGCAGCTATGGGTGTAGCCGCGATAGCCCAAAGTCGCGGGCACGCCGCCGCCGTCAAGGGTCATGCGGCGGACGATGTCGTCCAGTTCGCCGGTGGTAACGCCGGGCACGACATGGGGCACGAGCGCATCGAGAATCTCGGCGGCGAGGCGGCCGGCCTTTCTCATGCCGGCAAAGCCCGTTTCGTCATGCAGCTTGATCGCGGCGGATCGGGTCACCGGCGCGTCGGCCGTCATCGTCATATAGTCGGTCATCCTGTCCTTATAAGCATTGGCCGCCCATTTTGCGAGAGGCTGCTAGGCAGGACAGGTAGGGCAAGCTATGGCGCTTGGCATGGCCGATACCACCCGCATCTGGACCGCCGCGTTGATCGTGATCGGCGACGAGATATTGTCGGGCCGCACCCAGGATAAGAATATCGCGCAGGTGGCGACCTGGCTCAATGTCCAGGGCATAAGGCTGCGCGAGGTGCGGGTGGTGCCCGATGTTACCGAGGCGATCGTCGAGGCAGTCAATACGCTCCGGGCGCGCAACGACTATCTGTTCACCACCGGCGGCATCGGGCCGACGCATGACGACATTACGGTCGATGCGATCGCGCAGGCTCTGGGCGTCGGCGTGGTCGTCCACCCGCAAGCGCGGTCGGTGCTGGAGCGCTATTATGAGACGCGCGGAGGGCTTACAGAGGCGCGGCTGCGCATGGCGCGGGTGCCAGAGGGCGCAAGCCTGATCGAGAATCGCATGTCGGGCGCGCCGGGCATCCGGCACGGCAATATCTTCATCATGGCGGGCGTGCCGCATATCACTGCGGGGATGCTGGACCGGCTGACGGGGACGCTGGAAGGCGGACTGCCGTTGCTGTCGCGCACGATCGGCTGCTGGGTCGCGGAGAGCGAGATCGCGGACCTGCTGGGTGCCACTGAGCGCGCCCATGCGGGGGTGCAGATCGGCAGCTATCCCTTCTTCCGCGAGGGGCGGACGGGCGCGAATTTCGTCGTCCGATCGACCGATGCGGCGACGCTGGACGCCTGCGTCGCCGACCTCACCGCCGCGCTGGAGCGCGGCGGCTGGGCCGTCACCGACGGCGGCATCTAAGCGGCTTACTTGGCCTCGGCCTTCAGATAGGCGATCAGGTTGGCGCGATCCGTGGGGTTGGGAATGCCGGGGAAGGCCATGCGGTTGCCGGGCACCAGGGCATTGGGCTTGGTGACAAAGGCGTCCAGCGTCTTGGCGTCCCACTTGATCTTCGCCTTCTGCATCGCCGGGGAATAGGCGAAGCCGGCCTGCGCCCCCGACGTGCGGCCGAAAATGCCGGCAAGATTCGGCCCCATCTTCTTGGGTCCGGGCTTTACGTCATGGCAGAGCGCGCAGCGGGCAAAGACGGTCTTGCCCTTGGCGGCATCGCCCGCCTGGGCAAAGGCAGGGGTGATAGAGGCGAGGGCGGCAACAGCAAAAAGTGCAGAGGTGGACGCAAGCGATAAGTGCATGAACGGACCCTTTGGCAAGATGGCGATCGGAATGCGGCCTGATCGCCCTGATGGCCCCCTAGCCTGCGCCGGCTGAATGGGAGTTTAAGCGTATGGACCTGCCGCTGCGTCGCTCCTAGCCTGCTTGGCCCGCCGGGATAAGGGTGGGACATAATCGCGCGCTGCCGCGTTCCCCCTGTCTGCGCCGCCTTACCCACAGCAGACCCATGGCTTTCGGCGCGAGGAGGCAGAATGGATCTTGGACAGCGGCCGCATGTGGCGCCTTATTTCAGCCCGGGCGCGACCATGACCAACGAGCATGACCGCGCTTCCCGCGCGGAGATGGTGCGGCGGATCGCGCTCCTGGGCCATGGCAGGGTTGTGGGGGCGAACACCGATCAGGCGACGCTGCTGGTGCCCGACGGCGTGCTGGACGCTGCCGAGGCGGCAAGGATCGGCGTGAGGCAAGACACGCAGCTTTATGGCGGGGTCGTGCCGCATGGCTTTGTCGCTACGAAGATCATCACCCATGGTCGGGTGGCTGAAGGCGCGGCGACGCCGGCGGGCTGGTCCGACGATCTGGGTCGGGCGCTGAGCGGCAGCGTGCTTGCCGGCTTCTCGGTCTTTTCGCTGGCCGACGCTCGGGCGGCGGGGCGGCTGTTGCTGGAGCAGGGACCAGCGCGGGTGAAGGATGTGGAGGGCACGTCCGGTCGGGGCCAGACCGAAGTGGCCGACCATGCTGCTCTGGACGCCGCCATCGCCGATCGCGACCCGGCGGAGATCGCTGCCAAGGGGCTGGTGATCGAGGAGAATCTGGAGGGCGTAGTCACCTTCAGCGTCGGTGAAGTGCGATTGTTCGGGCAGAGCATTGCCTATTGGGGGACGCAGCGGCTGACGATGAACAATCATGGCGAGACCGTCTATGGAGGGTCGCAGCTGCATGTCGTGCGCGGCGGGTTCGAGCGGCTGGCAGAGCAAGAACTGGCCCCGGAACTCGCCGAGGCGGTGGCGAAGGCGATCGCCTATGATCGCGCTGTGTTCGCCGCCTATCCGGGGCTGATCGCGTCGCGCCGCAATTATGACGTCGCCTTCGGCCGCAATGCGCGCGGCGAGCGGCGGATCGGCGTGCTGGAGCAGAGCTGGCGGCCGGGTGGCGCGAGCGGAGCAGAGATCGCCGCGTTCGAGGCGTTCGCGCGCGATCTCGCGCGCGATGCCGTTGCCTGCGCGACGGTCGAGGTTTATGGCGACGTCGATGCCGCGCCGCCGCACGCCACGCTCTATTATAGCGGGGTCGATCCGGTCGCCGGCCCGATGACCAAATATGCAGTGGAGCAATGACGCAGACGCACGGACGGGTTTCGATCAAGGTCGCGGACGAGCATCTGGACGGGACGCTGCTCGCGCCCGCCAAGCTCATCCCCGGCGTCCTTTTCATCCATGGCTGGGGCGGCAGCCAGGAACAGGACATGGTGCGTGCCGAGGAGATCGCGCAGCTGGGCTGCATCTGCTTCACCTTCGACCTGCGCGGCCACGCGCGGCTGGCGGACGAGCGGAACGTTGTGACCCGTGCAGACGGGCTGGCGGACGTGATTGCTGCCTATGATTTCCTGGTGGCGCAGGATCAGGTCGACCCCTCCGCGATCGCGGTGGTGGGAACCAGCTATGGCGGCTATCTGGCGAGCCTGCTGACCGCCGAGCGGTCGGTTAACTGGCTGGCGCTGCGCGTGCCCGCGCTCTACCCCGACAGCCATTGGGAGGTGCCCAAGGCGCTGATCGACCGGGACGAGATCAACCGCTATCGCGGCGCGCCCCGCACGCCCGCGGAGGACCGGGCGCTAGCTGCCTGCGAGCGCTTTACCGGCGACGTGCTGATCGTGGAATCGGAGAAGGACAGCTATGTCCCCCATGTTGCGATCAGCTCCTATATCTCCGCCTTCCACCGAGCGGCGTCGCTGACCCACCGGATTATGAAGGGAGCGGACCATTCGCTGCGCGACGAATCCTGCCGCCGGGCCTACAACCGGCTGCTGGTCGGCTGGGTCGAGGAAATGGTGCGCGGCGGGCGGCGCATTCCATGAAAAACGGCGCCGGTGGCGGCGCCGTTTTCCTTAGTATCGTTATGTCGCTGGTCGATCAGCGATTGCCAACCGGCACATAGTCGCGCTGCGTCGGCCCGGTGTAAAGCTGGCGCGGGCGGCCGATCTTCTGCGCTGGATCGGAGATCATTTCGTTCCAGTGCGCTACCCAGCCGACGGTGCGGGCGAGGGCGAAGAGCACGGTGAACATTTCGGTCGGGA
>NZ_JAVHPD010000017.1:0-1407 GCF_036170395.1 Sphingobium sp.
AGCATTTCGGTGCGCCGCTCGAGCAATGCGCGGCCTTCGCGCTCGCCCGCGACGGCCGCTTCGAAGGCCGCCTCGCAGACCCTGACGATGCGATGGCGGGATATGGCTGGTACGACGCTCTGCCACGGATCACAGTGCTGAGGTTCGAGATCGAGCGCGACGGCGCCGCCCATGTCTTCGACAGCGATACCCTGTCTGACCTCGAAAGCGGGACGGTCGACCGGCTCGCGCTCGTGGTCGAGATCACAGGCTCGCGGCCCGAGACGCTGACCGTCGCGGCCCCCGTCGTCATCGACTATGACGATGCACATCACTGGGGCTTCGAGGAGGCGAACATCCTTCTCGCCTCGCGCGACGCGATCTCCCCGGATGAGCTTGTCGAGCTGCTCGAAGCATCCTGCTTCTGCGCCAGCGACGATCGCGAGGCTGACAGCTGGGAGACGCAGAACGACCGCTTCCTCCTTGATGCACGGGAAATGGCGACCCGCCTGCTTCTTGGCGACGACGCAGCGCTGGTCGAACGGCTGCGCGCGATCATTTCCTACAGGGCGCAATGGTTCGTGCCAGAGGGGCGGCAGTTCGCGGCGGTCATCGGGCGCAACGCGATCGACATCCGCATCGAGCCCGTCACCCCAGCGCCGGCATCCTGACCGCGGCTTTAGAAAGGACCCTTCTATGCGATCGATCAGGGCGGCCCGCCCGGCAGACCGCGCCGCCGTGCACGAGGCGATTGACCATCTGCGCAGCGCGCGTCACCTTCTTGCGAGAAGCGGTGCGCTCCGCGCCGCCGCGGCGGTCCGCCAGGCGCTGCGCAGCACGGAAAGCGCGGCCCGGCGTGTCGGCCACCGCATCCGCAGGAGCCAGGGATGAGCCGTTACGAACTGAAGCCGAGGGCGGGAAACGGCGTCATCAAGGCCGTGATCGGCTGGGACCGTCCCCTCCAGACCTTCTTCGCCCAGGTGTTCACGCCTACCGAGGAAGAGCCCGAGGAAGGCGAGGCAACGATCTGGCTCGGCACTGAACCGGGCGAGCTTCCAAGCCCCGAGGCCGCCGTCCGCGTCGTTGCGGTCTATGCCGAAGTTCCCTTGACGCTCGCAGCCGATCTCGCGGCCGATATGGATGCCACCGTCGGCGTGAAGGACGGCGCCCACCAGGCCGAGGCCAAGAAACGCCTGTTCGGCTCGATCCACTAGACCTCGTCGCAGACCCTTCGCACGGCAAACCCGAAGTCCACTTATGCAAATCGGGGCATGGATCGAGGCCCACAAGCTGGTCGCGACACAGGGCTGCCGCTCAAGAAGCGAGGGGGGCAAGGCTCGCCCGACATTTCGGCCTCCCGTTGAGCCGGTCGCCCCGAGGCCGCGGACGCGGGCCTCGGATGGGGCGCTTGCGCGCCTGCTCGGCCGA
>NZ_JAVHPD010000018.1:0-29097 GCF_036170395.1 Sphingobium sp.
GCTGGACGGTGCGGAACTGGTTGTCGAAATTCTGGCTCAGCGCCTCGCCGGTGGTGATCGGCACCTGCTGGCCGACCAGGATCGACGCCTTCTGATTGTCGAGCGTCATGACCGAAGGCGTCGAGAGCAGATTGCTTTCCGTGTCGGATTTCACCGCATTGATGATCGCGCCGAAAATACCGTTATTGCCGATGCTGCCGCCCAGCCCCGCGATAGCGCCGGTGGCGCTTTGCAGGCTGCTGACCGCCGCCTGCTGGAGCGTGTTCGCCAGGTCGCCATTCTCGCGCACTTCGGTGGTGGTGCGGGTGCCGTCCGGCGCGACCACCGTGGTCGTCGTAGTGCCGAGCCGATCGGCGGCGTAGGCGCCGGCGAGGGTAAGAAGATTGGGCTGGGCGTTGCTGTAGTTGGTGGCGGCAAAGCCGGTCGAGGTGCTGCCGATCAGGAGCTGAACGCCCAGTTTCTTGGCGGCGGCGTCGCTGATCTCCACGATGATCGCTTCGACCAGCACCTGTTCGCGCCGCGTGTCGATCTGGCGGATGGTTTCGCCGAGCATCCGCTGCACGTCGCTGTTGGCGGCGACGATGATCGCGTTCGCGCCTTCATACCGCGTGACGATGGCGGGGCCGCGCGTGGAGATGCCGCCGTTTGCGCTGGCGGAGGAGGAGGCTGCGACGACCGGGGCGGCCGCCTGAGAGGCCGGGGCGGCACTCCTGGCTGGAGCGGCCGCGTCCGAGGTCACGGGCTGGCTGGTCGATTGGCCGACGAGTTGCTGGAGGACGGGGAGCAGCTTTTCGGCGTCGGCATGTTCGAGCCAGTAGACGCGGATTTCCGTGCCGCTCGCGGCCTGCTGGTCGAGCTGGCGCGCCATGGCTGCGAGCCGCGCGACGGTGCCGGCGTCGCCCCGGATGGCGACGCTGTTGCTGCTGTCGATCGGGACGACGGTGGCGGAGGCGGGCGGGGCATTCTCCCCTGCCCCGCCGCCGGCGACCAGCGCCTGGAGCGAGGTCGCGATCTCGCGCGCGCCGGCATTTTTGAGCGCGACCATCTGGGTCGCGGCGGTGTCGCGGTCGATGCGGGCGATGACCTGACGGATGCGCGCGACATTGTCGGCATAGTCGGCGACGACGACGCTGTTGCCGCCCCGGTTGGCGGTGACCGAGCCTTCCTTGCTGACGAGCGGGCGCAGCGTTTCGAGCGCGCTGGCGGCGTCGATCGAGCGGAGGCGGAACACCTCCGTCACGAAGCTGTTGCGGTTGGTCGCGCGGCCGACGCCGCCCGGCTGGCCCGCCGCGCCGTCAACCGGCTGGATGCGGTAGGCCCCGCCCGGCGCTGGCACGGCGACGAGGCCGTTGGCGCGCAGGGTGGAGAGGAAAATCTCGAAATATTCGGAGCGGGAAAGCGGCCGGTCGGTGACGACCGAGACCTTCCCCTGGACCCGATTGTCGATGATGAAGGTGCGCCCGGTGACGCGCGCCGCATCCTGGATGAAGGCGCGGATGTCGGCATCGCGGACGTTGAGCGTCTGCTGCGCGGCGGCGGGGGTCGCGAGGGCAAGGGCCATGGCGGCGGTCAGGAGGAATTTGCGGGTCATGGGCCTTGCACTATGAGGTTGACCGAGGCGGTGGATGCGCCGCGCTCCACGGTCAGGGAGAGGCGCGCGCCGGGCGCGATCTGGTTCTGAAGGGCGGCAAGATCGCCGACCGGCTGGCCGTTGACCGCCGTCACGACATCGCCGGCGCGGAAGCCGGCGGTGGCGAAGGCCGGACCGCGCGACTGGACGACAAGGCCGGTGATCCGGCCATTGGTCATGCGCGGGGCGAAGCCGATGTCGCGCTTCAGGTCATCGGCGGTCGGGCCAGCGCCCGTCGCCGGCGGGGGCACCGGAGCGGCGCTCTGCCACCCGGCCCCGCTGGTCGGCGCGGCGGCAGGCGCGGCTTGCGGCGCGGGGGTGGATTGGTTGAGGAAGACCTGCTCTTCCGCGCCGCCGCGATCGATGACGATATGGTCGAAGGCGACGGCCTTCAGCACCACGCCGGGCATGATCTCGTCCCCCACGGCATAGCTGTTCTGCACCCCGTCGGGCGTGGCGACGATCGCCGCACCGAGCCCCGAGCCTTCGTTGAGGCGGATGCCATAGACGGTGAGCGCCAGCGAGGTGACGACGCCGCCGCCCGGCTGCTGCGGCGCATCCGCGCGGAAGAAGGGATCGAAGCTGGCGAACAAAGCCTGACGCGCGGAGGCGGAGAGAAGCTGCGCCTGCCGCCCTTCCCACGGGCCGAAGCTGCCGACCGGGGTGACGATCACCCAGGCGAGTCGCACGACCAACAGCGCCAGAAGGATGAGCAGCGCCCTTTCGAGGACGGCGAGCCAGTTGATCGGCGGCCGCGCCGCATCGCCGCCGCGCCGCCATCCACCAAGCCTGTCGCCGAACGGCACTCGCATATCGGGTAGCCCCCTGACCGTTCCTGTTGCGCGCCTGCTAGGGATCAGGTCTTACAGAAAGATGACATAGATATGTCATTTATATGACATCGGCGACGGCTTGATTTTGCGGCCGTGCGGGCTAGCCATGGCGCGACTACCCAGCAATCAAAGGCCAGCAACCACAGGCCAGCAGCGACAGGATCATCGCATGACCCCCACGCCCCCGGCCGCCGCCGATGGCGACCCCGCCTGGATCGGCGCGCATCCGCGCGTCCAGCGCACGCCGAGCCGCGACCTGACTTTGTTCATCCAGCGCGGATTCCTCTCGGCCGAAGACTGCGCGGCGCTGATCGCGCGAATCGACGCGCAGCGCCGGCCATCGACGATCGCGGACGATAATGGCGACAGCTATTTCCGCACCAGCGAGACCTGCGACCTGGACCATGACGATCCGGTGGTGGCCGCGATCAACGCGAAGCTGGACGCCTTTGCCGGGATCGCCACCGAGCATGGCGAACCGATCCAGGGCCAGCGCTATGCGGTCGGGCAGGAGTTCAAGGCGCATACCGACTATTTCGACCCCAAGGGGGCGGACTATGCCCGTTTCTGCGCGGCGGCGGGCAACCGCACCTGGACGCTGATGGTCTATCTCAACGAACCGGCGGCGGGCGGCGCGACCCGCTTCACCAAGATCGGCAAGATGGTGCAGCCCGAAACGGGCAAGCTGCTCGCCTGGAACAACCGGCAGGCGGACGGACAGCCCAACCCGGCCAGCATCCACCACGGCATGAAGGTACGCGCCGGGGTGAAGCATGTCATCACCAAATGGTATCGCGAACGCCCCTGGGCCTAGCGCCAGAAGGCGCGGGTGTCGGCGAACATCGCCTGCGCATCCGCAGCGGCTTCGACCAGCGCCGCGCCGTCCGGCGCTGGCGGCGCGGGATCGAGACCGTAGCGGGCGAGGGTCGCGGGCGCGCTTGCCCGGTCGTTGAGCTGGCCCAATTGCGCCTGCAACCGCTCCAGCGCGGCGAGGAAGGTCTTGCGGCGGCGCTGCTGCCGCTTGCGGTCGAACAGCCCGGCGAAAAATTCCGCGCCGTAGCGCAGTTTCTTGGCGGCCTTGCGGACATCGTGACGCGCTTCGTCGGTCTGCCGTTCGAGGCGCCGGCCGCCCTTCGCGACGCGGCGACGCAGCTTGCGCAGCCGTGCGGCCGCGAGCGGCGCGGCCGGTCGATCGGCCTGGTCGGGGCGGAGCGGGCCGGTCGCGAGCCATTCGACAAGGTCGAGCAGCAGCGCGCGCAGCCGGGCCGAGCGGAGCCAGGCGAGGACGCGCTCATGCGCTTCCTGCTGCACGGCTTCAAGGCGGGCGCGGCGGGGATCGCCGGGGTCGAGCGTGGCGACCAGCACGTCGATGTCGCGCGCTTCGCCCAGCGTCGCGGCGAGCCAGCGCAGTTCGGCGACGATGGGCGCTGCCGCATCGCGATCGAGCGCCGGACGGAACAGGGCGAGCGCCGAGCGCATCCGGCGGACGGCGACCCGCACCTGGTGCAGCGCATCGGGATGATAGGCGTCGAGCAGCAGCGCTTCATTGAGGCGGTAATGGCGCAGGCAGTTCGCCATGATGCGCGCGAACGCCTCCCCGAGAGCGACGTCAGGATCGAGCGCGATCCGTTCCGCCTTGTAGGCGGGCGGCAGCGAGTCGCGCAGGCGATGGCCGCGTTCGGACTTGGTGAGCATGCCGGGCCGCACCGCGACATCGGCGTCGATGCGGCGAGCGAACGCGAAGAGCGCGGCGGGCGCGCCGGCCTGCAACTCCAGTTCGATCTCGCACACGGGCATCGCGCGATCGCCGGCGCGCACCTCGCCCTGGTCGAGCACCAGTTCGATCGTCGCGTCCCCTTCCACGACATGCCAGACATGGCGCTGCACCACGACATCGAACACGGGCGCGAGGGTCGCCGCCGCATCGCCCAGCAACGCTGCGACGGGCGTGCGATCGTCGAGCAGCGGGGTCGATCCGCGCACTGGCATTTCCCATTCGTCGCGCGCGAACAGGCCGGCGGCGGGCGCGGCGTTGGCCTTGACGGTCTGGACGCGCTTGCGGCCGATGCGGCGGATGCGCAGGCTGAACCCCGCCGCGTCGAGCCGCCGGTCCGGCGTGTCGAAATAGGTAGCGTGAAGCGAGTCGATGCGCAGCGGCGCGGGGAGGAGCGGCCAGTCGGGAAACAGCCGCGCGCGATCGGCATCAAGGTCGAGCTTCAGCTCTGTTTCGGGTTGCATGGACCGGCTCCCTTGCCTTTTCCCTTCCCGCCCGGCACTCGCCTAGCACGTTATGCCGCAAGAGGAAAATCGCGCGCTGGGCCGCAGCGCGGGCGATAGCGTGGCACCGCAGCCACAGTCATTAATATGTCATTTTATTGTCTCTATAGTGTCACTGTATCTGAACATCCCTGTCATGCAGGCAGCCTACCTGCCCGGCCAAGGGCGACAGGGGCCTGAAAATCCGAATCAATTCCCCGCGCTCTGCATCTTCCCCCCCATACCGGCACGGGCCGGAGCGGAGACGACATGGCCAAGATTAACCGCATCCATACGATCCTGATGGCGGGCTGCGCCTGCGTGGGCCTGTCGGCCTGCGGCGCGGACGACATCGCTTCGCCGGGCGAAGGCACCGTCGTGATCCCCGCCCCGACGCCGACCCCCACGCCGACCCCGACCCCGACGCCCACCCCGACGACGGTGACGCCGGCGGCGAATTGCCCCACCATCGCCGGCAGCGACCAGCTGACCGACCTCGGCACGATTTCCGATGCCAGCGGCAACACCTGGCGCAACTGCGGCTTCCCGGCGCGCTTCAACAGCTCGACCGCGATCGCCAAGGTCGCCGGCGTGATCTACTCGCTGCCGGGCCGCGTCGATGTCGGCACCGATCAGGGCGCGGCCAGCACCAACACCAACGTCACGCTGACGATCGATCCCGGCGTTGTGGTCTTCGCCGCCACCGGCAACACCTTCCTGGCGGTCAACCGCGGCAACCGGATCAACGCCGTCGGCACCGCCACCCAGCCGATCATCTTCACCAGCCGCGAAAATGTGCTCGGCACCGCGACCGACCAGTCTTCGGGCCAGTGGGGCGGCGTCGTGCTGCTCGGCCGCGCGCGCATCACGGACTGCCAGGCCCCTGCGGCCGCCCCCGGCACCACGGCGTGCGAGCGCGACACCGAAGGCGCGAGCAACGCGCTCTATGGCGGGGCGAACGACGCCGACAATTCGGGCCGCATGTCCTATGTCCAGATCCGCTATTCGGGCTTCGTCCTGTCGGGTTCGAGCGAGCTTCAGGGCCTGACCCCCTCGGGCGTCGGCACCGGCACGCAGCTCGACCATATCCAGGTGCATAACAGCTCGGACGACGGCATCGAAATCTTCGGCGGCTCGGTCCATCCGCGCTATCTGGTGCTGACCGGCAATGAGGACGACAATCTCGACACCGACGTCGGCTATCGCGGCACGATCCAATATGTGATCGGCGCGCATCGCGAAGGCAATAATATCGGCGACAGCTTCCTGGAAACCGATTCCAACGGTGGCTCGGCCAGCAATAATGGCGAGGACGCGCTGCCCCGCCAGTTCGTGAAGGTCGCCAACTTCACCTGGATCAACCGTTCGACCAACGGGTCCAACGGGACCGCGATGCTGCTGCGCGGCGGCGCGGACCTGACTCTGGTCAACGGCCTGATCGTGTCGCCGACCCAGACCTGCCTGCGCATCGACAGCGCCACCACGGTGCGCGACGCCGACACCACGTTGCAGGACGCGGGCAAGCCGCGTTATATTTCGGTCGCGATGCAGTGTCTGCCGGCCACCCCCTACCGGGGCAATAACGGCGTCACCGCCGATGTCGTGAAGTCGATCTTCGAGGCCGGCCCGAACAGCACCATCAGCTACACCCCGTCGCTGACCAGCCTGTTCATCAACGGCGCGACCGAAACCGCGCTGGTGGCGACGGACCCCAAGACGATCGACAGCAACTTCGCCACGACCAACTATGTCGGCGCGGTGCGCGACAGCAGCGACACCTGGTATGCGAACTGGACCTGCAATTCGGTGACCGCGAATTTCGGCACCGGCAGCCGGGCCTGCACGGCCATTCCGACCACCTGATCGGACCCACGACCTCAACAGGGGCGGGGGAGCGTTTCACCGGCGCTTCCCCGCCTTCTTTGCACGCACTTTCCCAAAAGGGGGACATATAGCATGTCGAAGCCGCTCAGCCTGGCGCGCCTGCTCCTGATTTCCACCGCGCTGATCGCCCCGATGGCGGCGGCGCAGACCACCGACACCTCCACCGGCGGCACCGCCGGCGCGGGTCAGGGCGCGACCGGCGACGCCGGCATGTCCACTACCCCGAGCGCCGCCGACGAAGCCGCCGCCGCGCAGGGCAATGTCGACGTGTCGATCCCCGGCGCGGACATCGTCGTCACGGGGCGTCGCACCACCAACATCTCCCAGTCCGCGCCGCAGGTCGTCAACGTCCTGTCCGCCGCCGACATCAAGCGCACCGGCGAAGGCGACATCGCCGGATCGCTGCAGCGCGTGACCGGCCTGTCGGTCGTGTCGGGCGGGTTCGTCTATGTCCGTGGCCTGGGCGACCGCTATTCGCTGGCGCTGCTGAACGGTTCGCCGCTTCCCAGCCCAGAGCCGCTCAAGCGCGTGGTGCCGCTCGACATCTTCCCGACCAGCGTGATCGCGTCGACGCTGGTGCAGAAAAGCTATTCGGCCAACTTCCCCGGCGAATTCGGCGGCGGCGTCATCAACCTCACCACCAAGGCGATCCCGACCGAATCCTATCTCGAAATCGGCTTCGGCAGCTCGGCGAACACCGAAAGCTCGGGCCAACTGGGCTATACCCATTATGGCAGCAAGTCGGACTGGACCGGCTTCGACGACGGCACGCGCGACGTGCCGGGCCTGCTGAAGCAGGCGATCAACAGCGGCACGCCCTTCTCCAACATTCCGCGCGCCGACCTGCGCGCGATCGGGATGAGCTTCGAGAACAGCAATACGTCGGTGGTGCAGCGGACCAACAGCCTGCCGTTCAACTTTTCCGGCTCGCTCAACGCCGGCACCGCGTTCGACGTGGGCAGCGACGGGCGGCTGGGGGTGATCGCCACCGCGTCCTACAGCAACAAGTGGCGCACGCGCGACAATCTCCAGCAAGCCTCGCTCGATGTCGAACAGGGCGCGGGCAAGAGCTATCAGCAGGTCGCGACCGACAATCAGGTGACGGTGAACGGCCTGCTGGGCTTTGGCCTGGAACTGGGCGAGCAGAAGCTGCGCTGGACCAACCTCTATATCCGCGACACGCTGAAGCGCAGCGCGCTGGCGGTCGGCCGCAACGACGGCCAGATCCAGGGCGCGGACTATATGACCCAGAGCACCGCCTGGTATGAGCGGCAGCTCATCAACACGCAATTGGTCGGCGAATTCAAGATCGGCGATTCGCTCAGCATCGACATGCGCGGCGGCTATGCCAATTCGCAGCGCGAGGCGCCCTATGAACGCGATTTCGAATACGTCCGCACCAATGTCGACACCGCGATCGATCCGGTGGGCGACCGCTTCATCAACGCGCTCAACCGCCAGCGCGGCGACGCGGCGATCACCTTCAGCGACCTGAGCGAGGATCTGTGGTCGGGCGGCATCGACCTCAGCTACAAATTCTCGCCCGACGTGACGTTGACCGCCGGCTATGCCTATAGCGACACGAAGCGCACCTCGTCGCGCTACGAGCTGCATTTCGACGCCACCAACCTGCCGGTGCCGGTGCAGCAGTTGCGGCCCGACTATCTGCTGTCGGACCTGTCGATCCAATATTATGACATCAGCCTGCTCGAATTTTCGGGCAATTATCCGGTCTATGACGCCGCGCTCAAGGTCCATGCCGGCTATGGGCAGGTGCAGGCCGAAGTCGTGCCGGGGCTGACGATCAATGCCGGCGTCCGCTACGAGAAGGGCGACCAGTCGGTGACGGGCGTCGACGTCTACAATACCGGCGTCACGCCGTTCAACCAGATCAAGAAGGATTATTGGCTGCCCGCCGTGACGGTGACGTTCGAAGCGTCGCCCAAGCTCCAGTTCCGCGCGAGCGGCTCCAAGACGATCGCGCGGCCGCAGTTCCGCGAACTGATCGCCCAGCCGTTCCTCGACACCGATTCCAACCGCTTCTATCGCGGCAATCCGTTCCTGAAGGACAGCCAGCTGTGGAATGCGGACATCCGCGCGGAATGGTATCTGGGCCGGGAAGAGCGGATCACGGGCGCCGCCTTCTACAAGAAGATCGAGAATCCGATCGAGACCTTCACCACCATCACCGACACCTATGCGGTGACGACCAGCTTCGCGAACGCGCCCGAAGCCACGCTCTATGGCTTCGAGCTGGAGGCGCAGAAATATGTGCCGCTCGACGGGTGGGACTCGCCCTTCTTCCAGAGCCGCCGGATCGCGCTGATCGGCAACTATACCTATACCCAGTCCAAGCTGAAGGTCAGCGAAGGCGACACCACCATCCCCTATACCTACACCACCGGCGACCTGCCGGCCGCGTCGGACTATTTCCTGGATGGCGTGCCGCTGACGGGCCAGTCGGACCATCTGGTCAACGTCCAGATCGGCCTGGAGGACACCGACAAGCTGTCGCAGCAGACGCTGCTGCTGACCTATGCCAGCCCGCGCGTCACCAGCCGCGGCCCCAACCTGCAACCCGACATCAAGGAAGTGCCGGGCATCACGCTGGACTTCGTCGCGCGCCAGGGCATCACCCTGCCGGGCGGGATCAACAGCGAGCTGAAGTTCGAGGCGCGCAACATCACGGGGCGCAAGTTCCAGGAATATCAGCAGGCCGGCGACACCAAGGTCTATTATAACCGCTACAAGATCGGCACGACGATCGCGGCGTCGCTGACGGTCGCCTTCTGATCGGCCGGGCTGCCGACCGAAAATGCGAACGGCCGGGGCGACCCGGCCGTTTTGCTTTGGACGTGCGCCAGATACGCGAAGGGCGCCGTCCTTGCCGGGCGGCGCCCTCCCCTCCCTGCGCCGGTCCGGTAGCGAACTCAGCGCATCGCGTAAGCGGGGTTGAGGCGGCCGAGCGCGCGGGTGGCGACGGCGCGCGAGGATTGTTCGTCGCCGTTCGCGAGGACCAGCACGATTTCAGGCGCGAAGCGCGCGGCGCGATAGGCTTGGCGCGCCTGGTCCATCCGGCCGAGCCCGGCATAGGCATTGCCGAGGTTGATGAGCCGGGCGGGGTCATTTTCGCCATAGACAGGCATCGGTTCGAGCCGGCGACGCGCAGCTTCGAAATTGCCGCTGGTGAGCGCCTTGGCCGCGAGGCTGCCTTCCGGGCCTGCGACCACCACCAGATCCTGTGCGTCCGGCTCCGCCTGCGCGACGCAGGGCGCCATGAGAGCCAGCACCAGAGCCATCGCACCCATCGCGCGCATCCATTTTCTCCTGAAAAAACTTCCTACTATAGCTAGAAGTATTTCATTTGCGTGACATAGGCGCAAGATAGCCGAACATGGCCGATCTGAAAATATATCCCATTTTTTTCAGTGGTTTACGTCATAAGACAGAAACTGTCATCAAAGTGTAACTGAAATGACAGGTCGGAGCCAACCGATTCGCCCAGGCGGCAGCACTGGCGCAGCGGCGCGGGCGACAGACCGAACGGGGGAGAAAGTGGGAGGCTTCTGTTGCCCGGTGCCTCCCGTACCGCTGAATTCCCTTCTGTTGCCCGGTGGGTTCAACCGCGCTATTTTAGAGTGAGTTCAGGCCGTTAGGCCCTCATTCACGCTGCAATGGCGAGTGCTTCGTTATCGTTGGCACTTGTGAGTTTTGCACAGTTTAACGGCTTACACGGGCCGGGTGAAAATATCGCCTTTCAACACACGTCGATCCTAGTTCGGCCCCGTCAGAAAGCCCCCAAAAGGGCCTTTGTGGTGGAGCCGCCGGGTACTGCCCCCGGGTCCGCTGCGCCTATTATGCGACACAATTTATCACCATAGCCGGGCGAACCCGGCAGACCCCATATGCGCCCGGCCGCCCGCTTTTTCAAGTCGCCGCGGCCGGGCGCGGTTTTCAGGCGGGGATCGGGTTCACCGCGCGGGGCTGCGCGGGGGGCAGGCCTTGCGCCTTCGCCTGGGCCATCAGTTCCTCCTTCCGGGCAAGCATCGCGTCGCGCAGCGCCACAAGATCGACGTCAGTCTTGCGGCATTGGGCGAACATGCCCTCCTTCTGCGCTTCCTCCTCATGGACATGGTGCTTGATCTCTTCGGACAGCACCTTGACCTTGGCGTCGTAGAAATCGTCATCGGGCGATCCGGCCTCGATGTCGTTGACCAGCAGCTTCGCGCCGTCATGCTCGACATAGGCTTCATCGAGCGTGTCGTCCTCGATCTTGCCGCGGAAGGCCGGGTAGAAGATCTCTTCCTCGATCATCGTGTGGATCTTGAGTTCGAGGCAGATCTTGCGGGCGATGTCCTGCTTGCGGCTCGCGCCCTTGGCGGATTCGAATGTCTCGAACAAATCCTCGACCTCGCGATGATCGGCCTTCAGCAGCGCGATCGCGTCGGTAAATTCCTGTTTTGCCATGTCAGTCCTCCTCGTCGGCTGAATAGGCATGGAAGCGCCAAGCGCCGCCATGGTTCCACGCGCCGCCACCGATCGGCGCGTCATGCGTAGAAGGGGCGGAAGGAAAGGCCATGGCCGCGAAGCTCAAAGTCTATTGCACCCCGATCGGCTTTCACGACGCCTATGTCGCCGCGCCCAGCCAGAAGGCGGCGCTGAAAGCCTGGGGCGCGGACGCCAATCTGTTCGCGCGCGGCGCGGCGGAAGAGGTGACCGACCCCGCGCTGATGGAGGAGCCGCTCGCTAAACCGGGTGTGGTTGTAAAACGCGCGCGGGGCAGCATGAGCGAGCATCTCGCCTCCGCCGAGCCCCCTGCCCGCCCGGCCAAGGCGCGGTCGGCGGCCAAGACCAAGGCCCCTGCCCCGCCGCGACCCAAACGGGATGCCCTCGGCGATGCGGAGCGCGCCCTGACCGACTGGCAGGTGGCGCAGAAGGACGCGATCGACCGGCTGGAGGCCGAGCGCGCCCGGATCGCCGCCGAGATCGCGAAGCTGCGGCGGGAGGGCGAACGCGAAGAGGCGCGGCTGGAAGCGGCGGTGGCGAAGGCGCGGCGCGCCTATGACACGGCGCTGGCGGCGTGGCGGAACGGCTGAACGCTTTAGCTGCGAAAGATCACGGTCCGTTCGCCATTGAGCAGCACCCGGTCCTGAAGGTGGAGCCGCACCGCTTCGGCCAGCACCCGCCGTTCGATGTCGCGCCCCTTGCGCACCATGTCCTCGGGCGAATCGGCGTGGCTGACCGGCTCGACATCCTGATGGATGATCGGCCCTTCATCGAGGTCGGCGGTGACATAATGGGCGGTCGCGCCGATCATCTTCACCCCGCGCCGGTGCGCCTGGTGATAGGGCCGCGCGCCCTTGAAGCCGGGCAGGAAGCTGTGATGGATGTTGATGCAGCGGCCGGCGAGGAAGGCGGCGAGATCGTCCGACAATATCTGCATATAGCGGGCAAGGACGACCAGTTCCGCGCCGCTTTCGCTCACCAGCGCCTTGATGCGCGCTTCCTGCGCGGGTTTCGTCTCGGGGGTGACGGGCAGGTGATGGTAAGGGATGTCGCTCGGCACCGAGACCGACAGGGCGTCGGCGGGATGATTGCCGATGATGCCGACAATCTCCATGTCGAGTTCGCCGATGCGGTTGCGGTAGAGCAGGTCGCCGAGGCAATGGTCGAACTTGCTGACCAGCAGCAGGACTTTGGGCAGACGGGCATTGCGGCGGATCTTCCACTGCATCGCCGCCGGCCGCGCGACCGTGCCGAAACTGTCGCACAGGTCGAGCAGATGCCGTTCGGAAGGAATGTCGAATTCGACCCGCATGAAGAAGCGGTCGCTTTCCCGGTCATTATATTGCGCCGCTTCGACGATGTTGCCGCCCTGCGCCGCGAGACAGCCCGCCACCGCCGCGACGAGGCCGGGCCTGTCATCGCACTGAAGGGTCAATGTGCAGCTTTCCATGCGTCCCCGCTCGCTCGATCCGGCTCGCCGCCTAGCGCAGAGTGAGGCCGGGTTGCAACGGCGGGCGGTCAGGGCGCGTCCGGGGACAATGGGTTGTGGCATTTGCGGGCAGGCTGCGTAAATCTGCCGCGCGGGGGGACGAATGATTCTCGGAATCGATTTGGGAACGACGAACAGCGCGGCGGCGATCTGGCGCGAGGGCGCGCCTCAGTTGGTGCCCAATGCGCTCGGCGAATGGCTGACGCCGTCGGTGGTGAGCGTCGACGAGGACGGGACGATCCATGTCGGGGCGGCGGCGCGCGACCGGCAGACCACCGATCCCGACCGCACCGTCGCCAGCTTCAAACGCTATATGGGCACGCAGCGCCGCGCACAGATGGGGCGGCACAGCTACAGCCCCGAGGAACTTTCCGCCTTCGTGCTGCGCGCGATCAAGGCCGATGCCGAAGCCTTTTGCGGCGAACCCGTCACCGATGCCGTCATCACCGTGCCGGCCTATTTCAACGACCGGCAGCGCAAGGCGACGCGGCAGGCGGGCGAACTGGCGGGGCTGGTGGTGCGGCGGCTCATCAACGAGCCGACCGCCGCCGCGCTTGCCTTCGGCGTCCATTCGCGCGCCGAGCATGAGCCTTTTCTGGTGTTCGACCTAGGCGGCGGCACGTTCGACGTGTCGATCGTCGAGATGTTCGACGGGATTGTCGAGGTGCGCGCATCCGCCGGTGACAATCATCTGGGCGGCGACGATTTCAACGACTGCCTGGTCGCCATGGCGCGGCCGCTGGTCGATCCCGAAGGACAGCTGGCGCAGGACGCGCCGCATCTGGTCGAGGCGCGGCTGCGCACGGCGGCCGAGCAGACGAAGCGGGCGCTGTCGGTGGCGGACGAGGCCCCCTTCGTCCTGACGGTGGGCGGCGAGCAGCGCCGCGCGACGATCACCGCGCGCGCGTTCGAGGAACAGGCGCAGGCGCTGGTGACGCGGCTGCGCGATCCGGTGCTGCGGTCGCTGCGCGACTCCGACATCGACGTCAAGACGCTGAGCGAGGTCGTGCTGGTCGGCGGCGCGACGCGGATGCCGATCGTCCGCCGGGCGATTACGCGCATGTTCGGGCGCTTTCCCAACAGCAGCGTCCATCCCGACCATGCCGTAGCGCTCGGCGCGGCGGTGCAGGCCGGGCTGCTCGCGCGCGACGCGGCGCTGGACGAAATCCGGCTGACCGATGTGTGCCCCTTCACCCTGGGGGTGAACCACAGCGAGCGGGACGGGCGCGGCAATCTGCATCACGGCCTGTTTTCGCCGATCATCGAGCGTAACACGCCGATCCCGGTCAGCCGGGTCGAAAGCTATCGCACGCTGGGCGACAATCAGCGCCATATCGAATTCGGCATCTATCAGGGCGAATCGCGCGATGTGGCGTCCAACGTGCTGCTGGGGTCGATCAGCATCCCGGTGCCGCCGCGCCCCGCCGGCGAGGTGGTGGTCGATTGCCGGTTCAGCTATGACAGCAGCGGCCTGCTGGAGGTCGATGTCGTGGTGCCCGAGACCGGGCAGAGCCGCAATCTCGTGATCGTGGACGAAGGCGACAAAAAGGCGGACAAGGATTTCGAGGCGCGCCGGGCAAAGCTCGCCGCGCTGAAATTCCACCCGCGCGAGGCGATGGAGAATGTTGCTGCCCTGAGCCGCGCCCGCAAGGCCTATGAGGCCTTTATCGGCGAGCGGCGCGAGGCGATCGGCCAGTGGATCACGCGCTTTGAATCGGTGCTGACGACGCAGGATCACCGGTTGATCGTGGAGGAGCGCCGGCTGCTGCTGCACAATCTCGACCTCATTGAACAGGATTATGGGCTGTGACCCCGGCAGCGGCATGGCGGTTGCTGGGCCTTGCGCCGACCGACGACAAGCGCGCGATCCGCAGCGCCTATGCGGCGCGGCTGAAGGCGATCGATCCCGACGCCGACCGGGACGGGTTCGCCGCCCTGCGCGCGGCGCGCGACCTGGCGCTGGCGGAGGCCGACGCAGCGACCGATGCGGCCGATCCGGCGGAGGCTGCGCCCTCGCCCGCCATAGAGGTGGTGCTGGCCTGCCCGACGCCGCCGATGGGGCCGCCCCTTCTGTCGTTCGAGCAGGCGGGGGCCGTGTCGATCGAGCGGGCGATCGAAGCGCCATGGTCCGTCCCCGATCTCGCGCCGGACCTCCGGCCGGCCGGGGAGGACGAGGCCGGCGACGTGCAGGCGGGGCCGATCTGGTGGAGCCCGGTGACCGCGCCCCATGCCGAAGTACAGCATGATCCGGGCCGCCCCGACCATGCGCTCCACGCCCTGCTCTATCCCGACCCGGAGGCGGAATCGCAGGACGAGCCGATGCGGGACGACGAGATCGACCGGGGGATCGCGCTGATCGACCGGCTGAACAATGACGCGCAGCAGGGCGCGATCGACCTTCATGCCAGGTTGGAGGAGTGGCTCTCCCATATCCTCGCCGGGGCCTGGCCGCGATCGCATCCCCTGCTCGGTCATGCGGCGGCGCTGTTCGGCTGGACCGCGCGCGAAGGGCAGATCGACGCGCCGCGCGCGATCGATTTCATCAACCGGCGGCTCGCGTCCGACCGCTTTGCGGACGCCGTCCAGCAGAAGGGCCATCCGCTGCACGGCGCGTGGAAACAATTGTCGAAGCCGACGCGCGTGGGCCAGGGGCGCGCGCTCTGGTGGCAGGGCGACAAGATCAACGAACTGATCGGCACGATCCGGCGCGACTATCCCGAAGTCGAACAGCGGCTGAACTGGCACCGCATCGCGCTGTGGGAAGCGCATAATGAGCGGCCGATCCGCTGGTGGACGTTGGCGATCGGCGCTTTCTTCGCGTTGCAGCTGATCGCGCGTATCGCAACCAGCGTCTATCATCCGAGCGAGCCATCGACGCCGGTGCAGATCAGCCAGGCCGGCGACGTGAGCACGCCGCTCGCCGCCGTCGCGCCGCGCGTGCCCGGCGGCCTCGGCGATGTCGAGGCGGACATGGACGCGGCGGTGCGACGGGCGCTTGGCCCAGACATGACGATCGACGCGCTGCGGACGCGCGCGCCTCTGGCCTACCAGCTGTTCGAGAGCAATTGGCGGGTTGGGCTGGACCTGGGTCGGACCCGCGCCCAATATATCGACACGATGGAAGCGATCATGCGCGAGCGCTACGCGCTGCTGGCGCGCGAGGCCGGCGGAGACAGGCTGGTTGCGTTGCAGCGCCATCGGCTGCGCGAGGCGCGGCTGCTGAAAGGGGCGCATTGGCGGGCCTGCACGAAAATGAGCCGCACGGGCGGACTGGCCGACACGTCGCTGGTGCCAGCGGACAAGCGCGACAGGCTGCGCCCCGAGATCGCCGATCTGGTCCTTGCCATGCCGGGCAATCCCAACCCGCCCGATGTGCGCGGCAGCTTCACCATTCCGGGCGAGATCGTGACGCAGGTGGTGGAGCGATCCGGCCTTGGCATCGACCAGGTCAGCGATGCGTTCCGCAATATCGGCGACGATCGGACGCAGTGCCTGACGCAGATCGCGCTGCTGAGCGCGACGCTCGACGCGAGCGCTGAGGCGAGAGCCGCTTTGCTGCCCCGGCTGTAGCGGCGAGCCTTGCGCCCGCCCCTAAAAACCGCCAAGCAGCGCGCGTCTGGTTTGGAGAGGATCGGCAGGAATGAGCTATTATGACGTTCTGATCGTAGGTGCGGGCCATGCGGGGGCGCAGGCGGCGATCGCGCTGCGGCAGGCGGGCTTTGCGGGCAGCGTCGGCATGATCGGCGACGAGAAGGAGCCGCCCTATGAGCGGCCGCCGCTGTCGAAGGAATATTTCGCGGGCGAAAAGACGTTCGAGCGCATCCTCATTCGCCCCGCCGCCTTCTGGGCCGAGCGCAATATCGACATGCTGCTGGGCAAGCGGGTGAAGAGCGTCGATCCGACGGCCAAGTTCGTGACCGTGGGCGAGGAAGAGATCGGCTATGGCAGGCTCATCTGGTGCACCGGCGGCAGCCCGCGCCGGCTGACTTGCAACGGGGCGGACGCGGTCAACGTCCATGCCGTGCGGCGGCGCGACGATGTCGACGCCATGATGGCGCAGCTCAACAGCATCAGCCATGTGACGATCGTGGGCGGCGGCTATATCGGGCTGGAGGCAGCGGCGGTGCTGTCCAAATTCGGCAAGCAGGTCGTGCTCTTGGAAGCGCTCGACCGGGTGCTGGCGCGGGTCGCGGGCGAGGAATTGTCGCGCTTCTACGAGGCGGAGCATCGCGCCCATGGCGTTGACCTGCGCACCGGGGCGCGGATGGACTGCATCGAGGTGACGGATGGCCCCGATGGCAGCCGGGCAACCGCCGTGCTGATGCAGGATGGTGAGCGGATCGCGACTGACATGGTGATCGTGGGCATCGGCATCATCCCCGAGACAGGGCCGCTGATCGCGGCGGGCGCGGCGGGCGGCAATGGCGTGGACGTGGACGAATATTGCCGCACCAGCCTGCCCGACATCTATGCGGTCGGCGATTGCGCGGCGCACGCCAACCGCTTTGCCGGCGGCGCGACGATGCGGCTCGAATCGGTGCAGAATGCGAACGACCAGGCCAAGACCGCCGTGGCGCACATATTGGGCAAGGAAGAGCCCTATGATGCGGTGCCCTGGTTCTGGTCGAACCAATATGATCTTAAGCTCCAGACGGTAGGGCTGTCGACGGGGTTCGATCAGACGGTGCTGCGCGGCGATCCCGCAACGCGCAGCTTTTCGGTCGTCTATCTGAAGGGCGGCAAGCTGATCGCGCTCGATTGCGTCAATGCGGTCAAGGATTATGTGCAGGGACGCGCGCATGTGCTGTCGGCCGCGGCGCTGGACGTGGCGCAGCTGGCCGATGCGAGCGTGCCGCTGAAGGAAGTGGGGCTGGCGTGATTTGTAGAACGTCTTGATACATGGTCATTCCCGCGCAGGCGGGAACCCATCCCCTGCCCTATCCGCGACGCAGGGCCGAGCGATGGCGCCGAATGCGGGGCCGCGTCCTCAATAGGCCTCGCCGCTGCACGTCACGCGCCCGGTGCCGCGATTGTTCACCGTGCAGGCGGCCTTGCCGGCTACGGTCACATCGCCCGATCCGCTGGCGACGATCTTCGCGGTGACATCGGCGGTGAGCGCCATGCTGCCGGGGCCGTTATTGCCCAGCGTCGCCTGCCGCACCCGCAACGGTTCGGCGGCGAGCGCGCCGGGGCCGGACACATGCGCGTTGGCGATATTCGCGCGCCCCGCCAGCGTCACGCGCCCGCCGCCGGTCAGCGTCACGTCGATCCGGTCGAGATCGACCTCCGCCACGCTGACATCGCCATTGCCGCCGAGCGCGATTTCGCCGCGCTGGCCCTTGAGGCGATTGATCGCGACCGATCCGCCGCCGGTCAGCACCACCCGGTCGATCATGGCGGTGGACAGGCGCAAAGTCGCCGCGCCCGCGCTCTTCGTGCCCGCCGGGCCGCGCTCCACGCTGACGATCAGCAGTCGGCCCGACACATCGACCTTCAGCCGGTCGAGCGCGGTCTGGTCGCCTTCGGCGCGCGCTGACGCGCCGGTGCCGGTGGTCAGCACCACGCTGACCGGCGCGTCGATCCGCACCGCGTCGAAACTGGTGATGGTGTAGCCCCGCGTCGCGGCCCCGGCGGGCGCGACCGCCAGCAGCGCAGCCGCCGCAATTACGGCGCGCAGCGCGCCTCGCCCGAACCCATGATGTTCTTCTTGCACTGCGCCTTGCCCTTCACGCTCACATTGCCCGATCCCAATATGCTGATATCAACCGCGCCGTCCGACGCAAAGCCGGCATCGCCCGATCCCAGCAGCGACACCTCGCCGCCGCCGGCCTGCAAGCCGCCCCCGTCGAAATTGCCCGATCCGGTGAGCGACAGGTCGATGCTCTGCGCCGTCCCGGCGATCGTCATGTCTCCCGATCCGGTGAGTTCGGCCTTCAGCGCGGCGACGCTCGCCGCTGCGATGCTCAGATTGCCCGACCCGGTCAGTTCCGCCTCGAACGGGCCGCCGTCGGCGCGGTCCACGCTGATGTCGCCCGATCCGGTCGCCTCGACCGACCGGATCGCGGGCAGCGACACGCGGATGGTCGCGCCCTTGTCCTCGCTCCAACTCATGCCCAGCCGCTTCTTGCGCCCGATCTCCAGCGTCTCGCCATCCTGTTTGATCTCCAGCCGGTCAATCGCCTTGCGGTCACCCTCCACCGTCACCGCGAAGTCGCCGCGCGTCACGATGACATTGTCCGGCCCCGTCACCTCGACCGCCGTGAAGCCCTTGAGACCTGCCCAGTCGGCGGGATTGGCGGGTGTCTCGACCGCGGTCCCGCCCCCGCTCGCCTCGCGCGAACAGGCGGCTGGAACGAGCGCCAGCGCGGCGATCAAGGTAGCGGGCAAGGTGGCGGGAAGAAGGGCTTGGCGCATCACAATCTCCTACAACTGTATTGCTCGACTAATACGCAATCTTCGTGGCGGTTCCAAGCCCCCTTGTGCGTTCTCCCACGAAAGGCATGATTACGCCCTTGAACAGGAAGGACTCGCCCCGCACATGCGCCCCCTATCGCTGATCCCCCCCGCCCTGCTGCTATGCGTTTCGGGTGTCTCACTCGCTGTTCCACTTGAGGAGGATGGGGCGCGCTGGTGGGCCCATGTCGAAGCGCTGGCGGGCGATTCGATGGAGGGGCGCGGCACCGGCACGCCGGGCTATGACCGCGCCGCCGACTATGTGATCGCGCAACTGAAGGCACTGGGGCTCAAGCCCGCCGGGATCGACGGCTACAAGCAGCCGGTCGCCTTCGTTGAGCAGGTGGTGCAGTCCGACCGCAGCAGCGCCGCGCTGGTCGGCGCACAGGGCGAAAAGGCGCTCAGCGTCCCCGGCGACCTCATCTTCTCCGGCGGCGGCGGGCCGGTGCCCGAAGCGATCGACGCGCCCATGGTGTTCGCCGGCTACGGCCTCCACCTCCCCGAAGTGGGGCATGACGATTTCGCCGGCCTCGACCTCAAGGGCAAGATCGTGGTGGTCGTCTCGGGCGGCCCGGCGAGCATTTCCGGCGCGCTCAAATCCCATGCCCGCTCGGAACGGGCGAAATGGCTGGCCGAGCAAGGCGCGCTCGGCCTCGTCAGCCTGGTGACCCCCAAGCAGGTCGAGATACCCTGGGACCGCCGCATCGCGCTGGCGAGCGCGCCGGCGCTCTACTATGCCGACGCCACGCTGCGCGAAACCCAGGCGCCCTTCCTCGGCGCGCAGCTCGATCCCGCCAAATCGGCGCTGCTGTTCGAGGGGTCGGGCAACGACTTCGCTGCCATCGCCGCCGCCGCCGACGCCTCCGCCCCGGTCGCCAGCTTCCCCCTCGCCCAGCGGCTGAAGGCGCGCGTCGCCGCGACCCGGCGCGACCTCTCCTCCCCCAATCTCATCGCGGTGATGCCCGGCAGCGACCCCAAGCTCAAATCCGAATATGTCGTCCTCTCCGCCCATCTCGACGGCTATGGCGTCGGCACGCCGATCAAGGGCGACGCCATCTACAACGGCGCGTTCGACAACTCCTCGGGCGTCGCCAGCCTGCTGGAGATCGCCCGCGCCCTCAAGGCCGGCAAGGTCAAGCCCAAACGCTCGATCCTCTTCGCCATCGTGACGGCCGAAGAAAAGGGGCTGCTCGGCTCCCGCTACTTCGCCCGCCGCCCGACCGTGCCGGGCAAGAGCATCGTCGCCGACCTCAATTTCGACATGGCGCTCCCCATCTTCCCGCTGACCAGCGTGACGCCGGTAGGCTATGACCAGAGCAGCCTGGGGCAGGACGCGGCGGCGGTGAGCCAGGCCATGAACCTGCCGATCGTCCCCGATCCCTTCCCCGACCGCAACGTCTTCATCCGCTCCGACCAATATGCCTTCATCCGCGAAGGCATCCCCGCGCTCTTCTTCAAATATGGGTTCAAGGGCGGCACGCCGGAAGCCGAAACCGAAAAAGCATGGCGCGCCAACATCTATCACTCGCCCTTCGACGACCTCAAACAGCCGGTGCTGCCGGCGGAAAGCGCGAAGCTCAACGCCTATGTGACCGCCGTGACGCTGCGCGTGGCGAATGCGCCGGCCCGCCCGCATTGGAATGAAGACAGCTTCTTCAAGCGGTTCGTGAAATAGCGATCAACGTGCTCCAACGAAGAGCCGTCGCGTGAACACATCCAATATGCGTCGCTAACCTCTTGTTCCCCGGCGAAGGCCGGGGTCCAGTTCCACCTTCGCGACTGACCCCGCGATGGGAGTCACGCGCCTCCCATCACCTGCCCCGAGGAACATCACCCCCTGGCCGCCTCATACAGCTCCAGCGGCAGGTCGTCGGGGTCGGCGAAGAAGGTGAAGCGCTGCCCCGTATGCTCGTCCACCCGGATCGGCTCGCACGGCACCCCCGCCGCCTCCAGCCGCGCGACCTCGGCATCGAGATCGTCCACGGTGAAGGCAAGATGGCGCAGCCCCTGCGCTTCGGGGCGGCTGGGCCGCGGCGGCGGCGCGGGGAAGGAGAACAGCTCGATCTGCGCATTGCCCGCATCGAGATCGCACTTCCACGACCGCCGCTCCGCCCGCCAGACCTCCCGGATCATGGGTAGCCCGAGTATGTCGCGATAAAAGGCACGGGACCGCGCATAGTCGGAGCAGATGAGAGCGATATGATGGATGGCGCGCATGATATGCGTGTAAGACGACGACGCGGCGGAGGGAATGGGGATTGAGGGGGGGGAAGCGGTTCCGCCCGGCCGTCATCCCAGCGTAGGCTGGGATCTCGCTTTTCTTCAAGCGCCCCGCAAGAAGAGAGATGCCAGCCTTCGCTGGCATGACGGAGATGGTTGATAGCGGACGTGTATCCGATTAAAGGAGGATAATGCGCCTCGTCTTCATCTACTGTCCGCCAGCGTCAGGAAAGCTTACAGTCGCACGTATCGTTTCTGAACGGACTGGGCTGCCATTATTCCACAACCACTTGATTGTAGATGCCGTTGGAGCGGTGTTTCCCTTTGGATCGGCCGAATTCCTGAGATTGCGTGAGCAATTTTGGATAGACACGTTTCAAGCGGCAGCTGAGGGAAATCGGTCGATCATCTTCACCTTCGCTCCGGAAGCGAGCGTGGCAAACGATTTCCCAATGCGTGTGTCGAACGCGGTATCTCGCCTCGGTGGAGAGGTTGTGTTTGTCGCGCTTAGCGTCGATGATGCCGAGCAGGAGCGGCGCATTGATAGTCATAGCCGTGCCGAGTTTGGCAAGCTTCGATCAGTGGAGTTGCTTAGGCAACTCCGTCCATCGATGCGTGAGTGCGACGCCTCGATGCCTGCACCAAGCTTGACCATCGATACCGTCTGTACTTCGCCGAGTGATGCAGCAGACAAAATCGTTAGCCTTTTGCAGGTGGTGCAATAACCTCCCCTTGTGGCCGTCTTCAGACCCCCTTCCTTGCAGGAAGAGGGGAAAATGATCCGCCAGCGAATCATTTCTTACCTGACCTTCGTTGAGAAGAAGGCGTGTTGAGAACAATGCGCTCCTAAAGCGCCGTTTGCGCCTACGCGAGTAAAGACCGGTTCACGCGGAGGCGCGGAGGCGCGGAGGCGCGGAGAGGTGGCGCAACCCCTCCGCGCCTCCGCGCCTCCGCGCGAACACATATCTCACTGAGCCTCCCCCAGCGATCAAACCCTGTCCTACTCCGCCTTTTTCTGCTTCACCCTATCGGATGCCCCCGCCCGCTCCTTCGCCCGACCAACCGCGCCACCCGACAATCGCGCCGGCCTTGCCCACGGATGACCGTCCCGCAACCCGACCGGCGCGTCGCAGGCGCGTCAGTGACGCGCACCCGTTACCCGGCCGTGACCTTGGAGGCGCGTCGCGAGCGCATGGCGAGCGCGTCGCAGGGGCTTCGCCCCGAAAAACCCCGCGACGGTGTGAACTTCGTAGGATGACCCCTTGGCGCCCATGCTTATCGAAAACTTTACCGCCCCTCCGCTAGAGCCGGACGCGATAATGATGATCGGACCAGCCTTATGCGCCTGCCCCACGCCCTGCTCATCTTCCTGGCGGTCGCCGCGCCGGAGCCCGTCTTCGCGCAGGTCGCGGCGGCGGACAGCGGCGACACCGGCTGGATGCTGCTGTGCGCGCTGCTCCTGCTGGTCGCGGCGCTGCCGGGGCTGATGCTGCGCCATGGGGGCCAAGTCAATGTCCGCAGCGCGCTGTCGGTGATGGCGCAAGGCGCGGCGGTCGCGGCGATGGCTTCGATCGTCTGGGCGCTGGCAGGCTACAGCCTCGCTTATGCGCCCGGGGGAAGCTGGATCGGCGGCGGCGCGAACCTGCTGCTCGCCAATCTGGGGCAGCTGCCCGACGGCCTCACGGTGCCCGAATCGGCTTTCGTCCTGTTCCAGCTTGGCCTGGCGCTCATCGCCGCCTGCCTGCCGGTCGGCGCGGTGGCGGAGCGGACGCCGATCGGCTGGTGGATCGCCTTCGCGCCGCTCTGGCTGCTGCTCGTCTATGCGCCGCTCGCCCATGCGGTGTGGGGCGGCGGCTGGCTCGCAGAGCTGGGCGTCATGGATTTTGCCGGAGCCTTGGGCATCCATGCGCTGGCCGGCTTTTCCGCGCTGGCGCTGGCGCTGATCGTCGGGCGGCGGCGCGAGCGCGGCGATGCCGGCCACGCCCCGGTGCTGAGCCTGGCGGGCGGCGCGCTGCTGTGGATCGGCCTGTCGGGCGCGGTCGGCGGCTGGGCGCGGGGCGCGACCGACGACGCGGCGACCGCGCTTCTCAACCATCATTTCGCCGCCTGCGCCGGCGCGCTCGGCTGGGCCTTGCTAGACAAGCTGCTGGGCGGACGCAGCAGCGCAACCGGCGTGCTGTCCGGCGCGCTGGCCGGGATCGCCGCCATTTCCGCCTCCGCCGCGCTGGTCGGCACCGGCGGAGCGATGCTGATCGGCCTCATCGCCGCGATCGTCTGCCGCATCGGCGCGGGCGCTCTCGCCCGCTGGGTGGACGATAGCGCGGGCATCTTCGTGATCCATGGCCTGGGCGGCGCGACCGGAGCGCTGCTCCTCCCCGTCTTCGTGCTGCCATTGCTGGGCGGCGTGGGTTTCGAGGGCAATATCGGCCTCACCGGCGCACTCGTCAGCCAGATCATCGGCCTCGCCGTCGTCGCGCTCTGGGCGCTGGTCGGCAGCGCCATCGCTGCCCTTATCGTCTCGGTGGTCATCCCGATGCGGGTTAGCCCCGAAGCGGAGGCCGAAGGGCTCGACGCGCGTCAGCACGGCCAGCAAAGCTGGGATTTCCGCTGAGCGCCATGACGCTCGCCGTCCTCATCTTCGCCCATCAGGAGGAGCGGCGGATCGGCCTCTGCCTCGCCTCGCTGCCGCTCGACCGGCCCGACACGCTGTTCCATGTGCTGGTGAACGGCACCACCGACGCCACTGTGGCGCGGGCGAAGGCGGCGGCGGGCGGCCGCGGTAACGTCATCGTCCATGACATTGCTCAGGGCGGCAAATCGCGCACCTGGAACCACGCCGTCCATGACCTGCTGACCGGCAGCGAGGAGGCAGTGATCTTCATGGATGGCGACGCGGAAATCGTCGGGGGATCATTCGACGCGCTGGTCGCCTGCCTTGCCGCCTATCCTGACGCCAATGCCGCGGCCGGGATGCCGATGAACGGCCGCATGGCGGCTGCCTATCGCGACGGGCTGCGGGTCGAAGGCGGCCTCTTCGGTGACCTGTATGCCCTCTCGGGCCGCTTCGTGCGGGAGATACGGACGCGCGGCCTGCGCCTGCCCGAGGATCTGATCGGCGACGATGGCCTGGTCGCCGCCTGGGCGCATACCGGGCTGGAGCGGGACAGCCAGTGGGTCCATGAGCGGGTGGTGATGTGCGACCGCGCCGGCTTCCTCGC
The DNA here is from genome assembly GCF_036170395.1 of Sphingobium sp. Lineage (GTDB taxonomy): Bacteria > Pseudomonadota > Alphaproteobacteria > Sphingomonadales > Sphingomonadaceae > Sphingobium. The sequence continues at coordinate 24,490 of NZ_JAVHPD010000018.1, forward strand.
CGAGCAGGTGAGCCTCGCCCGCCCGTCGACCTGGACGATGCAGTATAAGCGGCTCATCAACTACTCCGTCCGCTTCTATCAGAACCGGATCGTGTCCGACATCATGGCGCGCGAGGGGCCGGATGGCCTACCCGCGCGCCTGTCGAGCCTCTATGCAGACTGGCTCCCCCGCTGGCGCCCGCGCCCCGGCCTCACCGGCTGGTTCGACCGCAAGGCGCTGGCGCGGATGCGGCGGGCCGCTTAACGATCCCGGCCTGCAAGCTCCTTGTTGATATAGAGCGCCACCATCGTCGCGACTGCGCCCGACAGCAGGTAGATGCCCGACGCCGCAAGCCCGAACCTGACCGACAGCGCCAGCGCCACCAGCGGCGCGAAGCCCGCGCCCACCAGCCAGGCCAAGTCCGACGTCAGCGCCGAACTGGTATAGCGGGCCTCGGTCGCGAAGTTGGAGGCGACCACCCCCGACGACTGGCCGAAGGACAGACCGAGCAGCATGAAGCCCAGGATCATGAACGCCACTTCGCCCAGATCGCCGCCAGTCAGCAGCAGCGGCGCCATCACCGAGAAGATGGCGATGCCGCCCGCCGACCAGCCGAGCAGCGAACGGCGGCCAATCTGGTCGGCGACAAAGCCCGACACGACGATCGCCAGCAGCCCTACCGATGCGCCGATCATCTCGATGATAAGGAAACGCTCGATCGGCTGTTCGGTGTAGAGCGCGACCCAGGAGAGCGGGAACACCGTGACCATATGGAACAAAGCGAAGCTCGCCAGCGGAGCGAAGGCGCCGATGATGATGTTGCGCCCTTCCGCCTTCACGGTCGGCAGCACCGGCGAGGGCACCAGGTCGCGCTGCTCGAACAGCCGCTCGAACTCATGGGTGACGACAATGCGCAGGCGCGCGAACAGGGCGACGACATTGATCGCGAAAGCGACGAAGAAGGGATAGCGCCAGCCCCAGCTCAGGAAATCGGCTTCCGACAGGTTCATGAGGAAAAAGGCGAACAACCCGCTCGCCACCAGCAGCGCCAGCGGCGCGCCCAGCTGCGGCACCATCGCATACCAGCCGCGCTGGTGACGCGGCGCATTGAGCGACAGCAGCGACGCCAGCCCGTCCCAAGTGCCGCCGAGCGCCACCCCCTGCGCCGCGCGCAGGATGATGAGGACTAATGCAGCATAATGGCCTATCGTCTCGTAACCGGGTAGGAAGGCAATGGCGACCGTCGAACTGCCGAGCAGGAACAGCGCCCCGGTCAGCTTCGTTCCCCGCCCGTAGCGCCGGTCGATCGCCATGAAGACCAGTGATCCGATCGGCCGGGCGATGAAGGCGACGGCGAAGATCGCGAAGGAATAGAGCGTGCCGGTGAGCGCGTCGACATAGGGAAAGACCAGGTTCGGGAACACGATCACCGACGCGATCGCGTAGACGAAGAAGTCGAAGAACTCGGAGGTGCGGCCGATGATGACGCCGATCGAAATATCCCCCGGCGCGATCCGCTCGTCGCGCGCATTGATCTTGCGCGCGTCGTCTTCCAAAGGCTTGGAGGTGAAGGCGATGGCCCCACTATTCATACTCATCCGCTCCTTGGCTGGGCCACCGGCGCGGACGTCCCGTCTGTCAGCGGCCTGGGCGAGGCAACATAACAGAAAACCGCCAAAGTCTAAGCGGTATCCCGCGCGCCGCGTGTTTTTTGCGTCTGCACATAATGGGACAAAATGCCCACTGTGCCTCTCCGCCGGCAAGGCGTAGGCGCGCTCCATGCCACATCTCTCCCCTTTCGGCCGGACGCAGCTCTTGCGCTGGTGCGCCCCGATGCTCGCGACGCTTCTGGCGGGCTGCGACATGGTCGTGATGAACCCGTCGGGCGATATTGCAGTGCAGCAGCGCGACCTGATCCTGATCTCGACCGGGCTGATGCTGCTCATCGTGCTGCCGGTCATGGGGCTCGTCATCTGGTTCGCGCTGCGCTATCGCGCGACCAATGCCGCCAGCGAGAAGGACTATGATCCCGACTGGGATCACAGCACGAAGCTCGAACTGCTGATCTGGTCCGCGCCGCTTCTCATCATCATAGCCTTGGGCGCGTTGACCTGGCTCAGCACCCACAAACTCGACCCCTATCGTCCGCTCGATCGGATCGACTCGAACATGCGGGTCGACCCCAGGGTGAAGCCACTCACCGTCCAGGTGGTCGCGCTCGACTGGAAATGGCTGTTTATCTATCCCGAGTTAGGGATCGCCACGGTCAATGAACTGGCGCTGCCGGTCAATGTGCCGGTGCGCTTCGACATCACTGCTTCGACCGTGATGAACAGCTTCTACGTGCCCGAACTCGCGGGCATGATCTATGCGATGCCGGGGATGAAGACGCAGCTTCACGCTGTCGCCAATCGTCCGGTGACGAGCAAGGGGCTGTCCGCCAACTATTCGGGCGCGGGCTTCAGCCATATGCGCTTTGCCTATCACGCGATGGACCGCGCGGGCTTCGATGCCTGGGCGGCGAAGGTCAGGACCAGTCCGGTGGCGCTGGACCGCCCCGTCTATCTCGAACTCGCCCGCCCGACCGAGAAGGCGCCGGTCGCTTATTTCCGGGCTGGCGACGCGAAGCTGTTCGACGCGGTCGTCAACCTCTGCCCCAAGCCCGGCCAGCGCTGCATGGGCGAACTCATGCACGTCGACATGATGGGCGGCGCGGGCAAGGAGTCGGCGCGCGATACACGCGGTTTGCAATATGATTATCCCAACAGTCATGTGATCGAGCAGACCGACCGCAACCGGGGCCAGGAAACCGCGCCCGACGCGGCCGGATCGGCCCATGCGCCCTCGGCAGACCATAGCAACCACAGCGGCGCATCAGCGCACGCGCAGCACCAGTAAGGCCGCCACCATGACAACCGCACAGATGATCTTCGGACGTCTGACCTGGGACGCTTTCCCCTGGCATGAGCCTATCGTCGTCGCGACCTTCGTCGCGGTGGTGCTGGGCGGGGCGGCGCTCGTGGCGGCCCTGACCTATTTCAAGCTCTGGGGCTATCTCTGGAAGGAGTGGTTCACCAGCGTCGATCACAAGAAGATCGGCATCATGTATATGGTGCTGGGCCTCATCATGTTCCTGCGCGGGTTCGCCGACGCGATCATGATGCGCATCCAGCAGGCCTGGGCCTTCAACGGGTCGGAAGGCTATCTGAACGCCCACCATTATGACCAGGTGTTCACCGCCCACGGCGTCATCATGATCTTCTTCGTGGCGATGCCGTTCATCACCGGCCTGATGAACTATATCGTCCCGCTCCAGATCGGCGCGCGCGATGTCAGTTTCCCGTTCCTCAACAATTTCAGCTTCTGGATGACGACCGGCGGCGCGGTGCTGGTGATGTGCTCACTGTTCCTCGGCGAGTTCGCGCAGACCGGCTGGCTCGCCTATCCGCCGCTGTCAGGGATCGACTATAGCCCCGCGACCGGCGTCGATTATTATATCTGGGCGCTCCAGGTAGCGGGCGTCGGCACCACATTGTCGGGCATCAACCTCATCGCGACGATCGTAAAGATGCGCGCGCCGGGCATGACGCTCATGAAGATGCCAGTCTTCACCTGGACCTCGCTCTGCGCCAACGTGCTGATCGTCGCTTCCTTCCCGATCCTGACCGCAACGCTCGTGCTGCTGTCGCTCGACCGGTATGTGGGCACCAACTTCTTCACGAACGACTTCGGCGGCAACCCGATGATGTATGTGAACCTCATCTGGATCTGGGGCCACCCGGAGGTCTACATCCTCATCCTGCCGCTGTTCGGCGTCTTTTCCGAAGTCGTGTCGACCTTCTCCAGCAAGCGACTCTTCGGCTACACCTCGATGGTCTATGCGACCTGCACGATCATGGTGCTGTCTTATCTGGTGTGGCTGCACCATTTCTTCACCATGGGGTCGGGCGCCAGCGTCAACAGCTTCTTCGGCATCACGACGATGATTATTTCGATCCCGACGGGCGCGAAGCTCTTCAACTGGCTGTTCACCATGTATCGCGGCCGCATCCGCTACGAACTGCCGATGATGTGGGCGGTCGCCTTCATGTTGACCTTCACCATCGGCGGCATGACCGGCGTGCTGCTGGCGGTGCCGCCCGCCGACTTCGTGCTGCACAATTCGCTGTTCCTGATCGCGCATTTCCACAATGTCATCATCGGCGGCGTGCTGTTCGGCCTGTTCGCGGCGATCAATTACTGGTGGCCCAAGGCGTTCGGGTTCAGGCTGAACCAGTTCTGGGGGCATGTATCCTTCTGGTGCTGGAATATCGGCTTCTGGCTCGCTTTCGGGCCGCTCTATGTGCTGGGGCTGATGGGCGTCACCCGCCGGATGCGCGTGTTCGACGACCCGTCTTTGCAAATCTGGTTCGTCATCGCGGCGATCGGCGCGGCCATCATCGCCTGCGGCATCGGCGCGATGCTGATCCAGTTCGCCGTCTCCATCTGGAAGCGCGACAGCCTGCGCGACGTGACCGGCGATCCCTGGGACGGGCGCACGCTCGAATGGGCGACCAGTTCGCCCCCGCCTGAATATAATTTCGCCTTCACGCCGGTCGTCTATGACGCCGACAGCTGGGCGGACATGA
>NZ_JAVHPD010000019.1:0-93986 GCF_036170395.1 Sphingobium sp.
GAGCGCGTCGAAAAGCCGACCGACGTCGTGTCGGAAGGCCAGGAAGTGAAGGTCAAGGTTCTCGAAATCGACCCGCGCGGCAAGGTGCGCCTGTCCATGCGCGTCGTCGATCAGGAAACCGGCGAGGAACTGGAGGACACCCGTCCCGCCCGCGAACCGCGTGAACCGCGCGGCGACCGGGGTGATCGTGGCGAAGGCCGTGGCGATCGCGGTCGTGGCCCGCGTCGCGACGGCGGCGATCGTGGCGGACGGGGTGGCGACCGGGGCGGCGATCGTGGCCCCCGCCGCGACCGTGGTCCCCGCGGCGAGGGCGGCAAGGGCGATGATGACGGCTCCAACGCCGGTCTGCCCGACTTCCTGACCCAGGATTGATCCGCTTCAAGTCCTAACCGACGCTAGGAAGAGGGCGCATGGATGATCCGTGCGCCCTTTTTCGTTCCTAACGCACAGATTGACTAATCTCGATCAATGCGGTTGCGAAACCATCTGTTACGATGTGGGTTCCTGGGTCGGGGAAAGCTATGCAGCGGAAGAATGAGCGTTTTGTCGAGCGCCTGCCGCTCGTGCCCGATCGTCCCGTCTATGCCTATATCGTCACTCTGATATTCTGCGCCGCCGCCTTCGCCTTGCGGGAGGCGGCCGCGCCGCTGCTGCCCAACGGCTATCCCTTCGTCACCTTCTTCCCCGCCGTCATCCTCTCATCCTTCCTCTTCGGCGTGCGGCCGGGTATTTTCGCGGCCCTGCTCTGCGGCTTCGTCTCCTGGTATTTCTTCATCCCGCCGTTCGGGCAGGTGGTGCTGAACCCGGCGGTGGCGGTGGCGATGGTCTTCTACACCGCCGTGGTCACGACCGACATCGTGTTGATCCACTTCATGCAGCGCGCCAATTTCAACCTTGCCGTGGAGCGCGAACGCAACCGCGCGCTCGCGGAAAATCGCGAGCTGCTCTTCCATGAGCTTCAGCATCGCGTGTCGAACAATCTTCAGGTCGTCGCCGCCATGCTCGCGCTCCAGCGCCGCCATGTCGATCATGAGGTCGCGCGCCGCGCGCTGGACGACGCCTCGTCGCGGCTGGCTCTGGTCGGCCGCATCAGCCGCGCGCTCTATGACAGCAGCGGGGCAGGGCAGGACATCGCCGCTTTCCTCACCACGCTCACCACCGACATCATGGAGGCGAGCGGGCGGCAGGACGTGTCGGTGAATGTCGCCGCGCCCGAAGGGCTGCGGCTCGACCCCAATATCACCGTGCCGCTGGCGCTGGTCGTGGCCGAATCCGTCAGCAACGCGATCGAACATGGCCTGCCCGACTGCGCCGGGCGCATCCATGTCAGCCTGGAGATAGGCGAAGGCGGCCGGCTCTCGCTCCAGATCGCCGACGATGGCAAGGGGATCGCGCCCGATTTCCAGATCGGCAACGAACAGTCGCTGGGCCTTCGCATCGCCAATGCGCTGGCGGCGCAGCTCGGCGGCAGTTTCGCGCTGGCGCCGGGGCCGCGCAAAGGGGCCGTCGCCCGGCTCGATCTGCCGCCCGGCGCAACCGCCTGATGCATCCTTATTCTGGCGCTTGGCGGCGGCCCGTCGCTCGGCTATGACCCGGCCCATGCTGACGAAAACCATGACGCGCCTGAGCGTCGCCCCCATCTCCGCTCTTGCCGCTCCGGTCCTGCTCGCCGCCCTGCTTTCGGGTTGCGCCACGTCGAAGAACAAGGCCGACACCCAATATGTCGCCCGTGACGTATCGACCCTCTACAATAGCGGCAAGGACCGGCTTGATCGCGGCCAGTATAAGCTCGCCGCCGCTTTGTTCGACGAGGTGGAGCGTCAGCATCCCTATTCGCCCTGGGCGCGCCGGGCGCAGCTCATGTCGGCGTTCAGTTACTATATGAACCAGGATTATGCCGAATCCATCTCGGCGGCGCAGCGCTTCCTCGCGATCCACACCGGCAACAAGGACGCGCCCTACGCTTATTATCTGATCGCGCTCTGCTATTATGAACAGATCGCCGACGTCACCCGCGACCAGAAGATCACCCAGCAGGCGCTCGATGCGCTCGGCGAACTGATCCGCCGCTATCCCGATACGCGCTACGCCGCCGACGCGCGGCTCAAGGTCGATCTCGTCAACGATCACCTCGCCGGCAAGGAGATGGAGGTCGGCCGCTTCTACCAGAGACGCGGCCAATGGCTCGCCGCCACGCTGCGCTTCCGCGCCGTGGTGGACAAATATCAGACGACCACCCACACGCCCGAAGCGCTGGAGCGCTTGGTCGAATCCTATCTCTCGCTCGGCATCCCCGAAGAGGCGCAGAAAGCCGCCGCCGTGCTCGGCCGCAACTATCCCGGCTCCGAATGGTATGAGCGCAGCTACAAGCTCATGGAGCGCCATGGCGGCAAGGCGTGACGTAAGTTATTCCCCTCCCTGTTAGGGAGGGGTCGTTTCAGGTCGGTCAAGCTCCCAGCTTGACCTAAACAGCATGGGGTGCTGTTTACCTGAAACGAGGTGGGTCGCGAGCGAAGCGAGCGTCCAGCCTCACCATTGCATGCGCCACCAAGACGGCGCACCCACCCCCTGCCCCTCCCTGGAAGGGAGGGGGGAGTAGCTTGGTTTGCTGACCAGTCTCGCCATCCGCAATGTCGTGCTGATCGAGGCGCTGGACCTGGAGTTCGGCGCGGGCCTCTCCGTCCTCACCGGCGAAACCGGCGCGGGCAAGTCCATCCTCCTCGACTCGCTCGGCCTCGCGCTCGGTGCGCGCGCGGAGAGCGGGCTGGTGCGGGCAGGGGAGCCACAAGCCAGCGTCACCGCCGCTTTCGATCCACCCACGCCCGACAGCCGCGCCGCCGCGCTGCTCGCCGACAACGGCATCGACATGGAACCGGGCGAGCCTTTGCTCATCCGCCGGACGCTCAAAGCCGATGGCGGTAGCCGCGCCTTCGTCAACGATCAGCCCTGTTCCGCCGCGCTGCTGCGCGACCTGGGTGGCACGCTGGTGGAAATCCACGGCCAGCATGACGATCGCGGCTTGCTCAACCCACGCGGCCATCGCACCCTGCTCGACGCCTACGGCCGCTGCGATACGAGCGCGGTCGCGACCGCTCACGCCGCCTGGCGTGCCGCCGCCGCCGCTCTGGCGGACGCGCGCGCCACCGTCGAAACCGCCGCGCGCGACCGCGATTATCTGACCCACGCCGTCGCGGAACTCACCAAATTCGCGCCCGAACCTGGCGAGGAGGAGACGCTCGCCACCGAGCGCGCGACGATGCAGAAGGGCGCGCGCCTGACCGACGATCTCGCCGCCGTGAGCGATTGCCTGACCGGATCGGACGGCGGCCTCGCCCAATTGCGCCAGGCCGCCCGCCGCCTCGACCGCATCGCCGGGGAAGAGCCTTTGCTCACCGCTGTCCTCGACGCGCTCGACCGCGCGGTGGCGGAAGCAGGCGAGGCGGAAGATCGCCTCGCCGAAGCCGCCGAGGCGCTGTCCTTCGATCCCGCCCGCCTCGACGCGATCGAGACCCGCCTGTTCGACCTGCGCGGCCTCGCCCGCAAGCATCAGGTTGCGCCCGACGACCTTGCCGCCCTGCGCGACGACATGGCCGCAAAACTCGCCGCGATCGAAGGGGGAGAAGAGCATATCGCTACGCTTGAGGCCGATGTCGCGCGCAAGGCCGAAGCCTATCGCGCCGCCGCCCAGGCCCTTTCCGCCGAGCGCCAGCTCGCCGCCGGCCGCCTCGACGCCGCGGTCGCAGGCGAACTCGCGCCGCTGAAGCTCGACGCCGCCCGCTTTCGTACCGTCGTGGCCCAGTTGGACGAAGGGCAATGGAGCGCGCAGGGCATGGACCGGGTGGAGTTCGAAATCTCCACCAACCCCGGCGCGCCTTTCGCCCCGCTGGCCAAGATCGCGTCGGGCGGCGAACTCTCCCGCTTCATCCTCGCGCTCAAGGTCGCGCTGGCGGAACGAGGCGGGGCGGACACGTTGATCTTCGACGAGATCGACCGGGGCGTGGGCGGCGCAGTCGCCGACGCGATCGGCGAGCGCCTTTCCCGCCTCGCGCAGAGCAACCAGATCCTCGTCGTCACCCACAGCCCGCAGGTCGCCGCGCGAGGGGTGGGCCATCTCCTCATCGCCAAATCGAGCGCCAGCAAAAATGGGGGCACCGTCACCCGCACCGGCGTCCACGCCCTAGATGATGCGGAACGCCGCGAGGAAATCGCGCGGATGCTCTCCGGCGCGGAAATCACGGCGGAGGCGAGAGCGCAAGCGGAGCGGCTGCTGGAGCGGGCTTGACTCCCCCATCCGTTCGGTTCGAGCTTGTCGAGAACCGGCGCGCTGGGTTCTCGACAAGCTCGAACCGAACGGAGAAGGTAGAGGCATGACCCACAACCGCAGAGACATGCTCGGCCTCACCGCCGCGACCCTCGCCGCCAGCGCAATCCCCGCCGCCGCGCAGGAGGCCAAGCCCCGCTACGGCCCCATCGGCCAGATGCTCAGCACTCCCGGCAAGCGCGACGACCTCGTCGCGATCCTGACCGCCGCCGCCGGCGCGATGCCTGGCTGCCTCTCCTACATCGTCGCGCTGGATGCGACCAACCCCGACGCGATCTGGATCACCGAAGTCTGGGACAGCAAGGACAGCCACGCCGCCTCGCTCCGACTCCCCGCCGTCCGCGCCGCCATCGCAAGGGCCCGCCCGCTCATCGCCGGCTTCCCGCACAGCTTCGAGACGGTGCCGGTGGCTGGGGTATGATGGCAACGATGTTTGCCATGTGGGGCATGGCTTTGGCGGGCGTCTTTTGTCTCGTTCGCTCAATCCTCGATTTTCGAGAGAAGCGGTATGTGCTTGGCGTTCTCGGCTTGGTGAGCGGTGGCATTATCCTTCTCACGCCTATTCCCACGCACGCCATAAAGATCGACCTTCCAAGGACATCGACCCGATAGGCAATTCTCCAGTGCTCCTGCGAACGCAGGAGCCCAGGGTTGACCGAAGCGACATCTCGCCCTGGGCTCCTGCTTTCGCAGGAGCACGGCAGGCGTTAAGAGCAGGGCATGACCGACCCCGCCACCCTCTCCGAAGCCGAAGCCGCCAACCGCCTGATGCGCCTCGCCAAGGAGGTCGCGCGGCACAACCGGCTGTATCACGATCGGGATGCGCCCGAGATCAGCGACGCGGACTATGATGCGCTGATCCGCGAAAACAACGCCCTCGAAGCACAATTTCCGCACCTGATCCGCGCTGATTCCCCGAACGCGCAGGTCGGCGCGGTCCCCAGCACGGCGCTCAAAAAAATCCCCCACGCCGTTCGCATGATGAGCCTCGACAACGGCTTTTCGGACGAGGACATCGCCGAGTTTCTTGCCCGCGTCCGCCGCTTCCTCGCGCTGCCCGATGACGAGCCGCTGGCGCTCACCGCCGAGCCCAAGATCGACGGCCTGTCCTGCTCGCTCCGCTACGAAAAGGGCGAGCTGGTCCTCGCGGCCACGCGCGGCGACGGGACGACCGGGGAGGACGTCACCGCCAACGTCGGCACCATTGCCGACATCCCGCAGACCCTGCGAGGCCCGAACATACCCGACCTGTTCGAGGTGCGCGGCGAAGTCTATATGGCGAAGGCCGACTTCGTGGCGCTCAACGCTCGCCTCCTCGCCGAGGCCGAAGACCCGGAAAAAGCCCGCCAGTTCGCCAACCCCCGGAACGCCGCCGCCGGATCGCTGCGGCAGAAGGACGCCGCCGTCACCGCCAGCCGCCCGCTGCGCTTCCTAGCCCATGGCTGGGGCGCGCACAGCGCCGTTCCCGCCGACACGCAGCTTGGCGTCATGCAGGCCATCGCAAGCTGGGGCCTGCCCGTCTCCGACCGTCTCACCCGCGTCGACAGCCTCGAAGCCCTCATCGCCCATTACCGCGCGATCGAATCCGCCCGCGCCGACCTCCCCTTCGACATCGACGGCGTCGTCTACAAGGTGGACCGGCTCGACTGGCAGCAGCGCCTGGGCTTCGTCGCCAAGGCGCCCCGCTGGGCCATCGCCCATAAATTCCCCGCCGAGCGCGCGCAGACCACGCTCGAAGCCATCGACATTCAGGTCGGCCGCACCGGCAAGCTCACTCCCGTCGGCCGGCTCACCCCGGTCACCGTGGGCGGCGTCGTCGTCTCCAACGTCACGCTCCACAATGCCGACGAAATCGCGCGCCTTAGCGTCCGCCCCGGCGACCGCATCGTCGTCCAGCGCGCCGGCGACGTGATCCCGCAAGTGGTCGAAAACCTCACCCGCGACGAACCGCGCGACCCCTTCCTCTTCCCCGACCATTGCCCCGTCTGCGGCTCCGAAGCCGTGCGCGAGGAAGGGGAGGTGGACATTCGCTGCACCGGCGGCCTCATCTGCCCCGCCCAGCGCTTTGAGCGCCTGCGCCATTTCGTCAGCCGCGCCGCGCTCGACATCGAAGGGCTCGGCGAAAAGACGATCCAGGAGTTTCTCGACCTGGGCTGGATCGCCGAGCCCGCCGACATTTTCCGCCTGAAGGCACACCGCGCGGACCTGCTCGGCCGGGAGGGGTGGAAGGAGAAATCGGTCGACAATCTCCTCTCCGCGATCGAGGCGAAGCGCCAGCCCGACGCCGCGCGCCTGCTCTTCGGCCTCGGTATCCGCCACACCGGCGCGGTGACGGCGCGCGACCTGCTCAAGCGTTACGCCACGCTCCCGGCCATCCGCACGCTGGCGCAGGAGATCATCGCCTTGCGCGATCAGCCCTTCGACACCCAGGCCAAGCGCGACAAGGCCATCGCCGACCATATCGGCGTCGAAAATGTCGGCGCGGCGGTCGGCCATGCGCTCGCCGACTTCTTCCACGAGCCACACAATGTCGCCGCCTGGGACGACCTCCTGTCCGAAGTCTCCCCGCCGCCCTACATGGTCGAAACCACCGCCAGCGCCGTCACCGGCAAGACCGTCGTCTTCACCGGCAAGCTCGAAACCATGAGCCGCGACGAAGCGAAGGCGCAGGCGGAGCGGCTGGGCGCGAAGGCCGCCGGCTCCGTCAGCGCCAAGACCGACCTCGTCGTCGCGGGGCCGGGCGCGGGCAGCAAACTCAAGCAGGCCGCGGCGCTCGGCATAGAAGTGATCGACGAAGCCGCCTGGGCGGAGATCGTCAAGGCGGCGGGGTAGGGGTGACCCACATAGCCGTTCCCCGGCGCAGGCCGGGGTCCAGTTCCACCCTCTGAACTGGACCCCGGCCTGCGCCGGGGAACAGCTTTGCTAAAAGATCGATTATGCCGCCCCCTGCACCTTGTCCTGCGTCTTCGTCTCAAAATCGCTCGCGTCATGCCGCTCGTGCAGCTGCTCCTCCAACGGCCCGTTCGCCTTGTTGACCATGCGCCCGCGCTTCACTGCCGGCCGCGCGTCGATCTGCTGCGCCCAGCGGGTGAGGTTCTTGTAGCTCGGCGCGTCCAGAAACACCTCGGCCCCCGGATAGCTGCGCCCGAGCGCCACCCCGCCATACCAGGGCCAGATCGCGATATCGGCGATCGTATAGTCGTCGCCCGCCATATATTCATGATCCGCCAGATGCCGGTCGAGCACGTCGAGCTGCCGCTTCGCCTCCATTGCATAGCGGTTGATCGGATACTCATATTTCTCCGGCGCATAGGCGAAGAAATGGCCGAACCCCCCGCCCAGGATCGGGGCGGCCCCCATCTGCCAGAACAGCCAGTTCAGCGTCTCGGTGCGCGCAGGGCCATCCGCAGGCAGGAACTTGCCATACTTCTCGGCGAGATAGACCAGGATCGATCCTGACTCGAACACGCGGCGGGGCGGCGAGACGCTATGGTCGACCAGCGCGGGGATCTTGCTGTTGGGGTTGATGTCGACAAAGCCGCTCGAAAACTGGTCGCCCTCGCCAATCTTGATGAGCCAGGCGTCATATTCGGCCTCCGCCACGCCCGCCGCCAGCAATTCTTCCAGCAATATGCCGACCTTCTGGCCGTTGGGCGTTGCAAGCGAATAGAGCTGAAGCGGATGCCGCCCCACCGGCAATGTCTTATCATGGGTCGGCCCCGCAATCGGCCGGTTGATATTGGCGAACGCGCCGCCACTGTCCTTGACCCATGTCCAGACCTGGGGCGGGGTATAGCCGGTCTCGCTCAACGCACGATCCTTTCAGCAGGGAAACGATGCCGCGCAGGTAGGAAGCGGAGCCGAGCGCCACAAGGCTTGCGGCCGTTCCTTTGCCCGCTTCGTCGCACGGCACTCGCAAGATGCGCCGCGCGGCGCAAAAAAGTGATCGAACCATCTTGACGCCCGCGCCTGCACAGCCATATTCGCGCCGCTAGCACTCTCGATCAATGAGTGCTAACAGAAGGAAGTTCATCGGGAGAAGGATTCGGCGCGGCACCCCTTGTGGCGGCTGCTCCATCCCGTCCCGAACAGCTAGGGAAAGGCACTCAACATGGCATTTCGTCCGTTGCACGACCGTGTTCTCGTCCGCCGCGTGGAAGCGGAAGAGAAGACCGCTGGCGGCATCATCATCCCCGACAGCGCCAAGGAAAAGCCGCAGGAAGGCGAAATCGTCGCCGTCGGCACCGGCAGCAAGGCCGAAGATGGCAAGGTGACCCCGCTCGACGTCAAGGCCGGCGACCGCATCCTGTTCGGCAAATGGTCGGGCACCGAGGTGAAGGTCGATGGCGAAGACCTGCTCATCATGAAGGAATCGGACATTCTGGGCGTTGTCGCCTGAATTTATCCTGCCTCTCCCCGTTCGCCCTGAGCCTGTCGAAGGGCTCGGCCGAACGAAGTGAGGCGCTTCGCTCCGCTCAGTGGCAGGCTTCGACAAGCTCAGCCCGAACGGAGTTTTGGACACTCAACTCGAAACATAAGTAGAGGAATTAGATCATGGCAGCGAAGGACGTAAAGTTTTCGCGTGAGGCGCGTGAGCGCATCCTGCGTGGCGTCGACATCCTGGCCGACGCGGTCAAGGTGACCCTGGGGCCGAAGGGCCGCAACGTCGTCATCGACAAGAGCTTCGGCGCGCCCCGCATCACCAAGGACGGCGTCAGCGTCGCCAAGGAAATCGAACTGAAGGACAAGTTCGAGAATATGGGCGCCCAGATGGTGCGCGAAGTGGCGTCGAAGACCAACGACATCGCCGGTGACGGCACCACCACCGCCACCGTTCTCGCCCAGGCGATCGTGCGCGAAGGCATGAAGTCGGTCGCCGCCGGTATGAACCCGATGGACCTGAAGCGCGGCATCGACCTTGCCGTCGGCAAGGTTGTCGAGGACATCAAGGCCCGCTCGAAGCCCGTCTCGGGCTCGAACGAAGTCGCCCAGGTCGGCATCATCTCCGCCAATGGCGACCGTGAAGTCGGCGAAAAGATCGCCGAAGCGATGGAGAAGGTCGGCAAGGAAGGCGTCATCACCGTCGAGGAGGCCAAGGGTCTCGAATTCGAACTGGACGTCGTCGAAGGCATGCAGTTCGACCGCGGCTATCTGTCGCCCTACTTCATCACCAACCCGGAAAAGATGCAGGTCGAACTCGCCGACCCCTACATCCTGATCCACGAGAAGAAGCTCAGCAACCTCCAGTCGATCCTGCCGATCCTCGAAGCGGTCGTGCAGTCGGGCCGTCCGCTGCTCATCATCGCGGAAGACATCGAAGGCGAAGCGCTGGCGACCCTGGTCGTCAACAAGCTGCGCGGCGGCCTCAAGGTCGCGGCGGTCAAGGCGCCCGGCTTCGGCGATCGCCGCAAGGCCATGCTGGAGGACATCGCCGTCCTGACCAAGGGCGAAGTCATCAGCGAGGATCTCGGCATCAAGCTGGAGAATGTGACCCTCGGCATGCTCGGCACCGCCAAGCGCGTCACCATCGACAAGGACAACACCACCATCGTCGATGGCGCGGGTGAAGCCGACGCGATCAAGGGCCGCACCGAGCAGATCCGTGCGCAGATCGAGACCACCACGTCCGACTATGACCGTGAGAAGCTCCAAGAGCGTCTCGCCAAGCTGGCCGGCGGCGTTGCCGTCATCAAGGTCGGCGGCGCGACCGAAGTGGAAGTCAAGGAGCGCAAGGACCGCGTCGACGACGCGCTGCACGCGACCCGCGCGGCCGTGGAAGAAGGCATCGTCCCCGGTGGCGGCACCGCGCTGCTCTACGCGACCAAGTCGCTCGACGGCGTCACCGGCGCCAATGACGACCAGACGCGCGGCGTGGACATCGTCCGCAAGTCGCTGACCTCGCTCGTCCGTCAGATCGCGGCGAACGCCGGCCATGACGGCGCGGTCGTCTCGGGCAAGCTGCTCGACCAGACCGACACCTCGTTCGGCTTCAACGCCGCGACCGACACCTACGAAAATCTGGTTGCCGCTGGCGTCATCGACCCGACCAAGGTCGTGCGCACCGCGCTCCAGAACGCCGCGTCGGTCGCTGGTCTGCTCATCACCACCGAAGCCACCATCGCCGAGCTGCCGGAAGACAAGTCCGCTGCTCCCGCGATGCCCGGCGGCATGGGCGGCATGGGCGGCATGGACTTCTGACGCGAAGCGTCGCCCCGGCGCAGGCCGGGGTCTCATGCCTCCGAATGCAAGTTCGAGGAAAGGCCGGCGCAGCGATGCGCCGGCCTTTTCTTGCTTTCGGCCGGGAAGGGCTGTCCTACTCGCCCTCGCCACGTCAATATGCCACCATGCCTCTCTCCCCCGATCGCACGGCAGCCATCGCCCGCCTGACTCTCGCGCCGCTCTATCTGCTCGCGGGCATCGTCCATCTGCTGCGCCCCGACATCTTCGCGCCGCTGATGCCGCCCGGCATCCCGCAGCCGCACGCCGTCATCCTGCTGACGGGCATTGCGGAGATCGCCGGCGCGTCCGCCCTGTTCGTTCCCCGGCTGCGCGCGTTCGCGGGCGTGATGCTCGCTCTTTACGCGCTGTGCGTCTATCCGCTCAACATCCAGCACGCTGTCCGCGACCTGTCCACCGGCACGGGCCTCGGCTTGGCCTATCACTATATCCCCGTCTCTTCGCGCAGCCCCTGATCTGCTGGTGGGCGCTGGTGGCTGGCAAGGCGTTGCCGAGGCGCTGACCCGCCCAGTCCGGCGACGGCTCCGGCGTGCGCTGCCGCCCGTCAACCCCGCCGCCCGAGCGCCAGCCGCTCGGCGGCTTAGCGTTAACCAGATGCTAAATCGAACATGCGATCAGCGGAGTGGGAACCGGAGACCCGCAATTTGCGCGTTTTGACGACATTGCTGGACAAGATCAAGGCGATGCGCCCCGCGCATGACGCCGATGTGCGCCGCAGCCTCGTTGAATCGCTCTATGCCTCGCCCGCATCGCTGACGATCGGCGCCGTCACCGGCGTCGCCGTAGGTCTCGTCATCAGCGGCATGTCGCAGCCCGGCCCGATCCAGTGGGTAGTCGCCGCGCTGTGCCTCGTCGCCTCGCTGCGCGTCGTTTCCGCCGTCTTCTTCCATCGCCAGCTCGTGCGCGGCGCGGCGGTCGCCTCGCGCACCTGGGAACTCGCCTATGAGCTTGGCGCCTGGGGCTATTCCGGCCTGCTCGGGCTCATGGCCTTCGTCACCCTGTTGGGGTCGCGCGATCCGGTGACGCATATGCTCAGCGTCTCGATGGCGACCGGCTATGCCGGCGGCATTTCAGGGCGCAACGCCGGCCGCGTGCAGATCGCCATCGGCCAGGTTTGCCTCACCCTTCTCCCGACCGCGACCGGCCTCTGGCTCCAGGGATCGACCGGCTATCGCGTGCTCGCCGTCGCCATGGTGATGATGGTGCTGGGCCTTGCCGAAATCAGCTCGACCATCCACCGTATCGTGGTTCAGGCGCTGGTCGGCCGGCGCGACAAATCGCTGCTCGCCGAAAAATTCGAGCGGCTCGCGCGTTTCGACAGCCTGACGGGCCTCGAAAACCGCATGGCGATGCAGATGAGGCTGCGCGACATTTTCGAAACCAGCGAGAAGCGCACCGACGCCGTCACCATTCTCTGGATGGATGTCGATCGCTTCAAGGAAATCAACGACTCGCTTGGCCATATGGTCGGCGACCAGCTGCTGCGCGTCGTCGCCGAGCGATTGAACGAGGTCGTGCAGGGGCAGGGGCGCATCGCCCGCTTCGGCGGCGACGAATTCGTCATCATCTGCCCCGACATGGACCGCGTCACCGCCGCCGCGCTGGCGCAGGAGATATTGGGCGATTTCGCCCATGGCTTCGACCTTGGCGAAAACCACCTCCAGGTCACAGCCTCGATCGGCTATGCCGTCGCGCCGCAGGATGGGCGCGACATGGACGAGCTGATGCAACATGCCGACCTTGCCCTCTATGAGGCGAAGCGCGACGGCCGCAACCGCGCCGCGACCTTCAACTGGTCGCTGAAGGAACGCTTCAACCGCGTGCACGAGATCGAGACCGGCCTGCGCCGCGCGCTCGACCAGGGCGAACTCAAACTGCTGTTCCAGCCGATCGTCGATCTGGAAACCGGCCATATCGACGCCTGCGAAGCGCTGATGCGCTGGGACCATCCCGTCCTGGGGCCGATCCCGCCGTCCGAATTCATCCCGATCGCCGAAAGCATGGGCATGATCGAGGCGATGACCGGCTGGGTGCTGCGCGAAGCCTGCGCCACCGCCATGGCCTGGCCGGGCGAGGTGCGCATGGCGATCAACATCTCGCCCGCTTCGCTCAAGTCGGCGGACCTGCCCGCCAATGTCATCGAAGCGCTGATGGACAGCGGCCTGCCCGCCCGCCGGCTGGAGCTGGAAGTCACCGAATCCATCTTCCTCGACGATAGCGGTCAGACCAACGCGGTGCTGCGCGAATTGCAGCGGATCGGCCTGCGCCTTGCGCTCGACGATTTCGGCACCGGCTATTCCTCGCTCTCCTATCTGCGCTCCTACCGCTTCGACACGCTCAAGATCGACCAGAGCTTCATGGCCGGCGTCAGCGCCAATGTGGAGGACCGCGCGATCGTCCGCGCGATCGGCAACCTCGCCCGCGACCTTGCGATGGACACCGTGGCCGAGGGGATCGAAACCCCCGACCAGCTGCAATGGGCGCGGGAAGCGGGCTTCACCAATGTGCAGGGCTATCTCTTCAGCCGGCCCGTCGCGCGCGACCGCATCGCCGAACTGATCGCCGCCGGCCCGCTCGCCGGCACGCAGCGGCCCGATCCCGTCCGCCCCATCCGCCGCGCCTCCTGACGAACGCTTAGGCTGCGGTTAATCTTGCCTGTGCCATGGCCGGGCAGAGACGTTAGGGGGACTGACCATGAACAGGATGATGATCGCCGCGCCGCTGCTGCTGCTGGCTCTGCCCGGCTGCGTCGCCAAGACCGCGCTTGACATCGCGACCATGCCCGTGCGCGCGGGCGCGCAGGCGGCGGACTGGGCTACCACTAGCCAGGACGAGGCCGACCGCAATTACGGCCGCAAGATGCGCGAGAAGGAAGCGCGCGAAGGGCGCGAGCGCAAGAAGGCGGAAAAGGAACGCCGCCGCCAGTGCCGCAAGGCTGGCTATGAGGATTGCGATTGAGGGTCAGGCCGCCGCACGCCGCAGCCGGTCGTTGATCGCCGCGCCCACCCCTTCGCTCGGGATCGGCGCGACCGCGATGCGCGGAGCAGCGCTGACGTCTGCAATGTGCAGCGCGGCGAACAGATTGGCCGCCGCTTCGGTCAGGTCCGCCTCGGTGCTGAGGTTGATGTGGCAGGGCATCAGGCCGAAGCCGATCAGATAATCCTCCTTCTCGGCCCGCAACGCATTGAGGCGCACCGGCTTTGACGGCGCATAATGGCTCTCCAGCTGTCCCGGTGCCTCGATCTTGCCGCCCGCCGCTGCCACGACCGGCAGGCCGCTCGCCGCCTCCAGCATCGCGGCGGTCACCGGGCCGGGCCGCAGCAGCCTGAGCTTGTCCTCTTCCGGCGCGGCGATGGTCGATTCAAGCCCCTCGCTCGTCGGCCCCTCGTCCAGGATCAGCCGGATCTTTCCGTCCAGGCTGGCAAGCACATGCTCCGCCCGCGTCGGGCTGATCGACCCGCTGCGATTGGCGGAAGGCGCGGCGAGGGGGCATCCGGCCGCGCGGATCAGCGCCCGCATCGCCGGATGCGCCGGCAGCCGCAGCGCCACGGTCGGCAGGCCCGCCGTCACCAGCGGGGACAGGCCGCTCGTCTCCCGCACCGGCAGCACCAGGGTCAGCGGTCCCGGCCAGTATCGATCCGCCAGCGCCCGCGCGCCTGGCGAAAACAGCGCCAGCCGCTCGGCCATGTCCCGGTCGGCGACATGCACGATCAGCGGGTTGAAGCTCGGCCGCCCCTTGGCGCTATAGATCGCCGCGACCGCATTGCTGTCGGTCGCATCGGCGGCAAGGCCATAGACCGTCTCGGTGGGGACGGCGACCGGCTCGCCCGCCCGGATCAGCAGCGCGGCCTCGCGCAGCGCCTCCGCGCTATAGCGCAGGCTCCTCGTCGAAAAGGCTGGATAGGCGATGGTCACGGCCCCCGCGATATAGTCCCCGGCTCTGCGGAGTAAAAGGCCATTACGACAGGCCAATGACAGCGGTTGCGCCTTGCGGGGAAAGGTCGGTCCCCCTAATCCGGCGCGATGACCGACGCTCTCCTGACCCGCATAGCCGAGGCGCTCGAACGGCTCGCGCCGCCGCCCGCCGCGCCCACCGATCTCGCCGCCGCGCCCGCCTATGTCTGGGACGGCCGCGCCATCGCGCCGGTCGAGGCGTTCGCGCCGGTCGATTACGACCTGCTGACCGGCATCGATGCGCAGAAGCAGGCGCTGCTCGATAACAGCCGCCGCCACGCCGCCGGCCACGCCGCGCATGACGTGCTGCTCTGGGGCGCGCGCGGCACGGGCAAGTCGGCGGTCGTCGCGGCGGTCGTCGCCCGGCTCCAGCGCGACGGGCAGGACATCGCCCTGCTGCAATGCGCGGTCGATGAACTGGCGAGCCTCCCGGCACTCTTCTCGCTCCTGCGCGCTAGCCGCCGCCCCTTCATCCTCTTCCTAGACGATCTCGGCTTTGACGATCATGGGGCAGGGGACGCACGCGCGCTCCGCTCGCTGCTTCAGGGCGGCACGGCGGCGCGCCCGGCCAATGTCCGGCTTTATGTGACCTCCAACCGCCGCCACATCGTCCCGCGCCACCTCGCCGAGCAAGACGACCCGATCAACCCGCGCGATGTGGTGGACGACAAGATGGCGCTGTCCGACCGCTTCGGGCTCAGCCTCGGCTTCCACGCCATCGATCAGGACGCCTATGTCGCGATCGTGCGTGGCTATGCGGCGACGCTAGGGCTGACAGTCGATCCGCTGGAGGCGATTCAGTGGGCGACCCAGCGCGGCAGCCGCTCCGGCCGCGTCGCCTGGCAATATGTGGTCGAACTGGCAGGACGCAACGGGCTGGCGCTCTGACCGCTATTTCGCGGCCGTCACCCGCCACACCACGCCGCCGACATCGTCGCTGACCAGCAGCGCGCCGCTTTTGTCGCCGGTCACATCGACCGGACGGCCCTGCGCGTTCCCATCGCGGTCGAGAAAACCCGTCAGGACATCGATCGGCTTGGCCTTGCCCGCCTCGCCATCGGCAAAGCCCACGAACACCACCTTGTACCCAGCGGCCGGCTTGCGGTTCCAGCTTCCGTGCAGGCCGACGAACGCGCCGTCCGCATAGGGCGCGCCCAGTTTCACCGTGTCGGCGAAGGCCAGCCCGAGCGGGGCGACATGGTTGCCCAGCGCATAGTCGGGCCGCTTGGTATATTCGCGCATTTCGGGCCGCTGCGGCTGCACCCGCCGATCTTCATAACCGCCCCAGTAATTCCACGGCCAGCCATAGAAAGCGCCGAACTCGATCCGGCTCAGATAATCGGGCACAAGATCGCTGCCCAGCATGTCGCGCTCATTGACCACGCCCCATAGCGCGCCGCTCTCCGGCTCGAACGCCAGCCCCACCGGGTTGCGCAGCCCCGACGCGAACACCCGTTTGTAGCCGGTCTTGGGATTGACCTCCCACACCGCCGCGCGGTTCTTTTCCTGGTCCAGCCCCTTTTCGCCGATATTGCTGTTGGACCCGACGCCGACATAGAGCAGCCCGTTGGGGCCGGCGACCAGGCTCTTGGTCCAGTGCATGTTGGGCGCATTGGCCGGCAGGTCCAGGATCTTGCGCCCCTTGGCGTTGATCTTGAGGTCGCCTTCCCTGTAGGGGAAGGCCATCAGCGCGTCGGTATTGGCGACATAGAGCGTGTCGCCCACCAGCGCCATGCCATAGGGCGAATGCAGCCCGGTCAGGAACGCGGCCTTCGTTTCCGCCCGCCCGTCGCCATCGGCATCGCGCAGCAGGGTGATGCGGTTGGCGGAAGGAACGCCCGCGCCCGCCTTGTCCATCAGATAGGACATGACCCGATCGACGATGCCTTCCTTGGGCCGGGGCGGGCTGTTGGTTTCGGCCACCAATATGTCGCCATTGGGCAGCCGCAGCAGCGATCGCGGATGGGCCAGCCCTTCGGCGAAGCGCGCCACGGCAAGCCCCTTGGCCGCCACCGGCTTCGCGCCCGCCGCCCATGGCTTCACCTCGGCGATGTTGATGGTGGGCAGCATTTCGCTCCGCGCGCTGGTGAAGACCGGCTCGCGCCCGGTGTCGGCGCCGATGGGCAGCCGGGCGGTGTCGCCCTGCGCGAAATAGAGGAAAGCGCCGCCGGCCAGGGCCAAGGCGACGAGCGGCAGGACGATGATATGCTTGTTCATGCCGCCTATCTATGCCGCTGCCGGTCCAGCGACAAGGCGGCGATCAGCGTTCGCGCAGATAGAGCAGCAGCGCGATGACGATCCCCAGCACCAGGCCGCTCAGCAGCCCGATGCTGGGCTGCCCCAGCAGCCCGCCGATAATCGTGCCGGCGAGGATCAGCAGCGCGATGATCGCGCCCGCGCCGGTCGGAGTCTTGCTGCCTTTCGTCATCGCGCCGCCTTGCCATCATCGTGGCGCCGATGCCAGCCTCTTTGCGCCGCCGCTCCTCCTGCCCCGCAGAGGGACCGGCCGTCCCGTTCTGGCACATATGACCCGGATCGGGACTTGGCTAACAGCCGATTCACCCTCGTCCCCCGCCGGCTGCGCCATCGCGTCAAACTGGCACGGCGGTTGTATCTCCCCTGCGCATAAGCACGCCGGATAAGAAGCGGGGGTCGCACGATGCAGTTGCCATATCTTGCCAATCGCAAGAGCTATGAGGATGCCGCCGAACTGATGGCGGCGTTCGGCGCGAACGCGGGCTATGAAGCCGCCGCGCGCGCGGACCGGAGCCTCGATCAGGGCAATCATATCCATTTCTGCCATTGGCGGCAGATCGAACGGCTGATCGTGCTGCTGGCCTACGAGCAACCGCTCGGCACGATCCACTGACGGCCTATAAAAGCCGGCGTCGGCCAGCGTCACAATTTCTTGTTCCCCGGCGAAGGCCGGGGTCCAGTCCGGAGCGTGGAACTGGACCCTTGATAGGAGTCACGTGCCTCCCATCAACTGCGCCGGGCAACAGCGCGATGTTTATGTCAGAGCCGCAGCCCGGCCGTCTCCGGCAATCCCGCCAGGATATTGAGGTTCTGCGCCGCCGCGCCCGCCGCGCCCTTGCCCAGATTGTCGAGCGCCGCCGTCAGCCGCACCTGCCCTGTGGCTTCATTGGCGAAGACGAACAGCGCCAGCCGGTCGGTCGCGCCGACATGCTCCAGCGCCAGTCCGCTCATCGCCGCGCTCTCGTCCAGCGCCGCGACGCTGACGATCGGCGACCCTTCATAGGCAGCGGCCAGCGCCGCATGAACATCGCCAACCGAAGGCGCGCCCGGCAGCGCGTTCAGGTGCAACGGCACCTCCACGATCATGCCGCGATAGGCGTTCGCCACGCCCGGCGCGAAGATCGGCGGATGCGCCAGTCCCGAATAGCGCGTCATTTCCGGCAGATGCTTGTGCGTCAGCGACAGGCCATAGGGGCGGTAGGCGCTCGGGGCGCCGGCCGCGCCTTCATAGTCCGCGATCATCGCCTTGCCGCCGCCCGAATAGCCGGTCGCGCCCGACACCGACACCGGCCAGTCGGCGGGCAGCAGTCCGGCCAATACCAGCGGCCGCACCAGCGCCAGAAAGCCGGTCGGCCAGCAGCCCGGATTGGCGACGAAGCGGCTCTCCGCCAGCCGCGCGCGATGCCCCGGCTCCAGTTCGGGAAAGCCGTAGGTCCATCCGTCCGCCACGCGATGCGCGGTCGATGCGTCAATCACGCGGGTATGGTCATTGTCGATCAGCGCCACCGCCTCTCGCGCGGCGTCGTCGGGCAGGCACAATATGACGATGTCGGCGGCGTTCAGCGCCGCGCGCCGCGCGCCAGCATCCCTGCGGTCCTTCTCCTCGACCGTCAGCAACGTCAGTTCGGGTCGTCCCGCCAGCCGCTCGGCGATCTCAATGCCGGTGGTGCCATGGCCCCCGTCGATAAAGATGCGGCTGCTCATGCGTCGATCCTCCGCCGCGCGATAACGAGATGCTCGTGCCGGTCGGCCAGCCGCGCGACGACATCGGCCAGCGGCTCCTCGACCACTGCCATCCAGTGCGCATTGGCGTGGAGCAGTGTCCGCGCATCGGTCATGATGCCGACATGGCCGGGAAAGAAGATGAGGTCGCCCCGCCGCAACTTCGCCTCGCTGTCGATCGGGCTGCCGATCCCTTCGCATTGCAGGTCGGTGTCGCGCGGCGCGGCGATGCCCACCTGCCCCAGCGCCACCTGCACCAGCCCCGAACAGTCGATCCCGCGATGCCCGCGCCCGCCCCAGACATAGGGCTGACCCAGATAGCGCTGCGCCACCGCGACCCAGTCGCCCGGCGGCGCAGCGACCGGCCCGGCGTGGCGGCGATGAATGAATCCCTCGGCGCAGGCGATGAAGTCGCCCTGATCCTCGCCCGCGAACTGCGCCCCGCCCGGCCAATAGTCCGCGATCGCGCTCTTGATGTCGGCCGCGCTGAACAGGGGCGCGACCCGCGCCATGATCCGGTGGGTCGGCGTCTCGGCCACGTCCAGCGCGTCGCGCCGGATATAGCCGACATAGCCGTCATGCCCGCAAAAGCCCCAAGCCCAGTCGGTCGTGACGTCGAGCGCGTGAAACGTCTCGCCGCGCAGCAATTGGCTCACCGCTTCCGCGGTCGGAGCGGCCGCCGCCAGGATCGCCGCACCCGGCGCCACGCAGGTCAGCGGCACGGCGCGCGCATAATGGGCGGAAAACAGCGTCCCGGCGAGCGACAGGTCGGCAAGGTCGCCTCGGGCGGCATGCACCCGCCGGTCCAGCGCTACTGACCGGCCATCCAGCCTGAAACGGGTTCTGGCAGCGGCTCGGTCAAGAGGGGGAGTGGTCATGCCTTTCATCGCGCGCGGTTCCTGCGATGAAATGGTGAAAGGCGTCAAGAAATTCCGCCCCCTTGGGTGTGCGGGTGATGAAAATATTGCGCCGGTCCGCCGCATCCCGCTCGCGCCGCAGATAACCGAGCGCCGACAATTTGTTGAGCGCGCGGGTGATGACGGGCTTCGACACATGCAGCGCTTCGGCCAGGCCCCGCACGGTATGCGGTCCCTGGCCGATATAGACGGTCATCATCAGCGCCATCTGCCGATTGGTGAGGTCGGGCTTGCCAGAGCGGACATAGTCCACCAGCGTTCGCATCCATTGACCGAGCGGCTGGATGCCGGGGCGTTCTATTTCGATGGCTTGATGACTGGCTGCGTGCGCGTTCATGCGGCCTTAACGCATGATTCCCAATCCGGTTGCGTAACGGATGCGGCGCTGATGCAGCATTTGCGGCGCTGTGGTGCGGGGTGCGCGAATGTCAGACAAAAGCGGCTATGGGAACGCCTTGCGCATGGCTTCGTCCTCCCCATCTGACGGACGAAGGAGACACGCCATGCCGCTTACCGCCGCTCAGGATATCGCCGACCTGCTCACGCAAACCCGCACCATCGCGCTGGTCGGCATATCCGACCGGCCCGACCGCGCCAGCTATTCGGTCATGGCCTTCCTTCAGGACCATGGCTATCGCGTCCTCCCGGTCAATCCCCAGATTGCCGGCGAGCATGTCCATGGCGAATTTGTCTGGGGTCGTTTGTCGGACATCGGCGTGCCCATCGACATGGTGGACATCTTCCGCCGCAGCGAGGCCGCCGGCGAAGCGGTGGACGAAGCGATCGCCATCGGCGCGAAATCGGTGTGGATGCAGATCGGCGTCGTCAATGAAAGCGCCGCCGCTCGCGCCGAAGCGGCTGGCCTCAAGGTCGTGATGGACCGCTGCCCCGCGATCGAAATCCCGCGCCTCGGCGTCGCGCCCGTCGCTGCGGATTAACGCTAGGCATCGCGCCTGCCCGTCCCTATCAGGGCAGCCATGGGGCGATCACCGCGACTAGGTGCGACAGGCAGGAAGGGCATCGACCGCCGGACCCTGCTCATCGGCGGCGGCGCGGCGGCGGGGCTGCTGCTCGCTTGGGGCGCTTGGCCGCGCAGCTACAAGCCGAACCTCAACGCCGGTCCCGACGAGACGATCGTCAACGCCTTCCTCAAGATCGACCGCTCCGGCCAGATCATCGTCATCGTGCCGCAGACCGAAACCGGGCAGGGCGTCACGACGCTGCTGCCGCAGATATTGGCGGACGAACTCGGCGCAGACTGGCGTACCGTCGCGGTCCAGAGCGCGCCGGTCAGTCCTCTCTATGCCAACACCCTGCTCGCGCGCGAATGGCTGGCGAGCGACTGGACCCGGCTGATCGGCGGCGCGGGCGACTGGGCGATCGGCCAATATGCGACGCGCGGCGCGCTGATGCTGACGGGCGCGGGCACCTCCGTGCCCATGTTCCACGACGCCTATCGCGACGCGGGCGCGGCCGCGCGGGTGCTGCTGTGCAAGGCCGCCGCCGCCCGCTGGAACATCCCTTGGGAAAGCTGCGACATAGAAGGTGGCATCGTCACCGACGGCGCGGCCCGCCGGATGAAGATCGGCGACCTCGCCGGCGACGCCGTGACGTTCGACCTGCCCGACATCTTGCCCTATCGCCAGGGGCAGGAGAACCGCCTCGCCGGCCAGGATCTCCCCCGCCTCGACACGCCATCCAAGATCGACGGCAGCCATAATTTCGCCGCCGACATCCGCCTGCCCGACATGGTCTATGCCTCGATCCGGCAGGGGCCGATCGGCGATGCGACACTCGCGGGACATGACGATCGTGCGCCCGCCAGCGTCACCGGCTTCCTGAAGCTGGTGAAGCAGGAGCGCTGGGTCGCCGCCGTCGCCAGCAACTGGTGGGCGGCGAACAAGGCGCTCGACCTCGCCGATCCGGTGTTTACCCTGCATGGGCCGCCGGTCGGCAGCGAAAGCATCGACGCCGCGCTCGAAGCCGCTTTCTCCAGCAGCGCCGGCCGCCGCCTCTATTCTCAGGGCGATCTGCTCCCGGTGTTCGAGGGCGCGACCATCCTCGCCAGCGAATATCAGGTCGATCCCGGCCTCCACCTCGCGATCGAACCCCTCTGCGCCACCGCGCGAGTCACCAACGACGGCGCGGAAATCTGGCTCGCGACCCAGGCTCCGGCGTTGGCGCGGAACGCCATTGCCGCCGCGCTCGACCTGGCCGAAAGCGCCGTCGCCCTCTATCCGCTCCACGCCGGCGGCTCCTTCGGCCGCAAGATGGACTGGGAAGCCGGCGTCCAGGCCGCGCTCATCGCGCGCGACATCGGCCGCCCGGTCCAACTTTTATGGTCCCGGCTGGAGGATATCGTGCAGGACCGCCCCGGCGCGCCGGCCCATGCCCGCATGGCGGCGAAGCTCGGTCGCAACGGCGCGATTGAGGGCTGGCTGGCGAAGGTCGCCACCCCCTGCGCCATGACCCAGACCTGGGGCCGCATCGCCGACCGGAAATTGCCGCACGAGGCCGCTGCCAATGCTGCCGACACCCCGTCGCGCCTCGCCGTCGCCGGCATGGCCCCGCCCTATGCGATTCCCCACTGGGCGGTCGATCATTATCCCTGCAATGTCGGTCTGCCGCTCGGCTTCACCCGCGGCAACGCCCATCTCCACGGCGCGTTCTTCACCGAGAGCTTCGTCGATGAACTCGCGCATCTCGCAGGGATCGAGGCCATGTCCTTCCGCATCCAGATGCTCGGCGGCAATCCGCGCCTCGCCCATTGCCTGTCGACCGCAGCGGCGATGGGCGGCTGGCAGGGCGGCGTCGCGGGCAGCGGGCAGGGGATCGCCGCGCATCAGATGGGCGGCGCCTACGCCGCTATCATGGTCGAAGCGTCGATGAACGGCGACCAGCTCAGCGTCGGGCGGATTGTCGCGGCGGTCGATGCCGGCGATCAGGTCAATCCCGACATCGCCCGCCAGCAGATCGAGGGCGGGCTGCTCTACGGTCTTGCCTTCGCCATGGGTGCGTCGGTCCCCTATGAACGCGGCCTGCCGACCCGCGCCATCCTCGGCCGCATGAACTTGCCGCGCCTTGCCGACATTGGCGAGGTCACGGTCGAACTCATCCGCAGCACCGCCGACGCGGCCGGCGTCACCGATCTCGCCGCCCCGCTGGTCGCGCCGGCGGTCGCCAACGCCCTGTACACATGGACAGGTCAGCGGCTGCGCGGCCTGCCTCTAGTGGGAAACGCATGACCACCGCCAGGCCCGCCGATCACCCCGTCATCCCGTCCCCCAAAGTCGGGGTGCTGCTCATCAATCTCGGCACGCCCGACGGCCCCGATCCCAAATCGGTGCGCCGCTATCTCGCCGAATTTCTCTCCGACCGCCGCGTGGTCGAAATCCCGCCGCTCCTCTGGCAGCCGATCCTGCGCGGCGTCATCCTCACCACCCGGCCGAAGAAATCGGCCCACGCCTACCAGCAGGTCTGGACCGAGCAAGGCTCGCCGCTCGCCGTCCACACCCGCGCCACGGCGCAGGCGGTGCAGGCGGCGATGGGGGAGGGGATCGTCGTCGACTGGGCCATGCGCTACGGCAATCCCGGCATCGCCAGCCGGATGGCGGCAATGAAGGCGGCGGGCTGCGACCGCATCCTGCTCGCGCCGCTCTATCCCCAATATAGCGCCGCCACAACCGCCACCGCCAACGACGCCGCCTTTGCCGCGCTCGCCGCGATGCGCTGGCAGCCCGCGATCCGCACCCTGCCGCCCTATCATGACGATCCGGCCTATATCGCGGCGCTCAAAGCCTCGATCGAGCGCAGCCTCGCCGCGCTCGACTTCACGCCAGACGCGCTGCTCGCCAGCTTCCACGGTATGCCGGAGCGGACATTGCACCTCGGCGATCCCTATCATTGCCAGTCGGTCAAGACCGTCCGCCTGCTGCGCGAGGCACTCCCGCTCCCTGTCCATATGAGCTTCCAGTCGCGCTTCGGCCGCGCCAAATGGCTGGAGCCCGAGACCGAGGCGACCCTTGCCGGACTTGTGCGCAATGGTGTCCGAAATATTGCTGTCGTGACGCCCGGCTTTGCCGCCGATTGCCTCGAGACGCTGGAGGAAATCGCTCTGCGCGCGCGCGAGGCTTTTTTGCGCGAAGGCGGCGAAAAATTCGCCTATTTGCCCTGTCTAAACGCCTCGGGCGAAGCTATCACCCTCTACCATAGGCTATTGAGCCGCGAACTTTCGGGCTGGATAGACCAGCCCTGATGGAGGAGGAGAGCCAGAGATGTCGAGAGTGGCGATCGTAACCGGCGGAACACGGGGCATAGGCGAGGCGATCAGCCTGGCGCTCAGGGACATGGGCTACACGGTCGCGGCTAACTATGCCGGCAATGAGGCGAAGGCGAAGGCATTCACCGACGAAACCGGGATCGCCTCCTTCAAATGGGATGTCGGCGATCATCAGGCCTGCCTCGACGGCTGCGCGCAGGTCGCGGAACAGCTCGGCCCCATCGACATCGTCGTCAACAATGCCGGCATCACCCGCGACGGCGTGCTTGCCAAGATGAGCTTCGACGACTGGAACGAAGTCATGCGCATCAACCTCGGCGGTTGCTTCAACATGGCGAAGGCGACCTTCGGCGGGATGCGCGAGCGCGGCTGGGGCCGGATCGTCAATATCGGCTCGATCAACGGGCAGGCGGGCCAGTACGGCCAGGTCAATTATGCCGCCGCCAAGTCCGGCATCCACGGCTTCACCAAGGCGCTGGCGCAGGAAGGCGCGAAAAGCGGCGTGACCGTCAACGCCATCGCGCCCGGCTATATCGACACCGACATGGTCGCCGCTGTCCCCGCGCCGGTGCTCGAAAAGATCGTCGCCAAAATCCCGGTCGGCCGCCTGGGAGAGGCGCATGAAATCGCGCGCGGCGTCGCCTTCTTCTGTAGCGAGGATGGCGGCTTCGTGACCGGCAGCACGCTGTCGATCAACGGCGGCCAGCATATGTATTGATGCAGCGGGACGGCTCCGACCAGCCCTCGGGGCCGTCCTTCGCGCCGCCGGTCAAGCGCAGCGTCACCATCGCGGGCCATCAGACCGCGATCAGCCTCGAACCCATTTTCTGGGACGCGCTGCGCGCCGCGGCGGCGGCCGACAATCTCCCGATCAATGCGCTGATCGCGCGCATCGACGTGGCGCGCCTCGCCGCCGATCCTGCCCCCAATCTCGCCAGCGCGATCCGTTGCTGGCTTTTTGATCGAGCGCGTGATTATCGCTGATAGGAATTATTCGCATTAGCATTGACAGTAAGAACGATTCGCAATAGCGGTCCGCTCAACCAAATAGGGGGACCATCCATGGCCGTTGCCGCAAAATCCGTTTCCTTCCTCGCGCTGAGCTGCGTCGGCGCTCTCACGACCGCGCCGGCCCAGGCGGCCGACGCGCCTGCGCCCGTCGCCGCGCAGGATTCGATCATCGTCACCGGCCAAATCTACGCCGACCAAACCGTCAATCCCAAGAACACGGCCCCGGTGCTCGACACGCCCCAGACCATCACCATCATTTCCGACCAGACGATCAAGAAGCAGAATCTGCTCACCCTGCGCGATGTGCTGACGACCGTCCCCGGCATCACCTTCGGCGCGGGCGAGGGTGGCGGCGGCTATGGCGATAGCATCAACCTGCGCGGCTATTCGGCCAACAACGACATCACCCAGGACGGGGTGCGCGACAGCGCCCAATATAGCCGCACTGATCCGTTCAACATGCAGCAGGTCGAAGTCTATAATGGCGCCAACTCGGTCTATAACGGCTCGGGATCGGTCGGCGGCACGATCAACCTCGTGTCGAAAGCGCCCCAGGCCGAAAACCTGACCATCCTCGAAGCCGGCGTCGGCACCGACGATTATTATCGCGCCACGGTGGACAGCAATATCCGCGCGTCGGACTTCATCGGCGTGCGCCTCAACGCCATGGTCCACCGCAATGACCTGCCCGGTCGCGATGTCGAGCGCTTCAAGCGCTGGGCCGTCGCTCCGTCCGTCAAGCTCGGCATGGAAGGGCCGACCAGCCTCACCCTCTCCTACTTCCACCAGGAAGACCGCAACACCCCCGTCTATGGCGTGCCCTTCTTCAAGAACGCCAACCTTGGCGGCCCGCTGCCCGGCGTCGATGACAGCGACTATTTCGGCATCGCCAATCTCGACCGGCAGGATATCGACATCGATCGCTTCACCGCCATCTTCGCCCACCAGTTCAGCGACGCCGTCTCGCTGCGCACCCTCGGCCGCTGGCAGCGCGTTCGGCAGGACAGCATCACCAGTGCGCCGCAGGGCACCTATTGCCTTGCCGGCGGCGTGCAGCCCGTCACCGCCATCGACCTCACAACCCCGCTCGCCTGCCCCGCCGGCATGGCAGCGGGCACCTACCGCCCCTCCGGCCCGCGCGGCCTCGTCCGCGACCAGCTCAACGATCTTTTTATGCCCAGACCGACCTGCGCATCGTCAGCGGCGATGCGGGCGGCATCCGCAACACGCTTGTCATCGGCGCATCGGCGACGCAGGAGGATTATCGCCTGACCAGCGCCAACCTTCTCCGCACCGCCGCCGGCGCGACCGTCGCGGAACCCGACATCAGCCTCGCCAACCCGAACACCGACTGGGTCGGCCAAGTGAACGAGATCGTCTCGGGCCGCAGCTATGGCGACAGCCGCAACCTTGCCGTCTATGCCTTCGACACGATCGAGTTCGGCCAGTTCGAGCTGAACGGCGGCCTGCGCTACGAGGATGTGCGCAACATCTTCCGCGCCGATACGATCGCGCTGCCCTCGGCCGGCGGCGGCACCACGCCCGGCATCGTCCAGCGCAGCAAGGAAAGCCTCTTCTCCTATCGCGTCGGCGCGGTGTTCAAACTGACGCAGGACGTCAGCCTCTACGCCGCTTTCGCCAACAGCAAGACGCCCTCGTCGGCCACCGTCCGCGCGGGCTGCACCACCGGATCGGGTGCGACCTTCGTCAACTTCTGCGACGTCGCCCCCGAAACCGCGCGCAGCTACGAAATCGGCGCGAAAGCCAATCTCATGGGCGGCAAGCTGCTCGCCACCGCCGCGCTTTTCCGCAACGAGCGGACCAATTACCGCGTACCCACCAACGATCCCGCCACCAACGCGAGCTTCCAGATACTCGACGGCCGCTCGCGGGTGGACGGGGTCGCGCTCGGCCTCACCGGCAACATCACCCCTGAGTGGCTGATCTTCGCCAACTATACCTATCTCGATGGCAAGATCGTGCAGGGCACGTCGGACAGCTGCATCGCCAATCCCCGCGCCACCTGTTCCAACAGCGCCGCGCTGCCCGATCCGTCGAAGGGCGACGACCTCATCCAGACGCCCAAACATTCGGGCAGCCTCTACACCAGCTACCGCCTGCCCTTCGGCCTCGAACTCGGCTATGGCGTCACCTATCAGGGCAGCTTCGCGCTCAACCAGTCCAACCTCGCCAACCGCACCCAATATCGGTCGGACGATTACTGGGTCCATCGCGCTTTTCTGTCGTGGAATTTCGAGAATGGCCTGACCGCGCAGCTCAACGTCCAGAACCTGTTCGATAAGGACTACTACACCGGCATCCGCAACAACATCAGCGCGACCAACGGCGTCGTGTCGGGCGGCTGGGCGGCGCCCGGCGAAGGGCGCGCCGCGCGGCTCAGCCTCTTCTATAGCTTCTGATCCTCGGGGCGAGCGGGGCGGGGGCGGTTGCCCATCCTTCCCCGCTCGCCTATTCGTCCCTCATGCTGATCGCCATCCCCGACCTTCTGGACGCCGACGGCGTTGCCGCTATCCGCGCTCTCATCGACGCGGGCGACTGGATCGACGGGAACGCGACCTCCGGCCCGCAGTCCGCCCTCGCCAAGCGCAACCTGCAATTGCCCGAGGACAGCGCGGCCGCGCGCCAAGCGGGCCAACTGGTGCTCGACGCGCTCGGCCGCTCCGCGCTCTTCATCGCCGCCGCGCTGCCGCTCAAAATCTACCCGCCGCTCTTCAACAGCTATGCCGGCGGGCAGGCGTTCGGCGTCCACATCGACAATGCCGTCCGCATCCAGCCCGGCACCGGCTTCCGCGTCCGCTCCGACCTGTCGATGACTGTCTTCCTCGAAGCGCCCGAAGCCTATGACGGCGGCGAGCTGACGGTGGAAACCCAGTTCGGCGTGCAGCAGGTGAAGCTCCCCGCCGGCCATGCGGTCCTCTACCCGTCCTCCTCGCTCCACCGGGTCGAGCCGGTCACGCGCGGGCGGCGCGTCGCCAGCTTCTTCTGGCTCCAGTCGATGATCCGCGACGACGCCGCCCGCCAGACGCTGTTCGATCTCGACCGCAGCGTGCAGGGCGTCGCGGCGCAACTCGGCCAGGATCATGCCGAAGTCATCCGCCTCACCGGCGTCTATCACAACCTCCTGCGCCGTTGGGCGGAGGCGTGACCGGGCTCATGCAAGGGGCCATGGCCCGAAACCTATAATATCTTGTTCCCCGGCGAAGGCCGGGGTCCAGTTCCGCGCTTTGGACTGGGCCCCGGCCTTCGCCGGGGAGCAAGATGCGTCGTTCTTATCGGTGCTGCCATTGCACCACCCGAAAACGGTCGAGGCCCGGTCCCGCTCGCGCGGGCCGGGCCTCTTTCCCTCTCCAAACCGTCAGGCGCTTGGGGCGCGTCAGCCGTCGTAATCGCCACCGATATTCTGGTTGCGCGGCGGCGCGGCGGCCGTCAGGCGCAGCGCTTCGGCCGACTGGGCGATCGACCCGATCTCGTCCGGCGTATCGTCATCGTCGATCTGCACCTTCTGGAGCGATCCGACGAGCGAGTCGTGCAGTTCGTCCGGCAGCACTGTTTCCTCGGCGATCTCGCGCAGCGCCACGACCGGATTCTTGTCGCGGTCGCGATCGATCGTCAGCTCGGCGCCGCCGGAAATCTCCCGCGCACGCTGGGCGGCGAGGAGAACGAGGTCAAAACGGTTGGTAACCTTGTCGACGCAATCTTCGACGGTAACGCGGGCCAAACAGGGCCTCCTGATATTGCGGATGGAAAATCGTGAATGCGCCGCCTAGCAGCCGGGCGGGGCGGAGTCAATAAAAGGCCATAAAGCCATGGCATGGCGCGCCCTTATGCGGCAGGTAGACCCGATGGCGACCCTTCAGTCCCAGCCCGGCCGCGCCGACGCCGATGATATATGCGTCGATATCGCCGGCCACGCCCTGCGCCTGATCGTTCGGGGGGAGGGGCTGCGCGACGCTCTCCTCGCCCTGATCGAGGGCGCGCGCGTCAGCCTCAAACTCTATTATTATATCGTCGCCGCCGACGACAGCGCCACGCGGGTGCGCGACGCCCTGATCGCGGCGCGGCGGCGGGGCGTGGCCGTTACGCTGATGATCGACGGCTTCGGCTCGGCCGACACGCCCGACAGCTTCTTCGCGCCGCTGGTCGAGGCCGGCGCGCATTTCGGCCGCTTCGGCACCCGCCGCTCGACGCGCTACCTCATCCGCAACCATCAGAAGATGGCCATCGCCGACGACGCGACGCTGTTGATCGGCGGCTTCAATGTCGAGGACGGCTATTTCGGCATTCCCCCCGAAGATTGCTGGCGCGACCTCGGCCTCCTGATAGAGGGGGCGGAGGTGCGCGCGATGAGCAACTGGTTCGGGCATATGTGGCGCTGGGTCTCGTCCGAACGGCAGGGGTTTCGCGCGCTCCGCCGCCTGGTCCGCCGCTGGCGTCCGCCGCGTGGGGGTGACCCGGCAAGCCCCTTCCGCTGGCTGATCGGCGGCCCCACCCGACGCCTCAGCCCCTGGGCGAAGCTGGTCAAACACGACCTGGAGCAGGCGCGCCGGGTCGATATGATCGCCGCATATTTCTCGCCAGGCCGCGGGATGCTCACCCGCATCGCCCGCGCCGCCCGACGTGACGGCGCGCGGATCATCCTGCCGGCGAAATCCGACAATTTCGCCACCGTCGCGGCGGCGCGGCTGCTCTATGGCCCGCTGCTCAAGCGCGGCGTCGAAATCCTCGAATATCAGCCGTGCAAGCTCCACATGAAGCTGCTCGTCATCGACGACGCCGTCTATATCGGCTCGGCCAATTTCGACATGCGCAGCCTGTTCCTCAACCTCGAACTGATGCTGCGGATCGAGGACAAGGGCTTCGCGGCGCAGGTCCGCGCCTTCGTCACCGCCGAAGCGGCGCAGAGCCGCGCCATCAACCTCGAAACCTACCGCGCCGGCCGCTCGCTCCCGACCCTCATCAAGCAATGGATCAGTTATCTGCTGGTCGGCGTGCTCGATTACACGGTGACGCGGCGGTTGAATTTCCGCAATCCCGACGCGGACTGACGCCGCGCCGTCATTTCATGATGAGGTAGAAGGCCGCCGGGCTCGCACCGCCATTTTCGATCACGATGGCATAGCGATCGGTGAAAAGCGGCATCCAGGCGCAATCGGCCTGCGGTCCGCCGACATCCTTCTGGCAGAGCGTGCTGCCGCCCGCATCCTGCACCCTAACCGATAATTTGGCGCGCCCCGCCGGGGCGACCGAAATCTGCGCGCGCTGCCCGGCCAGGAAAAGCTGGCGCAATATCACCTTGTCCCCGGCATTGAGCGCGCCGCGATGATAGGCCGGGCCGAGCGCCCGCCCGCGAAAGCCGAGCGCGGATTTGGTCACGCCCCTCGCCTCCGCCTCTTGCGTCCACAGTGCCGCGAGATCCTGCTGTCCCTCCGCCGGGGTCGCGCCCAGCGCCTTCAGCACCTGCGCCGTGTCGAGCAGAGCCGCCCCGTCGCCCGCCGCTTGCGCGGCCTCCCCCTCCAGCAGGGTGCGCAGCACCGGATCGTCGGGCATCGCTTCCGGCAGGGTAGCGGCGGTCAACAGCAGGGGCAGGACCAACCTAAGCATCGCGTTCCTCCGGCCGGACGACGAAGCGCGCGCCCGGCTCCGCATCCTCGACATGCAGCGACAGATGGTGCCGCTCCGCGATCGCACGCGCGAGCGCGAGGCCAAGGCCATGCCCCTGACCCCGCGCCCCGTCAAGGCGGACATAGCGTTCGAACACCCGCTCCCTGTCGGCGCAGGGTATGCCCGGCCCGTCATCCTGCACCGCCATGCGCGGCCCCGGCGCCAGTTCCAGCACCACCGACCCGCCGCTCGGCACATATTTGAACGCATTGTCGAGCAGGTTGGACAGCAGCCGCGTCATCTGCATCGCGTCGCCGCGCATATGGATGCCGGGCGCGATCCGCGCATGGAAACCGATGCCCAGCTCCTCCGCGCTCGCGCCATAAAGGTCCGCCAGGCTCTCGGCGATGTCGCTGAGGCTGATGTCGGCAAGGCCACGCAGGTCGCCGCGCATCGCCTGCGTTCCGGCAATGTCGAGCAGCGAGTCGAGCAGCCGCACCACCCCGCGTATCTCGGCCCGCGACTGGTCGAGCGTGCGCAGCAGCACCGGATCGTCCGTCGCCTCGATCGCTTTCAAGATGCGCGTATCGAGGTGCATCAGCGGCGTGCGGATTTCGTGCGCGGTCTGATCCGACACATGGCGCTGCGCCTCGATCAGCCGTTCGACCTGGTCCAGCGCTGCATTGGTGTTGGCGGCCAGCTCAGCGAGTTCGTCGCTCGTCCCCGCATCGGGCGCGCGCGCCGCGATCCGTCCTGCGCGCACGGCGGCAAACGTGGCGTTCACCGCCTCGACCCGCTCGCGCAGCCGCCGCGCGGCGAAATGGCCGGCGGCAAGGCTCAGCAGCGCGATCCCCGCGCCAGCGACCGCAAAGGCCGTCGCGAGCCGCGCCAGCAGCGCCTCGCCGCGCGCGTCGCTGCGCCCGACCAGCAGCCGAGCGCCGCCGCCCAGCTGCGTCGCCCGCGCGAACATCCGTTCGCCGCCGGGCAGGGTGGCAAAGCGCGCCTCCGAAACCTCGGGCGAGATGGCCGGCCAATGAGGCAGGTTGCCCGCCACCCGCCGCCCGGCCGCGTCGGTCAGCAGATACCAGCTCCGCGCGCCGTCCTCGCGATTGAGCGCCAGCCGGTCGGCGATCCGCGCCTGCAATTCCGCGCGGCCTCCGCTCACATAGATGTCGGCCAGCCCCGCCAGATCGGTGTCCACCTCCCGCGCCAGCATTGCCCGCCCGTCCTGGCGGACGATCTGCCGCACCACCAGGAACAGCGCCAGCGTGGACAGCAGGCTGACGAGCAGAGCGGACAGGGTCACCCGGCCGAACACCGACCGGAGCAGATCGGGTCTAGGCAAGGGTGGGGCCAGCGGCGGCGATCAGGCGATAGCCGGTGCCCCAGATCGTCTCCAGCACCGGCCGGTCGAACCCGTCCTCCAGCTTGCGCCGCAGCCGGCCGACATTCACGTCGACGACATTCGTCTGCGGATCGAAGCTCAGCTTCCACACATGGCGCAGCAGCATTTCGCGCGTCACTACCTCGCCGGCATGTTCCATCAGATAGCGGAACAGCTCGAACTCCTTGGGCGACAGCGGCAGATGCTTGCCCTGGCGATAGGCGGTCCGCGCCTTCACATGGCATTCGAGGTCGCCGAACAGCAGCACCGGATCATGGCTGCCGCGCCGGCTGGCCCGCCGCCACAGCGCCCGCACCCGCGCGACCAGCTCGTCCGGCTCGAACGGCTTGGCGAGATAATCGTCGACGCCGCTTTCCAGCCCCTCGACCCGATGCTCGCTGCGGCCCAGCGCGGAGAGCATCAGCACCGGCGCGCCGACGCCTGCGACGCGCAGCCGGGTGACGATGTCGATGCCCGACAGATGAGGCAGCATCCTATCGAGGATGATGACGTCATGCCCGCCGCCGCCCGCCCGGTTGAGCCCGCTGGGGCCATCGGCGGCATGATCGACGCGCATCCCCGCATCGCTCAATATGCCCGCGATATTGGCGCGCGCGGCGTCGTCATCCTCGACCAGCAATACCGATATTTGTTCCGCCTGCGCCATGACCGTTCCCCGCTCGCAGAATAAGCGAAGAACCGCCAGTGACAAAGGCTGTTAGCGCGTAATCAATGGCCTCCGGCCTCACCCTTTAACGGCGTTGCGGAACATGATGACGGCGATCGCGATCAGATAGACGCCGAAAATCTTCTTGAGCGGCCCGGCCGGCAGGCTGTGCGCGGCGGCGACGCCGAGCGGCGCGGTGAGCATCGACATGGACGAGATCGCGATGGTCGCGGGGATATTGACATAGCCCAGCGACCCCCAGGGCAGCCCGCCTTCGCCCAGGCCGATGATGGCGAAGCCGATCGTCGTCGGGATGGCGATCAGCGTGCCGATACCCGAAGCCGTCGCGATCGCGCGGTGGATGGTGCGGCCGCACAAGGTCATCACCATGATCGCGATCACCCCGCCGCCAATCCCCAGCAGCGAAGAAAAAGTGCCGAGCCCGCCGGCGATGCCCATGCGCACGATCCCGGAGGGCATCGTATCGCTCACCACCTTGCCGTTGATGCTCGGCAGCAGGAAGTTGAGCGACATGAGGCCGACGCCGCAGGCGAAGATCATCTTGAGCGTATTGCCGTTGACATGCCCCGCCAGCATCACGCCTGCGCCGCATCCCAGCACGATCCACGGCGCCCAGGCCTTCAACACCTCGAATTCCACCGCGCCGCGCTTAGCATGGGCCAGCAGCGAGCGGATCGAGGTGACGATGATCGTCGCGGCCGACGTGCCGATCGCGACATGGGCGATCCCGTCATGCGTTCCGCCCAGCAGCGGCAGCACGACGAGCAACGCAGGCACGACGACGAAGCCGCCGCCGATGCCGAAAATCCCCGCCGCGAAACCCGCGATCAGGCCCGCCGCCAGCATCGAAACCAGCGGCACCAGCCAGCTCATGACGTCGCCGTGCATTTACCGCGTCCCTTCCTGGCCTGCATGGCGCACGCCCATGGTGCGGCGATCGCCCTGGCTTATCAAGGCGGCGGAACGGAAAAAATCGACCATGTCGTAAAACCATGCCTCTCTTCGGCGGAACCTGACTCGAAAGCGCGCGCGCGGCATCGCTGACATGGGGCTGAACGAACCGGCCAGGAAAATCCGTAACCTAGGGCGGGCAGAAGTTTGCACGCCGGGCGAACAGAGCATTTCCGCAGTGGCCGGCTTGCGCTAGGCTACCGGCCATGACGGGCGCGCGCAGCATCATGATCGTGGGGGCCGGCACCGCCGGCTGGCTGACCGCCGCCTATCTCGCCCGCTTCTTCGCGCTGGCGGGGCAGGGGGATATGTCCATCACCCTGCTCGAATCCCCGGACCTCGGCATTATCGGCGTGGGGGAGGGGACATTCCCCACCATCCGGGGCACGCTCGATTTCCTCGGCATAGACGAAACCGCCTTCCTGCGCGCGACCTCCGCGACCTTCAAACAGGGGATACGCTTCGACGACTGGCTGCACGCCCCCGCGCCGGACGGCCGACGTCATCACTATGTCCACCCCTTCGAAGCGCCGCTCCAGACCAACGACGCCGATCTGCTCGCCGCCTGGCTGGCGCAGGACTCAGCGACGCGCCTGCCCTTCGCCCAGGCGATGAGCATCCAGCATGGCGTGGCGCTGCACGGCCGCGCGCCCAAGCGGCCGGAGGAGGGGGCCTATGCCGCTCCGCTCAGCTACGCCTATCATTTCGACGCCACGAAGTTCGCTGCCCTGCTGCGGGACCGGGCGGTCGAACTCGGCGTGCGCCACCTGACCGATCATCTGACCGGGGTCGAGCGCGGCGAAGACGGCAAGATCGCCCGCATCCTGACCCGCGACCGGGGGCCGCTCAGCGCCGATCTCTATATCGACTGCACCGGCTTTCGCGCCGAACTGATCGGCCGCGCGCTCGGCGCGCCGTTCCGATCGGTGCGGCATCAGCTTTTCACCGACCGCGCGCTCGCCTGCAAAATCCCCTATGACCGCCCCGACGCGCCGATCCAAAGCGTCACCATCGCCGCCGCCCATGAAGCGGGCTGGACCTGGGACATCGGGCTGGAGGGCGCGCGCGGCATCGGCTGCGTCTATTCCTCCGCCCATATGGATGAGGACGGGGCGGCGAAAATCCTGCGCGCCCATATCGGCCATGATCGCTTCCAGCCGCGCCTCATCCCCTTCGATCCCGGCTATCGCGAGGCGCAGTGGATCGGCAATTGCGTGGCCGTGGGCCTGTCCGGGGGCTTCCTCGAACCGCTCGAATCCACCGGCATCCTGCTGATCGAGGCAGCGGTGGCGATGATCGCCGAACTCTTCCCGCTCGCCGGCCCGATCGATGCCCCCGCGTCCCGTTTCAATCAACTGATGGTCGGCCGATACGAGCGGATCGTGGATTTCCTGAAGCTCCATTATTGCCTCAGCCGCCGCGACGAACCCTTCTGGCGCGACAATGCCGACCCGGCCTCGATGCCCGAAAGCCTGCGCGCGCATCTGGATCAATGGCGCTACCGCCCGCCCGGCCGCTTCGATTTTACGCTCGACCTCGAGAGCTTCGCCCCCTTCAACTATCATTATATCCTCTACGGCATGGACTATCCGACTATGCCGCCGCCGCGCCCGGCCACGGCGTCGCCCCGCGCCGCCGACCGCCTGTTCGCGCGCGTGCAAAGCTACAGCGATCAGGCCACCCGCGACCTCCCCACCAACCGCGCCTTTCTGGAAGAGATTGGGGCCTGATCGTCAGGCCGCCGCCAGCGTCCCGTCGCGCGGACCCAGCACCCCGCTCGCCCGCGCCTTGCGGCCATAGACCGCCTCGAACAGCGGGGTCGCCATCACCGTGGTCACGATCGCCATCAACACCAGCATCGAAAACAGAGTCGGGCCGATGATCCCCTTTTGCAAGCCGATGTTGATGATGATGAGCTCCATAAGGCCGCGCGAATTCATCAGCGCGCCGATGCCGAGCGCCGTGGCGTTATCCTCGCCGGTCAGCCGCGCGGCGGCATAGCAGGCGCCGAACTTGGCGAGGATCGACACCGCCAGCACCGCGATCGCGATCAGCAGCAGCTCGACCGAATTGACCATGTCCATCCGCGTGTTCAGCCCCGAATAGGTGAAGAACATCGGCAGCAGCAGCACGACCGCGATCGGCTCCACCTTCTGCTTCAGTTCCTCCACGAACAACCCGCGCGGCATGCACACGCCCATCAGGAACCCGCCGAAAATCGCATGAATGCCGATCGCGTCCATCAGGAAGGCGGACAGGCAGAACAGCAGGATCGTGACCGCGAGGATGGTCATGCTCATCTCGCCGCGCGCTTCGACCGCGCGGCCGAGCGGCGCGAGCAGCCTGCGCCCGACGAGCAGCATGAAGGCGGCGTAGAGGATCGCCCCGCCGATCGCGATCACCGCCACCCCCGCGCCCGCGCCGAAAGTCGCCAGCACCACCGCCAGCACGCACCAGGACGCCGCATCGTCGAACGCGCCCGCCGTCAGCGCCAGCGTGCCGAGCGACGAATCTGCGAGGCCATTCTCGTTGATGATCCGCGCCAGCATCGGAAAGGCGGTCAGCGCAATGCACGCCCCCATGAACAAAGTGGCGCTGGCCTGGCTGATGCCAGCCGCGAACAGCCCCGGCACCTCGACCAGCATCGGGGTTATCAGTGCGGCAAGCAGGAAGGGGGCGAGGATGCCGGCGGCCGACACCGTCGCCGCGCTGCGCGCCTTGGACTGGAAATGATCGAGCCGCAATGTGAGCCCGACCATGAACATGTAAAGCCCCACGCCAAGCTGCGCGCCGACATACAGGACGTTGCGCGTCTCCTGGGGGAAGATCGCATTCTGGATGTCGGGGAATGCGAGGCCGAGCAGCGACGGCCCCAGCACGACGCCGGCGATCATCTCGCCCACCACCTGCGGTTGCTTGAGCAGCTTCTGCCCCAGCCAGCCGACGACGCGGCAGGTGGCGATGATGATCGCGAGCTGGAGGAAGAAATGGATGCTGAAGTCGGACGGCGTGTAGCTTTTGGCCGCGGTCACCGCTGGCCCATGCGGATTGAGTATGTCGGTCAGCGCCGCCCAGGCGCCC
This sequence comes from Sphingobium sp., assembly GCF_036170395.1. GTDB lineage: Bacteria > Pseudomonadota > Alphaproteobacteria > Sphingomonadales > Sphingomonadaceae > Sphingobium. Next base: position 36,424 of record NZ_JAVHPD010000019.1, read on the forward strand.
GTCAGCAGGTCCATCATCCATCCCCCGTCGTTCGGCGTGTCGCCGCGATTTGCGCCAAGGGACGACGGCGCGACGTGGAGCGCAAATGGAAAATCATCGGCGGCGCCATTTTTCTAGTCCGCTCGCCCCATCTGTTGCACCGCCTCCACATTGTAGGTACATCGCTACAAGGTAGCGCAATCATTTTTGGCCAGGGAGTCCTTGCATGAAGGTCATGACCAGCCGCGAATTCAACCAGGATGTCAGCGCCGCCAAGCGAATCGCCCGCGCCGAACCCCTCTTCGTCACCGATCGCGGCCGCCCCACCCATGTGCTGATGAGCATCGACCAGTATCGCCGCCTGAGCGGGGAGGGCGACAATATCGTCGATCTGCTCGCCGCGCCGGAGGGCGATAGTGCGATTCAGCTGTCCCACTCGCTGTTCTCTTAATGTATCTTCTCGACACCCCGATCCTGCTTCAGCTCCGCGCCGCCCGCGTGGCGGAGGGCGACAAGCGCGTGTCCGTCTGGGCTTCCAGAGTGTCGCGCGACCGGCTCTTCATCTCGGCCCTGTCGCTGGCCGACCTTGGCGCGCTCGCCACCCGGATCGGGCGGCAGGACAAGGCGGCGGGCGCGACGATGCGGAACTGGATCGGCCAGCAGCTTGTTCCGGCCTTTGACGGACACATCCTCCCGATCGACGCCGCTATCGCCCTGCGGCGCGGCGACATCGCGGTCGAGGAGGATCGTCCGGCGCTGCTCGCCGCGACGGCGGCCGAACATGGCCTGACCCTCGTCACGCTCGACCCCGCCGGTTACCGCCGCGCCCGCATCCGCCTGCTCGACCCGCGCGAAGGCGACACCGCCCAAGCGCAGGACTGGCGCGCCGCCGCCCTCCAGAGCCGCCCCAAGGGCCTGCGCGGCCTTTTCATCCGGGGTTAGCCCCCGACGCTCACCCCGATCCACAACGTCCGCGGCGTGCCGAGGTCGATCGACCCGCCGGCATTGCGGGTGACGACATCCTCATCGAACAGATTCTCGCCCCGCGCCACCAGCGTGATCCCCTGCCCGATCGGCACCCGCGCCAGCGCGTCCAGAGTCAGCGCGTCGGGCAGCACGTCGCTTTGCAGATCGTCCTCATATTGCGCCCCGACATAACGCAACGTCCCCGACAGGGTCGGCCCCTGCGCCGGGCTATAGGCCAAAGTCGCGCTCGCCGCATGGCGCGGCGTCTGCGCCGGGCGGAAGCCGTCGAAAGCCGCCCCCGGCGCGTCCACCTTGCTGCGGACATAGGCGTAGGAGGCGGACAACCGCATGTCGCCCAGCGTCGCCTCGGCGGTCACCTCCACCCCCTTGGCGACGATCGCGTCCACATTGCGCCGCTGCCGGGTCGTGGCGTTCAAGGTCACATTGGCGATGGCGTCGTCCAGCCGGTTGTAGAAAGCCGTCGCCGACAGCTTAGCCCCGGCCGCCGGGCTGAGGTCGACGCCAGCTTCAACCCCCTTCAACTTCTCGGGGTCCAGCGCCGCATTGGCCTGGGTCGTGATCGGGAAGACCACGAACGGCCGGTACAGTTCATTGAGCGTCGGCAGGCGAAAGCCGCTATAGGCCGCCGCCCGCAGCGCCACCGCATCGCTCGCCTGCACCAGCGCACCGACCCGCCCGGAAAACTGCCAGTCCGACCGATCGGCAAAGTCCGTCCCGCTCGCTATTCCCGTCGCGGTCGCGACCTGCCGGTAGAAGCCGTCCCGGATCGTCCAGCGATCGGCCCGCGCCCCGCCGGTCAGCACCAGCCGGCCCAGCGTCCAGTCATCCTCGACAAAGACACCGCTCGTCCACTGCTCGCCTCCGGCATGGCGCAGCGCCGTGCGCGGGTTCGCCGCCACCCCGGCATTATAGGCGTCCTCATACATGTCGCCGGTGGCGAAGCGCGTATCGACCCCCAGCCGCAGCAGATGCCCCCCGCCCACCGGCGGCCGCAGCTCGATTTTCCCGCCGATCCCGGTCGATGGCGTGTTGCGCTGGTCGAGCGATTTGCGGAACGGCGCGTTGGACGAAATCACGATGTTCGAGAAGTTGCGCGCCTGGACATAGGCGAGCGCATCCACCTGCCACAGCCCGCGCGCGACATAGCGGATGCTCGCATCCTGCCCCTGGCTCATGCTATCCGCGCCCCGGAACCGCAGCGTCCGCTGGTCCTCGAACAGGGTCGCGCGGAACTGAAGCTCGGACGAGGCCGACAGGGGCGCGACCGCGCGCAGATTGGCCGACCAGCCGTCATAGGCCGCCGGCACGCTCGCCGAAACCCGCTGTGACCTTGGCGTGGTCTGGAACCCTTCGCCCCGATCCCACCGGCCGGACAGCGACACATAGCCGCCACCCAGATCCTGCGTCAGTCCGGCAGACAATTCGGTCGCGTCGCGGCTGCCGTAGAAGGCGCTGGCCGAGAGGTCGGGCAACTGGTCCCGCGTCCCGCTCGCCAGCTCGATCGTGCCTGCCACCGCGCCCGCGCCGAACGCGCCGATCCCGCCGCCGCGCGTCACCCGCACCACCGACAGCCGCTCAGGAACGAGGGCGCTGAAGGGGATATAACCGAAGAAGGGATCGGCCACCGGCACACCATCAAGCAGCACCAGGGTCCGGCTCGACGCATTGCCGCCCAGCGCCCGCAGCGTCGCCCCCTGGTTGGAGGGATTGGACGACCGGCTGTCCGACCGGCGGAACTGCTGGAATCCCGCCACGTCGCCCAGCACGTTCTCGATCCGCCCCGACGCGCTGTCCATCAGCCGGTCGCGCCCGATCGTCACTGATCCATAGGCCGGCGTCCCCGGCGGCAGCGGCAACCCCGCGCCGGTGACGATGATCGTCGTGCCGTCGCCCGCCTCGTCGGGGGCTTGCGCCATCAGCGGAGTGGGCAGGGCCAGCATCAACGCTGACAGGCAATATGATTTCATGGCGATCCCCTTTTGGCCGCTCCATCGGCATTTTAGGGGGCTATTGCAAATAGAAAGCGGCCACTCTTCAACTTATGGTCGGTTGTGGAAATTTACCTTTTGTTAGGGGATGTCCGCGACAGTCCACTATCGGCCGCTCGCAGATTTTGCGCCCCGGCAACCCCATATTTGAGGAGTACGCCGCCATGACAGGCGAAGAAATGGCGACCTTTTTCGACCGACGGCGGCACGCCCGCTTTGTCACCGCCTTCGCCGCCGACATGCAGGAGGGGGAGGAGACGCGCAGCGTCATTATCGGCGATATCTCGGCGGGCGGTTGCCTGCTCGAACATCCCGCCGGCTTTTCCAAGGGCGCGCGCGTCCATCTGCGCGCCAAGGGGCTGGACATGCCGGCCCGCATCACCTGGGTGCGCGGCGACCTGTGCGGCATCTGCTTTGCCCATGTCGTCGATCCGCAGCAGGTGATCCGCGACAATGTGGTGTCCGCGCCTTCCCTGCGGGACCTGCTCGCCTCGGTGCCGCGCGCGCTCGATGCGGTCGAGGTGCGCGACTGAGATCGGCTTGGATTTCGCCGCCTCGCTCCTAAATCAGGGGCCGATCCCGCGATCGGTCCTCATGAAGGGAGCATTTGCATGGCCGCCACGCGCACCGAAACCGACAGCATCGGCGCGATAGAGGTTCCCGCCGACGCCTATTGGGGCGCGCAGACCCAGCGCAGCATCGAGAATTTCCCGTTCGGCGCGACCGAGCGGATGCCGATCGGCATCGTCCACGCCCTCGCCATCGTGAAGCAGGCCGCTGCCCGTGTGAACCGCAAGCACGGTCTCGACCCCGCGTTAGCCGACGCGATCGAAACCTCCGCCGCCGAAGTCGCGGCCGGCGCGCATGACGACCAGTTCCCGCTCGTCATCTGGCAGACCGGCAGCGGCACCCAGTCCAACATGAACGTCAACGAGGTGATCGCCGGCCGCGCCAACGAAATCCTCACTGGCACGCGCGGCGGCAAGAACCCGGTTCACCCCAACGACCATGTCAATCGCGGCCAGTCCTCCAACGACAGCTTCCCCACCGCCATGCATGTCGCCGCCGCGCTCGCCGCCACCCGCCAGCTTCTCCCCGCGCTCGAACGGCTGGAGCGCGCCCTGCTCGCCAAGGCGCAGGCGTGGGGCCATATCGTCAAGATCGGCCGCACCCATTTGCAGGACGCGACGCCGCTCACCCTGGGGCAGGAATTTTCCGGCTATTATGCCCAGATCCGCCTCGCCCGCACCCGCACCATGCCGCTGGTCGAACATGGCCTCTCCAAACTGGCACAGGGCGGCACAGCGGTCGGCACCGGCCTCAACGCCCCGCCGGGCTTTGCCGAGGATGTGGCCGCGCAGATCGCCGCCATCACCCATTTCCCGTTCGAGACCGCTCCCAACAAGTTCGAGGCGCTGGCGAGCCATGACACGCTGGTGGACTTCTCCGGCCGCCTCAACAGCATCGCCGTGGCGCTGACCAAGATCGCCAACGACATCCGCCTGCTCGGCAGCGGCCCGCGCTCGGGGCTGGGCGAACTCGACCTTCCGGCCAACGAGCCGGGCAGCTCGATCATGCCGGGCAAGGTCAACCCCACCCAGTGCGAGATGCTGACCATGGTCGCCGCGCAGGTGATCGGCAATCATCAAGCCGTGACCGTCGGCGGGATGCAGGGCCATTTGGAGCTGAACGTCTTCAAGCCGCTGATCGGGGCGGCGGTGCTGCGCTCGATCCATCTGCTGAGCGTCGGCATGGAGAGCTTCGCCGAACGCTGCGTCGAGGGGCTGGTGGCGAACGAGGCGCGGATCGCCGAACTGGTCGACCGCTCGCTGATGCTGGTGACGGCGCTCGCCCCGGAGATCGGCTATGACAATGCTGCCGCCATCGCCAAGCACGCCCACAAGAAGGGGCTGACCCTCAAGGAAGCGGGGCTGGACCTGGGGCTGGTGGATGGGCCGACCTTCGACCGGCTGGTGCGGCCGGAAAATATGGTCTGATCCAGATCAACATGGCGGAACCGGGGCGGCTGCGATACATTAACCCGATATGAAGAAGCCAGCCGCTCCCCTCATCACCGTCCGGCCGCCCAAAAAGGCCGGACTTCTCCGCAAGGTCGCTCGCCTGGGCGCCACCGTCGTCGCGGCGCGGGTCGCGGCCGGCACGGGCAAGAAGGGCGTCGTCGGCCTAATTGCGGGCGCGGGGGCGAAGCGCCTCATCATGCGCTACCCCGCCGGCGCGCTGTTCGTGACCGGCGCCTATATGGCCGGCAAGCTCTATGAGGCAAAGCGCGAGGCGGAGCGGAAGAAGACGCAGAAGCTGCTCACCGACCAGAGCGCGAGCGAGCCGACGGACGCGATCCCGATCGACAGCGCCCGGCGCAAGGGCGCGGCCTAAAGCGCCGCCTGCCAATCGCGGATCGCCTCGACCGGCCAGGTGAGCATCAGCACATTGAGCGTCAGATTGTCGCGGATCACCGCCAGCGCGATGAGTTCCAGCGTCACCGCCAGGGCGATCGTCATCCACGCAGGCGCGCGCGCTGCGAACAGGAAGCCCGCCGCCATCATCCCGATATCGCTCATCGAATTGACGATCGAGTCGCCCGAATAGCCGAGCGCGATCGTCGCGGTGCGGTATCGGTCGATGATGATGGGCGAGTTCTCCAATAACTCCCACGCCGCCTCGACCGCTACCGCCGCCGCAAGCCGCATGCCCATTGGCTGCCGCCGCAGCAACCACCACGCCGCCGCATAGAAGATGAAACCGTGGATGATGTGGCTGAGGCTATACCAGTCGGCCAGATGCTGGCTGTTGCCGCTGTCGAGCGCGCCATGCCAGAGCTGCACATAGCCGCAGGTGCAGATCGGCGGCCGCTGCATTGCGAACAGGACCGCGCAGGCGATCAGGGCGATCAGCCCCGCCAGCATGAAGCCCCGCCGGTTCCTCTGCCGCGCTCTCCTCGTCATCCGTCCTTCCACCCCCTTGCAAAAGCGCGTGCCGCGCGGCACTAGCGGCCATGGCCGACCATCTTCCTGCCGAGACGCCCGATTTCAAGCGCCGGGGCGTGCTCTTCGTCCTTTCCTCGCCGTCCGGCGCGGGAAAGTCCACCATCGCCCGCAAGCTGCTCGGCGCCGAGCCGGATCTCTCCATGTCCGTCTCCGCCACCACCCGCCCGATGCGGCCGGGCGAGGTCGACGGCAAGGATTATCATTTCGTCGATCTGGAAGAATTCCGCCGCATGGTCGCCGACCAGGAGTTCCTCGAATGGGCACATGTCTTCGGCCAGCGCTACGGCACGCCGCGCGCGCCGGTCGAAGCGATGCTGAAATCGGGCAAGGACGTGCTGTTCGACATAGACTGGCAGGGCGCGCAGCAGTTGCACCAGATCGCTGGCGGCGATGTCGTCCGCATCTTCATCCTGCCCCCCTCGATGGAGGAACTGGAACGCCGCCTGCGCGGCCGCGCCACTGACAGCGACGCCGTGATCGACGCCCGCATGTCCCGCGCGGCGGGTGAGATCGCCCACTGGGACGGCTACGACTATGTCCTGTGCAACGTCGACGCCGACGACTGCTTCGCCCGCGTCCAGACCATCCTCCACGCCGAACGCATGAAACGCAGCCGCCAGACAGGATTGATCGGCTTCATCCGGAAGCTCAGCCGCTACCATCAGGAGGATTGAGCGGCCGAACCCTCAGGCCGCCTTCCCCTTGAGCGCCTTCTGCCGCCGTCGTTGCACCGACGACCCGATCCCCATCGCCTCGCGATATTTGGCCACGGTGCGCCGGGCGATGTCCATGCCTTTGGCGCGGAGCAGGTCGACCAGCGTGTCGTCGGACAGGATCGCCTGCGGGTCTTCGCTCGCGATCAGCGCCTTGATGTGGCTCTTGACCGCTTCGGCCGAGACCGCGCCGTCGCCGTCCGCCGCCGCCACCCCGCTGGTGAAGAAATATTTAAGCTCGTAAAGCCCGCGCGGGCAGGACAGATATTTGTTCGACGTGACGCGGCTGACCGTGCTTTCGTGCATCCCGATCGCGTCGGCCACGGCTTTGAGCGTCAGCGGCTTCAGATGCGCCACCCCGTCGCGGAAAAAGCCTTCCTGCTGCTTCAATATCTCGCTCGCCACCTTGATGATCGTCTTCTGCCGCTGGTCCAGCGCCTTGACCAGCCAGTTGGCGCTGGCGAGGCAGTCGGCCAGCCACGCCCTGGCGCTGCGATCCTGCGGCCCGCTCGACAGCTCGACATAATAGCTGCGGTTGATAAGCACGCGGGGCAGGGTGGCGCTGTTGATCTCGATAGCCCAACCCTCGCGCGTCCGCCGCACGAACAGGTCGGGGGTGACCGGCGCGGCGCGGTCCGATGCGAATTTGAGGCCGGGCTTGGGGTCATAGCCGCGCAGTTCGGCGATCATGTCGGCCATGTCCTCCTCGTCCACGCCGCAGATGCGCCGCAGCTGAGGCAGCGCGCCCTTCGCCAGCAGGTCGAGATTGGCGAGCAGCCGCGCCATGCAGGGGTCGTAGCGGTCGGCTTCCTTGGCTTGCAAAGCGAGACATTCGGAGAGCGACCGGGCGCCCACGCCCGTCGGGTCGAAGCCGTGGATGACCCCCAGCACCCGCTCGACATCGAACAAAGGCACGCCCAGTGCATGGGCGGTCTGGAGCAGATTGGCCTCCAGATAGCCCGCTTCGTCGATCTGCCCGATCAGTTGCGTGGCGATGAGCAGGTCCATGCCCGACAGCGCCGCCCGCGCCTGATCCATCAGATGTTCGTGCAGGCTAATGTCGGGCGCGGCGAAGCTGTCGAAATCGGGCGCGTCCTCGGCATAGCCGCCCGCCGATCCCAGCATGTCCATGCCGCTGCCGCCTGCGCCCGTCATCCGGTCGGCCGGGCCATCGTCGATGAAGATATCCGCGCCATGATCGACATCCAGCGGACTGTCCGCCGCGCCCAGACCCTGCGCGATGAGATCGTCGCTGGAGCCAGTCTCGGCGGCGAGCGTCGGCCGCTCCTCCACCCGGTCGATGCCGTCGGCTTGCGGCGCGAACTCCTCGCCGCCGCTGTCGAGCAGTGGGTTCTTCTCCAGCTCGCCCGCGACGAACGCCTCGATCTCCAGATTGCTCAGCGCCAGCAGCTTGATCGCCTGCTGGAGCTGCGGCGTCATCACCAGCGACTGGCTCTGCCGAAGGTCGAGGCGCGGCCCGAGCGCCATCAGCGCGCTTCCCTCCGTTCGGCCAAGGCGCGCCCCATCCGCATCTTACAACTGGAAATTCTCGCCCAGATACAGCCGGCGGACGTCGGCATTGGCGACCAGTTCGATAGGGCTGCCGGCGAACAGCACCTGGCCGCCATAGATGATGCAGGCGCGGTCCACGATCTCCAGCGTCTCGCGCACATTATGGTCGGTGATGAGCACGCCGATGCCGCGCGTCTTCAACTGCTTCACCAGATCGCGGATATCGGCGATCGACAGCGGGTCGATGCCGGCGAAGGGCTCGTCCAGCAGCACGATCGACGGGTTCGCCGCCAGCGCGCGCGCAATCTCGCAGCGCCGCCGCTCGCCGCCCGACAGCGCCATCGCGGCGGAATCGCGCAGCCGGGTGAGGCCGAACTCGGACAGCAATTGCTCCAGCCGCACCGCTCGGGCTGTTTTGTCGGGCTCTGCCAGTTCCAGCACCGCGCCGATATTCTGCGCCACCGTCATGCCGCGAAAGATGGAGGTTTCCTGCGGCAGATAGCCCAGGCCCAGGATCGCCCGACGATACATGGGCAGGTTGGTGATATCCTGCCCGTCCAGCACGATGCGGCCATGGTCGGGGCGCACAAGGCCCATGACCGAATAGAAGCAGGTCGTCTTGCCCGCGCCATTGGGGCCGAGCAGCCCCACCACCTCGCCCTTGCCCACCGTCAGCGACACGTCGGACAGGACGACGCGCTTGTCGTAGCTTTTGGCTATGGAAATGACCGACAATCCGTCGCCCACTTCCTGCGGGATCTGCGGCCGGTGGCCGGTCCGGTCGGGGGTGATGAGGTCGTCCATCCGTCTGTCCTTATGGCCGCCGGGTTAAGCCCGCGTGAAATCGGCGCGCGCGCGGCGTTTGGCAAGCTTTGTGCATGGGAAAGCCGCCGGGGCAAGGGGGAAAATGGCGGGCCGGGCCGGGCTGTCGCCCGACCGGCGCTATTGCCAGTCGGTCAGGGCGGGGCCGAGCGCGGTTTCGAGCGGGTCGAGCCATGGCGCGAAGTGCCGCCATTGGTCGAGGCCGCCGGTATAGATGGGCTGGCGCACCTGTTCGGAACTGGCCGTCCGCACCGCCCGTTTGGTCTCCCAGAAGGCGAGGCAGGCGGGCTCGAAGGCGAGGCCGAGATGGTCGAGCAGCCGCGCCACTTCGCCCGGCGTGTCGGCTACCATATGCTCGTAGATCACGCGGTGGACCTGCCCCGGCATCGCTGCGTCGAACGCGCGCATCGCCGCTACATAATCGCGATAATAGAGGCCGATGTCGGATAGGTCATAGCTGAACGCCTGCCCGCGCGCGAAATGCTGCTTCCAGCCCGAAAAGCAGCAGGCCATCGGGTGCCGGCGCGCGTCGATGATGCGGGCATTGGGCAGGATCAGGTGAATGAGCCCGACATGCTGCCAGTTGTTGGGCATCTTGTCGATGAAATGCGGCCGGTCGGTCTGGCGGTGGATGCGCGTCCGTTCGATATATTCCTCGCCCAGCCGGAGCCGGTCGGCGGGGGACAGGGCAGCTACCATGCTCGCGAAATCGGCGAATTCGCCCTCGTCCACCCGCGCCTGGAGGCGGCTGGCGATAATCATCATTTCGGGCAGTTCCATCGTCCCTTCGACCAGGCTGTGGCTGGAGAGGATCTGCTCGACCAGGGTGGAGCCGGAACGCGGCAATCCGACGATGAAGATCGGGTCGGGGGCGGGGCATCCGCCAGGCCCCTTGGCGGCGATGAAGGGCGCGGTGAAGGTCCGCGCGCCTGCCTCGACCTCGGCTGAAAAAGCGGCCGCGTCATGGTTCAGGAGCGCGCGGCGCAGCCGGTTGCCTTCCGCATAATGGCCGAACGCGCCCTCATGGTCGCCCGCATCCTCCAGCGCCTTGCCGAGCGAGAAATGGAGGTGGAATATATCCTCGTGGCGCGTCCCAGCTTCGGGAGCCAGCGCATCGAGCGCGTCCCGCATCGCCGCTATGTCTTCGGTGTCCAGCGTCACGGTCTTGAGATTGGCGAGGCTCCACCAGGCTTCGCCCATCGTCGGCTGATGCGTCACTGCCTGGCGATAGGCGTGGATCGCGCCGGCCTGCTGGCCCAGCGTCTTGCGGGCATGGCCCAGATTCTGCCACACCTGCGGATGGTCGGGCTTGTGCTTCAGCAGCGCCTCGTAGATCGCGCAGGCGCCGGCCTGATCCCCCAGCCGCACCAGGATGGAGGCGCGCAGCAGCTCATAGCCCGGATGGCGCAGCGGCGATCGCGCCAGCGTCTCGGCCTGCGCCAGCGCTTCGGGCAGGCGGTTGCTCTGGAGCAGCAGCCGGGCGAGGAAATCGCGGGCGAGATCGAACCCCGGCGCCAGCGCCACCGCCCGCTCGACCAGCGCCAGCGCCGCGCTCATGTCGCCGCGCCGCCACTCGACTTCGCCCAGCAGGCGGACCGCCGGCGGATCGTCCGGGTTTTGTGCGAGCCTGCCGTTCAGCACTGCCTCCGCCGCGTCCAGCCGCCCCTCGTTCATCGCCGCCGCCGCTTCCAGCAGCATGGGATCGCGCGACGCGGCGCGCACCCCGGACAGGTCGGCGCGCCATCCGTCCATCTCCCGGTCGGCCCGGCGCAACTCGCGCCCAAGAAGGAACCAGCCGGCAGCGACGCCCGGTTGCCGACGGGTGAGATTTTCGAGCGCCGCGATGGCCTGGCCGGTCGCCCCCGCCTCGCTCGCCGCCTGCGCCAGCTCCCACAGCACGGCCGGCACATGGGCATCGCTGCGGGCGAGCGCAGTAAGCCGGGTCAGCGCCTGGCTCGGTTTGCCCATGCGTCGCAGCGCCTGGCAGGCGATGAGTTCGGCCGGGGCCATGCGCCGCCTTTTGAGGATCGCTTCGGCCTGCGCCAGGGCGGCCTCCGGCGCACTGTCGAGCAGCCGCGCCGCTTGCGCCAGCGCTGCCTCGGTCGTCGCGATGCCCCCCGCTTGCGTCACCCTGCCGGTCCTTTCCGCACTGCACCATGATCGCCTTTGTTGTCCGGTGCAATGGCTGGGGAGGGGGGGTGTATAAATTACGTATATGGACCCTGTTGACTCCCACGGTCCTTGCGACATTATCGAAGCTGGACGCGCGTCCAAAATGACCGCGTCATAGGGGTAGACACAGAATATCGACCATTGCCGCCGGGTTGGGCGGTGTCTCCGGCGCATCTGTGCGGCGGGACGCGCAGCCTCTTGCGCCGGCGCGAGATGCAACCGGGATGTGCCGCTTTTCGGCATGGTGCGCTGCGACATAGGCTGGCGGGATCAACCGCCAGGACGGGGAGAGGAAGAAGGAGGTTCGGCTTAAGCAAAGAGGGGGGTCCGATCATCATGACAATCCAGTCTCGTCGCCGCGCGCAACGCCTGCGCCTGCTGGGCGTCACCACCATGCTGGCGGGGATCGCCGCGCCTAACCTGGCGCTCGCGCAGGAGCCGGAGCAGGCCCCGCCCGAGGAACAGGGGCTGGGCGAGATCATCGTGACCGCGACCCGCAGCGCGCAGAGCATTCAGAAGGTGCCGATCTCGATGCAGGCGCTGGGCGCAGAGACGCTGGCGGAGCGACAGGTCAAGGGGCTGAGCGACTTCGCCACCCTGCTGCCTTCGGTCTCGTTCGAGGGGATCGGGCCGGGCCGCAACACCGCCTTCTTCCGCGGCATCGTTCCCGCCGGCGGCGCTTATGCCTCGGTCGGCTATTATCTCGACGACATTCCGATCACCGGCACCGAAGTGCCGGACATCCATGCGTATGACCTTGAGCGCATCGAAGCGCTCGCGGGGCCGCAGGGCACGCTCTACGGCGCGGGTTCGCTCGCCGGCACCATCCGCCTCATCACCAACAAGCCCAAACTCGGCACGTTCGAGTTTGGTTACGATGTCGAAGCGAACAAATATGGCAAGGGTGATTTCGGCGGCCAGATCGAATCCTACATCAATATTCCGCAAGGCGACACGCTGGCGTTGCGCGTCATGGGCTATTACCGGCGCGAGGGCGGATATATCGACAACACGCCCAATAACGGCAGGCTGAACAACGGCGCGCCGGCGGTCTATACGCTGGGCGACAATAACCCTGACACCTTCTTCAACCTCGACAACAGCGATATCGCCAAGGACGACTACAATAATATCAAGGAGTTTGGCGGCCGCATCCAGGTGCTTTGGGAGCCGGTCGATGGCTGGCAGATCACGCCGCAATTCACCGGTCAGCGTCAGATTTCCAACGGCTATTTCGGCTATGATCCCCGTGTCGGCGACCTGGAAGTCCATGACTATGACAAGACCCGGAACGATGACCGCTGGTTCCAGGCGGCATTATCGATCCACGGCCATATCGGCGATTTCGAGCTTGTGTCGGCGACCGGCTATTTCAAGCGCCGTACTAAGACGCTGAACGATTATACTTATTACACCGTCACCTATGACGGCTTCGGGGCGGGCTACGAGAGCTACCTGCAATTTTTCGACAATTGCACCGGATCGGGCGCGGCGCAGCAATGTTCGCTGATCGACCCGACTCAATATTATCACGCCGACTGGCACCGCAACAAGTTCACACAGGAATTGCGGCTGACGACGCCCAAGGACTGGCCGTTCGACCTGACGATCGGCGGATTTTATCAGCGGCAGAAGAATGAGAGCAACACCTACTATGCGATCCGTGGGCTGGACACGATCACCGGTTATACGCAGACGGGCGGCGGCGATGTTGCCGGCGGCTTGATCGGCGTGCCGGCGATGTTCGCGATCGATTACGACCAGGACGGGATCCCTGATACGGCGGACGACTCCGTCCCATACTTTACGGACACGGTTATCAACCCGAACGGCAACCCGCTCGGCACCATGCTCTACGGCACGCCGGCGGTGAAGCAGGACGGCTTCTATGTTGTCGAGCAGAACCAGCTTTATCATGACAAGGCGATATTTGCTGAAGGCCATTACAACATTACGCCGACCCTAAAGATTACCGGCGGCCTCCGCTATTTCTGGACCGACTATGCAGTGAAGGGCTTTGCCGGCGTGGCTGCCTCGGCCGCGAACACCGTGACGTCCTATTACGTCCCGACTGGCACTATGGGCTGCCCAACGCCACTGCCTAATGAGCGTCTCCAATGCCTCAACACCAACTTCCGCGCCGCCGACCAGACTGGCCGCTACAAGGAAAAGGGCGAAACGCATAAGGTCGCGCTCGACTGGCAGATCACGTCCGACAAGATGGTTTATGCCAACTATTCGACCGGCTTCCGTCCCGGCGGTTTCAACCGCCCGCTACGTATTCGCGGCTTTGGACCAGTGGATGTCGCGCCGTTCCAGTCGGAAACGCTCACCAACTATGAGTTGGGCATGAAGACGACATGGGGCGGCATCTTCCGCCTCAATGCCGCCGTCTATCTGGAGAAATGGGACAATATCCAATATGGCGTCGTCGTGTCGGGCGCGCAGGGCGCGGGCATGACCGGCAATGCGGGCAAGGCAGAGGTCAAGGGCGTAGAATATGACGCCGACTTGAAGCTCGGGAAGTTCACCATTTCGAGTTCTGGCGCCTTTAACGACGGCAAGTTGAAGGGCAATTTCTGCAACTTCGCCCTCGACAAACCCACCTCGTCCATTTCGCAGCTGCCGACCTGCACATTGGGCGAGGATGTGCCGGAATCCAGCCCGCCCACACCGCAGGTTGCCGCAGCGAATGGCACGCGACTGCCGCGCCAGCCCAAGTTCAAGGGTACGACATCGGTCCGCTTCGACACGATGCTCGGTGACCTGAATGGCTACGTGCAGGGAGCGGCGCTGTACCAGACTGGGGCCACGCAGGATCTGAACGTCGATAACAATGCCCTTTTGGGCAACACCAAGGGTTTTGTCAGCTTCGACTTTTCCGGCGGCATAAAGCGCGACCGATGGAGCTTGACGCTGTTCATCCAGAACGCCTTCGACAAGAGGGGGCAATTGACGAAAAACACCTTCTGCTCGATCGACTTCTGCTCGGGATCGTCGCGGACCTTCACGATCCGGCCGCAATTCTTCGGGATGCGCTTCGGCCAGAAATTCTGAGCGCTACGGTTGCCGCCGGACCTTGGGTCCGGCGGCGGCTGCACCAAAAGGCGGGTGGCGGCGGGAGGTCGCCGCGCTAGCCTGCATCCTCATCGCCCGATCGCTGCGGCGCAGAGGAGAGCCGGATGAAGCGCCTGATGCTGATCGCCTGCCTCGCCGCTACGGCCCCCGCCTTGGCCGCGACGCCGGAGGCGCTCGACGGCCCATGGTCCGTCGATCTGTCGACCGATCCGGCCGAGCCCTATGCCAAGACGATGCTGCTACTCCTGGCGCCCGACGGCTCAGTCAGCGGCAGCTTCTATGACAGCGCTATAGAGGCGGGCCGCTGGAAGCAAGACCGGGGCCGGCTCTGCGTCAGCTTCCGCACGACCGATGGGGTCGGCCCCTATCATAGCAGCGCCTGCCTGCGCGGCGACCGGGTCGAAGGCCAGACCTGGGCCGAGCATCGAAACTTCCTGTTCAACTGGAACGCCACCCGCGCGCCCTGACCGGGCGTCAGGCAGCGAATATATCTATAGGAACCGGTATCTTGTTCCCCGGCGCAGGCCGGGGTCCAGTTCCACGCCCTGAACTGGACCCCGGCCTGCGCCGGGGAACCCGGCCAACTGTTGTAAAACGCAGCCCGCGTCAGCCCTTCTGCCCCGGATAGAGCAGCCGCAGCGAGGCGGGCGCGCCGCATTGGCGGATGGCGGCGTCGACCTGGCGGGCGCGTTCGGCCTTGAGCGTCGTGGTCGACAGGGCCTGCTGCCGCTCGCGCGCGACTTCCTCGGCGGTGAAGGGGGCGGCGTCCTTCGGCGCGCTCGCACCGCCCAGCCCGAAGACGACATAGTTCATCATGTCGGCGAGCTGCTGATTATCCTTGATCCGGCTGTGCGCGATATTGGGGAGGCGCAGCAGATAGGCGCGCGCGTCGGGGGTGCAGAGAAACCAGCCGACCCGGCCGCGCAGTTCGGGCAGCTGCGCCGGCGCGGCGCTGCCCTGCACGCCATGGCAGCCGGCGCATTGCTCGACATAGTCGGCGCGCGCCATGTCAGGATCGGTGATGGCGGCGGGCAGCAGCCCCATCGGCGGCAGCGCCGCGCGCAGTCCCATGGTGGCAACCAGCAGCAGCGGCGCGCCGATCGCCAGCGCGCGCATCCATCGCTCCGCCGTTGCCATGCCGGTCCTTAGCTCGCCGCGCCCACCAATACCGCGGTGGAGCAATGATATTCCATGCTGCTCGTGCCGAAGCACCAGATCACGTCATTGTTGAGCTGCGGCAGATAGAGCTGGGTCTCGCGGTCGGTATTGTCGCATCCGCACTGGCCGCAGGCGGGCTTGCCGCAACAGTCGCGATAGGCGATGAGGTAAGCCTTGCCGTCGTCGGGATTGATGCAGGTGCCGACCCAGGACACCGGGGATGGCTCGGCCCCAGCAGGGCAGCTATGGATGCCGCCGCCGCAGCAGGTGCACAAAGCCCCGTCGATGGCGCAGTAGCGCCAATAGTCGCATTTCGTGTCGTCCTTCGTCTGCGCGTTGCGGGCGAAGCCGGTCTTGGCCTCGGGCGAGCGGTCGGGCTTGGCCGCTTCGGCGCGGCTGACCGGCAGCAAAGGGAAGGCGGGCGCGGCGACCAGCGCCGCGCCCAGCCGGGTCAGCATCGACCGGCGCGACGAGCCCCCGGCAAAGCGCCGCAGCAGCTTTTCCCCCATGGCGTCGGCATCGAATCGCTTCATTGTCTTGCCCCCATTTGTCCGTTCATGCCGCCTGCGCCTTCAGGCCGCCAATATAGTCCTGCACCGTGCGGATGCCCATTTCGTGCGCGACGATCAGGCTTTCGAGGTGCTCACGGCTGTTGACCAGCCCCTTCGACAGGATCGCGCCTTCTTCGTTCAGCAGCACCGCGAAAGGCAGCTTGGCGACGCCATAGGCCTGGCCGACTTCGGGACCGTTGACGAAGCTATGGCCTTCCAGCCCATGCTGCGCGATCATCGCGCGCTGCGCCGCCGGATCATCGTCGCCCACGAAGGTCAGCGCGACCCGTTCGGCCTTGGCAAAGCTCAGCGCCATCGGGATCACCGCCTTGCAGAGCGGGCATTGCGCGGACACGAAGAAGAGCAGGCGCAGCTTGACGCCATGGGCATGGCCGCCGATCGTCACCGGCCTGCCGTCGAGCGTACGGGTGGCGATTGCGCCGGTGCTGCTGCCGACCTCCGGCCCGCCGCTGGTGGCGAGCGCGCCCGCCGGGGCGACGCGGATGTGTAGCACGCCGACCTGCCGCGCCAGCGCCAGCAGCGCCACCGCAAGCCCGACGATCACGACCCAGGAGACGATCTGCGAGATGATGAGCGAGGCCAGCATATTATCTCCGATGGACAGGCGAGGCGGCTAAAGCGAACAGCGAGTGGGACAGCTGTGAGAGCAAAAAGAGGGTCACGCCGCCAGCGACCGCGGTGGCGATATCCATCGCGCCAAATGTCGTTTCTGTAACGAAACAAAGCGCCAAAAGCGCGGCGAGACCGAGGTTTCGAGCCACCAGGCCCCAGCCGATCGGGTGGCGCAGCGCGCCATGGCCGCAGCCGCAATCGATATGGCCGCGTCCGCGCCGGATGTTGACCGCCATCGCGCCAGCGAACAGCAGCAGCAGCGCGATGCCGGCCAGGCTCGCCAGCGGGTGCAGGCCCGCGATCAGCCCCGCGCCGGTCACGCCCTCGGCAATGGGCAGCGCGGTTGCCGCCGGCCCGACCAGCCGGGCGGGCAGAAGCCGGTAATTGGCGATGATGCCGGGCAGTAGCGCCCGGTGCCGCCACTGGTCGACCGCGGCCACCAGCAACAGCAGCCCGACCGCAATAGCGCCCGTCAGTGCCAGCAAAGCCAGCGTCTGGAGCCCGATCGCCGCCATCGTCAATAAGGCTCCGGCACGGTGATGATGCCGCCGCCTGCTTTCTCGATCTTGTGCTTTTCCTCGCCGGTCGCGACGTCCAGCACCAGCACTTCGCCCTTTTCGCCGTTCATGTAGAGCAGCGGCTTGTCGGTCTGCGACACCTCGATATTGCCCATCGGCTCCTTGAGCGCGAACCGCTTCACGACCTTCTTGGCGGCGACATCGACCTGCCACACCTCGTCGCCCGGCGCCTTGTGCGACCAATATTCGCCCTTGTGCATCAGCACGAACAGATGGCCGGTCGGGCGGTGCAGCGCCATCGGCTGACGGCCGCCCGGATACCAGTTCAGTTCCAGCGGCTTGGTTTCGCCGACGCGAATGCCGGCCGCAGCCTGGATCGAGAAGGGCGCGGCGATGACCGGCGTCGCGCTCATCTGCGCGGTGTAGATCTGGCCGGTATAGGTCAGGAAGGTCGTCGTCTTGGTCTTGCGGTCATAGGCGAAATTGTCGAAGATCGGATCGTTGGTCGCATCGAAGAAGGGCGCGCTGTGGGTGATGTCGCCCTTGGTCCCCTTGATCGCAACAGTCGCCAGCGACCCGTCGGAACAGAGGGCGGAGAAGCCGACGCCCGGATTGGGCATCAGGCTGGCGCAGCCCGGCAGTTCGATCGCGGCGACGAACTTGCGCTTCGCCAGGTCCACGATATTCACCCCCGAAGTGGGACTGAAATCATAGACATAGCCGGTCTTGCCATCGTCGCTGATGATGAAATTATTCTTGCGTGACCCGATGAGGATGCGACCGGGCATCGGAATTTCGGTCAGCAGGTTCAACGTCTTGCTGTCATAGACCGACACCATGTCCTGCCGGGTGCCGCGATCCGCCTTCGACCAGATCGTTTCGCTGACGTAATAATAGCGTCCGGCAGGATCGATCGCCATGTCGGCCAGGCGGCGGGTTTCCACCATGCCCTTCATCTTGCCGGTTTCGCTGTCGAAAATGCTGGTGCCGGGCGTGTCCCAGCCGCCATCGACGAAGACCCAGCCGAGCTTCGGCGGATCGATGGTGAGGGTGTTGGATTCCTCCGGTTCCAGCGCGGCGGGGGCCGCTTGCGCCATGACGGCGCTGCCCGCCATCAGGGCGGCGAGGCCGGCGGCGACAATCATCGTGCGGGTCGACATGCTGGCTCATCCCCCTTCATGCCTGCTGCGTCGGAGTGAAGGTTGGACATACGTCAAGATTCCGTCAAGGGGGCGAAATGACGTATCGCGCAAAATTGTTGCGGCGCAACAGGGTGCTCAGGCCGCTTCCATCGCCAGCGATTCGATGTCGATCCGCACCGGCGCGAGGCTCTGCGGCGTCGCGGTGCGCGCCAACGTGAGCAAAGACTGCACGGCGAGGGCGGTATAGGCCGGCATCCGGTCGGCCCAGGGCTTGCCATGGCCGAGAAACGGCGTCGCCCCTTCCATCGACGCGCTGATGTACAGCGCGACCGTTCTTACATCCTCGGGCGGCAGCGCGGGGTTCATCTCGGCCACATAGCCGCCGATCACGCCATGCACCCGCTCGTAGAAGGCGCGCACCCGGTCGGCGACCACCGCGTCATGATTGGCGAGCGCCCAGAGTTCGGTGAAGAGATGCGTCGTCTGCCGCGTTCGGATATCGTCGAGGCAGAAGATGATGAAGCGTCGCAACTGTTCTTCGGCGGCCAGCCCCGGCTTACGCACCATCGCATCGAGCAGCCGGCCATAATGGTGGATCAGATCGTCGAGCAGCACCTGGATCAGCATTTCCTTGCGCGGGAAATGGTAGCTGACATTGCCGACCTTCATCCCGCACCGCGCGGCGATGCGGCGGATGGTGAAGCCTTCCGCGCCCTCGTCGATCAAGATGTCGAGCGCCGCTTTCAAGATGGCGTCGACGGTTTCGGAGCCGCGGGCATAGATGCCGGGGCGGGCAGGGGCGGCTGGCTGGGTCATCGGACGTCGGCCTTGATTATCATGCTCTTGCCTGCCTGACCAGCGCCATAGGTCGGTGCCGCCGGCGCGCTGCCCCCAGCGAGGCAGCAGCGCGCCGGCGGCGGAAGCGGGCGGCACTTCCACCCTCCGCCCGCTTCTTGGCTATTGCAGGTCCAGCACCACCACCGACTTGGGCGGCAGCGCGACGGTCAGCGTTCCGCCGCTCACCTGCGCGCCGGTGAAGGGCACGGGCCTGACCGTCTCGGGCGCGTCGAATGTGTTGTGCGCGTTGATCGCCTGCGCCGTCAGCACCCGCCCGGTGACGGTCGCGACATTGATGCCGTCGAGCTTCACCGTCACCGTGTTGGGCTGGTTCGGATCGAGGTTCGAGAGGCCGACATGGACCTTCCCGTCCTTGCCCCGCACCGCCGATCCGCTGACCGCCGGCATCACGAACTTGTCCTTGTTGTACCAGGGCGTCGCGATGTCGATCGGCAGCACGGTCGCGTCCTGCCAGGGCTTGTACATTTCGAACACATGATAGGTGGGCGTCAGCACCATCTTGCGCCCCTCGGTCAGGATCATCGCCTGGAGCACATTCACCATCTGCGCGATGGCGGTCATGCGGACGCGGTCGGCGTGCTTGGCGAAGATGTCGAGATTGACCGACGCGACCAGCGCGTCGCGCAGCGTATTCTGCTGGCGCAGGAAACCGGGGTTGGTGCCGGGATCGGGCGCATACCAGGTGCCCCATTCGTCGACCGCCAGGAAGACGCGCTTCTGCGGGTCGTACTTGTCCATGATCCTGGCGTGGCCGGCGATCAGTTCGTCCATCTTCCAGGTGGCCGCGAGCGTATCGGCCCATTCGGTCTCGCCGAATTTGACCGGATCGGCCTTGGGCGGCCAGCCGCCCTGCGGCAGCGTATAATAATGAAGCGAGAGCGCATCCAATTGCTTGGCGGCTTCCCGCATGGTGACTTCGGTCCAGTTATAGTCGCCGCCGTTCGCGCCCGCCGCGATGCGGACCAGCGTCTTGCCGGCCGGCACCTTGAGGAAGGTCGAATAGCGCTTGGTCACGTCGGAGGCATATTGCGCGCTCATGTTGCCGCCGCAGCCCCACAGTTCGTTGCCGATGCCGAAGGAGGCGAGCGCCCAGGGTTCCTTATGCCCGTTCCTCGCCCGCTCGTCGGCCAGGCTGCCGGCCGGCGCGGTGATATATTCGATCCACTCGGCCATCTCCTGCGGCGTGCCGTTGCCGACATTGCCGGAGATATAGGCTTCGGCGCCCACCTGACGCAGCAGTTCGAAATATTCGTGGGTGCCCACGGCATTGGGTTCGGTCACGCCGCCCCAGTTGGTGTTGACCTTGACCGGGCGCTTGTTGCGCGGGCCGATCCCTTCGCGCCAATGATATTCGTCGGCGAAGCAGCCGCCCGGCCAGCGGATGACGGGGACGGCGAGGTTGCGCAGCGCCGCGATTACATCGTTGCGGAAGCCGTTGGTCTGCGGGATCGACTTGTCGTTGCCGACCCACAGGCCGCCATAGATGCCGGTGCCCAGATGCTCGGCGAACTGGGTGAAGATGCGCTTGTCATACACCGGGCCTGGTCGGTCGCCATGGATGGTGGCGGTGGTCGGCTTGCCGTCGGTGTCGGCGCTGGCGAGCGGGGCGGTCAGCGCGCTCGCGCACAGCAGCAGCGCGGCGGCGGCGCGGCGCAGGGTCTTGGTCATTTGCATCCTCTCCTGATGATTATGGGCAGTCAAAGCGCGCGGACGGCGACATTTGCCGGCGCGGCGCGGCGCAGCGGGTTGCGCGCGGGCAGGGTGAAGGGCGCGGCCTCTATCTCGAAAATGTCGCCGTCGCGCGTCTGGAACCCGTCGCTGAAGGACAGGGTCGCCGTGCCGAAGAAATGGACATGGATGTCGCCCGGCCGGCGGAACAGATCATATTTGAAATGATGATGCTCCAGATTGGCGAGGCTGTGCGACATATTGGCCTCGCCCGACAGGAAGGGCTTTTCCCACACCGTCGCGCCGTCGCGGACAATGCGGCTCGCCCCTTCGACATGGGCGGGCGGCTCGCCCACCAGCAGTTCCGGCCCGAGCGCCGCCTGCCGCAGCTTGCTGTGGGCGAGCCAGAGATAATTGTGCCGTTCGGTCACATGATCGGAAAATTCATTGGCGAGGGTGAGGCCGATGCGCCAGGGCGTTCCATCCTCGCCGATGATGTAGATGCCGGCCAGTTCCGGCTCCTCGCCGCCATCCTGAGCGAAGTCGGGCATGGCGAACGGCTCGCCTGGTCCCACCAGCTGCGACCCGTCGCCCTTGTAGAACCATTCGGGCTGCTGGCCGACCTGTCCGGCGGCGGGCTTGCCGCCCTCCAGCCCTTCGAGGAACATCCGCATGGAATCGGTCTGCTTCTCGGCGGCGGCGGCCTCGCGGTGCATCTTGTCGCGCCCCTCGGCGGAGCCGAGATGGGTGAGGCCCGTCCCGGTCAGAAACATGTGTGCGCCATCCTCATGGTCGATCGGGGCGATCAGCCGGCCGGCGGCATATTCCGCCGCTATGTCGATCGGCGAGCCGACGCCCGCCGCCTCGACCAGATCGGCGAGGCCCTTGCCCTGCGCGATCGCCGCGAGCGCCAGGGCGCGGACGCTGGCGAAGCCCGGCACGATATGGGCGCTCTCGCCCTGCGCCGCGATGACGCTGCGCTCCCCCTCGGCCGACCGATGCTGCAACAGGCGCAATGCCATTATGTCCTCCCTCCGTGCGCCGCGCCGGACCAACCCGGAGCCGCGCGTTGCCTCCGATAATTACTCCGACATATTACAGGAAGATGGTAATGGCAATCCGTTGGGTGTAGCGATGGCGGAGAGATGTCATGGGGATGACAGGGGAGAGGGCAGGGAGTGGGGATGACGCGATCGGCGCCAGTGTCGGACAATGAGGACATAGCCGCTATCGACGGCGCGCGCGGCGTGCGCGGGCCGGGCCGGCGGCTGCACGGGGCGATCGCGCACAAGCTCGGCATGGCGATCCTGTCGGGCCAGTATCAGCCGGGCGACACGCTTTCGGGCGAGGTCGCCTTCGCCGAGGAACTGGACGTGTCGCGCAGCGCCTATCGCGAGGCGATCCAGGTGCTGACCGCCAAGGGGCTGGTCGAAAGCCGGCCCAAGGCGGGCACCCGCGTGCTGCCGCGCACCCGCTGGAACCTGCTCGATCCCGACGTGCTCGCCTGGGCCTTTGCCGGGGAGCCGGACATCCAGTTCGTGCGCGACCTGTTCGAGCTGCGCGCCATCGTCGAGCCGGCGGCGGCGCGGCTGGCGGCGCAGCGGCGGAACAAGGACGACATCAAGGTCATGAAGGATGCGCTCGCCGCGATGCGCCGCCACACGCTGGCGACCGACGCCGGGCGCGCGGCCGACCGCGACTTTCACAATGCGATCCTGAAAGCCACGGGCAATGACGCGCTGATCGTGCTGACCGCCAGCATCGGCGCGGCGGTGAACTGGACCACCCAATATAAGCAGCGCGCCCGCGCCCTGCCGCGCAACCCCATCCCCGACCATGTCCGCGTGTTCGACGCCATTGCGGCGGGTGATCCCCAGGCGGCGTCCGATGCCATGAGCGCGCTGGTGCAACTGGCGCTGGAGGATACCGCGAGCGCGATGGCGGGGTAGCTCATCCTCCCCTTAAAGGGGAGGTGGCAGGCCGAAGGCCTGACGGAGGGGTGTCGCGGCATCGTGAGGGTGACACCCCTCCACCACTTCGTGGTCCCCCTCCCCTTGCAGGGGAGGATTTTCCTTACCCACCCGCCTGCTGGTCGGGCAGCGCGTTCGTCACCTTGCAGCCCCACAGCGCGTAGAACAGCACATAAAGCTCGCACGCGGCGGTCAGCAGGAAGCTCGTCTGGAGCCCGTACATATCGGCCAGCCAGCCCTGCACCACGACCAGGGCGCCGCCGGCGATCGCCATGATGAGGAGGCCCGATCCTTCCTCGGTCAGCGGCCCCAGCCCCTTGATCCCGAGCGTGAAGATGGTCGGGAACATGATCGAGTGGAACAGGCCCACCAGGATCAGCGACCACATGGCGACCGGCCCGGTGGTGAACACCGTCACCAGCATCACGAGGAACGCGCCGATCGAGAAGGCGGCGAGCACATGGCCCGCATCGACCTTCTGCATGATCGCCGAACCGACAAAGCGCCCGACCATCATCCCGCCCCACAGGAAGGTGAGGTAATTGCCGGCCTGCTCATGGGTCAGATTGGCGATGTCGGGCTGGCTGACGAAATTGACGAACAGGTTGGCGACGCCGATTTCCGCGATCAGGTAGATGAAGATGGCGGGGATGCCGAACACCAGGTTGCGATGGTTCCAGAGCGAATATTTGCGCCGCTCTTCCTTGCTGTGCCGCTGCGTCGCTGCGCCCATTGCGGGCAGGGGGAAGCGCGCGATCACGACTGCCAGCACCACCAGCACGACGGCCACCAGCACATAAGGCAGGATGACCGATTGGGCGTCCGCCAGCCGCTCGGCCTGGGTCAGCACGACCTCGCCCTGCGCCGTGCCGCCCTTCGAGCGGCCAAGGATCAGAAAGGCGCCGAACATCGGCGCGAGCATCGTTCCTGCCGAGTTCATCGCCTGGACGAGGTTCAGGCGCGAGGAGGCGGTTTCGGGCTTGCCGACCACGGCGACATAGGGGTTGGCCGCCACCTGGAGCAGGGTGATGCCGCTGGCGATCACGAACAGCATCACCAGCGTCACGCCATAGGAGGGGATCGACGCCGCCAGCGTCATGCCGAGCGCGCCCGCCGCCATGACCAGCAGGCCGATCACCATCGACTTCTGATAGCCGACCCGCTCGATCAGCTTCGCCGATGGGATCGACGCGACGAAATAGGCGATGAACCAGACCGATTCGATCAGCGTCGTCTGCGTGTAGCTCAGCTCGAACACGCTGCGCAGGTGCGGCAGCAGCGTATTGTTGATGACGGTGATGAAGCCCCACATGAAGAAGAGGCTGGCGAGCAGCGCCAGCGCGGGGCCGTAGCGCGTGCCGGGGCTGTGCGGGGCGGCCGCCGCCGCGCCTGACGAAATCGGTCCTGCCATCCACCCTTCTCCCGCATGTCGATCACTGCACGCACAGCTTTCAAAGGCTTGCGTCCGCTTAATATGTCCGAGTATATCCCCCTCAACCGCCCGTCAATGGGCGCAATGTTTCGGGAGGAAGTCCATGCCAAGGCTCGTCAATCTTTCATTGAAGCTGTCGGGGGCGATGGCGCTCGCGCTGTCGGGCGGCGCGGCGCTGGCGGCCGAGGCGAGCCGCGCGCCTGCCGGATCGCTGGCGGACGGCGGCACGATCGAAGCTGTGACGCTCAGCAACGGCAACGGCGTGTCGGCCAAGATCCTGACCTATGGCGCGACGCTCCAGTCGCTCTCCGGCCCCGATCGCAACGGCCAGCAAGCCGACGTGCTGCTCGGCTATGACGATGCGAAATCCTATGTCGACTTTCCCAACTATTTCGGCGTCACCGTCGGCCGCTATGCCAATCGCATCGCTGCGGGCAAGTTCAGCCTGGACGGCAAGGCCTATCAGCTTCCGGTCAACGACAATGGCGTCAATTCGCTGCACGGCGGGGGCAAGGGCTTCGACAAGCAGAATTGGAAGATCGTCTCGCTGAAGAGCGGGCCGGCCGCGACCTTGGTGCTGGGCCTCACCAGCCCGGATGGCGACGCCGGCTATCCCGGCAAGCTCGACGTCACCGTCACCTACACGCTCGACGAAGCGGGCAATCTCGGCATCGCCTTCGACGCGAAGACCGACAAGCCGACCATTATCAACATGACCAACCATGCCATCTTCAACCTGGCCGGCGAAGGATCGCCCGACGGCGCACTGGGCCACAAGCTGACCATCCCGGCAAAGGCCTACACCCCGGTCGACGCCAACCTGATTCCCACCGGCGAGTTGAAGCCAGTCGAGGGCGGCGTGTTCGACTTCCGCGCCGGGCGTCGCGTTGCCGATGGTATCCGCGACGGGCGCGACCAGCAGATCGTCTATGGCCGCGGCTACGACCATAATTTCGCGCTCGACAAGGGGCTGACCAAGACGCCCGAACTGGCCGCCCGGCTGGAAGACCCGGTGTCCGGCCGCGTGCTGGAGGTACTGACCACCGAGCCGGGCGTGCAATTCTACACCGGCAATTTCCTCAACGGCGCGCTGATCGGCAAGAACCGCCATATTTACCGCATGGGTGACGGCATTGCGCTGGAGCCGCAGAAATTCCCCGACGCGCCCAACAAGCCCGGCTTCGTGTCGGCGCGGGTCGATCCCGGCAAGCCTTATCATCATGCGATGATCTACCGCCTGTCGGTCGCGCGCTGAACCGCCGCCAGCCCCGGCGAAAGGCCGGGGCGGCACCCTCCACAAAGAGGCTTGCGCTGGCCTGCCGCATCGCCTAGAGCAGCTTGGACAGCGTTGTCATGTCCTCTCCAAGTCGGACAATGTTGGAACCCCGGTCGGCCTGAAAGCGAACTGCACGCGCCGACGGCCGGCCGGGGCATTCTAGAAAATCGAGCGCTTCATCCGATCCGTTCGCTTCGAGCAGGTTCGAGCGACGTCGAGAACCGTCTGTCGAGAAGGATTGCGCGAGCGTTCTCGATACGCCTTCTCGACTGCGCTCGAAGGGGCTACTCGAACCGAACGGAGGTGGTTCGGGTTCGACACTCTGTGCTGGTAAAGAGCCTCTATGGCTTGCGCCGCCACCGCCGAAATAGCGTGAAGCCGGCAAACCCGCCCCCCACCAGCATCGCGATGACGCCGCCGGCCGACGCCAGCGCCCATGCGCCCGCCGCCAGCAGCCCGGTCAGGAAATCGACGATGATGAGGGTGAGGTGGATCATGGATCGCCGGGGAGGGGCTACTGCCCCAATTCCCTGGCTTCCTGATATTTGAGTTCCAGAAACCGGTTCTGCACGGCGAGCTTGTCAAGGTCGCCGCTGGCGAGCGTCTCGCTCATCCGCGCAATCTCGGCGTCGATGACGCTGAGCCCCTCGACCAGCTGCTTTTCGGGGATGCGCCCGTTGCGCTCCTCGCGCCGTAGCGGTTCGGGGATCGATTGATAGCCGGTGACCAGTTCGGGCAGGTGGTCGGCGAGCAGCTTGCGGATTTCCTGCGCGGCTGGATCGCCTTCGCCGATACGCTCCAGTTGGGGGGCGAGCGTCTCCAGCCGCACCCCGATGCTGTCCACCAGCGTGACGGCGGGGGCGGGGAGAGCCTTGCGCTGAGTCTCCAGCCAGATTTCGGTCTTGAGCGGCAGGGCCGTCAACTCCGTCTGCGCCAGCGCTTCGGTCCGCACGCGATCTTCGGTCGGCAGCAGCGCGATCAGCACCAGCGCGGCGATGACGACGCCCAGCGCGATCATCACCCCGGTGACGCCCAGCGGCATCACGAAGCCCGCGACCGCGCTGCCGAGCAGGATGGCGAGCACTGCCCAGAAGGCATATTTGAGTTTGCGGACGAGGCCTGCGTTGCGCCGCTGCCGTGCGCGCGTCGACAGGCTCTGCCCCCGCTCGCTATGCCGGCGCAGCACCGCTTCGGCGTCGGCCAGAACACGGTCGGAACGACTCATGATTTAGTGCCCCATGTCCGTTCGGGCTGAGCTTGTCGAAGCACGCGCGCGCCCTTCGACAGGCTCAGGGCGAACGGAGGTTGGCTAGTCATCATCACCCCTCGATCGCGCTCAGCAGGGGATTGTCGACCCGCGCTTCCTGCGCGGCGCGGGCCTGGCCCTCGGCGCGAGCGATATAGCCCTTGGACTTCTCGACCTCGTTCGACAGCGTATTCACCGTCGTCTTCATATTCTCCAGCGCTTTCAGCTTGAACGCGTCGATATT
Organism: Sphingobium sp.; assembly: GCF_036170395.1. Taxonomy (GTDB): domain Bacteria; phylum Pseudomonadota; class Alphaproteobacteria; order Sphingomonadales; family Sphingomonadaceae; genus Sphingobium. The sequence goes on from NZ_JAVHPD010000019.1 coordinate 63,376, forward strand.
GTCCATGGTGTCGTAGATATTCTGGAAGGCGCGCTGGAGCGTTTCGATGGGGATGGTGGACGAGGCCGCTTGCTCGTGAATCTGCGCGGTCTGGCTCTTGAGCAACTCGCCGGTCCGGTCGATCATGTTCGCCGTCGTGGTGTTGAGCGCGGTGATCTGCTCCAGCACCAGCCGCTGCCCCACCAGCGCCTGCGCGACCGTGACGGCCGTGCGGAGCGCCGCGACGGTCGTGGTGCTGGCGCGGTCCACGCCCTTCACCAGTTCGACATTATTCTTCTTGACCAGATCGAGCGCGAGATAGCCCTGCACCGTGACCGCCATCTGCGTCAGCAGATCCTGCGTGCGCTGGCGGATATAGAAGAGCGCGGTCTCGCGGATCGCTTTCGCCTTGGCGGGATCGGACGAGTCCAGCTCCAGCGCCTTGGCCTCCAATCGGGCGTCCATGGTCTTGCTGATATGGATCATCTGCTCCAGACGACCCATGGTCTGCCACATATTCTGCCGCTCGACATCGATGGCGGCATTGTCCTTTATGAGCGTGTCCTTGCCGCTCGCAAGGCTGCCGAGGATCGCATTGATGTGGCTCTGCGCGCTTTTATAGCCGTCGAAATAGTCGCGCATCTTGTTGCCGAACGGGATGATGCCGAACAGCTTCTTGGGCGCGAGCAGGCTGCCCTGCTTGCCGGGATCGAGATCCTCCACCGTGCGGCGCAGTTCGGCAAGGTCCGCGCCGACCTTGGTGTCGCTGTCCATCGCGCGCACGGGCCGGTCGAGGAAACGGTTGCTGTGCCCCGCCGCCTCGGCGATTTCCTTGCGGCCCATATTGCTGAGCTGATCGACCCGCTTCCCGAATTCGGGCGAATTGGCGTCCTGCGCGACGAGATCGTCGATGAAGGCGTCGACTTTTTCGTCCAGCTTGCTGCGCGTGCCCTCCTCGATGGGAACCAGGCCGGCAGCCTTTTCGGGCGCGACCACGGGCACCGGATCGGGCGGCGTCAGGTTCAGCGTATCTGCGGTCGCGGTCGTTGTGGGCGCGGTGGTAGCCATCTCGTCTCCTTGCCTGCATCAGCGCTCAAGGTGTCATATGGAGATAACGCACCTCGGCGGCAAGCCCGGCGCGATATTGCCCCGCGCGGCACCCATGGGCAAGGTCAGAAGGCGAGCAGCGCGATCAGCATCGGATCGCGGGGACCGTCCGCACGATGGCGGGTCGATATAATGTCGGCCGCTATTGCGTAGATCACGCCTGCGGGGTCGAACCCCAGCAGGCGTCTATTGGGCGTCAGCGCCTTGACCAGAGCGCGACGAGCCGCGCCTTGAGCGCCTCCAGTCGGCGCGACTGGGCTTGCCGCTTCAGCAACCGCTCCTCCAGCAGCGCGAGGCGCAGTTCCTCGCGATAGATCCGTTCGTCCGCCGTCAGATTGTCGGGCGGGGCAGGCGTAATCAGGTCTCGAAAGCTCGACGGTTCAAAACCCATCGTCATGCTCCTTCTGCTCAAAGCAGCGTCACTGGAGTCTTTGTGCCCGGCCCCATCGGCCCTGGACAGTTGGCGCGATCTCCGACGACTCTGTCGGTAAACACGGTGGTAAGGTTAAGCTGCGTCATCGTCATGAAGTAAAGGTGACATGCTGAAGACTCACTGCGGACTTATTTGCGAAGGTCCAAGCGCTCCGTGGGGCTCCCGCAGGGCAGTCCCATATGGAATTTGCCCTTGGTGTGAAAAAGGATTTGGCCAAGTCTCCGTTCGCCCTGAGCCTGTCGAAGGGCCTTTTTTTTCTTTGTTCCGAGTGCCTGCGCCAAGAAAAGGACGGTCCTTCGACAGGCTCAGGACGAACGGCATTTTCATATGCGATAGCCTAGGGGGTTCCCGCCCCCGCCCTTGCCGCATCGCATCATTTCCTGTAGGGGCGCGCCCGAAACCCCTGTGCGGCGTTGGGCCTGCGGGGCAACCGATCCCAAAGGCACCTCATGTCCCTGCGTAATATCGCCATCATCGCGCACGTCGACCATGGCAAGACTACTCTCGTCGATCAGCTTTTCCGCCAGTCGGGCACCTTCCGCGACAATCAGCGCGTCGAGGAGCGCGCGATGGATTCCAACGACCTGGAAAAGGAGCGCGGCATCACCATCCTGGCGAAGCCCACTTCGGTGGAGTGGAAGGGCACGCGCATCAACATCGTCGACACGCCCGGCCACGCCGACTTCGGCGGCGAGGTGGAGCGCATCCTCTCGATGGTCGACGGCGTCATCCTGCTGGTGGACTCGTCCGAAGGCGCGATGCCGCAGACCAAGTTCGTCACCGGCAAGGCGCTGGCGCTGGGGCTGAAGCCCATCGTCGTCGTCAACAAGGTCGATCGCCCCGACGAGCGCATCCAGGAAGTGCTGGACGAGGTGTTCGACCTGTTCGTCACGCTGGAAGCCACCGACGAGCAGCTCGACTTCCCCGTCCTCTACGCCTCGGGCCGCAACGGCTATGCCAGCGAAGACCCGCAGCGGCGCGAAGGGACGCTGGAGCCGCTGTTCCAGAAGATCGTCGATCATGTGCCGCCCCCGGCGCTGGAGCAGGACGCGCCCTTCAGCTTCCTCGTGACCCTGCTCGACCGCGACAATTTCCTCGGCCGCATCCTCACCGGCCGGGTCCAGTCGGGCACGGTCAAGGTCAATCAGGCGATCCACGCGCTCGACATGGACGGCAAGGTGATCGAAACCGGCCGCGCGTCGAAGATCATGGCGTTCCAAGGTTTGGACCGCGTGCCGGTGGACGAGGCCAAGGCGGGCGACATCATTTCGCTGGCGGGCCTGACCGTCGCGACCGTCGCCAACACCATCTGCGACACCTCGGTCAGCGAGCCGATCCAGGCGCAGCCGATCGATCCGCCGACCCTCTCGATGCGCTTCGCCGTCAATGATTCGCCGATGGCGGGCCGCGAGGGCAGCAAGGTGACGAGCCGCATGATCCGCGATCGCCTCGCCCGCGAAGCCGAATCTAACGTCGCGATCAAGGTCACCGAGTCGGAGGACAAGGACAGTTTCGAGGTCGCCGGGCGCGGCGAGCTTCAGCTCGGCGTCCTGATCGAGACGATGCGCCGAGAGGGTTTCGAGCTGGGCATTTCGCGCCCGCGCGTCCTCTTCGGCCAGGACGAGAATGGCGACCGCACCGAGCCCTATGAAACCGTCGTCATCGACGTGGACGATGAATTTTCCGGCACCGTCGTCGACAAGATGAACATCCGCAAGGCCGAGATGACCGACATGCGTCCCTCGGGCGGCGGCAAGACCCGCATCACCTTCTCCGCCCCGTCGCGCGGCCTGATCGGTTATCATGGCGAATTCCTGTCCGACACGCGCGGCACCGGCATCATGAACCGCCTGTTCGAGAAATATGGCCCCTATAAGGGCAAGATCGAAGGGCGGAAGAATGGCGTCCTCATCTCCAACGGCGCGGGCGAGGCGAATGCTTACGCTCTTGGCCCGCTGGAAGAGCGCGGCATATTGTTCGTGGGCGTGGGCGAGGCGCTGTACGAAGGCATGATTATCGGCGAGAACGCGAAGCCCGAGGATCTCGAAGTCAATCCGATGAAGTCGAAGGCGCTCACCAACTTCCGCGCCAGCGGCAAGGATGACAGCATCCGCCTGACCCCGCCCAAGCGCATGACGCTGGAGCAGGCGATCGCCTATATCGACGATGACGAAATGGTCGAGGTGACGCCCAAGAATATCCGCCTGCGCAAGCGCTTCCTCGATCCCAATGAGCGGAAGCGCCAGTCGCGCGCCAAGGCGGCCTGATGTTTCAGAGCCGCCTCAGAATGGCGGCTTAATAGACAGGGCGGGGGGCGACTCCCGCCCTTCGCTTTTCCGCCGACAATGTCCATTGCGGAACCGAAACGCTACGACATTCATTGCCGCTTCATTGCGTCGCCTGCCCATGTCGTGCGATTTTGCGACCAGCGGCTTAGGCGAATCGCAATAGGTCGTTGACAGACTGCCCCTGCGACGGGGCATTCTGCCGGAGCCGTGTCGCGTGACGCGCAGGAGGACAGATGGAGTGGCCGATACCCTGCCAGCCTTGAGCGAGGGGGAAAAGCAGTGCCTGCGCCTGGTCGCGCAGGGCTTCAATTCCAAGGAGATCGCGCGCCAGCTCCAGGTGTCGGAGCATACGGTCGATCAGCGCGTCCGCACCAGTTTGCGCAAGTTCGGCGTCCCGTCCCGCAAGGAAGCGGCGCGGCTGTTCGTTTCGGGCTATCAACAACCGCCCCAGTTCGACACATATCAGCCTTTGATACATCAATCGGAACGGCTTGCGTCCGGTCCCCCCGCTGCGGCAACTCTGGCTCAGCCGGACAGGCCGGATGGCGATAGGAAGCAGGGCACGCTTCTGCGCCGCCTCCTCGCCTTCGGCCCGCCGCTAGGGGGATCGACGAATGAACTGAGTGCTGATGGCCGCATATTGGCGATGATCCGCGCCTCGATCCTGACCGGGGTCGGCCTCGTCACTCTGCTGCTTCTGATATCCGGCGCCTTCAAGGCGCTGGGCTGATCCTCCCCACATCGCCACGCTGATAACGCACCGTCCGCAGCGGACGCCGTGCGAAGGAGAAGACTTGTGCTGAACCTTGACCCCACCAAGACCCAGGCCGTCGCCGACCAGACCCGCCAGGCGTTCGCCACCATCGACAATGCGCTGGTCGATGCCGCGCAGCTGACCACCGCCTTCGTCACCGCCGCGCAGGGCTCTGGCCTCACCGCCATGGAAAGCCAGCGTATCCTGAAGCAAATTCACGACAGCGCCGCCAAGCTGATCGAGGGCCGCAGCGACATGATCCGCGCGACCGCCCTTCTGACCCGCTGCCTCGAGCATAGCCAGATGGACGTCACCGCCGTCGGCTGCCCGCTCGGAATGGACGCGCCGGCCCATGAAGAGCCGCGCCACCTGACCCTGGTCGCTTGACCTGGGTGGAAGCCGCCCGCATTCGGCGCGCCTATGACCCCTCTCATTCGGAGTTTCGGATGCTGGCGGCTTCCTTCTGGTCTTTGACCCTCCTGACCTGCGGCTTCGCCGTGGCGTTCGGGGGGCGCGACGGGCGCTTGTTCGCGCTGCTCTTCTTCGCCAGCGTGCTGCTGACCATGCCCGCCCTGCTGGTGGGTTCCTGGCAGGGCACACAGCTCTGGCTCACCATCGTCGATACCGCGCTGCTCGTGGCGCTGATCTGGCTGATGCTGCAATCGTCGAGCTACTGGCCGATCTGGGCCGCCGCCAGCCAGTTGCTGACCGTCCTGACCCACGCGGCGACTCTGCTGCTCCAGACTTTTTCCGAACGCATTTACGAAGGGCTGAGCACCGTCTGGGTGATCCCGCTGCTGCTCTTCACCCTCATCGGCATCGAACTCGACCGGAAGGCTCGCCATGACCGCGCATATACCGCCTGAACGGGGGCTCCCCAGCCAGGAAGCGGTCGACCTGGTCGTCGCGCTGCAACGCTGCCTCACCAATTTCCACGCCCGGCCCGAAGAGCCCGCCATTCTCGACAATGAGGATGCCGGGCAAGCCGCGTCTCTCGCCCGCTATGTCGAGGCGCGCCGGGTGCGCGCGATGCTGTTCGGGCAGAATCTCTTTTCCGATCCTGCCTGGGACATATTGCTGCTGCTCTTCCAGGCGGAGCTGGAGGGCAGCTCGCTCAGCCTCGAACAATTGAGCGAGACGCTGCGCCTGTCGATGAACGTCACGCTGGGGCATGTCGGCCTCATGGAGCGGCGCGGGCTGCTCGCCGAACACCGCACCTCGCCCAACAGCCGCCGCCGCCGTTCGATGCGCCTGACCCCGCTTGCGATCGACGCGATGAGCAGCTGGATGTCGCTCGCGTTCGGGTCGGGCGAAGCGGACAAGGCCGGCAAGGCCGCCTGAAGCGGCGCAAACGCTCTGGCCTCTGGCGCGTGCGGCCCATATAGTCGCGCGCACACGTCCTTCACGCGAAAGCGCTTCATGCATCTTCTCATCGGCCTGGCCGGCATCCTCCTCATCCTCGCCATCGCTTTCGCTCTGTCCTCCAACCGCCGCGCCATCCGCCCGCGCGTCGTGGGCGCGGCCTTCCTGCTCCAGGCCGGCATCGCGCTCCTCGTCCTCTATGTTCCGGCCGGCCGCGCGATCATCGCCACCATGTCGCATGGCGTCGCCAACCTGCTCGGCTATGCCCAGGCCGGCACCGACTTCATCTTCGGCCCGCTCGCCAAGCCCGAAATCGGCGGGGCGAGCTTCGCCATCTCGGCGCTGCCGGTCATCATCTTCTTCGCCAGCCTGGTGTCGATCCTCTATTATCTCGGCATCATGCAGTTCATCGTCCGCTGGGTCGGCGGCGCGATCGAGACGGTGACGGGCGTCTCCAAGGTCGAGAGCCTGTGCGCCGCCGCCAATATTTTCGTCGGGCAGAGCGAAAGTCCGCTTGTCATCCGCCCCTATCTCGCTGGCCTCAACGGACCGCAGCTCTTTGCCGTCATGACCAGCGGCATGGCGGGCGTCGCTGGCACTATCCTCGCCGCCTACGCCTCGATGGGGATCAAGATCGATTATCTGCTGGCGGCGAGTTTCATGTCCGCGCCCGGCGGGCTGCTGATGGCGAAGATCATGATGCCCGACGAGCCGGTGCGCGAGCCCGAACTGCCGCTGGAGGACGACATCCACCTGCCCGAAACCCGCCGCAGCGGCGCAGGCCCCGCCGTCCTCAACGCCGAAACCGTGCCCGGCGAACCCATGCCGGTCGCCACCCATGACGAGGAAAAGCCCGCCAACATCATCATGGCCGCCGCGCAAGGGGCGCAGACCGGGGTCAAGCTCGCCGTCGCGGTCGGCGCGATGGTGCTGGCCTTCGTCGCGCTGGTCGCGCTGGCGAACGGCATATTGGGGGGCATCGGCGCGCTCGCCGGCTATCCCGATCTCAGCTTCCAGATGCTGCTCGGCTATGTGTTTTCGCCGGTCATGTATCTGCTCAACATCCCCTGGACCGAAGCGCAGGTCGCCGGCGGGCTGTTCGGCACGAAGGTCGTGCTCAACGAATTCGTCGCCTACATCAATCTCGGCCAGGTGCAGGGCACGCTGTCGCCCGCGACCGTCGCGATCATCACCTTCGCGCTGTGCGGCTTCGCCAATTTCAGCTCGATCGCGATCCAGATGGCGGTGACCGGCAACCTTGCCCCCAACCAGCGCCCGATGATCGCGAAGCTGGGCCTGAAGGCGCTCGTCGCCGGCAGCCTCGCCAACCTCATGAGCGCCGCTCTCGCCGGCCTGATGCTCAGCCTCTAAAACAGGACTCTACCGCAACGATTGCAAATCGGTTATGGTTAACCGATGGGGGACAGAGCTTTCTACTTCGCCGCAATCGCGGCGCTGGGCTGGTCGGGCATGAGCGCCGCGCAGGCGCCCAAGCCCGGCGCGTTGGAAACCTACAAGGACTGGACGATCGGCTGCGACAATCGCGCCCGCTGCGAAGCCGTCTCGCTCTTGCCCGAGGATGGCGCGATCCCCGACAATCCGGTGATGGTCGGCGTCGTGCGTCAGGCCGGGCCGGAGGGCGCGACCGAGGTCTGGGTCAGCCGCGACGCGAAGGGCGGGGGCGAGGTGGCCTTCCATATCGACGGCCAGCGGATCGCCGTCGCCCCGACCCGCGACGGCGAGGCGACGCTGCGCGGACCGCAGGCCGCCGCGCTCGCCATCGCCATGGCGCGCGGCCGGGTGCTGGAGGTGCGCAGCGGCGGCCGGGTGCTCGGCAAGCCCTCGCTCGCCGGCGCGGGCGCGGCGCTGCGCTACATGGACGCGCGGCAGGGGAGGGCAGGCACCAGCACCGCGCTCGTCGCTACGGGCGCGCTTGGCCCGCTCGCGGTCAAGCCAGCGCCCGCCGCGCCCGTCATCCGCCGCGCCGCCATTCCCGCCGGCCCCCCGCCCGCGCCATTATGGCGCGAGGAACTGACCGCCCTGGGCAAATTCACCGGCTGCGCGGAGCAGATGAAGGATGTCGAGCCGCCCGAACTGCATCGCCTGACCCGCACCGAAACGCTGATCCTGACCCCCTGCGGCCTTGGCGCCTACAACGCCACCGCCGTTCCCGTGATCGCCAGTGGGGTCGCCGGTCGCCGCACCTTTCGCTATGCGGCCTTCGACCTGCAACCCGGCTGGGGCGAGGACGCCAAGCGCCCGGACCTCATCAACGCCAGCTGGACGGCGGACAAATCCCGGCTTGAGAGTTTCGGCAAGGGGCGCGGCATCGGCGATTGCGGCGAAAGCAGCGCCTATGTCTGGGACGGCGCGCGCTTCCGCCTGGTCGAAGCGACCAGCATGAGCGAATGTCGCGGCGCGTGGCGCTGGATCCGCACCTGGTCGGCGCAGGTCGTGGACTGACGAAAGATATTCCCTTTCGTGCAACGCATTATCCGCGCTTTGCAATGGAACTGGAACGGTTCGTGTCCATATGGAAGGGCATGGCCTCCCCCGTCCGACAATTCGCCCCGCCGCAGCCACCCGCCTGGCTGCCCGATCCGCTCTGCGGCGTCATCTTCGACATGGACGGCACGCTGCTCGATACGGAGGCGGCGCATCGCGATGTTTTCATCGACACCGGCGAAGCGATCGGCTGGCCGCTGCCCGACCTGCTGCTCCGCGAGATGGTGGGCGTGCATCGCGACGCCAACCAGGCGATGCTGCGCGACCGGCTCGGCCCCGATTTCCCGCTCGAACATTTCTATGCGCTGAGCGACGCTGCGTTCGAGGCGGCGGTCGACGCCGGCATCCCGCTACGGCCCGGCGCGGCGGCGCTACTCGCCTATCTGGCCGACCAGGGGGTGCCGATGGCCGTCGCCACGTCGACCAACGCGCCCTATGCGCAGCGCCGGCTCGCGCGGAGCGGCCTGCTCGACTATTTCGAGGTGGTGGTGACCCGCACCGACGTGCGCCATCCCAAGCCGCACCCTGAACCCTATCTGCTTGCCGCCCGCCGGATGGGCGTCGATCCGGCTCACTGCATCGCGGTGGAGGACAGTCCCGCCGGAGTCCGCGCCGCGATCGCGGCCGGCATCGCGACGGTCATGGTCCCCGACCTGCTGCCGCCGACCGACGACCTCCTCCTTGCCGGCGCGCGCGTCCTGCCCAGCCTGAGTGACCTGCAAGATATGCTGGAGGGCTTGTCTCAGAGCATCTCCCTTTAATTATAAACCGTTCGTCCTGAGCCTGTCGAAGGGCGCTTCTTTCTTTTGGAAGAAGAAGGGCTTCGACAGGCTCAGCCCGAACGGAACTGGGCAGCGCCCCGTTCAAGCATGTCGCTCCAAACTATCCCGCCTTCGCCAGCACCAGCGAAAACAGCCCGTCGGCATCGGTCCATTCCTGCGACGGCGCCCATCCCCCCGCGCGCAGCAGCAGCCGGGCGTCGCGCGCGCCATATTTATGGCTGCTCTCGGTATGGATGGTCTCGCCCGCTTCCATCTGGAAACATTGGCCGGCGACATGGAAATGGAGCGGCCGCACGGCCTCCAGATGCATTTCGATCCGCGCCTTCTCGTCGTTCCAGCGCGCGCGATGGGCAAAGCCGTCGATCGGCAGGTCGCCTTCCAGCTCGCGATTGATCCGCTCGACGAGGTTCAGGTTGAACGCCGCCGTGACTCCGGCCGCATCGTCATAGGCCGCGATCAGCCGGTCGCGATCCTTGATCCGGTCCATCCCGATCAGCAGCATCGCGCCGTCCCCCAACAGCGCCCGCATCGCGCGGAGGAGGTCGACCGCCGCGTCCGGCTCCATATTGCCGATCGTCGATCCGGGGAAAAAACCCAGCCGAGGCAGGCCCTCTATCGCTGCGGGGAGCGTTAGCGGCCCGTTGAAATCGCCCACCACCGGCAGCACCGGCAGCCCCGGAAAGGCGCTCGCCAACTGCGCGCTGCTCGTATGGAGAAAGTCTCCGCTGATATCGATCGGCACATAGGCGGCGGGCGCAATCGCGCGCAGCAGGTGCGGCGTCTTGCGCGACGAGCCCGCGCCGAACTCCACCACAGCCCGCCCTTCGCCCACCGCCGCCGCGAAATCCGGCCCGTGCCGCTCCAGCAGCGCCGTTTCGGTGCGCGTCGGATAATATTCGGGCAGGTCGGTGATCTGCTCGAACAGTTCCGATCCCTTGCGATCATAGAACCAGATCGGCGGCGTCGCCTTTGGGGTGCGCGAGAGCCCTTCCACTATGTCGCGGCGGAAGGCCGGGTCGATGCGGGTCAGCGCAGGGGCGTCTTCCGTCAGCAGCATCGGTCACAGATCCTTCGCCAGCCGCAGCCCGGTGAACTGCCAGCGTTGATGGGGGTAGAAGAAATTGCGGTAGCTGGCCCGCACATGGCCGCGCGGGGTGGCGCAGCTGCCGCCCTTCAGCACGAACTGGCCGGACATGAACTTGCCATTATATTCGCCAACCGCGCCCGCCGCTGCGCGAAAGCCCGGATGGGGGCGATAGGCGCTGCCGGTCCATTCCCACACATCGCCGAACATCTGCGCCAGCGTCGATCCGGCTTCGGCGGGACGGGGGCGCGGACAGCCGGCACCATCCAGCTGGTTGCCGCTCACCGCCGCGATATTCTGTGCGCCGCATTCCCATTCCGCTTCGGCCGGCAGCCGCGCGCCGGCCCAAGCCGCGTAGGCGTCCGCCTCATACAGGCTGATATGCGTCACCGGCGCTGCCGGATTGATCGGCTGGCGTCCATCGAGCCCGAACCGGGTCCAGCCCTGCTCGCTTTGCTTCCAATATAGCGGCGCGTCGATCCCTTCCGCCTGCACCCACGCCCAGCCGTCGGACAGCCAGTGCGCGGCCGTGCGGTATCCGCCATCCTCGATGAAGGCGATCCATTCGCCATTGGTTATGGGGCGATGCGCCAGCGCGTGCGGCCGCAGCACCGCCTTGTGGCGCGGCCCCTCGCAATCGAAGGTGAAGCCGGTTCGGCCATCATCGCCGATCTCCACCAGCCCCTCGCGCCCCTCGATCCAGTGCAGCGGCCCCGGCAGATCGACCGGGGTTGCTGGCGGCGCATTGAACAGCGCCGGCTCCAGCGGATTGAGCGAGAAGAGATGCAGCAGGTCGGTCAGCAGCAATTCCTGATGCTGCTGCTCATGATGCAGCCCCAGCGTCACCAGCGCCCGCGCGGGTTGTGGCAACATCCCCATCGCGGCCAGCATCGCTGCATCGACATGCGCGCGATAGGCGCGCACCTCGGCCAGCGCCGGCCGCGTCAGCATCCCGCGCAGGGGGCGGGCATGGCGCGGCCCCTCAGCCTCATAATAGCTGTTGAACAGGAAGGCGAAGCGTGGATCGAACGGCTGATAGGCGGGTATATGGTCGCGCAGCACGAAGGTCTCGAAAAACCAGCTGACATGCGCGAGGTGCCATTTGGCGGGCGATGCGTCCGGCATCGACTGCACGGTCGCATCGGCGTCAGACAAGGGCGCGGCCAGCGCTTCGGTCAATCCGCGCACGGCGCGGTAACGATCCGGCAGGTCGTCCTGCCAGGCATCCGTCCAACTTTTCGCCACGCCCGCCCTTTCCCGATAGGGTTGCGCCCCTCTCGTGTAACAAAAAGCGCATGAGGCGGCGCGCGGTTCCGTTATGCCCCTTCGGTCATGCGGCGGTCAAGGAAGGGCCGGCGCGGCAGATGCGGTCGCGCCCCGCCTGCTTGGCTTCGTACAGCGCCTCGTCCGCCTGGGCGAAGGCATCGTCCAGCGGCCCGCCGATCCAGCGGCTGATGCCAGCGGAAAAGCTGATCGGGCGGCCGTGGATTTCGCCGATCGGGTCGCTGCGCAGCCGCGCAGCGATCCGCGCCAGCGACCAGCTCGCCTCATCCTCGATGCAATCCTGGAAGAAGACCGCGAACTCCTCGCCGCCCCAGCGCGCGACGATGTCGGCGCGGCGGACCAACGCCGCCAGCCGCGTCGCGAAGGCGGCGAGCACCCGGTCGCCTTCTTCATGACCTTTCAAGTCATTGACTCGCTTGAAATAATCTATGTCGATGATCGCGACGCACCCCTTGCGCCGATCGGCCGGCAGCGCGTCCAGCGCGGCCAGGAAGCCGCGCCGGTTGGCGATGCCGGTCAGCGGGTCTTCGTGCGCCGCCTGGTGCAGCATGTCGATCCGCGCCTGGGTCGTGTCGGCCGCGCGCTGCACCCCGGCATAGAGGGTGCGGATGACGTCGCCCACCTGCGGCAGGGCAGGGGGCGCGCTTTCCTCGTCATGCAGGGCGTCGGCCAGCGCGTGGATCGGGCTCAGCAACGCGCCGATGCCCACCAGAGCAATGCCGGTGCCGATCACTGTCATCACCGTCAGCAGCAGGAACTCCGCCAGCATGATCCGCCCGGTGGCGAAACCCCAGCCAAGATAGCCGATTAGCGGCAGATGGGTGGCGACGAAGCAGAGCGCGAACAGCCGCAGCCGCAGCGAGCGCGGAAAGATGAAGGATGTGGCGAGGTAGAATTGCACGGCGTTCCCCCGGACGATGCGACGCCGCGCAAATTTCGCCGAGCGACTCAACAGCCCCTTACCGAACAGGGTTAACGCGCCGCTACCGGGCGAACCGTGCAGAGGGTGAGTCGAACCGATTCATCCGCCCCCGCGCTCCCCATCTTGTTCCCCGGCGAAAGCCGGGGCCCAGGGTTCGAGGCGCAGCGTCTGGGGCTCTGGACCCCGGCCTGGGCCGGGGAACAGCGAAAAATTGCCTTTATCGCGACGCGCCCGGCACCCATTTCACGTCGTCCGCGCCATCGCCGTTCAATCGCCGTGCAAGCACGAACAGCAGGTCCGACAATCGGTTGAGATAGGCGAGCGCTTGGCGGTTGAGCGCTACCTCCGCCGCTGCCGCCGTCGCGCTGCGCTCGGCCCGCCGGGTGATCGCGCGGGCGAGGTGGACGGAGGCCGCCGCCGCCGACCCGCCGGGCAGGATGAAGCTGTCGAGCGGGCTCAGCGTCTCGTTCATCGCGTCGATCTGCGCTTCCAGCCGCGCCACCTGGCTCGGCACGATCCTCAGCGCCCAGGGTTCGTCCGGGCCGTCCGGGATCGGCGTCGCCAGGTCAGCGCCCAGATCGAACAGGTCGTTCTGGATCGTCGTCAGCCAGCCCGCTTCCTCGCGCGCGCCCATTGCCACGATCGCAGCGCCGATGGCGCTGTTCGCCTCGTCCACATCGCCCACCGCCTGCATCCGCGGCGCATGTTTGGCGATCCGCGACCCGTCGACGAGGCCAGTGGTGCCGTCGTCCCCAGTGCGAGTGTAGATTTTGTTCAGCTTGACCATGCGCCCCTCAAACAAAGCCCCAATTCTATCGTCATCCCCGCGAAGGCGGGGATCCATCTCGTGCGCTAGCGTCTAGGTCTACGGTCAGGAGATGGGTTCCCGCTTCCGCGGGAATGACGACGAAGGGCGCGTCGCTTGATCCCTCACCCATTTCCCTTCGCCAGCAGCAGGATCGCGACGATGATGATCGCCGCCGCCTGAAACAGCACGCGGTTCATCATCATCTTGTTCTGTTTGAGCCGCGACCGGCTGGGGCCGCTGCCTTCGGGCGCGTTCAGATCCTCCTTGGTGGTCTGGAGGAAGGCGATGATGCCCCGGATCAGCGCCACCAAGGTCGCGATCATGGCAAGGATGAGAGCGATGACGAGGATCGTGTTCATGCCCGCCAAGCTAGGCGCTCGCGAGCCGGATTCCAACCGGAAAGCGCCTGTCTCTTAGGGCATCGGCCAGCGCGCGCGGATCGGCCCCCTGCGCCCGCAGGTCAGCCAGCGCGATCGACCCGTCCCGCTTGGCGAGCCGCCGCCCGTCCGCTCCCACCAGTAGCGGATGGTGGATATAGGCAGGGGAGGGGAGGTCGAGCACAGCCTGGAGAAGCCGGTGAATGTCGGTCGCCCCGCGCAGATCCTCGCCGCGCAGCACATGGGTCACTCCCATGGCCGCATCGTCCAGCGTGCAGGACAGATGATAGCTCGCCGGCGCATCCTTGCGCGCCAGCACCACGTCGCCATGGGCGAGGGGGTCTGCAACAACCTCCGTTCGGTTCGAGCTTGTCGAGAACCCTAAGCGCGCGTTCTCGCCCTTCGCCAGGCTCAGGATCTCGAACCGAGCGGGGAAAGGCAAAGCGGTCCACCCCACCACCCCCGCCTTCGCGACCGCCGCCGCGATGTCGATCCGCCAGGCATGCGCTTTCCCCGCCGCGATCCGCAGCGCCCGATCCGCCTCGCTCAACCCTCGGCACGTCCCCGGATAGACCGGCCCTTCCGGCCCATGCGGCGCGGAGAGGCTCGCCTGGATGTCCGCGCGCGTGCAGAAGCAGGGATAGAGCAGGCCCATGTCGCGCAGCCGCGCGAGCGCCGCTTCATAGGCGTCCAGGCGCGCCGACTGGAAGACGATCTCGCCATCCCACTCGCCCCCCAGCCAGCGCAGATCCTCGATGATCCCGGCCACATGCTCGGGCCGGCTGCGGGTGCCGTCGATATCCTCGATCCGCAGCCGGAACGCGCCGCCCGCCGCGCGCGCCAAATCCATCGCCATCAGCGCCGACCAGCCATGGCCGACATGCAGCCGGCCGGTCGGGCTGGGCGCGAAGCGGGTCACCATATGCTGTGGCGCGACGGGCGGAGTCATACAGGCTCTTGACGGGTCATATTCGTTAATGCTGTCATGCCCGTGTCATGTTGCTGGGTGAGTAGCGGCAGCGGCAAGGGGGTAGAAGGCGTTTCTATGTACCATCCCGACCTCATACGACATCCGGAAAACTGTCCGGCGCTTGTTCTGAACGCAGATTATACGCCGCTCAGCTACTATCCCTTGAGCCTCTGGCCCTGGCAAACCGCCATCAAGGCGGTTTTTTTGGATCGGGTGGACATCATCGCCAGCTATGAGCGGGAGGTGCACAGCCCCAGCCTCCAGATGAAAATCCCCTCGGTCATCGCGCTGAAGCAATATGTGCGGCCGTCCGAACATCCCGCCTTCACCCGCTTCAACCTGTTCCTGCGCGACAAGTTCGCCTGCCAATATTGCGGATCGACCAATGACCTGACCTTCGACCATGTCGTGCCGCGCCGCGCTGGCGGGCGCACGACCTGGGAGAATGTCGCGACCGCCTGCTCGCCCTGCAACCTCAAGAAGGGCGGACGGACGCCCAAGGAGGCGCATATGCAGCTCCATGTCCAGCCGATCCGACCGACGAGCTGGCAGTTGCAGGAACATGGCCGCGCCTTCCCGCCCGGTTATCTGCACGAAAGCTGGCATGACTGGCTCTATTGGGATGTCGAGCTGCTGGCGTGAGGGCGTGGCTCCTCCCGCTGGCGCTGCTCATGCCTGGAATGGCGCACGCGCAGGAGGATCATAGCGGCCTCACCCGCGCCCGCTATGTCCAGCGCTGCCTGCTGTGCCACAACCGCGCCGCGCCCGAAGGCATATCGCCCGCGATCCTCGCCGGCCTCTTCCCCGAACCCGGCCTCACCCCCGCCGCCGCCATGCCCGGCGTCACCTGCTGGCGCCGCTGTACGACCTGCTTCCCGCCGGATCGGAAGGCGGGGAAGTAAGCGTGACATTCATCCTCCCCTTGCAGGGGAGGTGGCAGGGCAAAGCCCTGACGGAGGGGTGTCGCCCTCACGATAGCGGGACACCCCTCCACCACCGCTTCGCGGCGGTCCCCCTCCCCTTGCAGGGGAGGATCATCCAGGCTCATCCCACCGGCAGCCAGTCCAGGTCCATATCCTTGTGCCGGTTGGTGTAATGGCCGATCTCCTCCAGCCGCGCCAGATCGAGCAGGGTGATGCGCCCGTTGGAGCGGCTGATGAGCGCCTCCTGCTCCATCTGCCGGATCATGCGGTTGACGTGGACGGAGGTAAGCCCGATCGAATCTCCGATCTCCTCCTGCGTCAGCTTGAGGTCGAAGCTGTCGGTGATGCTGTCATCGGTGATCCGCAGCCGGTCGAACATGTCGAGCAGGAAGGAGGCCACCCGCGCCTTGGCCGATGTGCGCCCCAGCGCCGCCAGCCGGTCGGTCATCGATACGCGCTCGGCATTGGACAGCAGGAACAGGAGCGCGGCGACCCGCGGATATTCCTCCAGCAGCCGACGCAGCGCATGTTTGTCGAACGGGCAAACCACCGCGTCGGACAGCGCCACCAGCGATTCGGGCGCCTTGCTGTAGATGGTGCTGGCCGATCCGATGAAGTCGCCGGGGAAGTAGACGCGCAATATCTGGCGGCTGCCGTCGGGCAGGATGACGAAGCTCATCACCCGGCCCTCGCGCAGCACGAACAATTCGGTCACGGTATCGTTGACGCGCTGGATCATCGCCCCGCGCCTTACCTTGCGGGGATTTTCCTCCAACCTTTCCAACGCCCTACATTCCGCGTCGGACAAGGCAACCTGCTTGGCCAGTCTTGCCGCGAAACAGCTTTTTGCCACCAACTACACCTTTTTTCCTGTTGTCGTTACGATGGCAAAACGCCCCAAGCGTCTTTTGGCTGCATTTTCGGGCGGTGCACTAAACTCGATCAAGGTTCCCGCAGGGGATGAAATATTGTCCCGCACCGGCCCCGATCCGGTGCCATCGGTCCCTTTCAGCCGCCTTGCGCCGCGCGTCACAAACGCTATGAACCCATGGCGATGGACCGTATTCATATCCGCGGCGGCAACGCGCTTTCCGGCCGCCTTCCGATCTCTGGCGCGAAAAACGCTGCGCTTACCTTGCTGCCCTGCGCGCTGCTGACCGACGAGCCGGTGACGCTGCGCAACCTGCCGCGCCTCGCCGACGTGGACAGTTTCGGCCATCTGCTGAACCAGCTCGGCGTGTCGACCATGATCGAGGGCGCGCGGCCGGAGGATTTCGGCCGGGTGATGACGATGCGCGCGGGCCGCGTCACCTCGACCGAAGCACCCTATGACATCGTGCGCAAGATGCGCGCCTCGATCCTGGTCCTGGGGCCGCTGCTCGCGCGCGCGGGCGAAGCGCGGGTATCGCTGCCGGGCGGCTGCGCCATCGGCAACCGCCCGATCGACCTACATCTGAAAGCGCTCGAAGCCTTCGGCGCGATCATCGAAATCCATGCCGGCTATGTCCGCGCCAGCCTGCCCGAGGGCGGCCTGCGCGGCGGCATCTTCACCTTCCCGGTAGTATCAGTCGGCGCGACCGAAAATGCGCTGATGGCCGCCGTGCTGGCGAAGGGCACCTGCATCCTCGAAAATGCGGCGCGGGAGCCGGAGATCGTCGATCTCTGCAAGCTGCTGGTCGCGATGGGGGCCGATATCGAGGGGATTGGCGGCGACAAGCTGGTGATCCACGGCCGCCCGCGCCTGCACGGCGCGACCTACAGTGTCATGCCGGACCGAATCGAGGCGGGCAGCTATGCCTGCGCCGCCGCCATCACCGGCGGCTCGCTCGACCTGGTCGGGGCCTGCGCCGACGACATGCACGCCGTGCTCGCCGCGCTGCGCGATGCCGGCGTTGAGATCGACGTGCATCGCGACGGGATCCGCGTCTCCTCCGATGGAAAGCTGCGCCCGCTAACCCTCTCGACCGCGCCCTTCCCCGCCTTCCCGACCGACATGCAGGCGCAGTTCATGGCGATGCTGACGCTGGCGGACGGCGCGTCGGTGCTGACCGAGACCATTTTCGAGAATCGCTACATGCACGTCCCCGAACTCGCCCGCATGGGGGCGGACATTGCCGTCAACGGCCGCACCGCCGTCGTGCGCGGCGTCTCCGGCCTGGTCGGCGCGCCGGTGATGGCGACCGATCTGCGCGCCTCGATGAGCCTCATCCTCGCCGGCCTGGCGGCGGAAGGCGAGACCCAGGTCAACCGCGTCTATCATCTCGACCGCGGCTATGAGCGGCTGGAGGAAAAGCTCTCGGCGGTCGGCGCGGATATCGAGCGCGCCAGCGATGGCTGACGGACGCGGCCTCGCGACCGACCGGGCGGCGCTGCTCGCGCTCTATGACTTCGACGCCGGCGGCTTCCGCATGCTGGACGACATCACCGCCTTCGCGTCGGCGCTATGCAACGCCCCCATCGCGCTTGTCAGCATTGTCGAGGATGTGCGCCAGCGTTTCCTTGCCCGCACCGGCCTTGACGCCGAAGAAACCCCGCGCGACGTCTCCTTCTGCGCCCATGCGATGCTGGGCGGCGACATCTTCGTCGTGCCCGATGCGACGAAGCATCCGGGCTTCGCCGATAATCAACTCGTCACCGGCCCGCCCCATATCCGCTTCTATGCCGGCGCGCCGCTGGTCGCGAGCGACGGCGAGCCATTGGGGGCGCTTTGCGTGATCGACAGCGTGCCGCGCGCCGATCTCACCCCGCTCCAGCGTCAGGGACTGACCGTGCTGGCGCGGCAGGTGATGGCGGAACTGGAGGCCCGCCGCCGGGACCGCGACATCATGCTGCGGCAGCAGCTGGACGCCGCCGCCGTCGCAGACAGTGAGCGCATGTTCCGCACGTTGGCCGACACGATGCCGCAGATGGTCTGGTCCACCCTGCCGGACGGGTTTCACGATTATTACAACGCGCGCTGGTATGAATATACCGGCGTACCGGTCGGATCGACCGATGGGGAGGGATGGAACGGCATGTTCCATCCCGACGACCAGCAGCGCGCCTGGGGCCGCTGGCGGCATAGCCTCAAGACCGGCGAACCCTATGAGATCGAATATCGGCTGCGCCATCATAGCGGCGATTATCGCTGGACGCTGGGCCGCGCGCTGCCGATCCGCGATGCGCATGGCGCGATCAGCCGCTGGATCGGCACCTGCACCGACATCCACGAACAGAAGCTGATGATGGAAGAGCGCGAGATGATCGCGCATGAACTCTCGCACCGGATCAAGAATATCTTTTCGGTAATCGCTGGCCTTATCGGCCTGTCGGCACGCCAGCATCCCCAGATTCGCGACGTGGCGGACGATCTGCGCGACCGCATCCTCGCGCTCGGCCGCGCGCATGATTTCGTCCGCCCGCACAGCGCTGAATCCGCGCCGCAGGTGGGGCAGGGGCATGGCCGCCTCTGGGGCATACTCGACCAGATTTTCGCGCCCTATCGCAATGATGAAGGATCGCGCATCCTGCTGACGGGCGACGATCCGATGATCGACGATCGTTCGGCCACGCCGCTGGCGCTGCTGTTCCATGAACTTGCCACCAATGCCGCCAAATATGGCGCGCTTTCGGTCCCCTCCGGCCGGGTGCATCTGCATATTGCGCAGGCCGCGCAGGCGGTTCGGATCGACTGGCGCGAGGAAGGCGGTCCGCCAGTCGCGCCGTCGGGGCAGGAAGGGTTCGGCAGCCGGCTGATTTCGCTCAGCGTCGAACGGCAATTGGGCGGCAGGATTATGCGCGACTGGCAGCCCGACGGGCTGCGCCTCAGCCTCTCGATTCCATCCCGATCCATGAGCCGGGTGGGGGAAAGGGCGTAAAGCCGGCGATTTCCGCCGCCGTCAGGTCCGGCTGTTCGGCGGCGGCGAGCTGGAGCGCCGCCGAAATGCTGTGCGCGCGGAAAGGCTTGGTGATGACCCCCAGCGCCGCGACCGACGCTTCGCCAATCTGTGCGGGGTTGGCGGTGACGTAAATCACGCGGATGCCGTGACGGTTCGCCAGTTCCATGCCGATCTGCGGCCCGGTCGGCCCATCGCGCAGGTTCAGGTCGACAAGCGCGATGTCGCAATCCTCGGCGCCGGCAAGCGCGGCCTCGCGGTCGGCGGCAATGGCCCCGACATCGAACCCGGCGTCCTCGACGATCTGCTCGATTTCCAGTGCGACGAAAATCTCGTCTTCGACGATCAGAACCTTCTTGGTCATTCCTTGGCCCGCGAACTTGAAGCGAATAAATCCGTGATTCCCGTTCCGGTTCCGGCGCGCACCAAAAAATGTTATAGGCTGCACCAAAATACAGCTTATTTCTGGTTGGTCCACAGCGTCTCGAACGCTGTCCCCTGCATCAGCAGCACCGAGGCCGGATAGCCAGCGTCCGCCGCCTTGCCCGCCGTGCCGGTCGCCGCCTCCACTGCGGCCTCGCGCGTGGCGAAGGGGCCATAATATTTATTGTCGAGGTTGATCTTCCACACCCCCTCATGTTCCAGGACGATGTAGCGCGCGTGCGGATATTGGGGGGCCGTGGACATGGGTCGGAAACCTCGGGGAGCGGGGACAGCAGGATTGCGCCTGAGCGCTTACCGGATGCTCCGCCCGCCATCAACGCGCACGATGAGGCCATCGGCCAGCCATTGTCCCAGCAGCCGGCCCGCCTCCGTGGCGCTATCCTCGACGCCCAGTTCATCGGCGAACAGCGCGCATAAGGCGCCAAAGCGCTCCCCTGCGCGCGCGGCGTCCAACAGGCGCGCTTCCCGGCGGTCGGCGGTGCGGAAGCAGGAGACATGGTCCAGCCGCCACACCAGCAGCGTTGCCGGCTCGTCCAGCAGCGCGGCCGCCGGCGGCGTCCCGCTCTCCGACAGCGCCGACCAGATCGCCGCGGCGTTGGTGCGTATGTCGCGGGCAAGAAGGCTCGGCGAAAAGCGCAGCACGGCCTCGTCCCAATCCACCGCGCCAAGCCCGTCCAGCCCGACCGGATCGGCATCGGCCGCGACGAAGGCCTGCGCCAGCGCCTGATCCAGCCAGGCGAGTTCGCCTATGTCGGGGTCGTCGGGATAGAGCGCGGCCAGCGTCGCGACGAAGCCGGCCGGATAGGCGTCCAGCGTCCAGTGCGTAGGCGGCGTCGCATCGATATGGGCCGCCGCCGCCGCCAGGAAAGCGTCTTCGCCGATCCACGCATGGACCCGCTCATAGGCTTCGGTCAAGCAGGCGACGAGCTGCGCGCGATAATTGTTCTGATAGATGGCAAGGCCCCGTCCTGCCCCCTTGCCGATCCGGCCGGCCGCATCGGCATCGCTCCGCGCGAGCCAGGCGCAGAAATCCTGCTGGATGAGCGCGAGGCTCATGCCGCCATCCGGTCGGGGCTGCCGATCGCGCGCGCCTGATCCAGTTCGGCCAGCAGATGCCCAAGCGGCGGGATCGCGTCGTCCCGCTCGATCATCGTGGCGACCGGCCCCAGCCGGGTCATGGCATGGGCGTAGAGCGCCCAGACCGGAGGCGGGACGGGCTGGTCGTGCGTGTCGATCAGCATGTCGCGGCCCTGGCTGTGCCCGGCCAGATGCACCTGCCGCACCCGATCGGCCGGGACGGCGTCGATATAGGCGACCGGATCGAAGCCGTGATTGGTCGCGCTGACAAAGATGTTGTTGATGTCGAGCAGCAGGCCGCACCCGCTGCGCGCGCACATCGCGTCCAGAAATTCCCATTCGGTCATCGTCGAGCGGCCGAACGTCACATAGCTGGACGGATTTTCGACCAGCATCGCCCGGCCCAGCACATCCTGCGCCACGGCGATATTGGCGCACACCAGGTCGAGCGTTTCGCGCGTATAGGGCAGCGGCAGCAGGTCGTGCGAACTGAACCCGCGGAAGCGCGACCAACTCAGATGATCGGACACGAACAGCGGGTCGATCTCATCCGCCAGCGCTTTGAGCCGGTGCAGATAGGCGCGGTCCAGCCCGTCCGCCGACCCGATCGACATGGACACGCCATGCAGCGCCACCGGATGCCGTTCCCGCACCTGGCGCAGGATCGCGCGGGGCCGGCCGCCGTCGATCATGAAATTTTCGGAAATCACCTCGACGAAATCGACCGGGACATCGGTTTCCAGGAAATCGCGATAATGGTCCTTGCGCAGGCCAAGGCCAAAAAGGGGGTCGGGCATCGGCGATCTCCGGGGCAAAAGGCAGCCCGGCGGCGGGGTGACCGCCGGGCGAGTCCCTCACTGGGCTTCGGTCAGGCTGCCGCCGGCCGCCTTGCAGGCCTTTTCGGTCATCGCCTTGAAGCCGTCGCCCTTGCAGCTGTTGAGACCCTTGCAGTCGTGGCTCGCGGTCTTGCAGTCGGACGTGCCCTTGCAGCTGTTGACGCCGTAGCAATGGACCAGCTTCGCCTCATCCTTGGCGAGGGCCGGCGCGGGGGCCGAGGCGGCGGCGATCGCCAGCAGGGCGGCGGTGGTGGCGATGCTGACGCCGGACTTTACGGTAATCATGAATGAAACCTCCCAAAGACTGTGCCGTGATGGCATGGGAGAATTCGCAGCGGCGTGCCTTTCGGTTACACGCCCATGCGAAATTACCAGCGCATCAGCCGGGGACCGATCAGCGCGCCCAGCGCGCTCGCCAGCGCGATGCCCAGCGTGTACCAGGTCAGTACGAAGATCGCCGACACTTCAGGGCAATGGATGCAATAGACCGCCGCCCCGAACGCCCCGGACGCCAGCCCCGCCGCCGCGCCCGCCGCGTGCAGATTGGTCGGCGCGAAATGGCGAAAGGCCCATAGCAGCCCGACGAACATCGGCATCGACAGCAGCAGCACGTTGCGCGGGCAATCGCGCCAGCTGCCCCCCAGCCACATCGCCAGCCAGTCGCCCGGCGCCGTCCGCGACATTTCGACAAGGCCGATCGTCGCCAGCAGCGCGACGGGAATGCCGAGCAGCCAGATATGCCGCAGCCGCCCGGCATCGGGCCGGGCCAGCCGCGCCGTGACCAGTATCGCGCCCAGGCCGAGCGAGAGGGTGTAGAGCCACTTCACCCAGAAATGATAGCTTACCAGCGCGACCGACCAGTCCTGCCGCATCCCGAAGGCGAGCAGCACGGTGGCGATGCTGCCGATCGCGCCCAGCCCCAGCCCCAGCGCGATCCAGCGCGCGATGCTGTGGCGCGGCACCGGCTTCACATCGGCGGCCAGGCGGTCGATCAGCTGTTCCATGTCCATCAGTTCGGCCCCTTGATGCGCGCGGCCAGAGCCTTCAGCCCCCGGTGGACCGATATCTTCACGTCCGATTCCCCGATCCCCATGCGCCGGGCATGGTCGGCGATGCTGTTGCCGTCGACATGGGTGCCGCGGATCGCATCGGCCTGTTTGGGCGGCAGGTCGGCCAGCAGGCGATCGACATCCATGCGCGCCGACACGGCATCCTCAAACCCTTCGCTCACCAATATGTCGGCCACATCCTCCACCGTGCAATGGATGCGGCTGCGGCGGAAATGGTCGATCATCTTGTATCGCGCCACGGCGAACAGCCAGCCGGTAAACGGCCTGTCCCGGTCGTAGGTCGCGCGGCGCACATGCACCGCCATCAGCGTTTCCTGCACGAGATCCTCTATATCGTCGGGCCGGCCGCTCATGCGGCGGCGGTAAAAAGACTGCAACAGCGGCACGAGCGCGCGCAACAGCATGGCATGGGCGTTCGCATCGCCCTCCAGCCCGCCGATCATCCATAATCGCAACTGCTGCTCGCTTGCTCGCATAGGCGCTCCCCGACCCGCATTCGGGCCAGCCCCGCAAAAAGTTACAGCGCCGCAGCCACGGGTGACAGAAATTTTCCTGTCGCCGCTGGCGTAACCGAACGCCGCGCCGCTGCGAATTGGCGATCATGATCCGCCACGAACTCGGCCGGATCATGGCGCAAACCCTGCGCCGGCCCCATGTTTCAGGAAGGATCTGCCATGTTGAAGACCAACGCCGCCATCGCTGCCACGCTCGCCCTCACCATCGCCGCCGGCGCGGCCCATGCCGCCGACAAGAAGCCGATGGAAAAATGCTACGGCGTCTCGCTCGCCGGCAAGAATGACTGCAAGGCGGGCGCCGGCACCAGCTGCGCCGGCACCAGCAAGGTCGATTATCAGGGCGACGCCTGGACGCTCGTCGCCCAGGGCAGCTGCACCAAGATCAAGACGCCCAAGGGCACCGGGTCGCTCACGCCCAAGGCGTGATCCAGACGCCCGCGCGCGTCGTTCCCCGCGCGCGGGCACAGCCCTTTCGGAGACCCGCCATGCCGAACCCGACCGCGCTCTATCGCAGCGCCACCGATCTCGCCGCCCGTCTGCTGCCCGAGCCGCTGCTGCTGCTCGTCGCGCGGCTCGGCGCTGCATCCATCTTCTTCCTGTCCGGCCGGACCAAGGTGGAAGGGCTGCTGACGATCACCGACAGCACCTACGAACTGTTCCGCACCGAATATGCGCTCCCCCTGATCCCGCCGGATATCGCCGCCCATGCCGCCACCTATTCGGAGCATCTGTTTTCGATCCTGCTCGCGGTCGGCCTTGCAACGCGGGGCAGCGCGCTGGCGCTGCTCGGCATGACCGCCGTGATCCAGATTTTCGTCTATCCCGACGCATGGCCGACCCATGTGAGCTGGGCCGGCCTGCTTCTGCCGCTGGTCGCCAAGGGCGCGGGAAGCTGGTCGCTCGATGCCTTGATCGGGCGGCGGCTGAAGGGATAATCGCGCGCCGCTTCAACTCGCCAGCATGTCCGCGCCCTGGTTATAATGGTGCCAGTGCTATAAGAGTATTGCGTTAAGGTTTTAACGATAGCACTCGCTGAGAAGAAAGGACTTTTCGGTGGATGCGCTCCTCTACATCCGGTGGTCAAGCCAAGAGCAGAACAAAGGTGACAGCCATAGGCGGCAACTGCGGCTGGGCGAGGACGCCGCGAAACATCGTGATTGGATTATCCGCGAAACGCTAATCGAGGATGGTCGATCCGCCTATCATGGCCGCAACCGTGATGCTGGCGGCAAGCTGGCGGAAATCGAAGAGCGTTCGCGCCTTGGTCAATTGGCCGGATGGGTTTTGTTGGTCGAACAGCTTGATCGGCTGAGCCGACAGCAGCCCATTCAGACACTCAACCTTATTACCAGCCTCACCGGCGCAGGCGTCACGATCTTCGAGACATCGACCGGCCGCAAATGGGACAACGACAGCGTTCGGTCGAACTGGACCGATTTGCTGGAAGCCTTCATTCGAGCCGGTCTAGCGTTCGATGAAAGTGACAAAAAGAGCAAGCGCATCAAGAGCGCATGGGCCGCCACGCGCGAGCGCGGGGCAACCAAAGATGGCTTGGCGGACCCGCGCATTATGCCCGGCTGGATGGAAGTGGCCGATGGCCATTACCGGATAATCGAAGAACGGGCTGAATGGATCAGGTCGATATTTCGTTGGTGCATCGAAGGAGTGTCGCTGATGGGCATAGCGCGGCGACTGAATGCTGATCCGAAATCGCGCTGGACCGCTGGAAGTTGGGCTGCACCAAATATCAGCCAGCTTATCCGCGCTCGGAACGTGCTGGGCGAATATCTGCCGCAGACTAAGGATCAGAACGGCAAGCGCGTTCCTGCGGGAGATTGGACCAAATGCTATCCAGCGATCATTGACGAACCGACATGGCAAGCTGCACAGGCCGCCTTGCAGCGCCGCGCAAGTGCCAGCCCTAGCGCGCGAAACCGGCGCATCAACATTTTGGCTGGCATGGTCGTATGCGGTGCCTGCTTTGGTCCGCTCTTTCTTGGCACAAACACAAAAAGCGCCCGGCGATTGATGTGTCGAAACAGGCATCAAAACTCCGGTTGCGATGCGCGGACGACCTATCATTATCCGAATTTGGAGCGGGGCGTGTTGGACAACGTTCTTCACATTGCCGTGCCGGAGCAGGCGGGGCCGGATACTGCGGCGGGCACGATAACCAATCTCGAATTATCCTTGCGGGAGAGAAAAGGGCGGCTCGAAAAGCTGGTTGATAGCTATTCGCGCACCGGCAGCGCGGCCATCGAGCGCGGCATATTGTCACTAGAGCGGGAAATCAGCGTCGGAGAAGGCGACCTTGCTCGTTTACAGAAGCAGGAGCGGGAGGCGGCAAATAGGCCAGCACCAACAGAATTGCTCAGGCGGGCCTCGGCGTTGCGGAGTAAGATGGTCGATGACGACAGCCGATCGCATATGAACCAATTGCTGCGCTCCTTGGTCACTTCGATAGTGATGAATCCCGCCAACATGGAAGCGACGATAATTCTTCTTGGTGGCCTAGCAGCGATCAGGCTCGACAAACATGGTGATAAGATCGCGGAGGCGGATGCGAAAGCTATGTTGGCTGACCCAGAGGGAAGGGCGCAGACCATCGCGGCAACGATTGGCGCGGACGTGCCTCACCGAATGATGCTGGATCAATGGGATGCGCGGACGGACGTCTAGCACTTGCGTCAAATCGTCCCTGCAAGGTTTCACAGAACGCCTTTGCTACTTCGCGCAAGCCAAGCAAGCATAGGGCGCTTTCGGGTGTTTCTGGCTGCTTACAGGGGCAAGAGAGTTTAGCAGCTAAACTTTTCAGCCTGACGTTGACGCGCTGGCCCGATGGCTTTTGATCCAATGGCCTCAACGATGGAGGCACGAACATGCGACATGAATATCGAGATCGGACAGGAAGCCTGCTGGGCTATCGAGAACAGCGTGGCGACCGGATCGACTGTCGGGATCGAACGGGCAGTCTGGTGGGCAGTTATTATCCCGTCCGCGACGAGACGCGTGATCGCTCTGGCAGTTTGGTCGGGCGCGGGGACTTGCTTGCATCGCTCATATCACGCTAATCTATTAACGGAAATTTAGGGGCTGTCTAACTTCGATAGAAGCGCGTTCAGGGGTTAAGCGGCTTTACGAATTTGGGATGAAGTGGGGGGCGAATGATTACCAAACAACACATTATTATTGTTGGAATATTTGTTCTTGCGTCTTGCAATCAAGCCGAAAATAAAACTCAGCCATCCGAAACCATCGGTCTTTTGCGTTCTGGTTCTGAAAAGGTATGCGTAACCGACGATGTCAAGCATACGCTCAAGGATATATTGTTGCCAAAACCGCAAATGATAGAATATGATACAGAAATTGAAGAAAAAACATCTGCACTCAGTTTGTATTCTCTAAAATTTAATTACACTACCATGGATGCTTTCGATAAATCCTCATCGAAAGCATCGTGCAATACGACACTTGTCATTTCCGGTCCAAATGGAAGCGAAAGTGAAGAATTTACTCAGGAATATGCGATTTCGCCTTCGTCGGATGATCCATCATCTTTCGTAATTTCTGCTCCAGCGCAAGCGGCACGAGCGTATATCGTCGAGCATGTCACTTCCTACCTCGCGCAAAATGCGGAGCAAGCAATTCGGGTAAAGGAGCAATCCGAACAGGAGGCCGTGACGCGAGCAACTGTCAATAAGCGCTGGATTGCCGGAAGATGGGCGCCTGAGAATGAGAACGCATATGGGTGCGGAGAGATTCTCGAGATAGAATTTGGATCGGATGGAAGTTTTTCTGCCGACAGGACCGTTGGGACATGGAAAATTGAAAACCAAACCATAATTGTTAACAGCGTAGATGCGGCTGAAAATGAAGATAATTCGACGCAGTATAAGATCAGCTCAGCATCCGAAAATTCATTCTCATACACTGAGGATGATGGAAGCACTGTTACAATGAACAGGTGTAGTTAGACATTTCTTTATTTCATGCAGGTGATTGCAATGATATTTCTACTTGCCATTCTCGCCGCCAGTACCGGATCAGGCGATGAAAAATTATCGCGAGAATATGAAAGGTGCATTTCTTCAGGGGAGGCCGCGGAAGGAATTCAATTCGCCATGCAAGAATGCATTGATCGAGAATTTGGAATTCAGGATGCCCTCTTAAATCAAGCCTATAGGAGAAAGATGGCCTCTCTACCTGATGATAAGAAGCTGCTTCTGCGAGGTATGCAGCGACAGTGGATTCGGGATCGAGATCAGAGATGTGAAGCGGACGGAGACGGCTCGCTGGATCGGTTTATATCAGATCAATGCTTGGCTATAGAAACAAAAAATAGAACGCTATGGTTGGATAATTATAAATGAATTGCATAGTTCATTTACATCTTTTTATCTGATGGATACTTGGAGTTCAAATCTAGCTTCATTTTGCGCTCAATCAGGTAATCTCGGAAAATAACGCTTCCTCCACCAAATACCCATGGCTCGGATGCGACTACAGAATTTGAAGAGTTTTCCCACGTCATTATCTCGTGGGAAAAAGTTTGACCATTAGTGCTTTCAGCTTCTTCGACTCGAGCTAGGTCGGGATCGCCGTATTTTGCAACGAGGCCATCAACGGCCTCGTCATATTCGCGTTTTCCGGCCTCAATATATATCTTGAATAACTGCCCATCATAAAAGCGGAAATTGACGTTGTCGGTATATCCACGACCGATCCTGATCGTCGCGCGGCTTGTGTCAGAGCCTGCGTTCAAGCGATATTGGCACACGACAATTCCAATTTCATCCTCCTCGATGCTACTAATCGCGCCTTGCCTCCGCCCCTCCTGCGTATTTGAGCAAGCTAGCGATGCCGGCTTGGTATCTGCAACCTCGATTGGCAGATTGTATAAATCTTGAAGGGACATCCCAAGTTGCGCGCCTTTGAACCCATAAATTACAGGTGCCTTTGGAGCGGTAGCGCGAGGAGCAGCATTGCTGAAAGATGCAGGGAGCAGGATTGAAATGCTGGCGATCCTAAAGATCCACCTCATAAAAGTCTTACTCACGGCATCCCCCACGACACAGATTCCCAAAGACTTGATACTGAATGAAGATTGCTCTGCCAAGCAGTGGAATGCAGCTGCACCTTTCACGATTTAGGTTAGCGTGTGTGGATTTGCTGGGCGCATGGGTGTGAAGGCTTCTATACGATGCCGTTCTTGATCGGCACCGATAACGCTGACACGCAGGCGGATTGAAACTACCTGTCCTCATCTGTCAGACTGGGAAGGCCATTGAGGCGGGCAATAGTCACCCGCCCCGCGATGTCGAAGGTTACGCACCAGCCTTCTTGGCCTTGGGCTTGAAGTTGGCCTTGCGCTCCGCGATGGCGCTGGTCAGTTGCGGGTCGAGTTCGCCAGCGTTGATGGCTTCAATGATCGAGCCGATGATGCCGGGCACCTCGGCAAAATTCTCGACCGCGACCGCGTTCATGCCTTTGGCGAACTCCAGCGGTTTGCTGCCATAGCGAAGCTGGAAAAACATCTTGCCGCTGGCATCGGTGAACCAGCCCTTGCGAACGGTGCGCGGTGCATCGACGCGGGCGCGCTGCCCACCTTCGAGGATTTTGGTGACCTTCTTGGTCGCATGAAACGGCGTCCCTGCGATTTCTGCCTCGGCCAACGCCTTCTGCTCTTCGAGATAGCGCAGCAGTTTCGCCCGGAAACCGTGTTCCCGCGCGCTGGCATTGGCCGGGCTGGCGGCGGTAAGCTTGAGGGATTTGAGGATCGACATTGTATCTCCTTGCCTTGTTTTCGATAAGGCAAGCGATAAAGTCGTCTGTTCAAAGAGCGACTGGAGATTGGGGTTAACAGTCAGAAAAATAATCAAAAATAATTCTGATTTCGCCAACACTGATTTTTAGAAATTGTTACCCAAAATTCTATATACCGTAGCTGGACTGCATTGAATTTCACGCGCAATCGCGCGGGGTTTCATGCCTTCATTATAAAGATTCTGGACAATGGCCGGATCAAACCGCTGTTTTCCGCCCTGATAAACGCCGCGGGCCTTGGCTTTATCGATCCCCTCGCGTTGTCGCTCCTGCCTGATGTCGAGTTCAAATTCCGCGACGGCGGCTAATATGCCCAGCATGAGCTTGCCATGGCTGGTGGTCGTATCGAGACCGCCCTGTTGCAAACAGCGGAAGCCGATGCCCTTCGCTGTCAGGGCCGCTACGATATTGTGCAAGTCTTGCGCGGATCGGGCGAAGCGGTCGAGCCGAGTGACAAGGAAGGTATCGCCTTCCCGGCAAAAATCGAGGGCAGCTTTCAGATGTGGCCGGTTCGATGCCGATTTACCACTGATCTGCTCCTGAAAGATTTTCTCGACGCCATGGGCAGCAAGTTGCTCCATCTGCACGTCGAGCGATTGGTGGGTTGTGGATACGCGGGCATAGCCGACAAGCATGGCTCCTCCTTCGGGTGGTTCAAGACCCTGCTGCGATTGTGTCTTTTGGAGGGAAGAGCAAGTCTCCCAAGACGCTTTTCCGCAGTCGGAACAATGTCTTGGGAGGCTGTAGCCAGATAATAAACCGTGAAGTTCGAAGTAGAAGGACGATCCAACGCTCACGCGCTGGATGTCCTGCTACGGCGCAATCTTAGCCGCAGTCCGCGCGACCGCGCTTCAGCGGCAGATTGCTTGTAGCACGGCTCGCCTCGAATTTTATCAAGCCCAGCGGCGAGCGACGAACTGCCTCGAGCGAGAAGAACGCAATTATCCCCCCGCTACATAGATAAAAGTGAAGAGCGCCAGCCATATCAGGCCAGCGGTCGCATCCATGTAGCGGGGGGATCATATTGTTTGGCTTGCCTGCGGCGTCGCGTCACGCATTGGATCTTGAGCAGAGCATATGTCTGCGCCGGGGTTCTCTTGTCGGCTTTTCATCAAGCAATCCCAGGACCTTCGTCCTAGAGCGGTCGGCCCGTATGACCATCCAAATGGCCAAGGGGCTCGTAGCTGTTACCCAGCGGCGGGGTAGAGCAGCTTCCTCGGGGGCGCTTCATTATACTGGTGCATGAGCATTTCAGGGACGCCTCTTACCGTCCTCGCTGACTGTCCCGCAGGGTGCATCAGCCGCCAATCCAGTCGCCGCCTACCAGCTCATCCGCCCGTCTTTATGGGATGGCCCGCCCCTTTTCCCCGGCATCGGATATGATGCTGGTGCT
>NZ_JAVHPD010000020.1:0-27076 GCF_036170395.1 Sphingobium sp.
TTAGACGCCGATCACCCCGCTAACGGGGTTCTTTTTGCACGCCGATTCACAACCGTGCTCGACGCAACGCCGGCGCGGCTCGTTGAACTGGCCGCGGCGACCGGCTGCGCGCATGTCTGCCTCTTCACCTTCATCCCGCCCGCGGCTGCCGGCCACTTCCCGGTTGTGGACGCCGCCGACGTCGCCGATCTGCGCGCGCGCATGGATGATCACCGGGTCACCGCCGGCAATCTTGAAGTGTTTCCGCTCGACGGGGCTGAGGATCGGGACGCCTTCGCCCGCGCGCTCGACGTCGGCGCGCGGCTGGGGGCGACGCGGGCGACCGCGCATCTCCATGCCGTCACCGACCCCGAAGAAGCCGTGGCGCGCTTTGCCGCCTTCGCGGGCCTCGCGCACAGTTTCGGCATCATCGCAGGGCTCGAGTTCATGCGGTTTTCGGCGATCCCCACCATCGGGGAGGCGGCCCGGATCGTCCGCGAAGCGGGGGCGGGGGCGCTGGTGTGCGACGCGCTCCACCTGTTCCGTGAGGGCGGCACTATCGCCGACGTCGCCGCCAATGCCGACCTCATTTCCTACGTCCAACTGGCCGACGGCCCGCCAACCTGCCCCGATGACCAGCGCTGGAGCGAGGCGGTCAGGATGCGCGCCCTAGCGGGAACCGGAGCCTTCCCGCTGGAGCAATTGCTCGGTGCGCTCCATCGTCCGCTGCTGGTGGAGGTCGAGGTGCCGCGCGCCGACGACCGGCGCGCGGGCGTCGGCGATCTCGACCGCGCCCGCGCCGCCGTCGCGGCCTCCCGCGAAGTGATAACGCGGGCATCAGTTCGTAAGAACTCATGACCCGGCCCACGATCCGGTTGGCATGATGCGGCTCGCCGCGCCATCAGCCCCGCCATGGTGCAAGATGTTGGGTGCTGTCAAAACAAAGGGGCAGCGGGTAAGGCGATGGCATGAGCCGCGGATCCGAAAGCCCGGTTCGCTACTTCAACTCCTCGCCCGAGGAGGTTCGCCTGGTAGTGCTGATGTATGTCCGCTATCGCTTGTCGCTGCGGAATGTGGAAGACCTGCTGTTCGAGCGCGGCATCCACATCTTTCACGAGACAGTGCGGCTCTGGTGGAAGCGCTTCGGCCAGCCTTTCGCGAGCAAAATACAAAGGCAGTGGGTCAGCCGAATACGAGGCTTTCCTCACTGGCGCTGGCATCTCGACGAGATGTACGTGAAGCTCAATCCCTTTGGAATCTAAAGCAAAACATCGTGTAAACGGAAGCTATTCATATGGCTTTTCATGCTGTTGATAACAGAAGAGCATCGGAGGGGAGCATTGGGCGAGATGGTGCCGAGCTTCCCGACCTGAACCGCCAGCCCCACTGTTTTCCCCAAGCTGCAGGAGATGCTCAGCCCTTTGGCGACACATAGCTGGGGTCATGGTTGAAGGGCATGTCGGACCCATCGCGCAATGCTGCAAGAATGTCTGAAAAGCCGGTCGAGCAACGAAAGCCGAGCCGCCATTCGGCATGGCCGGCATCGTAAACACGCCCGATGCTGCTCGGCAGGCTCCATCCGCGGGCGGCGTAGAGGTCAGCGGCGTCCGGGAATTTCTCCAGGATGACCTCGACCGCATTGCTCTTCAGCCTGCGCACATCCTCACGCGCGAAGGGGGTCGGAGCAGAGATGATGAAGGTGTCAAAACCGATGTCGGGCGCTCGCTCCAGCGCGGCGAGGTGGGCAGCGGCGGCGTCCTGCGCCGTCAGCCGCCGGTTGAGGAACTCGTTGGCTTTGAGATTTTCGCCCGAAGGATGGGTGAGCGTATCGTCATCTTCGGGGAAGAATCGTGCGGTGCGCAGCACCACGCAGGGCAGGCCATGTTCAATGGAATATAAACGGCACAAGCCTTCAGCCGCCAGCTTGGTCACCCCATAGATGTTGCGGGGCGCTAGCGGCCCGACAGTCTCGTCCAGCCAGACCGCTGCATCGCCGCCTTCATCGCGGATGGCCTGGTTGATCATCAATGAGGTGGTGGACGTGAAGACGAAGCGATCATGGCCTGCGGCGGCAGCCGCCGCCAACAAGTTCAGCGTGCCGGTGACGTTCACGTCGATGAAGGCCTGCTCGGAATAGCGGGCGATGTCGGGCTTGTGAAGCGCCGCGCCATGAATGACAGCCTCGACGCCGCGATCGAACGCCGCTCGCACGACATCCGCATCGGCGATCGAGCCGACGCAGTCGGTGTCTGCGCCCGCCGCGACATCCAGCCCGGTGACGCGATGACCGGCGGCGCGAAGGCGCGGGGCCAGGAAACGCCCAAGCCACCCGGATGAACCTGTCAGAAGAACATGCATGGCTATGGACCACTAATGCGCCAACGCCGCACCGTCAAAGCCGCCATTACCGACAAATCCAACTGCCGACGCGCCGACGATCTCTGCTTGTGCAGGAACGGAGGCGGCGATCGCCCGTTTACCCTCGTGAGCGGACGCCTGCGCCTCTCCCATGGTTGTCCTGGAGGACAGACTGACCGACCGTCCCTTCGACATCGCGCTCGTGCTGAGCGGCGGCAATGCGCTGGGCGCCTATCAGGGCGGCGCTTATCAGGCTTTGCACGATCGCGGCATGCAGCCATCATGGATCGCAGGCGCGTCGGCCGGCGCGGTCAACGGCGCGATGATCTGCGGCAACGCGGCTGATCGACGGGTCGATCGCCTGCGCACCCTGTGGGCCTGTGGTCCCATGGTGGAGGATGCGCTCGACCTTCCCGGCATGGTGGAAACCTCACGGCGGAGCCTGTCGGCTATGGCGACGCTGGCCTTTGGCCATCCCGGCTTCTTCACCCCGCGTCATCTGCTGGGGGCCTGGTGGAATCCGCTCGGCAGTAACGAGCCGGCCAGTCTCTATGATCTAAGGCCGCTGGAAGACACGTTGCGGAGGCTGGTGGACTTCGACCTGCTGAATGCAGGCGCGCCACGGCTCACGCTTACCGCCGTGGACGTGCGTAGCGGCGAGGATGTCGCATTCCACAGCGGCGTGGATCGGATCGGCCCCGCGCATGTTCGCGCCAGTGCCTCGCTGCTCCCGGTCTTTCCGCCGGTTGCCATCGGCGACCGGCTGCTCGCCGACGCGGGCATCTCGGCCAACCTGCCGCTGGACGTCATCCTGGCGGAGAAATGGGAACGACCGCTGCTATGCATTGCCATCGATCTGCTGCCGCTGCGCGCAACCTGGCCCAGCACGCTGGGCGATGTCGCTTCGCGCGCGCAGGATCTGGTCTTCGCGACGCAAAGCCGACGCGCGCTTGCGGCGTGGCAGGCGATCTTCGATGCTCACGGTGACGCTCCTCCACATCGCCTATCGCGAGCAAGGCCAAGAGGTCGCGGGCAAGGCGTTCGACTTTTCGACGTCGTCGTCACAGGGACGGTGGCGCGCTGGCATGGCGGATATGGCAAGAATGCTCGATGCGCTGGACAGAGGGGAGATCAAGACCGGTCGCCCCGGCCTAACCATCTACCAGGCGGCGGAAGATAACGCTTTCCCGATCGAGCGACTGAGACCCCCGATGCAGCCGGTCACGCCTGGAGCGAAAGCGAAGCCTTAGTCGGCGAGGCTGAGGTCGAGAAAGTCGATTAGAGCGCGCCAGGACAGAGTGTGCGCGACAGCGTCATAGGCCATGCGGGGGTCGCCCAGGCGATCGACATCTTCGTTGGTGAAGCTGTGCCAGGCATTACCATAGGTGGTCAGCTGCCAATGCGCTTGCGCCTCGACCATCTCCTCCTGAAACGCGGCGACGTCGTCATGAGGCACGAGCGGGTCTTTGGCGCCGGTGAACACCGCAATGCGGGCTTTGGTGGTGCCAGCCTGCGCTGGCCGGGCGGTGGTGAGCAGGCCGTGGAAGCTGGCGACCGCCGCAACCAGCGCGCCGGAACGCGCCAGTTCAAGAGCGGCGAACCCGCCAAAGCAGAAGCCGATCGCCGCGCTGTTTGCGGGGGTTACGCCGGTTGCGGATAGAAGCGCATCGAAGCCGGCTTTCACCCTACCGCGTATAAGGTCAGGCTGGCTGCGAAAATCGTCCAGCGCGCGCCGCATCGCCTCGCCCTCGAGTGGCTCGCCATTGCCGTGCATGTCCGCTGCAAGCGCGACATAGCCAAGGTCCGCAAGCCTGGCGCAGTGGCGCCGCACGTTGCCGCCAATGCCGTCCGCCTCGTGGATCACCAGGACAACGCGGCCATTAGGCCGGATCGTCGGCTGAAACAACTCGCCCATCAGGGTCAGGCTTCCATCGCGATAGGCATAGGGCTCGCCCTGGGTGACATGGGTCATTCCGCGCTCCTGGTCCGGGACAGTTCGCCTTAATCTGCTCCCGCTTCAGCCAAGGCACGTTCTACAAGCCCCACTTTCGTTTCATCGTTCACGTCGATCGACACCAGCACAGGCGAATGCAGCGCCGCATCGTCCCGCTCTTCTTCGAGCGGGGCCGCCGCGTCTCCACCACTAATCTCCTTGCCAACGCTATTGTCCGGCCCGTCGGCGGCGACGAAGATGTCGCTGCGCTCGATCCCGTGCTGCTGCACCAGCAACTCAATCGCGTTCTCGGCCTCGGTGCGGGTGGCGAAGCGCCTTTCGATGGTCCGGCTCATTGTTCCTCCTGTTTGCATGAATGGCTCGGCGTCACGCCGGGACGCGGCGCAGCGGCTGGGTGAGACAATGGATGCCTCCCCCGCAGGCGGCGAACTGGGATATGTCGATCCGCTCGACGCTGTAACCCGCGGCGCGGAGCGTGGTCGAGACGACCGGGTCGGCCGCGCTGGTCAGGATATGACGCTCGCCGAGCGAGAGGATGTTGCAGCCCAGCGATGACGAGAGTTCTGCCGGCATGGGCATGATCCTGACGCCATGCTTGTGGACGGCCTTGACGAACGCCGGGTCCAGAAGTTCGATGCAGCCGATTGCCTCATCCTTGTCGACCATGCAGAAGATGGTGTCGAGGTGCAGATGGTCGGCGTGGAAGGGGCAGATGAGCACGTCCCAGCGCGCCGCTCGGAACGGTGCGGCAAACTCGGCGACGCCATCGGTGGAACTCCGTTCGCCCGACAGGCCGAGGATGAGAAGCCCGTCGCGCGCCACGCAGATGTCGCCGCCTTCGATCGTTCCCTTTTTGATGCGCCGTACTGGCAGGTTCCATCGGCCGCAGGCTTGCAGCAGCACATCCACTTCGCCTTGGCGATGCGGCATGGCGGGATTGAGGGCCACCATGCCCCAGGGTGTCGACACGCCAACGTCTCGGGTGAAGCACATGTCGGGCAGGCTGGAGGATGGCGCAAGCATATGGCAGCGAACGCCATGCCGCTCCAGCGTTCTCAACAGCATCTCATGCTGGCGCAGCGCTTCTTCGGTATCGGTCGCAAAGCCGTTCGCCATCGTCTCGCGCGTGACGGCGCAGCAGGGCACGGGCGACAGATGATGCGGCGGGCAGAGGATCACATCCGTCAGTCGATCCGTCTCGCTGACGACATGGCTTTCAAGAGTTGCAACCGCAAAGCGTCCAGCCAGGCCACCGTCGAACGCACCGAAATCGACTTTCATGATCCTCTCTCCTGATCATGAAACCAAGGGCCATCGGTGGCCGTTCCCGTCCCTATCATGGGTTAGGGCGTTTTGACGCTGCTGTGGGCCGGAATAGGGGATGGCGGGATAGCTGACGCTCTTGGTCGGGGGCGACGGGTCTGTCCAAGCCAGCGGGTAGCAGGTGGGCTGTGGGAGGGACAAGGGATCACGGCTGCTGCTACCAAATGGCGCCGCAGCCGAACCCATGATCTCCATCTCGACCAAAATCAGAAATCGATGCTGCCCGTCACCCCGAAATAGCGGTCATTGTCGCGCGGCACGAAACGCGACAGGCCAGCGACCGCGCCATAGGCGAGGAAGGTCGAATATTGCTTGTCGGCGATGTTCTTGACGATGCCGCGCAGCGACCAGCGACGGCCGTTCTGGTCGCCGAGCAGCGCGACCGACGCATTCCAGATGCCATAGCCCGGCTGGATGGTGTCGGGCGTCTGGGTGATCGAATATTGGGTCTTCGACCGGTAGCTATAGTCGGTATTCAGCTCCAGGCCGAGCGTGTCGCTCAAGGGAACCACGTAGGTCACGTCGCCATGCAGCTTCCACTTGGGCGCATAGGGGAGCGGCTGGCCGTCGAAATTGGTGCAGACTGCGTTGGCCGGACAGTTGAACTTGTCAATCTTCGCGTCGGTATAGGCAATGTTGAAGCCGATGTTCAGCGGATCGACCGGACGGAAGCTGAAATCGCCTTCGACGCCGCGCGAGGACACGTCGCCGGCGTTGGTCAGGCGGGTGACCAGAGCGCCCTGGAAACTGTCCTGGAAGTTGGTCTGATAGCCTTTGAACTTGGTGATATAGGCCGCGATGCTGGCCTGGAGCCGGTTGTCGAGCGCTGAGCCCTTCAGGCCGATTTCATAGCTGTTCGATGTTTCGGGATCGAGCGGTTCGACCGCATTCTGCGGCATGTTGAAGAAGACATTATACGCTTGCCCCTTATAGCCGCGCGAATAGGTGGCATAGACCTGCGCGTCGGCCGACAGGTCATATTGCAGGCCGAGGCGCGCGCTATAGTCGGTCTTGGAGGTGCTGCCCGTGTTCGAAATGGGCGCGGCGATGCCCGGCACGCCAGCGGCTGGCGCGTCCGAGATGCGGTTGTGGTAGAATTGCAGATCGTCCTGGATGACGCGCCCGCCCACGATCGCGCGGAAGGCGGGACTGAAGTTGATATTGGCTTCGCCATAGGCGGCGAAATTGTCCGATTCGATGCCGTAGCGGGCGACGCCGAAATTGGTGACGCGCGCGCCGCTCACCAGACGGATGGTGTCGCGGCGATAAACTTCGTCGGTCTTGGCTTTCAAGAAGTATAGGCCAACGACATAGTCGATGAGGCCGCCCTTGGCGGAGGTGAAGCGCAGTTCCTGGCTGATCTGGCTGCTGTTCACGCGGCCGCGATCCTCGCCCTGGGTCAGCGTGCCGGGCGCGCTCGGCGCGGTAAGGAGGCTGAAACTGTCCCAATCCTGATGCTGGACGTTCTTCCATTCGCGATAGGCGGTGATGGAGGTCAGCGTCGCTTCGCCGATCTCGATATCGGCCTGGACCGATCCGCCATAATTTTTGTCGCGCACGTCGCTGTCGAAGGTCGAGGCGACGGTCTTGTTGGTGAGCGAAGGCGTGATGCCCTCCGCCGTCAGGATGGCGGCGAGCGAGGGATTGGCCGTGACCGCGCCGGTCGGGTAGGCGACTCGGTTGGTGCTGGCGAGAACGCCGGTCGGCACATCCTCCCGGCTCCAGAGATAGTCGCCGTTGAAGGTAAGCGTGACCGTCTCGGACGGCTTCGCCACCAGCTTCGCGCGGCCGCCGCGCCGCTTGTAGCCGTTGACGTCGTTGCCGGTGGTGAGGTTCTTCACATTGCCGTCGAACCCGGCGACGAGCCCCGTCACCGAGAAGAGCAGCTTGTCCTCGACAAGCGCGCCCGATGCGCCGGCGCGGAAGCGATATTCGTCGCCCTCGAAATAGCTGGCCTGCGCCGAGAGATGGAAGTCGTTGGTCGGCGTCTTGCTGACGATGTTGATGACGCCCGCCGACGCATTCTTGCCGAACAGCGTGCCCTGCGGCCCGCGCAGCACCTCGATGCGGTCGATATCGACCAAGTCCAGCGTCGACTGGCCAGGCCGGGTCAGGACGACGCCGTCCACCACTGTCGACACCGAAGGCTCGACGCCCGGCGAGGTGGTGATGGTGCCGACCCCGCGGATGAAGACGGTGCGATCCTTGTTCGATGCGCCGGCGCGGAAATCGACCGTGGGGACGATCTGGGCGATATCCTGAAGATTGTTGAGATTCTTCGCAGTCAGCGCGTCGCCCTTCAACGCGGTGATCGCGATCGGCACGTCCTGGATCGACTCGGCGCGGAAGCGGGCGGTGACGACGATCTCATTGGGGTCTGCCTGCTCGGCAGGCTGGGCGAAAGCGATGGTCGGCAAGGCAGCGCCGGCGAGCAGCAGGCTGCGGATGGGAAAACGCGGCATGGAAAGGCTCCCTCATATTCAACTTTATAGGTAGAGAATTAGCCTCGCTCATAGGCGTGGCGCAAAAAAGAAAAACTATGTCGGGGCGCGCCGGTCCCTATCGGGCGAGGAACTTCAGCAGTTCCTCCGGAAAGGCCGCGAGCGCGCGTTTGTCCGCGTTGCGCAATATCTGCCGCTCGCCAGCGTCGCGGGGCAAGGGCATGTCGAGGCCGCCGGTCGCCTCCAGCCGGTCGAACAGCGCGCGGTTCAGGCGATCGACGATATCCTGATGGCCGGGGCTGAAGATGAGGTTGCGGCTTTCGAGCGGATCGTCCTGAAGGTCGTACAGCTCATCGATGTCCCAGACGCCATGATAGCGGACATATTTGTAGCGATCCTCCCGAATGGCGTGGACCGTTGGGGTCTGGGGGAAGTTGCGCTCCCAATAATATTCGTAGAGCAGCGCGTCGCGCCATGCGACCCTCTCTCCACGCATCAGCGGCAGCAGGCTTCGGCCTTCCATCCATTCGGGCGGTTCCAGCCCCGCAACCTCCAGCATGGTCGGCGCGATGTCGAGATTGGCGACGACCTCGTCCACCGTCCGCCCGCCGCCGAACAAAGCGGGGCAGCGCGCGACCATGGGAATGCGCATCGATTCCTCATAGGCGCAGCGCTTGTCGATCAGCCCATGTTCGCCGAACAGGAAGCCATTGTCGCTCATGTAGAGGATCAGCGTGTCATCGAGTTCGCCGCGCTGTTCCAGATGGTCCATGATCTGGCCCATGCCCTCATCGACCGAGAGATAGGTTTCCATATAGCGCTTGTAATAGTCACCGATGTCGAGATCGTCATGATAGGCGAAATCGACGCCGTGCCAGCTGTTGCGCTGATTTTCGACCCACATCGGCCGCCCTTCTGCTCCTGCCGCCATCGTTTCCGGGTAGCGGAAGGTTGCGCCGCTGTAGCGGCCCTCATGGCGCGGGGCGGGGTAGAATTCGGCGTGGACCGCCTTGTGCGCCAGGAAGAGCAGGAACGGCTTTTCGCGGGTGCGGCTTTCCAGCCAGTCGAGCGCGTAGCCATTGAGCTGGTCGGTCAGATAGCCGTCCTGCGCGACCCGCTCGCCATCGACGTTGAGGCCGTCGCCATTGGGCCAATAGTCGCCCTGCCCCTTGAAGCTGACCCAGCGGTCGAAGCCGGGCTGCGGATCGTCGCCCTCCAGCCCCATATGCCATTTGCCGATGAAGGCGGTCTCATAGCCGATCGCCTGGAGATATTCGGAGAAGAAGACGAGGCCGGGTGCGATCGGGTGGTTGTTGTCCACCACCCGATGCTGATGGGCATAGAGGCCGGTGAAGATGGTGGCGCGGCTGGGCGAACAGAGCGCAGTGGTGACGAAGGCGTTGCGGAAATGCACGCCTTCGCGCGCGATCCGGTCGGTCACCGGGGTCTCGATGAAATCCTGGGGCTTCAAAAAGCCCATCGCGTCGTAGCGATGATCGTCGGTGAGGACGATGACGATGTTGCGCGGTTTGCCGTCGCCCTTGCGGGGCAGCGTCAGATTCTTCGACCGCGTGGTGAAGGCGGGCTCGGCGGCCTCGCCGTCCGCTGGCCATGAAAAGGCCGCATAGGGTTGCCCCTGGCCGTGGGCGGCGAGCAGCACGCTGCGTATTTCTTCGGTCATTTCGGGCTCCGCGAGGTCAGGCGCGCTGGAGACGGGGCAGCAGCAGCTGGATCCAGCCGATCCCCAGCAGATAGGATATGGCGGCGAACAGGAACAGGGGCAGATAGCCGAGGCCCGCCGCGAGCGTCAGTCCCGCGATCTTGGCGATCGCCATGCCGCCGAGGTTGCCGCAGAAAGCGCCGAAGCTGGTGACGCGGCCGACCTTGGCATGGGGGGTCACATCGGCGATCAGCGCGAAGAGATTGGTCGAAAAGCCCTGATGCGCCGCAAGGGTGAGCGCCAATATGCCGACCGCGAACCAGTAATTGTCGGTCTGGAGCGCCAGCGGGACCGGCAGCACCAGCAGCGCCGACACCAGCAGCGTGCCCTTGCGCACGCGGTTCAGCCCGTGGCCGCGCGACAGCAGCCGGGCCGGCACGATGCCGCCCACCAGCGACCCGATCGCTGCGCCGCCATAGGCGACAGCGAGCGGGGGGCCGAGATCGACGCCCGACAGGCCGAACTGGCGGTTGAAGAAGTCGGGCATCCAGAACAGCAGCAGCCACCAGGTCGCGTCCGACAGGACTTTGGCGACCGCGATCGCCCAGGTGCGGCGGTCCTTGAGGATGGGGCCGTAGACGGGCGCCTGATCGCCATCGGATACAGGCGCTGCCTCCTCCCGGCCGGCAAAGTCGATGCGGCGCGTCGCGACCAGCCACAGCGCTGCCCAGACGAGCCCGACAAGGCCCGCCGCGATGAAAGTGCCGCGCCAGCCCCACCATAGCGCGACCACCGGGATGGCGAGCGGAGCGACCACCGCGCCGACGCTGTTCGCCGCATTGCCGAGGCCAAAGCCGGCCGACCGGAGCGAGGGGGGGAAGATGGTCGCGATCGTCTTGATCCCGGTCGGCGTGCCCATCGCCTCGGTCGCGCCCAGCGACACGCGGCAGAGGATGAAATGGACCATGCTGTGCGCCCAGCCATGGGCAATGGCGGCGAGGCTCCAGGCGGCGACGCCGATGGGGTTCGCCCATTTGACGCCGAGCCGGTCGGCGATCCAGCCGGTGAACAGGAAGGCGAAGGCCGCCGCGCCCTGAAACCAAGCGGCGAGCGTGCCATAATCATCGTCGGTCCAGCCGAGATCCTGCGCGATCACGGGCTTCAAGACCGAGATGATCTGGCGATCGATCAGGTTCAATATGCCGGCGGTGACGACCAGGCCGAACAGCAGCCAGCGGGTGCGGCCGGCGATGCCCGACACGGCGATTTTCGTTCCGGCGCTCATCCGAAAGTCACCTGCCGCCCGTCGCGCAGGAAGGCGATGGCGTTGCGGCGCAGATGCCCGTCCGCGTTCAACAGCGGACGAGGCGTATATTGGGCGAGATAGACTCGGCGCGGCCGGTCGCTGCGGTTGGCGCCGGTGGCGTGGAGCAGCAGGCTGGAGAAGGCGACGATGCTGCCAGCCCGAACAGCGAGTGGGACAGCTGTTTGCGCTATATCGACCGCAAGGTCGGCGGTCTCGGGCGAGCGATCATGGGGCAGAAGGCCGCCGCGATGGCTGCCGGGGATAACCCGAACCGTCCCGTTTTCGACCGTGGCGTCGTCCAGCGCGCACCAGCAGGTGAGGTAGGGCGGATGGTCGGCCGGCCCACCGTTGCCGACGACATAGCCGCTGTCCTGATGCCAGGAAAAGGCCATGCCCTGTTCCGCGCCTTTCACAACATATTGATCCAGAAAGAAATAGGCGTCGTCGCCCAAAGTCGCGCGGCAGATGTCGGCCATCAGCGGCGCGAACAGCATGGTGCGCAGCGCGGGCTGTTCGCGCTGGCATTCATTAGCGAAATAGCGGCTGCCGCGATGGCTGAGGCCCAGATGATCCGTGCTGGCGGCGTCCATCCGGGCGTTCTCTCGCGCGACGAAATCGTCGCACTGGGCCCGGAGCATGTCGAGCAGCGGTCCTGTCAGCACCTGATCGAACAGGGCATAGCCCTGCTCGCGAAAGGAACGGGATTGCGCGTCGAAATTCATGCCTTTTGCTGACACGCCAAGGCAGCCGAGGCAATGATAATATTTCTATCGCTTTAGTAGAGTTTTCTGTTGCTCATCCGTCATCGAGCGAGCGGCGCATGGTCGAGATGCGGCAGGACATGGCGGGCGAAGAGATCGGCTTCGGCCGCATGGGGATAGCCCGACAGAATGAAGGCGTCGATTCCTTCGGCGCGATAGGCGTCGATCTTGGCGCGCACCTGATCGGGATCGCCGACGATCGCCGCGCCGCAGCCCGAGCGCGCCCGGCCGATCCCGGTCCAGAGATTGTCCTCGACATAGCCTTCGTCGCCTGCCGCCTCGCGCAGTTCGGCCTGGCGGCGCACGCCCGCCGATTGCGAATCGAGCGAGCGGGCGCGGATCGCCGCGCCTTCCGCGTCGTCCAGCCGGGACAGGAGGCGGGAGGCGGCGGCGCGGGCCTCCGTCTCGGTCTCGCGCACCACGACATGGACGCGATAGCCGAAGCGCAGCGTGCGGCCGCGTCGGGCGGCGCGCGCGCGCATGTCGGCGATGATCTCCCGCACCGCCGGCAACGTGTCGGGCCACATTAGATAGACGTCCGCACCCTCCGCCGCCGCCTCGCGCGCGGCTTCGGACAGGCCGCCGAAGTAGAAGGACGGGGCAGTGCCGCCCTGCGCAATGCGCGGCGGGTCGAGCGCGAGCCGCCAGAATTCGCCGCGATGGTCGATCGGCTGGCCGTTCAGAAGGGTGCGCAATATGTGCATCGCCTCGACCGTGCGGGCGTAGCGCGGGGCGCTCTCCAGCGTCTCGCCGGGCAGGTCGCTGGAGATGATGTTGATCGCCAGCCGGCCGCCGGCGATCTGGTCGATCGTGGCGATCTGGCGCGCGAGCTGCGGCGGCCAGTTCTCCCCGATCCGCGCCGCCATCAGCAGCTTGATCCGGCGGGTCAGGGTGGCGATCGCGGCGGCGAAGGCGGTGGTGTCGATACCCAGCATATAGCCCGAGGGCAGGAGGATATTGTCGAACCCGCCGCTCTCGGCCGCCAGCACGATGTCGCGGCAATGATCCCAGCTGGATTTCAGTTTCGGGTCTGGAACGCCGAGAAACTCATAGTCGTCGTCGCAGAGCGCGGAGAACCACGCGACTTCGCAAGGGGCCGTCATGGCAGGCTTTCGCCCAGCGACGCCTCCAGCACGGCGTACCATTGGGCGCGGGTCCATTCGACCTTGAAGGCGTCGATGCTGCGGGCGATGCGCGCGGGCGACTGGCTGCCGACGATGGGGATGGGCTGCGCGGGATGCGCCATGATCCAGGACAAGGCGGCCGCGCCGATGTCCACGCCATAGGCGTCGCCCTGCGCCGCGATCAGGCTGGCGGCGGGGTGCGACGCTTCGCCCAGGCGTCCGCCGCTGAGAGGCGACCAGGCGAGGACGGCCATGCCGCGCGCCATCGCCTGGTCGAGCGTGCCGTCATAGAGCGGAGCCGGGCGCAGGGCGGAAAATTCCGGCTGAGTGCTGACGATCGGCAGATCGAGAAAGCTCTGGAGCGCGTCCAGTTCATGGATCGCATAGTTGGAGACGCCGATCGCGCGGACCTTGCCGGCCTCGACCATGCGGGTGAGGCTGGCGGCCACTTCCTGCGGATGGGTGAGGAAATCGCGGCGGTGGATCTGGTAGAGATCGACCCGGTCCACCTGCATCCGCCGCAGCGATGCGTCGATGGCCTCGGCGAGATAGTCGGCGCCGCTATTATAGGGAATGCCGGGACGGATGCCGCCCTTGGTTGCGAGCACCATGCGATCGCGCAGATGCGGCGCGTCGGCCAGCACCCGGCCCAGCAGCGCCTCGGCCGAGCCGAAGCCGGCCGGCGTGTCGCAGCCATAGATGTCCGCCGTATCGAGCAGGGTAATGCCGGCGTCGAGCGCGGCCTCCACCTTGGCGCGCGCTGCCGCGACATCGTCGCCGGCGAGCCGCCACATGCCCCAGGCGATCGGAAAAACGGAAATCCCGCTCTTGCCGAGCGGGCGTGGTTGGGTCGATAGGCGCAGCGTCGTCATGGGGCGGCTCAATGGCACAAGGATTATCCCAGTGGTAGAGACTATACGTTATGGCGTGGTGGGCACCGGGATGATGGGGGTGGAGCATATCCGCAACATCCTCATTCAGCCGGGTGCGACCATCACCGCCATCGCCGATCCGGTCGAAACCTCGCTGGGCTGGGCGCGCGCGGCGCTGGGCGAGAAGGCGGACGGCGTCGCCGCTTATGCCGACGCGGCCGCGCTGGTGAAGGGCGGCGATGTCGATGCGGTGATCGTCGCCTC
Organism: Sphingobium sp.; assembly: GCF_036170395.1. Taxonomy (GTDB): domain Bacteria; phylum Pseudomonadota; class Alphaproteobacteria; order Sphingomonadales; family Sphingomonadaceae; genus Sphingobium. The sequence goes on from NZ_JAVHPD010000020.1 coordinate 14,043, forward strand.
GCCCAATTTCACCCATCGCGCGGTGCTGGAGCCGCTGCTGGACAGCGATGTCGCGATCCTGTGCGAAAAGCCGCTTTGCACCACGGTCGAGGATGCGTGGTGGGTAGTGGACCGGGCCGAGGGTCGGGCCGCGCCCTTTTGGACCGGGATGGAATATCGCTACATGCCGCCCGCCGCCGCCTTCATCTCGCAAATCCATGGCGGCCGGATCGGCAGGCTCCAGATGCTGCTGATCCGCGAACATCGCTTTCCCTTCCTGGAGAAGGTCGGCAACTGGAACCGTTTTGCGGCCAATACCGGGGGCACGATGGTCGAGAAATGCTGCCATTTCTTCGATCTCATGCGCCTCATCGTCCAGGCCGAGCCGGTGCGGGTCTATTGCTCCGGCGCGATGGACGTGAACCATCTTGACGAGCGCTATGACGGCCGCGCGCCCGACATCATCGACAATAGTTTCACCACGGTCGATTTCGCCAATGGCGTGCGCGCGATGCTGGACCTGTGCATGTTCGCCGACGGGGCCGAGCATCAGGAGGAAATGTCGGCGACGGGGGACAAGGCGCGGCTCGACGTGCTGATCCCGCCGGGCGACCTCGTCTTTTCGCCGCGTGTGGGGTTCCTGAAGGACAAGGCGGTGGAGCGCGCGCATGTGCCGGTCGATCCGGTCGCGATGGCGGCGGGCTCGCATTATGGCGCGACCTACTACCAGCACGAAGCCTTTGCCCGCGCTGTGCGCGGCGAGGGCGGGGTGGAGGTCACGGCGCTCGATGGGCTGCGCGCGGTCGCGATCGGCCAGGCGGCGGAGATCAGCGCGCGCGAAAAGCGGGTGGTGGAGATGGCCGAACTGGGGCTTTGAATCCCCAGCGGCTGTCCCTCATGGGCAGGGATCGGGAACCTCGCGATGCACCGCTTCGATCGCCGCAATGGCCTCGGGCGGCAGGGTGATGTCCACGCTGGCGATGTCGGCCTTCAGCTGCTCCATGGAAGTCGCTCCGATGATGTTCGCGGTCACGAAGGCGCGGCTGTTCACATAGGCGAGCGCCATCTGCGCCGGATCGAGGCCATGGGCATGGGCGATGGCGACATAGCGCGCTGGCCGTCGCCTGGCCGGGCAGGTCGTAGCGGACGAATTGCTTTGCCACGTCGCGGCGTGAACCGGGCGGGATCACGCCGCCCAGATATTTGCCGGTAAGATTGCCGCCGGCCAGCGGCGAATAAGCAAGCAGGCCTACGTCTTCGCGCAGCGCGAATTCGCTGAGGCCGATTTCGAACGTGCGGTTCAGGAGATTATAGGCGTTCTGGATCGAGGCGATGCGGGGCAGCCCCTGGTCGCGCGCCAGCCGCAGATATTCGGACACGCCCCAGGGCGTTTCGTTGGAGACGCCGATGTGGCGCACCTTGCCAGATTTTATGAGGCCGGCGAGCGCGTCCAGCGTCTCCTCGATCGGCACCACCTCCGGCGCGTCTGCAATCTGGGCGAGCCCGCGCGCGCCGAAGGAGGGCACCGGGCGGTCGGGCCAGTGGAGCTGATAGAGATCGACATAGTCGGTCCGCAGGCGCTGGAGGCTGTCGTCGATCGCCTGCTCGATATTGCGCCGGTCCAGTCGGTTGTTGCCGCCGCGAAATTGCCGCACCGGCTCGCGCGAGGGGCCAGCGACTTTGGTCGCCAGGATGATGTCGTCGCGCTTGCCGCGTTTGGCGATCCAGCTGCCGATATATTCCTCGGTCCGGCCCTGGGTCTCGCGGCTGACCGGCGTGACGGGATAGGCTTCGGCGGTGTCGATGAAAGTGACGCCCTGCGCGATGGCGTAGTCGAGCTGCGCGTGCGCCTCCGCCTCGCTATTCTGCGAACCCCAGGTCATGGTGCCGAGGCAGATGAGGCTGACCTTGATGTCCGTCCGTCCCAATGTCCGATACTGCATATGATCTCTCCCGTCGCGGAGGCTGCTTTAGCCGAAAGCGGCCGTTATCAAACAGGCTGGGACACGGGGTTGAGAATTTTTCACGTTCCTATGAGCGGCGCATCGGAAGGCAGGCGTTCCCTTTATCGATCCGGGTCTATCTCGCCGGCGCTTATCGCGCGGTAGCGGCGGGCGGCGGTTTCCCCGCCCTCCTGCAACAGGGGGCCGAGCAGCCGATACAGGTCCAGATGCCCCGGCTCGTCGGGCCGGTCCCAGCCATGATCGCGGCGGATGCGGCCGAGATGGCCGGACGCCCGGATCGCCTGCGGATCGACGCTTTCCGGCTGCTGCGCGTCCGGCCCGACATAGATGGCGTCGGCCTCGCAATAGAGTTCGCACATATAGCAGGTCTGGCACTGGTCCAGCCGGGCAATCACCGGGGCGCCGTCGCCCGCGTCCAGCACATGGGTCGGGCAGATGGCGACGCAGCGGTTGCAGCCGTTGCACAGATCCTCGAAAATATGCGCGATCATGCCGCCGCCTCCGCATAGACGCGGCGTTCGGGGCGGGTCCAAATGCGATCCAGCCCGCCGGTCAGCAGCCGCGCGCCGCCCGCCGTATCGAGCGCGGGCGCATCGACCCGGACATGAATGCCCCGGCTTTCGTTGCGGGCGAGCGCCGCCGCCGTACACCAGCGCGCGGTGGCGGTCATGGCGGCCGTCTCGCGCAGAGCGACCAGCGCCAGCCCTTGAGCGCGACTATGGTCGCTGATCGTGCGCCAGTGGGTGTCGAGCAGGGCCAGGGAGTCGCTGAGCTGCGTTCGGCTGCGCCAGAGGGAATGCAGGTAGCCGTTCATATGATGATCGATGTCGGCCTCGATCATCTTGCGGTCGATGGGGCGATCGGCGGATGCGGGCGCGATCCCGGCCGATCCGACTGCTAGCGCCCTGCCCGCAGCCTTGCCCCGAATGGCCAGCCCGCGACGGGCCGCCGCCGCGCCCGCGATCTGGCCCGATGTCAACGCCCAGGCGCTGTTGACCGCGCCCCCGCCGCTGATCGCGCCGGTCGCCAGTTCGCGCGTGGCGGCGTCGCCGGCGGCGTAGAGACCTGCGACGCTCGTCCCGCAATCCTCATCCACGATGCGCAGCCCGCCGTTGCCCCGGATCGTGCCTTCGCCGAACAGCTTGATCGGCCAGCGATCCCTGAACAGGTCCACCCCCTTGCGGACGAACGGAGGGGGCGTGAAGGGCTGGATATCCTTCAGGATCGGCGGCAGCGCGGCGGGCGCGTCGATGAGGTCGGCATAGACCGGCCCTTTGAGCAGCGCGGCGCCGAGCGCCTGATAATGGGCGTGGCCGCGCGGCGGCGCGACGATCTCGCGCCCCTGCGCGTCATAATAGCGTGCGGCGGTGTAGGGCAAAGTGCGGGTCGATGCCCAGGCGGGCGAGACCGTATATTGGATGGAGAATTCCATGCCGGAAAGCTCCGCGCCCGCCTCCGCCGCCATCAGATAGCCGTCGCCCGTATTGCCATGGCTGCCGATCAGGCCCGAGCGAAACGCGCAGCCGCCCGTCGCAATCACCACCGAACCGGCGCGGATATCCCAGTCCGTGCGGGTCAGCCGTGCGTGCCCCCTCGCGCCGACGACCGCGCCGTCTTCGTCAGTCAGCAACTGTAGCGCGGGGTGATGGTCGAGGATGCGCGCGCCCGCGGCGCTAGCATAGGCGCGCAACGCGCGCATATATTCCGACCCGCGCACGCCGCTATAATAAGCGCCGCCCTTGCCGTCCGATCCGAAGCGGTAATAGGGGGCGAGGTCGGGCAATGTGCGCCAGGTGGTATCGAGCACCCGCTCCATCCAGGCCGGATCGCCGAGGCCCAGGCCCGCCGCGTGCCGTTGCTCGATCGCTTCGCGCCGCCGCACCGGATCGGGCGGTATCCACCAGTGATTGGGGCCGGCGGTGGCCGTGACCCCGCTCGTCCCGACATAGCCCTTGTCGACAAGGATGACCGACGCGCCCGCCTTCGCGGCGGCGATCGCCGCCCAGGCGGCCGCCATGCCGCCGCCGATGACCAGCACGTCGCAACGCTGCGTCAGGATATCGCTCACTCCGCGGCGATGGCGATCGGCGCTTGCGCGTGTCGATGTTCAGGCACGGGCAGGCCCAGATGACCGCGCAGCGTGTCATGGGCGTAATCGGTGCGGAACAGGCCGCGCGCCTGGAGGATCGGCACCACCTTCTCGCGGAACAAAGCGAAGTCCTTGGGCCGCGTTACCCGCAGGATGAAGCCGTCCGCCGCGCGCCCGGTGAACCAGCGCTCGATCTCGTTCGCGATCGTCTCGGGCGACCCCACAAAGTCGGACTTCCACTGACCGAAGCGATAGGCCGCCTGGCGGAGCGTCAGTCTCTCTGCCGCCGCCACGCGGATGATCTGCTCGGCGTGCCCCTTGTAGCTGTTGAGCGTCACGCCGGTCAGGTCCGGGAAGGGGGCGTCGAGATCATAGCCCGAGAAATCATGATAGTTGAACGCGCGGCCGACCTGGGTCAGCAGCTTGTCGATGCTGAGGCTCTGCTGCTGCGCGGCGGCGATGGCCTGCGCTTCCTCGTCGGTCTCGGCGATGGTGGGGACGAGGCCCGGCATCACCTTGATGAGGTCGGGGTTGCGCCCGATCGCCGCCGCCCGCGCCTTGAGGTCGGCATAATAAGCGCGTCCGGTGTCGAAATCCTGCGCGGCGGTGAAGGTGCCCTCGGCGATCGCCGCGCCGAGCGCTCGTCCCTCGCCGCTGTCGCCAGCCTGGAAGATCACCGGCTGGCCCTGCCGCGACCGGCTGAGCGCCAGCGGCCCAGCGACCGAGAAATGCGCGCCCTTGTGGTCGAGGCGATGCTGCTTGCTCTTGTCGAGGAACAGGCCCGCCGCGCGGTCGCGCGGGAAGGCGTCGTCTTCATAACTGTCCCACAGGCCCTTCACCACTTCCACGAACTCGCGTGCGCGGGCGTAGCGCACGCCATGCTCGAAATGCGCGTCGCGCCCGTAATTCTGCGCCGCGCCCTCAAGGCCGGTGGTGACGACATTCCATCCCGCCCGGCCCCGGCTGATATGGTCGAGCGAGCCGAACTGCCGCGCGACATTATAGGGTTCCCAATAGGAGGTGGTGAGCGTGCCGATCAGGCCGATGCGCGACGTGCTCGCCGCGACCGCCGACAACAGGGTCAGCGGCTCCAGCCGGTTGAGGAAATGGGGGGCGGTGTCAGGCGTGATATAGGGCGAATCGACGATGAAGACGAAATCGAACTTCGCCGCCTCGGCGAGGCGGGCATTGTCGATATACCAGCCAATGTCGATGCTGGCGTCGCCGGGCAGCTCCGGGTCGAGCCAGCTATGATGGTCGGCGCCCACGCCTTCCAGTATCGCGCCCAGATGCAATTGCCGCTCGGTCCTTTGGCTCATGCTCAAATCCTCCTGCCAGACTGAGACGGGACGGTAGAGCGGCGGCACGCTGCGGAATAACGAGAGCTGCTCAACCACCGCTGATTTTGTTCAAAGCGACCCGACCCAAGCTCGCATCCGTGCGGAGCGGCGGTCTCCAGCAGGCTAAGCCGTTGCCTTATCAGCCCGAAGTGCACCCAGGGGGGACTGGTGCGCGTTTGTCAGACGGCTTCTTGGTCGCCGCCGAGGGAGGATCGCAAAGCAGTCAACGATAGCGGTAGAGGCGGACGCGATACACTTTCCCTTCCGAGGCGTCCGAAGAGGAGAGCCGCAACGACTGACCCTGGCCATTTTCGTCGCCGTTCAGCCTGCGGCCATTGACCATCGCGCCGTCCTTCAGAATTTGCTCGTCAATGCTTTCGATGCCGACAATGGGCGGCCCTGGGCGGTCCGTGGTGAAATTAATCTGCATGTCGCCCGCGCCGACGACGATGAATTCGTCGGGCGCGGTCTGGAGGAACATCGCCGCGACCCGGCTGGCAGGATCGACAGTGCCGTCGGGGCCGCTGGCGCGGATCATGTTGACCATATAGTCGCCGATGCGGCCCCGGCCGGACCGCTGCGCCGACCCTTCCATGATGATGGTGGCGATCCTTCCTTCAGCCTGTTTCTGGAGCAGCAGCGGCGCAAGCTGTTCCAGCACGCCGTAGAGCGCACCGATGACCGGGTCGCCATCCCCGCCGGTGCCGAGTCCGACGCTGGGGTCGCCCGCCAACTGTACGCCGCGCTCGTCGATCCCGAAGGGCGAGAAGCCAAAGCCCTTGAGAGCGCCGAAAGTGTAGAGCGCGTTCGCCGCACCTGCCGCGCCGCCGCGCGCTTCGGGCACGAACAGCGCATTGTCGGGCCTGCGATATTCGGATGCCCAATAAGCGTAATTGTCGAAATAAATGTCCGGCGCGAGGAAATCGAGCGTGGGCGCGCCCGCCTTCCATATATCGATGGCGAAGGGCAGGGGACCACCGGAATTATATTGGCCAGGCTCGTAATTGGGGCGGATCAGCGCTGCGTTGGTGAACATGGGCAGCGCATATTCGGCTTTGCCGGCGGCGGCGACATGATCGATATACCGGGCGTAGGACCAGGACATGAAAAGCGAGTCCGTCATGCCATTGTCCCCGAAAACCTCGATCCATGTCCCGGTCGAGCGCCCGCCCGCCGCTTCCCAGGCGGCGCGCAGCTGTGGGTTCAGCGAGGCGCGGTGCGCCGCCAGATAGGCCATCAATTCCGCCGGCACCGGCCGGGCGAACGCGGCTTCGGCATCGGGGGCGCGATCGCGCGATTCGGGGATGACGCCGACTTCATTTTCGACCTGCACCATCAGCACCGTCTGGCGCGCGCCGTCCACCGCCTTCAAATGGCGCATCAACTGCGCGAAGGCGCGCGCGTCGGCATCGCGGGCGGCTGTCGACAGGGTGGAAATTCGTTCCGTGCCGCGCCCGTCGGCGGTCTGCATGCGTGGGAAGCGCTGCTGGTCGCGCTTCACCCAGGCGGGGACATAGCTGGAGAAGGTGTTCTTCCAGGTGCCGAACCAGAGGAAGACCAACCGCAGGTCATGGTCGCGCGCGCCCTTTATCAGCCCATCGACATTGCTGAAGTCGAACCGGCCTTCGACCGGCTCGATCGTTTCCCAGGCGACGGGGACCAGCACGGTGTTGAGATTGTCGCGCACCAGCAGCGGCCATTTGCGGCTGAAATGATTGAGGTCGCTGGTGCTGCTGTTCTTGACCTCGCCGCCGAGGACGAGGAACGGCTTGCCGTCTACGATCAACTGCGTCGCTTCGCCGCGCTGCTCGAAATGGGGCAGAGCGGGGGCGGAGGATGAGGCGGATCGGCCGGGCTGAGAAAGAAGGCAAAGCCCTGTAGCCAATAGCAAAGCGATCATGGGTCGCATCGAATTCCTCTCCGCCGTTTTAGAATGGGAACGTTACCATTAGCAACGGCAGGCCGCAGTGCCAAGACGGACGGCATCTTGTTCAGGCTATGGGCGGCCTCGCCACAACTGACGGATTGCACCAGCCAATTCCGCCTGGCGAAAGGGCTTGGTGAGGCGTGGCAGGTCCGGATCAATGCCCTTGGCGTCGGCATATCCCGACATGACAAGCACTTGCGTTTCAGGCAGCCGTTGCAGAACGGATCGAGCCAGTTCCGTTCCGGTCATTCCGGGCATCAGATGGTCGGTAATCAGCAAATCCGGCTTCATTCCCTGACCGATTATGATCTGTGCTTCATCGGCCGACGTGGCGGACGTCACCTCGAAACCCAGATCGCCCAGCATCTGCGCCGCCGACTCGCGCACCAGGTCTTCATCATCGACGAGAATGGCGGTGCATCCGCTGAAGGGAATGATCGCGGGCGCTGGTGCATCAGCTCCCGAACGGACGCTTTCTCCGCTTGATGGGAGCCAGAGGCATATCGTCGTGCCCTTGCCGAGCACGCTGTCGATCGTCAGCGCGCCGCCAAGCTGCGCCGCCAGACCATGAGCCATGGACAATCCAAGCCCCGTCCCGCGTCCCACGCCCTTGGTGGAGTAGAAGGGCTCGATCGCGCGTTTTTTCGTTTCCTCATCCATCCCCATTCCGGTGTCGGCGACGCAAAGGCAGATATAATCCCCCGGCGCCATGCCGTCGATTTCATTGTCCTGCACCAAGGATCGTGAGACGGTGAGATGCAATGCGCCCCCATCGGGCATGGCGTCGCGCGCATTCACGCTTAAATTGAGGAGCGCCATTTCAAGCTGGTTCGGGTCGGCGACGGCTGCGGGAAGACCGGCCGGCGCATCCACCACCAGCTCGATCCGGGGACCAAGGGTGCTGCCGAGCAGGTCTGTCATGCCCGCTACCAAGCCCGACACATCGACCGGCACGGGTTGAAGCGGCTGTCGGCGCGCGAAGGAAAGCAGACGATGGACGAGCGTTTTGGCGCGATCCGCTGATTGCATCGCCGCCGCGATGAATTTGCGGTCCCGCTCATCGCCCAACCCTTTGGCGTCGAGGCGATCCAGCGCCCCCATGATCGGTGTCAGCAGGTTGTTGAAGTCATGTGCGACGCCGCCGGTCAGCTGACCCATGGCCTCCATCTTCTGCACCTGCCGCAGCGCCTCTTCGGCCGCCACCTGTTTGGTGACATCGCGGCTCGATCCGATGATGCGCTCTACCGCTCCAGCATCGGAAAATAGCGGGATCAACGTGGTGTCCCAGATACGGGGCGAACCGGACAGCTGAAACGCCTCGCGATACTGATGAATGTCGCGCGTTTCGACGACCACCTGATAGGCCGCTATGACCGTGGCGGAGATTTCCTTAGGCAAAAACTGCTCGACGCGCTTGCCGCGAATTGTTTCGAATTGAAAGCCGACGCCGGCCTCATGTGCCGGATTGATTTGCTCGACGAGAAAGCCGCCATCGTCTTCCACTCGGACGACGAAAAGGGGATCTGGCGTGTTCTGGAAATAGGCCCGATAAAGCATGTCGGCTTCTCGTCGAGCCACCTCAGCATCTTGCAGCTCCTTCGTCCGCGCCTCGATCCGTGCCTCCAGCGTGGCGTTCAGTTCGCGCAGCTGAGCTTCGGCCGCATCCCTGTCGATCACCAGGCGGACGCGCTCGGCCAGCTCCTCCATGAATTCGACTTCCTCAACATGCCAGGCGCGGGGCGTGCGGCTGTTGAGATATACGATGGTATGCAGCTGTCCCCCGCGTCGGAAGGGCACGACCAATATCGCCCTGGTGTCGACCTGTCTGGCCGTCTCTCGTGTGAGCGCTTCATCACTCAGGTCCGCTTCCATCAGATCCTGGATGACGACCGTTCGCCCTGCGCTCAGATCAGCCACGATCTTCACGCCGAAGGACGCGGCAGGCAGGCGCCCCAGAAGCGGCGGTACAGAGCCGTCAGTCCAGCAGACATCATATTGGAAGATGTTGTCGGCCTGGCTCAGCTCTCCGAACCCCGTGCGCGATACGGAGAAATGCTCGCCGATCGCTTCGGCGACCTGCCGCAACGCTGCTGCGGTATCTTCCGCGCGCAATATGTCCGCGATGCGGAGGCGCATCGCAATCCGGGCTTGCCGCCGGACATAGGCGCTCAGGTTCCGCTCGATGGCGGCGGCCCCGCAGGCCATCAGCAGGATGAATATCGTGAAGGCGCTGATCGCAATGGCGAGGGTGGTTTGCGCGAGCGTTTCGCTGCCGCGGCCCACGACCATGTGGCTGGCGCTTGAGAATATCGCCGCCTTCATCCCGGCAAAATGCATCCCTGCTATAGCGACGCCCATGACGATCGCTGCCACCAGCCGGCGGCGCAGGGTTTGCGCGTGCGTCGTCAGCCACATGGCGGCGGTTGCAGCCGTCGCGGCGATCAGCACGGAGGTCAAGAGCCAGGGCCAGCCATAGCTGAGCTTCGCATCCATCCGCATGGCGGCCATGCCGGTATAATGCATGGCGAGCACGCCCGACCCCATCAGCAACCCGGCCGACAGCACCCGCGTCGCCGAGACAGGGCTGCGGCTCGCGAGGGCGAAACCCGCGCCGGTGAAGCCGATCGCCAATGCCAGCGATAACAAGGTCAGGCCGATATCATAGCCGATCGTCATGCCGGGCATGCTGAACGCCAACATGACGACGAAGTGCATGCTCCATATGCCGCCGCCGAGAACGAGGGCGGCCGCGACAAGCCAGCCCTGTTGCATCCTGCCACGGGATTCGCGTGCCCGGTCAGCCAGATTGAGCGCGGTGAAGGACGCGAATATGGCGATCGCGATCGACAGGACCACCAGGGCCAGATTGTGTGTCCCATGCATCATCATGCAGAGGGGATTCCCATAGCATAGCTTTGATCGCAACATCCTAGAGCAATATAGGTGTCGCGGCGTGGCTGCACCGCCCGCGGCTCGCGCGTCAGGCCGCGACCCAATCCTTGCGCAGCGCCTTTCCCGCCAGCGCCATGAACAGCCCGGCAAGAAGGTAGAAGCCCAGCGCCGCGACGATCGCGTAGCGCAGCGCTTGCGTCCCGAACTGCGGCGTCAGCGCGTCCGACAGGCTGCCAACGGCCCAGCTGCCAAGGCCCAGGCCGACCAGATTGTTGATGAGGAGAAAACTGGCCGAGGCGCTGGCGCGCATATGGGCGGGCACCAGATGCTGAACGGCGGTCAGCACCGGGCCGAGCCAGACATAGACCAAAGCCTGCGGGATCAGGAACAGCAGGAAGGCGAAGGTGACGCTGGAGGACAGTACGCCGATGACAAACAGCGGCATTCCGACCACATAGCTCACCGCCGGCACCCAGGCATAATAAGCGCGGTCGCCGCTCCCCATCCGATCGCCCAGCCATCCGCCCAGCAGCACGCCCGCAACCCCGCCGATCAGCAGCAGCCCGCCGAGGAACTGCCCGGCCCCCAGAAGATCGAGGCCGAAGCTGCGCATGAGAAGGCTCGGCAGCCAGAAGGCGACGCCATAGCCGCACATCGAACTCGATGCCGCGCCCAGCGCCAGCAGCCAGAAGCTGCGTTTGCGCGCGAGGATGCCGAACACGGCCGAGACCGGCACCGCATCGCCGCTGCGGGCAGGCCGCGCCGGCTCCCGCACCACCAGCCGGAAGATGGGTGCGATCAGCAGCCCCAGCACCCCCACGACGATGAAGGCCGTGCGCCACTCCACCGCCTGCGCGATATAGCCGCCCAGCAATACGCCGCCCGCCGACCCCAAAGGGATTCCGAGCGAATAGATGGAGAGCGCCCGCGCCCGTTGGTGCGCCGGGAAATAGTCTGAAATGACCGCATAAGAGGGCGCAACCCCGCCCGCTTCGCCTACGCCCACGCCGACCCGAAACAGGAACAGCTGCACGAAGCTGCCCGCCATCCCGCACAGCGCAGTGAAGCCGCTCCAGACAGCCAGGCTGACAGTGATGACCCAAGTCCGGCTGGTCCGGTCGGCGAGCAGCGCCAGCGGGATCGCCAGCGTCGAATAGAGGAGGGCGAAGGCGATACCGCCGAGCGCGCCGAGCTGCGTATCGGTGAGGCCCAGTTCCGCCTTGATCGGCCCGGCGAGGATGCCGAGGATCTGCCGGTCGAGAAAGTTGAACGTGTAAACGAGCAACAGCATCGCCAGTACGACGGCGCGATAGCGGGGGGAGGCGGTCTGGTCGGTCATGCGGTTCTCACCCATCTCCGTTCAGTTCGAGCTTGTCGAGAACCGATGCGCGAAGGGTTCTCGACAAGCTCGAACCGAACGGAGGAGGCGTTACGAAATCAAAACTTCACCGTCGCCGTCACGAAAACCTGCCGCGGATTGCCATAGAAGGCCGTCAGCGTCCCCTCCCGCCCCAGCGAGGGCGTCGGGAAGCCGGCGGCGTTGTTGATGATCGCGCCCGTCACCGGGTTGGCCGCGACGAAGGTGTAGCCCGACGTCTTATACTCCTTGTCCAGGATATTCTTGCCATGGACGCCGAGGCTCCAGCGATCATCGGGCGCGGTATAGACGATGCTGGCGTCCCACAGCGCATAGCCCTTCTGATCGATATAGGGGTTGGGAATCTCGAATTGATAGGTCTTCGACCGCCACGACACGGTCGTCCCGGCGTAGAGGCTGCCGTCGCCTACCGGCGTCTGATAGGACAATGTCCCGCTTGCGGTCCATTTGGGCGTGTTCTGCACCTTGCGGAACGCCGCTACATCGGTCGGCACGCCGCCGATATTGGTGATATACTCGCGATATTGCGCGTCGATATAGCCGATCGCCGTCTGAAGGTTCAGGCGATCGCCGGGCGTCATCATGTCGCGGCCCAGACGCGCATTGCTCTCGAACTCCAGCCCCTTGAACCGTGCCTTGCCCGCATTGGACACGATGCCGCAGAAGGAGGGAGTGGGGACGCCGCCGACAGCGACGGTGCAGGCGACCGATCCGGGTATCTGCACATCCTTATAGTCCGCATAGAAGCCCGCCAGCGCCACATAAAGCGCGCCGTCCATGAGGTTGCCCTTGTAGCCGACCTCATAGCTGTCGACCTCTTCCGGGCGGAAGGCGAGGAAGGAGGCGACTTCGCTGTCCTGCCGCACGCCGTCGCCATTCAGGTCCGGCGCGTTGGTGCCCACCCCGCGCGGATCGAAGCCGCCGCCCTTGAAGCCCTTGGAATAGCTGGCATAGACATTGTGATCGGGCGTCGGCTTGTAGCTGACCGAAAAGCGCGGCGTGAATTTCTTGTAGTTGGCCTTGCCGCTGAAATCCGTGCTCGGCGCGCCGAAGGGCAGGCCCGCCCCGCCGAACACCGGCGATCCGCCGCCGAGATAATTCTGCCGGAGAATGTCGGCGGTGCGCTCGTCCCAGGTGTAGCGGCCGCCGGCCGACACGCTGAATTGCGGGCTGAAATCATAGGTGAAGTCGCCGAACACCGCATAGGTTTCGGTGTCCACATTCGCCTGGGTGAAGGCGGTGAGGCCCGCGACCGTGGTGAACAGCCGCACGTCGAACGCGGTGTCGGCCCTGGCGTCCAGATAATAGAAGCCGACCATCCCCTTGAGCGGACCAGCATCGACCTGAAGCTGGAATTCCTGGCTCAGCTGTTCGTTGAAGTAGAAGGCGGGCACGTCGACATCGACCGCAGGCAGCGCGTCGAAGTCGATCGGCGAGGCGCTGTCATCCTTGCGCCAGGCGCTGA
>NZ_JAVHPD010000021.1:0-90561 GCF_036170395.1 Sphingobium sp.
GATATGATAGGCCCAGAACCAGCGCCCCCGGTCCGGCTCCGACTGTTCGGGCAGGTAGGTGACGGCGACATGCACGCCGATGTCGCGGGTCATCGCATGGAACGGGAAGAGCGCGAGGGTGCTGCTGGTCATGGCGGAGGAATGCGCCCTGCCCCCGTGCCCGTCAACGCCCTATCGCCCGCAACGCCTGATCCAGGTCGGCGATGACGTCGTCCGCATCCTCAAGCCCCACGTTGAGGCGGAGCATATCCTCGGTAATGCCGACCTCCAGCCGCGCCGCTTCCGCCATGCCATAATGGGTGGTGGAGGCGGGATGGGTCATCAGCGAGCGCGAATCGCCGATATTGTTGCTGATGTCGACCAGTTGCAGCGCGTTGAGCAGCCCATGCGCTTGCTGCCGGCCGCCACCGGTGTAGAGCGAGAAGATCGGCCCGGCGAGCTGCATCTGCTTGTTCGCCAGCGCATGCTGCGGGTGGCTGGCGAGGCCGGGATAGAGCAGCTTGGGCAGGCGTCCTTCGAGGAAGGTCGCGACCTTCAGCGCATTCTCGCTCTGGCGGCGGATGCGCAGGTCGAGCGTCTCCAGCCCCTTGAGCACCACCCAGGCGTTGAAGGCGCTAAGCGTCGGCCCGGTGTTGCGGTGGAAGGGCAGCAGGACATTGGTGATCCAGTCCTGCGTGCCGCAGATCGCGCCGGCCAGCACCCGACCCTGCCCGTCCATCATCTTGGTCGCGCTATAGGCGACGACATCCGCGCCATAGTCCATCGGCCGCTGGAGCGCCGGGGTGGCAAAGGCATTGTCGACCACGCTGGTGATGCCGTGCGCCCGCGCGATGGCGCACACGGCCTCCAGGTCGACGAGGTCCATGGTCGGGTTGGCCGGGGTCTCGAAGAAGAAGAGCTTGGTATTGGGGCGGATCGCCTTTTCCCATTCCTCGGTGCGGTGCGCGTCGATCGTGGTGGTCTCCACTCCGAAGCGGGGAAGCAGCGTGTCGGTGAGCCAGCGGCAGGAGCCGAACGCCGCCTTCGCCGCGACGACATGATCGCCGGCGGACAGCTGGCACAGCAAAGCGGCGGTCATCGCCGCCATGCCGGTCGCGGTGGCGCGGCAGGCTTCCGCCCCTTCCAGTAGGGCGATGCGCTGTTCCAGCATCTCGACCGTGGGATTCTGGAGCCGGCTGTAGGTCATGCCGACCTGCTCGCCAGCGAAGCGCGCGGCGGCGTCCTCCGCCCGGTCGTAGCAATAACCGCTGGTCAGGAAGAGCGCTTCGGAGGTTTCGCCATATTCGGTGCGCGCGGTGCCGCCCCGGACCGCCAGCGTCGCCGGCTTCCAGTTCTTCGTGATCTCCCGGTCCTGTCCGCTCTTGCGCTTCATATCGCTTTCCGCATGTCCACTTTGGGCGTGCCACCCGCCAATATCTCGGCCATCTGGCTCCTGTCGCCATTACCGCCCGACAGGATTACCGCAACCCGCTTGCCGCGCATCGCCTCTTTTTCCTGAAGCAAGGCAGCGAGCGCGACCGCGCCGGCGCCTTCGGCGAGATTATGCGTGTCCTCCCAATAGACGCGGATCGCCTGGGCCACTTGATCGTCGGTGACGGCGACAAAGCGGTCGGCGCGGGGACCGAAATAGTCGAGCGCCGCCTGGACGGGGGTGCAGACCGCCACGCCGTCGGCGAAGGTGTGGGCGGTGGGGGAAGAGATCAGCCGCCCCGCCTCGAAGCTGCGCTTGGCGGCATCGACATGGGCGGAGACGACGCCAACCACCTTTGTCTTGAGTCCCAGCGCATCGCGCGCCGCGATCGTGCCGCACAGGCCCGATCCGCACCCCACCGGCACATAGACGGTGTCGATATCCGCCACCGCGTCGAACAGTTCCAGGCCATAGCTGGCGACCCCGCGCACCAGCTCCCCATGATAGGGCTGGACCATGAACAGCCCCTGATCGCGCGACAGCCGGGTCGCTTCCGCCTTCGCGCTGTCGAAATCATGGCCATGTTCGATCAGGGTCGCGCCGAACGCGCGCATCGCTGCATTTTTCTCCAGCGCATTGCCGTGCGGCACGACGATGGTGATGCCGAGACCCGCGGCAGTGGCGGCGCGCGCCTGCGCCTGCCCGTGATTGCCGCGCGTCGCGGTGACGATGCCCGTCACTTCGGGATGGGCGCGGCGCAGCATGTCGATATAGGTGATCGCGCCCCGCGCCTTGAACGCGCCGGTCGGCAGGTGATTCTCATGCTTGACCCACAGGTCGCAGCCGGCCCGCGCGGCGAGCAGCGGCCAGGCATATTGGGGCGTCGGCGGCATCTGCGCATGGACCATGGCGGCGGCGGCGCGGAGCGAGGGGAGCGAGAGGTCGGTCATCGCCCGCCCTTATCGATGCGGCCGCGCGCGCGACAGGACCGATGCGGCGGAACTGGCCCGGTCAGAGCGCCGCCAGCACCGCGTCGCCCATTTCCGCCGTGGACATGCTGCCGCCCAGATCGGGCGAGCGCGCGCCGTTCCGCAACGCCGTGGCCACCGCCGCCTCAATCCGGTCCGCCTGCTCGGGCAAGTCGAGCGAGTAGCGCAGCATCATCGCCACCGACAGGATCGTCGCCAGCGGATTGGCTTTGCCGGTGCCGGCGATGTCGGGCGCGGAGCCGTGGATCGGCTCGAACAGCCCTTGGTTGCTCTCGTTCAGCGTCGCCGAGGCCAGCATCCCGATGGAGCCGACGCACATGCTCGCCTGATCCGACAGGATATCGCCGAACAGATTGCCGGTCACGATCACGTCGAACTGGCCGGGGTTGCGCACCAGCTGCATCGCGGCGTTATCAACATACATGTGAGACAGGGCGACGTCGGGATAATCCTTCGCCACCTCAATCACCGTGTCGCGCCAGAGCTGGCTCGTCTCCAGCACATTGGCCTTGTCCACCGAGCAGAGCTTGCCGCGCCGGGCGCGCGCTGCCTGGAAGCCGGCATGGGCGATGCGGCGGACTTCGGCTTCGTTGTAAGACATGACGTCATAGCCTTCGCGCAGCCCGTCGGCGGTGGTGCGGAACCCCTTTTCGCCGAAATAGACGTCGCCATTGGTCTCGCGCACGATCAGCAGGTCGATCGCAGCGGCGACTTCGGGCTTCAGTGCGGATTCGTCGGCCAGCTCCGGGAAGACCTTCGCAGGGCGCAGGTTGGAGAAGAGGCCAAGATGCTTGCGCAGGCCCAATATCGCCTGTTCAGGGCGCAGGTGCCGTTCCAGCGCGTCGCAATCGGGATCGCCCACCGCGCCGAACAGGATCGCGTCGGCGCGTTTAGCGAGGTCCAGCGTTTCAGGCGGCAGCGGATGCCCCACCGCCTTGTAGGCCGCGCCGCCGACCAGCCCTTCCTCATAGGAAATGCCGGGGATTTCCAGCGCATCGAGCACCCGCTTCGCCTGCGCGACAATCTCGGGACCGATGCCGTCTCCGGGAAACAGGGCAATGAGCATGGCGGCGGCAACCTCTCGTCAGGTGGAGAAAAGATGCGCGCCCCCATGGCTCAACATGCACGCGCGCGCAACCCAAAGCTCCGTTCGGTTCGAGCCTGTCGAGAACCCTGCGCGACGTTCTCGACAGGCTCGAACCGAACGGGGGTGAGGAGCGCTCACGCAACCGCCCTTTTGAGCCGCTCCACCAACCTTTCGCGGGCCGCCAGCACATCGGCGCGGCGATCGGTGAGCAGCGAGCGTTCGAGGAAGAAGCCGGTGAGGCGCAATCCGTCGAAGATTTGCGTCCAATCCCCCGTGCCGCCCTCCAGCAGGAAAGGCGGGAGCGGCAGGAGGCGGCTTTCATAGCCGACAGCGGCAGCGCGGCTGACGGCGGCGGCGCTGCGCGGGCTGACATAGGCGAGGTCGGCGGCGTCGCCGGTCGCGGCGCAGCGCGTCAGGTCGAGACCGAAGCCCAGTTCCGCGAGCAGCAGCAGCTCGTAGCGCACCAGCGCGACAGCCCAGCCGCGCGCCGCCGGGGCCGCCTCCACCGCGTCGAGCAAGCCGCCGAGCGCCTGGTGCAGCGCGGGATAGGGCGTCCCCTCGGGCAGGCTGGCGGCGGTGAGCGCGCAGCTCCAGTCGATCGCGGCGGCGGGCAGCGGCTCGGCATGGAGCGGCGCGCGGCTGTGGGCGAGTTCTACCGTCAGCCCGGCAAGCTGCTCCTCGGTTCGCGCGCGGAACTCGGCCTTCACGACATTGCCTGGCAGCAGCACCGGCCGCATCGCCCGCGACCGACCGCCCCGCACATAGCCCGGCGTCAGACCATGGTCCGGCGTCAGCAGCCGCGCGATCGCCCCATGCTCGCCATGATGCCGGACTGCGCAGACGATGGCGGAGGTGGTGAGAGATGGCATGATGGCGCTTGTAAGCGCTGGGACGCCGGAGACCAACATTCATGGCGAAGGGAATGTTTGTTGGCATATGGCATGGCATATGCCAAGCTGACGCATGATCTTCGAACGCCACGTCAAATTGTTCAAAAACGGCCGCAGCCAGGCGGTTCGCATTCCGCGCGAATTCGAGCTACCCGGTGACGAAGCGATCATGCGGAAGGAGGGCGCACGGATCATCATCGAGCCCGCCCCGGCCCCATCCCTGCTGGCCCGTCTGAGGACCCTTCAGCCGATTGAGGAGGATTTCGGCGCGATCGACGACCTGCCGCTTGAACCCGGCCCCTTCTGACTCATGTTCCTGCTCGACACCAACATCCTTTCCGATCTCGTCCGCAATCCGCAGGGCCCGATCGCGGATCGGATCGCCGAGGTTGGCGAAGTGGAGGTCGCGACCAGCATCATCGTTGCCGCCGAACTGCGATATGGGGCGGAACGGCGGGGATCGGCGCGGCTGACGGCCCAGTTGGAGGCAGTGCTGGACCTGCTGCCGGTTCTGCCGCTGGGGGATGATGCAGATGCCCATTATGGGCGATTGCGCGCTGATCTCGAACGCCGCGGCACGCCGATCGGCGCCAACGACATGCTGATCGCGGCCCACGCGCTGGCGCTCGGCGCGACATTGGTAACGGACAATATGCGCGAGTTCGAGCGGGTGCAGGGCTTGTCGATCGTGAACTGGTTAAGGGCCGCGTAAGCGCGGACGCATCACTCCCGCTTCCGCCGCTTTGCGCGCTGTTCGGCCAACGTCCGCGCGTCGTCGCAGAAGTCGGCGAGGAAGTCGTAGAGGCCGGCGGTGAGTTGCTCCTGCTCCAGCGTGTAGAGCATATATTGCCCATGCTTGCGCTCGCGCACCAGGCCGGCTTCGCGCAGGACGCCTAGGTGCTTGGAGATGGACGGCATCGTCATCTCGAAATTGTCGGCGATCTCGCCCACCGTCATCGGTTCGTCCGCCAGATAGCGCAGAATGCGTCGCCGCGGTTCGGACGCCAGAGCCTTGAAAATCCGGTCCATGGCTATTTAGCTAAATAGGAAAATGTGAGCGCGCAAGCCTCACGCATCGTTCGCCCCGAAACACGGAAATTCAGGCGCTCACGCGGGTTGACACACCCCCATCCCCTTCCTAGAGGGGCGTCGCCTTGACGGGTGCAGCGCCAAGCGCCATGCCGCCGCGACAGCAACAGCGCGGAAGGAGTGGCCAGGATGGCGGACGCACCCGGACAAGACCCGGCGGGGGAGGACGCGCGCATCGCTTCTCTGGAAGAACGGATCGCGCGCGCCGAACAGGCCGAGAAGGTCAGGCAGGGGGCGACGGAGCAGGCGGCGGACGATGGAACCCGCCTCGGCAACCGGGTGCTCGCCGAACTGATCGGTGGTCTTGTCGGCGGTGCGCTGATCGGCTGGGTCTTGGACCGGCTGCTCGGCACATCCCCCTGGCTTCTGCTCGTCTTCCTCGGTCTCGGGATCGTGGCGGCGTTCAGGAATATCATCCGATTGACGACGGTGAAGCGTCCCGACGAACAGGGACCGCCCTCACCCTAGTCCGAAGGCTAAAGACGTTACAGGGGTCACCGTGGCAGAATCCGGCAAAATCGATCCGATGCATCAATTCGCTATCGAACCCCTGTTCGGTACGGATCATCTGTCGATCGGCGGCTTCAACATCGCCTTCACCAACAGCGCGCTCTACATGGTGCTCGCCGCCCTGGTGCTGTGGGTGTTCGTGGTCGGCGGCATGAAGCGGGAACTGGTGCCGGGCCGCTGGCAGATGGCGGTCGAATATATGACCGGCTTCATCAAGAACCTTTTGATCGCCAATATCGGCGACAAGGGCCGGAAATACATCCCCTACGTCTTCTCGCTGTTCATGTTCATCCTGCTGGCGAACCTCTTGGGTCTGCTGCCGCTCGGCCTGTTCGGGCTGCACCCCTTCACCTTCACCAGCCACTTCACGGCGACTGGCGTGCTCGCAATCATGAGCTTCTCGATCGTGCTGATCGTGGGCTTCGCCAAGCACGGCCTGCACTTCTTCTCGCTGTTCGTGCCGCACGGCACGCCGATCGCGATGGTGGTGCCGCTCTTCTTCATCGAGCTGGTCTCCTTCATGGTGCGGCCGTTCAGCCTCGGCCTGCGACTCTTCGTCGCGATGACCGCCGGCCACGTGCTGCTGAAAGTGCTGGCCGGTTTCGTCATCAACAGCGCCAACGCTTCGCCGGCGCTGGGCCTTACCGTTGGCACCGCCAGCTTCGTGCTGATGGTTGGTATCAGCGCGCTGGAGATGCTGGTCGCGGTGATCCAGGCCTATGTGTTCGCGCTGCTGACGGCGGTGTACCTCAACGACGCCGAAAATCTTCACTGAGTTTTTTCCAACCTTTTCAACAGATTTAACGAAGGAGTTTACGACATGGACGCAGAAGCCGCAAAGCTGCTCGGTGCTGGCCTGGCCGCGATCGGTGCGGGCATCGCCGCCCTCGGTGTGGGCAACGTGTTCAGCGCGTTCCTGGAAGGCGCGCTGCGCAATCCGGGTGCTGCTGATGGTCAGCAGGGCCGCCTGTTCATCGGTTTCGCCGCGGCGGAGCTTCTGGGTCTGCTGGCGTTCGTCATCGCCATGATCCTGGTGTTCGTGGCCTGATCTTTATGGCAAGCGGGCGGACGGCGCTGATCGCTCTCTGCCCGCCTACCGATATTATTGACCGCCCTCTGACCGGACGGACCCCAAAATGCCTCAAATCGCGCAAATCGCCGAAACCTACTCCAGCCAGATCTTCTGGCTGTTGCTGACTTTCGGCTTCGTCTTCTTCGTCATCGGCCTTGGCATGGTGCCCAAGGTGCAGGGCACGGCGGACGCGCGCGACGCGAAGATCACGGGCGATCTGGATGCGGCCAAGGCGGCCTTCGCCCGCGCCGACGAAGCCGAAGCGGATTACAAGGTTCGCGACGCCCAGAACCGCACCGCCGCGCAGGCGGTGGTGGCGAAGGCGAAAGCGGACGCGGCCAAGGCTTCCGAAACGAAGCTGGCCGCCGTCGACGCTGAGGTTGCGGCGAAGATCGCCGCCGCCGAGGCGCGCATCCGCGCCGCGAGCGACGCGGCGCTTGCCGAAATCGAAACCGTCGCCGCCGATGCGGCGCGCGACATGGTGGCGCGTATCGCTGGCGTGGAAGCGTCGGACGAAGCGGCCCGCAACGCAGTAAAGGCGGCACTGGCCCATGGCTGAGGCAGCAGCACAGCAGCACGGGGAACCGACCCCGAACCTCGATCAGGCGATCCATGCCGAAGGGCTGGAGCCGGTCGGCACCGCCGCCCATGAAGGCGTAGCGCCCCACGCCGATCCCAAGGCGGTCGGCATGGACGCGACGGCCTGGGTCAGCCTGGCGATGGCGGTGTTCATCGCCATCCTGCTCTTCAAGAAAGTGCCGGCGCTGATCGGCAAGGCGCTCGACGGCCGTATCGCGCAGATCAAGGAGCAGCTGGCCGAAGCATCCCGGCTCCGCGCCGAAGCCGAAGCGCTCAAGAGCGAATATGAAGCGAAGCTCGCCGCCGCCGCGAGCGAGGCGGCCGCCATGCGCACGGCGGCCGAGCATGAAGCCGAAGGGCTGATCGAGGACGCCAAGGCCAATGCCGAAGCGCTCGTCGCCCGCCGGCAGAAGATGGCGGAGGACAAGATCGGCGCGGCCGAGCGCGCCGCCATCGCCGGCATCCGCGCCCGCGCGGTGAACGCCGCGACCGCCGCCGCCGCGACGCTTATCGCGCAGGGCCATGACGCGCAGGCCGACAAGGCGCTGGTCGATCGCGCCATTGGCGGGCTGGGCACGATCAACTGATCCGAGCGGATCGATGAACAAGGGCCGGTGCGGGAACGCGCCGGCCCTTTTCCTTTGCCGCTCGCCCCGCGCCAGCCGCTCGGGGATAGGGAATATTCAGAGAAGCGCGGACTGCGTGCCGACGAGAGGCCCATCGCAGAAAAGCCAGCGCTAACCCATGTGAAAGCAGTGCTTCTTCGCCGGAACCGCTGCCCCATGTCCGGCTTTCGACACCCCATCGCAACTGGATGGATGACGAGATGGGCCAGCCTCCCCTGACGCGCGCGGGCACGCATGGCGACCGTTGAGGACGGCGCTCGCTGGGTGGCGGCGATGCGCGCCAACGATCATGCGGCGGCCTGGGCCTTGTCCGACGCCGTGCTCAAGGCGCGCGATCCGGCAACGCGGGACGATCCCTGCCTGCCCTATCACCTCCGCTGGGTCTGGGATGGCCGGGCGTTCGACGGGCGGGATTGCCTCGTCCGCTGCTATCACGGCCTCGGCGACACGGTGCAGTTCGCGCGCTTCCTCCCCTTGCTCGCGCGCCGCGCCGCCTCCGTCGTCGTCGAAGCGCCGGCCCGCCTGCTCGGCCTGCTCCAGCGCATCGCGCCAGCGGCCAATGTGCGTTTCCTCCCCTTCGATGTCGTCCATCCGCTTCCCCCGTCCGAATGCGACATCGAGATTACCGAACTCGCCTTCGCGCTGCGCGCGACGCCGGCGGACGCGCCCTGGCCGTATCTCAGCACGCCGCGCGCCATCCTTCCCCATGGCACGGTCGGCCTCTGCTATGCCGCCGGCGACTGGGACGGGGCGCGCGGGGTGCCGCCCGCCTTGTTCGCGCCGCTTTGCGCCTGCTCGCGCTGCATTACGCTCGTCCCCCAGGCGACCGGCCTTCCCGTGCTCAACCCGCGCGGCTGCCCGTTCGACATGGACGCGACCGCCGCGCTCGTCGCCGCCTGCGATCTCGTCATCACCGTCGACACGCTGATCGCGCATCTCGCCGGCGCAATGGGGCGGCCGACCTGGCTGTTGCTGAAGGCCGATCCCGACTGGCGCTGGCCGGTCGATAGCGACGCGACCCCCTGGTACCCCTCCATGCACATCCATGCCCAGCGCACCGCCGGCGACTGGCGCGAGGTGATGGCCGATGTCGCGCGCGATCTTGGCGCCTTCACCCTCTCCCCCGCCGCGAGCAAAGCGCCATGAGCGCCGCCCGCGCGCCCGCCGTGCCGGTATCCTGGGGCGAATTGCTGGACAAGCTGACGATCCTGGAGATCAAGAAGCAGCGAATCGCCGCCGCGCCGGCCCAGGCCAATATCGCGCGCGAATATGGGATGCTGGCGATGGTCGCCGCGCCCGCACTCGCCGCAGAGGCGATCCGCGCCGAGGTGCGGCGGCTGGCGCGGGTCAACCGGCTGCTCTGGTCGATCGAGGATGCGATCCGGCTGGAGGAAGCCGCCGCCCGCTTCGGCCCCGACTTCATCCGCCTGGCCCGCGCGGTCTATCGGATGAACGATCGGCGCGCCGCGATCAAGCGCCGGATCAACGATCTGCTGGGTTCCGAACTGGTCGAGGAGAAGAGCTATGCCATCCTCGCCTATCAGCAACCGATGCGACGCGCCGCGCACGCCGCCGGGCCGCGGGGATGAAGGTCGGCATCCTCACCTTCCACCGCTGCATCAATTACGGCTCCTATTGGCAGGCGCGCTGCCTGGTCGAGGGGGTGCGCGCGCTGGGGGTGGACGCCGTGCTGCTCGACCACCAGTCCGTCGCGGTCGAACGGGCGGAGCTGCGCTGCGCCTTCCGCCCGACGCTGCCGACCCCGGTGCAGCGGCAGGATTTCCCGGCTTACGCCGCCAAGACGCGCAAGTTCCGCGCGGCGTTCGACCGTCTGCCCCTCTCCGCCCCCTTTCCGCTTCACCAGCCCGACAGGCTGGATGGCTATGACATGGTGCTGGTCGGCAGCGACGAGGTGTGGAATCTCCAGCATCCCTGGTATGGGGGGTGCCCGACCTTCTACGGCGCGGGGGTGCGCGCGCGCCTCGCCGCCTACGCCGCCAGCTTCGGCAATCAGGACAGCGGCCTCTCGCCCGACTGGGCCGCACGGCTGGACGGCTTTTCGGCGGTGTCGGTGCGGGACGAGAATAGCCGCCGCATCGTCCGCGCGGCCTTGGGCCGCGAGCCCGAAATGGTGATTGATCCCTGCCTGCTCTTCCCGCCGCCGCGCCGCGCGTCGAACGACCGGAGCGACCATATCGCGGTCTATGGGCATAATTTTCCGGCCTGGCTGGTGGAGCCGGTGCGCCGCCATGCCCGCGCCAGGGGGCTGCGGCTGCTCAGCATCGGCTATCGCAACGATTGGGCGGATACGCAGCGGCTCGACGCCGGGCCGGCCGAGTTCGACCAGCTGATCGGCACGGCGCAGGGGGTCGTCACCAATTTCTTCCATGGCTGCGTCTTTGCGCTGCTCCACGATCGGCCGCTGCTCGCCGCCCCCACCCCCTATCGCGCCAACAAGGTGCATAGCCTGCTGGCCAGCCTTGAAGCCGCCGACCGGATCGTTACGGCGGACAGCAGCGCCGCCATGCTCGCCCGGCTTCTCACCCAACCCATCGACGCGGCGCGGCCCTTGGGCGCGATGCGCGCGCGGTCGGACCGATTCCTGCGATCGACGCTCGGGCTGGCGGCTTGAGCGCGCCATCCGACTACAGGCTGAGCCCGCAGGACATGGCAGATGCGGGGCTTTGCATCGGCTGCGGCGCGTGCGCCAGCCTGATGGGCCGACCGGGGGTGCGGATGGATTGGGATGCCGAGGGGCAGCTCAAGCCCCACGGTCCCGCCCACTGGCGCAGCGCGCGGACACGCGGCTTCGCGCGGCTCTGCCCCTTCTCCCCGGCCGCCACCGACGAGGACGGGATCGCGAATCAGCGCTTTCCGGATGCGGCGCGCAAGGACGAGGCGATCGGCCGGCATGAGGCCGCCTATGTCGGCCATGTCGGCGAGGACGAGTATCGCGCCCAGGGAAGCTCGGGCGGCATGGCGACCTGGGTCGCGTCCGAACTGCTGCGGCGGAACAGGGTGGACGGCGTCGCCCATGTCGCGCCGGCGCAGGACCGGCTGTTCCGATACCGCATCGCCCGCGACGAAGCGGCGCTGCGGGCGGGCGCCAAGTCGCGCTATTACCCGGTCGACATGGCCGGCATATTGGACGAGATCCGCGCCACCCCCGGCCGCTATGCCGTGATCGGCATCCCCTGTTTCATCAAGGCGGTGCATCTCGCCCGCCGCGCCGACCCGATCCTGCATGAGCGCATCGGCTTCACGCTGGCGCTGGTCTGCGGCCATATGAAGAGCCGGCACATGGTCGACAGCTTCGCCTGGCAGATGGACTTGGCCGCCGATGCGGTCGCGGCGGTGGAATATCGGGTCAAGAATCCCGATCGCCCGGCCAACTGGTACACCGCCCGGCTCGCGACCCGCGACGGCGAAGAGCGGATGCGCGACTGGTGGCATCTGGTCGATGGCGACTGGGGATCGGGCTTCTTCCAGAACAGCGCCTGCGACTATTGCGACGATGTGGTGGGTGAGACCGCCGACGTCAGCTTCGGCGATGCCTGGGTCGAGCCTTATTCGTCGGACGGGCGCGGCACCAATGTCGTGGTGGTGCGCGCAAAGGCGCTGCGCGAGATGATCGACGAGGCGCGGGCCGAGGGCCGGCTGGCGCTGACGGAGGTGGATGCGGCGTTCGTCAAGGACACGCAGGCGGCGGGCTTCCGCCAGCGGCGCGAGGGGCTGTCCTATCGCCTGACCTGGGCGAAGCGCGGCGTGCGGCCGGTGAAGCGCGTGCCGCCGCGCGCCGACCATATCCCTGTGCGGCGCAAGCTCGTCTATCGCTGCCGCCACTGGATCGCGCGAGGCAGCGCGCGGATGTTCCGCATCGCCCGCGCGCTGCGCCAGCCCTGGCTGTTCCTGCTGTGGGGCCGGGCGGCGCTGGCGGTCTATCAGGGGCTGACCTATTCGCGCGGCTGGCTGGGCAAGGCGTTCGACCGGATCGAAGGCTGGTTCTCCAAAGCGGCGGCATAGATGCCGTCGAGCGCCTGCGCCACGTCGACCAGCCGCTCGCACACCGGATCATAGCGGGAATCGCGCGCCAGTTGCGCCGCCCACTCCGCCGCCATCACTCCGCCCCAGGCGTCGCCCGGCTCGCTCAGCGTCTCGCGGGTGGTGCCGCGCAGCATGTCGGCGCGGAAGTCGTAGAAGGAGCCGCCGACATTGCGGAAGGATGCTCCGCCGCTTGCCCCATAGAAGTCCGCCGCGATGACGGCGTCCTGTCCCGCATGGAGGTGCCAGGAGGCGGCGACCCGCACCACCGTGCCGCCCTCGAGCCTGAGCGTGGCGACGCCATAATCCTCGACTTCGCTCGTCCGGTCGGTCAGCCGCTTGCCCTTGGCATAAAGATCGGCGTCGATCCGCTCGACCGCCGGGAAATCAAGAGTCCAAAGCGCGAGGTCGATGAGGTGGACGGCGAGGTCCATCATGCAGCCGCCGCCCGACAGCGCCGGATCGTAGAACCACGGCTTGTCAGGGCCATAGGCGTTGTGGAAGGTGAGGTCGATCGCGTGGACAGGGCCGATCTCCCCGCCACGCACCCGCTCGCGGATCGCGCGCATACCGGCAGTGCCGCGATAGGAAAGGTCGACGCCGAGCAGGCGGTCCGCCCGCTGTGCCGCTTCGATCACGCCGCGCACTTCGGCGGCCGTGCGGCCGAGCGGTTTCTGGCAGAAGACCGCCACGCCGCGCTCCAGCGCGGCGATCGACTGGGCGGCATGGAGGGCGCTGGGGGTGGCGATGACGAGGCCGTCGAGCACCTGGTCGAACAGCGCATCGGGTGTTTCGAGTTGCAGGGCTTGGGGGGCGAGCAGCCCCGCTTCCTCCGCGTTGACCGGCAGCGCGTCGGCGATCGCAGCGGCTTCGATGCTGCCGGCGCGCAGCATCGCCTCCATGCGATGGCGGCCAATCCAGCCGACGCCGAGGAAGCCGACGCGCGGGCGGGTCAGCACGGACGCGAGCGAGGCGGCCTTGCTCATAGGGTGATGATCGCCTTGACGAAGCCCTCGGGCTTGTCGCGGGTCGCGTCGAGCGCTTCGCCCAGCCGGTCGAGCGGATAGCGGTGCGAATAAAGCGGCCGGGGGTCGATCTGCCCGGATACGACCGCCGCCACCGCATCGCGCACGCCCTGCGCATAGACCGCCGGATCGCGCTCATGGGCGTTGACTAAGTCGATGCCGCGCCAGTTCCATAGCCACATATTGACCTGCCTTGGCCCGTCCTGATGATAGCCAGCAATGACGAGGCGGCCGCGCTCGGCGGTCAGCTCGGCGGCGAGGTCGAGCGGCCATTGCTTGCCCACGGCTTCGATCACCCGTTCGCAGAAGCGCCCGCCGGTCAGGTCGCGCACCTGATCGATGATGCGCTGATGATCGTCCATCGCGATCGTCTCGGCCGCGCCATAATGCCGCGCCAGGTCGAGCGATTCAGGCCGGCGCGAAATGGCGATGACCTTTGCTCCGGCGTCTGTCGCGAGCTTCGTCAGGATCGCGCCGAGAAAGCCGATGCCGATGATCGCGACCGTCTGCCCGGCCTCGATCCCGGCGCGGCGGAAGATGTTGAAGGCGCATCCGAGCGGCTCGCCGGGGAAGGCCATGCCGTCCAATGCGGGCGGCAGCGGCACGACCGCGCTCGCATCGGCGATGTCATAGTCGGCGTAGCTGGCATAGGACAGGGTTGCTACCCGAACAGCGAGTGGGACAGTTGTTACGCCTTCTCCCAGCGCGTCGATCACGCCCCAGCCTTCATGGCCAAGAGCGCCCGGCTCCAGCGGAAATTGCTGCCATTCCGGCCCGGCCCAGGGGGTAAGGTTGGAGGCGCAGACACCGCACCCCTCCAGCCTGATGCGCACCTGCCCCGGCCCCGGCTCAGGCAACGGCACATGGTCGATCCGCACCTGACCCGGCCCGGTCACGACCGCCGCGCGCATCGTCGTCGCGGTTGTTTCGGCCGGCTTGTCCATCGTCGCGAGGTCGCTCATTCCGCCGCCACCGCGATCCGGCCGTCGCCATGGATGAAATGATCGAGCGCCTCATGCGCCTGATCGTCGGTCATCTGCCGGGGCGGATGCTTGCAGAAATAGGCGGCGGCGGGGTGGATCGGCCCGCCCAGCTCCCGGTCGAGCGCCAGCTTGGCGCAGCGGATCATGTCGATCGCGACGCCGGCGCTATTGGGGCTGTCCTCCACCGACAGGCGCAGTTCCAGGTTCATCGGCACGCCGCCGAACAATTGCCCCTCCATTCGCAGGAAGCAGACCTTGTTGTCATTCTGCCACGCGACATAGTCGGATGGGCCGACATGGATATTCTCATCGTCCAGCCGGGTTTCGGCAACGGACTGCACCGCCTCCGTCTTCGATATCTTCTTTGATTTTAGACGGTTACGGTTCGACATGTTCAGGAAATCGGTATTGCCGCCGGTGTTGAGCTGATAGGTGCGGTCGAGCTTCACCCCGCGCTTGGCGAACAGGTCGGTGAGGACGCGGTGGACGATCGTCGCGCCGAGCTGCGCCTTGATGTCGTCACCGATGATCGGCACGCCGGCCGCGCGGAACCGCTCCGCCCAGGCGGGATCGCTGGCGATGAAGACGGGGATGTTGTTGACGAAGGCGACCCCCGCCTCCAGCGCGCAGTCGGCGTAGAATTCGGTCGCCTGCTGCGATCCCACCGGCAGATAGTTGAGCAGCACGTCGACCTTCGCCGCGCGCAGCTTCGCCACCACCGCCTCGCGGGTCGCTTCGGGCGCGTCGGCGGGCAGGAAGGTCCGGTCGGCGGGATGATCGCCCATATGCTCGGCGACGCCGTCGAGCACCCGTCCCATTTCGACGATCGCGCCGGTCGGCCGCACCTCGGTGCAGAAGCTCTGGGTGCAGTTGGGCCTGGCGAAGATCGCTTCGGCCACGTCGCGGCCGACCTTGCGCCGGTCGATGTCCCAGGCGGCGACCACTTTCATGTCGCAGGGGCGATAACCGCCGATCTCCCAATGCATCAGCCCGTGATGATCGTTGCTGTCGGCGCGGTAATGGCTGATCCCCTGCACCAGCGAACTGGCGCAATTGCCGACGCCGATGATGGCGATGTTGATGGGGCGTGTTGGCATGAACATTCCTTCGGTCAGGCGGTCCGGGCGATGGGCAGCGCGGCGGTCGCGGGCGCGTAGCGGTCGATCATCCAGGCACAGAAATCCGCGAACGCCTGCGGATCATGGGCCGCGCTGCTGTGGTGGGGGGCGATGCCCAGATGCTCGGGCGTGAAGCAGAAGGTGACGGTGACGTCGAAATCGGCGAGCGCGTCCATCTGCCGATCGAACCAGTCCACCGCATTGGGGCGGAGACTGTCTGCCCAGCTAAGGCCGGTGCGGAGCTGGCGAACGCCGAGCCGCTTCATCCAGGCGACGGCGTCGTCGAGGCGGGGGTCTTCAAAATGGAACCATTGCATCAGGCCCATGCGGTCGGCGACCTTGGCGTAATCGTCCAGCGCGGGCTTGGGCGTCCCGTCGGCGCGGATCAGGCCCATGTAGAAATGACGGTAATAGCTGGAGCCCTCCGCCTCGCGATGCCGGGTGGTCGCGCCCCACTCCTGCGGCAGGTCGTAGAGGCTGTACCAATAGACGCGCGGCACTCGGCCGATGAGGAGTTCGGCGGTGCGGTTCACGCCGAACACCTGCACCTCCTCCGCGCCGAAGGAGCCGACCCCGACCTCCGTCACCCAGACGGGCTTGTCGGGCAGGACTACCTCGATCTCGGCGATCTTGTCGGGCCAGGCGTGGATCGGCCACAGATTCCAGTCGAGCGGGAAGCCATGGACCGCGACAACATCCACAGCGTCGAGCGCGCCATGGTCGCGCATCCGGTTCACCCAGTGCGGGTCGATCGGCGACATGCCGCCCAGAACGCGCGTGACGGCCGGATTGATCGCCCGGATCGCGCCGCCCGCGCGGATCACCATGTCGGCGTAGAGCGACCAGTCGGGGTCGACCTCCGGATCCCAATGCGACTTGTTGTTGGGCTCGTTCCAGATCATCGCGGCTTCGATCATACAGGTTCCTCTCGGGCGGGATAGACGGCGGCGCTGCCCATCAGGTCGCCGAACGGGACCGGGGCGACGCGGCAAAGACAGACTTCCTCCTCCGGCTGCGCTTCGATCGTAAAGCCGGCGGCGCGCAGCATCGCCTGGGCGCAGGCGGCGTTGGGCGCCCACCAGTTGGTCCAGTCATGGGCGAAGCTGCGTTCGATGAAGTGCATCTTGGGATAGGCGGGATTGTCGAAATAGCCGGGCGGCCGGATCGTGCCGGGGACGTGGAAGGGATGATCCTCGGGCACCTGAAGCACGTCGGGCGAACCCTGCTGCATCGTCTGGAACAGCAGCATGTCGCCGGCGACATGCGTGCGGATCAGGTCGAGCGCCAGCAGCGGGTGGCGGAGGTGATAGAGGACGCCCATGAAGATCACGAGGTCGAAGCGGCGGCCGAGCCGCGCGACGTCATAGACCGATAGCTGCTCGAAGCGGATGTCGCTCAGCCCCTCCACCTCGGCGGCGAAGCGGGCCTGCGCCAGATAGCGTTCGTCGCTGTCGATGCCGACGACCTCGGCCGCGCCGCGCCGCTTCATCTCGATCGCGTAGAAGCCCGCGTTGCAACCGATATCGAGGACGGTCTTGCCGGTCAGGTCGGCGGGGATGGCGTCGCGGAAGCGGGCATATTTGAACGCGGGATAGTCACCCAGAAAATGGTCGGGCGCGGTTTCCACCCCGCCGATGCGCAAATTCTGGAACCATGGCCCCAGCGCGTCGATGCGGCGGCGCAGGGCGAGGTCTTCGTTCGAGGCGATAGCGGCGGTCTTCATGCGGGCACCTCGTTGATGCGGATGACGCGCGCGCCATCGGGGCCGAAGGCGATGGTGCTGACCGATCCGGGATCGATGTCGAAGCGCAGGATATGGTCGAGGGGAAGTCCCAGATAATGCGCGATCACCCCCCGGATGATGTCGCAATGGGTGACGCAGAGCGCGGCATCGCCGCCCTGCCCCAGCGACGCGACATGAGCGGCGGCGCGCACCACCGCCTGCGCCATGGTCTCGCCGCCCGGCGTCGGGGCGACCGAGCGCTGGCGGTTCCAGTCGTCCCAGAGCGGATCGCCGTCCAGATCGGCGAAGGCCCGGCCATTCCACGCGCCGAAGTCGATCTCGTCCAGCGCATCGCTGCGCTGCGCCTCCACCCCCAGCGCCTCCGCGACCAGCGCGGCGGTCTCGACGGTGCGGCTACGGGGGCTTGCGTGAATGATGCCGACACCGTGCCGCAGCGCCCAGCGCGCCAGCCGCCCCGCTTGCGCGCGGCCGGCGACCGTCAGAGGCGCAGCGCCGGCCCGGCCGCTCAGCACCTGCCCATAGTCGGCATGGACGCCATGGCGGGCGAGATGGACATGGACCTGGCTGGTGACGGCGGTGCGAGTATCGGAGAGCATCAACATAGATGCTTCCTAACATTGCTGTAGATATGAAAGTTCCACAGCAGGAACGATCAATCAAATCACAAGGCGTGAATGTTCCCAGTTTCCCGCAATCAATATATATCAAGTGAAATATTCGGAACGCAGATTGGCATGTTTTAACCCATGTAACTTTTTATAACCTGTGTTTTTCGATCGTTCGCTTACCGACTCCATTCAGGAACAAAGCTATTGAAGAAGATGTTCCTCACCCATTGCCTGATCCTTATGCGGCAGCATCCTGCCTGACCGCAAGGCCCACCTACATCCAGCATGGGAGAGCGCGTGGAGAAGATACTCGTCACCGGGGGCGCCGGCTTTATCGGCCGCAGGGTCTGCCAGGAGTTGCTGGGTCGGGGCTATGAGGTCCGCGTGCTCGACAGCCTGATCGAGCAGGTGCACGGGCATGGTGGCCGCCCCGCCGATCTCGACCCCGAAGTGGAACTGATCGAAGCCGATATCCGCAACGGGGACGCGGTGGCGCGCGCGGTGCGGGGCGTGGACGGCATCATCCATCTCGCCGCCGAAGTCGGCGTCGGCCAATCCATGTATGAGGTCGAGCGCTATACCAGCGTCAACGACGTCGGCACCGCCATATTGTTCGAGCGGCTGATCGACCAGCCGGTGCGCCGGGTCGTCACCGCCTCCTCGATGAGCATCTATGGCGAGGGGCTGTATCGCGACCTGGACGGGCAATTCGTCGAGGATGCCGATCGCGGAACCTTGCGCGACGGGCAGAAAAATTGGGAGCCGACCGACCGCGCCGGACGGCCGCTCACCCCGGTCGCGACGCCCGAATGGAAGAAGCCCAACCTTGCCTCCATCTATGCGCTCAATAAATATGTGCAGGAACGCACCACGCATATCATGACCGCGCCTTACGGCATGGAGGGCGTGTGCCTGCGCCTCTTCAACGTCTATGGGCCGGGTCAGGCGCTGTCCAACCCCTATACCGGCGTGCTGGCGATCTTCGCCTCGCGGCTGCTGAACCGGCAGCATCCGATGATCTTCGAAGATGGCGAACAGCGGCGCGACTTCGTGCATGTAAGCGATGTCGCGCGCGCCTTCGCCGATGCGCTGGAACAGCCGCAGGCGGCCGGCGGCACCTTCAACATCGGGTCGGGCCAGCATCGATCGGTGACGGAGGTGGCCAATGCGCTGGCCGGAGCGATGGGCCGCGACGACCTGACCCCCGACATTGTGGGGAAGGCGCGGACAGGCGATATCCGTCACTGCTTCTGCGACACGCGCATGGCCGCCGAGCGGCTGGGGTTTGAGGCGCGACAGGATTTCGGGGAAGGCCTGGCCGAACTCGCCGAATGGGTCGCGCGGCAGACGGCGCAGGACCGGGTGGCGGAGGCGCGCGCCGAACTGGAAGCGCGCGGGCTGGTCGCATGAGCGGCGCCGATCCCCGCCCCGTCCTCGTCACTGGCGGCGCTGGCTTCATCGGCTGCAACATCGCCGACCGGCTGGCGCGGGAGGGCCGATCGGTCATCATCTACGACTCGCTTGCCCGCCCCGGCGTCGAGCGCAACCTCGCCTGGCTGGAGGAACGGCATGGCGGGCGCATCGTCCCGCTGATCGCCGACATACGCGACGAGGCGCGGCTGGCGCACAGCGTCCGGTCGGCGAGCGCGGTGTTTCATATGGCGGCGCAGGTGGCGGTGACGACCAGCCTGGACAATCCGCGCGCCGATTTCGAGGTCAATGCGCTCGGCACCTTTTCGCTGCTGGAGGCGGCGCGGCGCTGCGCCTCCCCGCCGCCGGTCATCTTCGCATCGACCAACAAGGTCTATGGCGGGCTGGAGGATCTGGACTTCGCGCTGGACGGCGACGCCTATGTGCCGGTCGCGCCGGACATCGCCGCGCATGGCATCGGCGAGAACCGCCCGCTCGATTTCCACACCCCCTATGGCTGCTCCAAGGGCGCGGCCGACCAATATGTGCTGGATTATGGCCGCAGCTTTGGCGTGCCGACCGCCGTGCTGCGGATGAGCTGCATCTACGGCCAGTGCCAGATGGGGACCGAGGATCAGGGCTGGGTAGCGCATTTTCTGATCCGGGCGATCGAGGGGCGGGCGATTACCCTCTATGGCGATGGTTGCCAAGTGCGCGACATATTGGATGTGGGCGACGCGGTAGACGCCTATGTCGGGCTGCTGCGCAATATCGACCGGGTGCGCGGGCGCGCGTTCAACCTGGGCGGCGGCGTCGAGAATGCGGTCAGCCTGCGCGAGATTTTGGGGTTCATCGGCGAGCACCTCGGCCGGCCGCTGAGCACCGAACTGTCCGACTGGCGCGCGGGCGACCAGCGCTATTTCGTCGCGGATACGCGCGCGCTGCGTGAGGCGATCCCGCTCCGCGCGGCAAAGCCGTGGCGGCAGGGCGTGGCGGACCTTGCCGGCTGGCTGGTCGCCAACCGTCCTGCGCCTGCGCCGCATATTTATCTCGCGGAACAAGCGCTGTGAGCGAGCGGCGGCACCTGCTGCTCACCGCCGATGCGGTGGGCGGGGTATGGCAATATTCGGTCGATCTCGCCGCTGCGCTCGCGCCATATGGCTATGAGGTGACCCTGGCGCTGCTCGGCCCCGCCGCCTCGGCCGCGCAGCGGGACAAGGCGGCGGCGATCGGCAGTCTGCGCCTGATCGACACGGGCCTCGATCTCGAATGGCTGGCGGAGAGCCCCGCCGCGATCCTGGCCGCCGAGCAGCGGCTGGCCGAACTGGCGGGCGACTGTCGCGCCGATCTGGTGCAACTGCACAGCCCGGCGCTGGTGAGCCGGGGGCTGTATCGCTGCCCCATAGTCGCGGTGCTGCACAGCTGCGTCGCGAGCTGGTGGGCGGCGGTGCGGAGCGGGCCGATGCCGGCCGATTTTGGCTGGCGCACCGCTCTGGTGGCCCAGGGTCTTGCACGCGCTACCCTGGCCGTCGCGCCCAGCGCGGCCTTCGCCGAGGTTGCGCGGCGGCATTATGGCGTTGCGCCGGTCGCTGTCCATAATGGCCGCAGTCTCGCCAGCGCGCCCGCACCCATGCATGATTTTGTCTTCACCGCCGGGCGCTTGTGGGACGAGGGCAAGAACCTCCGCACGCTCGACGCGGCGGCTGCGCGGATCGCCGTGCCTTTCCTCGCCGCCGGCCCGACCCGCGCGCCCCATGGCGAGGCCGTCGCGTTCGACACGCTGAGCCTTCAGGGCACGCTCGATGAAGTAGCGCTTGCCCGCCAGCTCGGCGCGCGGCCGATCTTCGCGTCGGCGGCGCTGTACGAACCCTTCGGCCTATCGGTGCTGGAGGCGGCGCAGGCGGGCTGCGCGCTGGTCCTGTCCGACATTCCGACCTTCCGCGAATTGTGGGAGGATGCCGCGACCTTCGTCGATCCCCGCGATGCGGCCGGCTTCGCCGAAGCCATCAACGCCTTGGTTGCCGATCCCGCTGCCCGGATCGAAGCCGGCAACCGTGCCGCGCGCCGGGCCGCACGCTACACGCCAGCAGCGATGGCGAGCCGCATGGCCGGCCTCTACGCCCGGCTTCAGAAGAGGGCGGCGGCATGAGGATCGTCTATTTCACCCACTCGCTGCTGTCCTGCTGGAACCATGGCAACGCCCATTTCCTGCGCGGGGTGCTGCGCGAGCTGGGCGCGCTCGGCCATGACGTGCTGGCGCTGGAGCCGGAGGGCAGCAATTGGAGCCTCGCCAACCTCATGGCCGATCATGGCGAGGCCGGGCTTGCGCCGTTCCGCCATGCCTATCCCGATCTTCATCCGCGCAGCTACGCCAGCGATGCGGATGTGGCTGAGCTGACCGACGGCGCGGACCTAGTCATCGTCCATGAATGGAACGATCCGGCGCTGGTCGCGCGGATCGGGCGGCTGCGCGCGGAGGGCGCGCGCTTCACCCTGTTCTTCCACGACACCCATCACCGCGCCGTGTCCGATCCCGACGCGATCCGCGCGTTCGACCTTAGCGGCTATGACGGCGTGCTGGCCTTCGGCGAAGCGCTGTCGGACGTGTATCGCCGATGGGGCTGGGGCGAACGGGTCTGGACCTGGCACGAAGCCGCCGACATCCGCCACTTCCGCCCGCCAGAGGAAGAAGAGCCCCGCGACGGCCTGATCTGGATCGGCAATTGGGGCGATGGCGAACGCACCGCCGAGCTGGAGGAATTTCTCTTCCGCCCCGCCGCATCCGCCGGCCTGCCGCTCGACATCTATGGCGTGCGCTACCCGCAAGAGGCGCTGGCGATGCTGGCGCGCCATGGCGTGCGCTATCATGGCTGGGCCGCCAATGCCGCCGCGCCGTCATTGTTCGCCCGGCACCGCGCCACCGTCCATGTGCCGCGCCGCTACTACACGCAGATCTTGCCCGGCATCCCGACCATCCGCATGTTCGAGGCGCTGGCCTGCGGCATTCCGCTCGTGTCTGCACCTTGGGAAGACAGTGAGGGGCTGTTTCGCCCCGGCGAGGATTTTCTCTACGCCCGCTCGGGCGCGGAGATGACCGATCATCTGCGCGCGATCGCCGCCGATGCCGATCTGCGTGCCAGCCTTGCCCGCCACGGGCTGGAGACCGTTCGCAGCCGCCATAGCTGCGCCCATCGCGCGCGCGAATTGCTCGCCATCGTCGACAGCCTCGCGCCCATCCCGCAACCGCAACTCGCAGGAAGCCTTGCATGAAGATCGCCTTTTACGGCTCCAGCCTGCTGTCCTCCTACTGGAATGGCGCGGCGACCTATTATCGCGGCATCTTGCGCGAGCTGGCCGCGCGCGGGTACGCCATCCACTTCTACGAGCCCGACGCTTTCGACCGCCAGCAGCATCGCGACATCGATCCGCCCGACTGGGCGACCGTCACCGTCTATCCCGCGACGGTCGAGGCGTTGGGCCGGGTCATGGACGAGGCGGCCGACGCCGATGTGGTGGTGAAGGCGAGCGGGGTCGGCGTGTTCGATGACGAGCTGATCGCCGGCGTGATGCAGCGCGCTGCCCCCCACGCGCTCCACATCTTCTGGGATGTGGACGCCGCTGCGACGCTGGACGAGATGCGCGTGGCACCCCAGCACCCAGTGCGCCAGGCGCTGCCCGGTCTCGACTTGGTGCTGACCTATGGCGGCGGCGATCCGGTGGTGAACGCCTATCGGGAGATGGGCGCGCGGGAGTGCATCCCCGTCTATAACGCGCTCGATCCGGCCAGCCATTTCCCGGTGCCGCCCGATCCGCGCTTCGCCTGCGATCTCGCCTTTCTCGGCAACCGCCTGCCCGACCGGGAACGCCGCGTGGAGGAATATTTCCTGCATGCGGCCGCGCTGCTGCCCGACCGCAGCTTCCTGATCGGCGGCAATGGCTGGGACAGCAAGGCCATGCCCGCCAATGTCCGCCATCGCGGCCATGTCTATACCGCCGAGCATAATGCCTTCAACTGCACCCCCCTCGCCGTGCTCAATGTGGCGCGGGACAGCATGGCGCAGGTCGGCTTTTCGCCCGCGACCCGCGTGTTCGAGGCGGCAGGCGCAGCCGCCTGCCTCATCACCGACGCCTGGGAGGGGATCGAGTTGTTCCTGACCCCCAACGAGGAAGTGCTGGTCGCGCGCGACGGGCAGGATGTCGCGGATCATCTCGCCGCCCTCACGCCCGAGCGCGCCCGCTCCATCGGCCAGGCCGCGCTCGACCGGGTGAAGCGCGAGCATAGCTATGCCCTGCGCGGCGAGCAGGTCGACGCGATCCTGCGCGACCATGCCGGCCGCACCGTCACCCGCCAACCGCAGATGGAGCGCGCATGAAGCTCGTCGTCCTTGGCCTCAGCCTCTCCTCGTCTTGGGGGAACGGCCATGCCACCACCTACCGCGCCCTGCTGTCCGCCTTCGCCGAGAGGGGCCACGACATACTCTTCCTGGAGCGCGACGTGCCCTGGTATGCCGGGCAGCGCGATCTCGCCGCGCCCGATTTTTGCCGGCTCGCTTTCTATGACGATCTGGCCGCGCTGGAGGACTGGCGCGGCGAGATCGCGGCGGCGGACGCGGTGATCGTCGGCTCCTATGTGCCGGACGGGATCGCGGTCGGGCAATGGGTGCAGCGTCACGCGCGCGGCGTCACCGCCTTCTACGACATCGACACGCCGGTGACGCTGGCGGCGCTGCGCGAGGGGACATGCGCCTATCTCTCGCCGGAACTGATCGCCGGCTATGACCTCTATTGTTCCTTCACCGGCGGGCCGACGCTGGACTTGCTGGAAGAACGCTATGGCTCCGCCATGGCGCGGGCGCTCTACTGCTCGGTCGATACCCGCGCCTATCGCCCGATGGAGGTGCCCAGGCAATGGGATCTCTCCTATCTCGGCACCTACAGCGCCGATCGTCAGCCGACGCTCGAAAAGCTGCTGATCGAGCCGGCCCGGCTGATGCCCGACAAGCGCTTTGTCGTCGCCGGGCCGCAATATCCCGACGACATCGACTGGCCTGCCAATGTCGAGCGGATCGAGCATCTGCCCCCGGCCGACCATCCCGCCTTCTACAGCGCGTCGCGCTACACGCTCAACGTTACCCGCGCCGACATGATCGCGGCCGGCTGGTCGCCCTCGGTTCGGCTGTTCGAGGCGGCGGCGTGCGGCACGACGATCATCTCGGACGTGTGGCCGGGCCTGTCCGACCTGCTCGCCCCCAATCGCGAGATCATCTTCGCCGACAAGACCGAGCAGATGCTGGTCTTCCTGCACGAGGACAAGCGCGCGATCGGCGCGGCGGCTCGGGATCGCATCCTGGCCGCCCATGGCGCCGACGCGCGCGCCGCCGAGCTGGAGCAGATGATCGGCGAAGCGGCGCTGGTGCGCCAGCGGCTGGTGGCCGCCGAATGAACGGACAAGAGGAAGAAAGGCTGATGCAGCAGGACAAGCAAGTCGTTTTGGTCGCGGGCGGCGCGGGGTTCATCGGCTCGCATCTCTGCCGCGCGCTGCTCGATCGCGGGCATCAGGTGATTTGCCTCGACAATCTCCAGACCGCCCGATCCATCAATCTGGAGCAACTGGAGGGGCACCGGAATTTCAGCTTCGTGCGCGGCGACATCGTCGATCCGCTGCCCGACGCCGTGACCCGGCGGCGCGACATCGGCCGCATCTACAATCTAGCCTGTGCAGCATCGCCGCCGCAATATCAGGCCGATCCCGAACATACGATGCTGACCAACGTCCTGGGCACCGACCGGCTGCTGCGCCTCGCCGAACAGACCGGCGCGCGCTTCCTCCTCACGTCGACCAGCGAAGTCTATGGCGACCCCGAAGCGCATCCGCAGCAGGAGGCGTATCGAGGCTGGGTCAACTGCACCGGCCCGCGCGCCTGCTATGACGAAGGCAAGCGCGCAGCCGAAGCGATGGCGTTCGACTTCGCGCGGCTGGGCCGCGCCGATGTGCGGGTGGCGCGCATCTTCAACACCTATGGCCCCAACATGCACCCGGATGACGGCCGCGTCGTCTCCAACCTGCTGTGCCAGGCGCTGTCGGGTGAGCCCATCACCATCTATGGCGACGGATCGCAGACGCGCAGTTTCTGCTATGTGTCAGATATGGTGGAGGGGCTTATTCGCCTGATGGAGTCCGAGCCTGACGATCTGGCGCCCGTCAACCTCGGCAATCCGGAGGAATATACCATCCTGGAACTGCTGGAGCGGGTGATCGCCGAGACAGGGACGACCGCCAATGTCGTCCGCCTGCCGCTGCCGACCGATGATCCGCGCCGCCGCCGCCCGGACATCACCCGCGCGCGCGCGCTGCTGGGCTGGGAGCCGACCGTGCCGCTGGCGGAGGGGCTGCGGCGCACCTGCGCCTTCTTCGCAGGCGAACTGGAGCGGCAGCGATTGCATCCGCCGTTGGAGGCGCTGGACCTCGCCACGCCGATCGCGGCGGAATGACGCGCTGAGCAATGACTGCCGCGGCCCGAGTCACCGTTCCACCACCCGATTCGCCAGACCTCGCCGCCGCGCTGGAGCGCAACATCGCTGCATTGCGCGATCGGCAAGCGGAGGAGGAGAAGCGCGCCAGCCTGTCGCAGCGGGTCGCCGACGCCGTCACCCGCTTCAGCGGCAGCATGACCTTCGTCTGCCTCCATCTGCTGCTGGTGGGCGCGTGGGTCGCTGCCAATCTCGGCCTGCTGCCGGGCGTGCCGCGCTTCGACCCGACCTTCGTCATCCTGGCGACCTGGGCGTCGGTGGAGGCGATCTTCCTGTCGACCTTCGTCCTCATCAGCCAGAACCGCGCCGCCGCGCTCGCCGACCGCCGCGCGACGCTCGACCTGCAGATCGGCCTGCTCGCCGAGCATGAAGTGACCCGCCTCGTCCGCTTGACCATCGCGATCGCGGCGCATCTGGGCATAGCCGAAGCCGAGGATCCCGAACTGCCCGAACTGGCGCGCGACGTAGCGCCCGAAGCGGTGATGGACGCGATCGATCCCACCCGGGATTGAGCGTCAGAGCCGCGCGAGCGGCGCCATGTCCATTTCCAGATAGCCGCCGTCGAACTGGCCCGTGGCGGCAAGCGCGTCCCAATCGGGTATCTGCACCTCGCGCCCCTTCAGGATCAGCAGCCCATCCTGCCGCAGACTCCGGATCACGCGGTTCATATGGACAGGTGTCATGCCGAGTGCGTCGGCGAGCTGGGTCTGGATCGCGGGCAGATCGAAGTCGGTACGGCGGCCGAGGCCGGCGCGCTCCATCCGCACGCCGATTTCGCAGAAGAGATGCGCCGTCCGCATTCGCGCGTCGCGCCGGCCGACGCTTACCACCCATTGCGCCACGATCGACCCGTCGGCGGTCGTATCGCGCCAGAAGGCTTCGCCGATCGCCGGATAAGTCCGCACCAGCTCAAGGAGATCGCGGTGCGCGACCTTCACGATCGTCAGCCGTGCCGACAGCGCCTGAAGCGCCCATTCGACTTTGGGCAGCATCAGCGAATAGAGGTCGCACATGTCGCCAGGAACATGGATCGCGGTGATCTGACGCTGGCCGTCGCGCAGCTGGCCGAAACGCGCCGCCATGCCCGACACG
Organism: Sphingobium sp.; assembly: GCF_036170395.1. Lineage (GTDB taxonomy): Bacteria > Pseudomonadota > Alphaproteobacteria > Sphingomonadales > Sphingomonadaceae > Sphingobium. The sequence goes on from NZ_JAVHPD010000021.1 coordinate 26,806, forward strand.
ACAAGGCAGGAGAAATCCGTGAGTTCGCCCGGCCGCACGATGTCGCGATGCGGCTCGATCTCGACTTCCCTGCCATTCAGCGAGAGGATTGCCTGCTGCTCCTCCTCATTGAGAACCGAGCGCTGCAACAGCCTGCGAAGGAAAGGGCGAAAGGCAGGGTGGCCGTTGGGCATCAACTCCTCTTGGTCGGGTAGCGCCGCTGCCTTGCTCATGTCACGGCTCGAAACGAACAACGTCTTGGAAGGCGATCACCTTGAGCACGGTCCCGCCCGCGTCGGCGATCTCCATGCGGTGGTGCAGGCATACAGGGCGCCCGCTCAATATATGATCGGCTATTACGTCGCGGGCGCTGCGCACCGCTTCGACCTCGGCAGCGGGCAGGTCGGGGAAATCCCGGCCTTCCTCGTCGATTATGTCTATATCATTAAACAGGTGCAGGTGATAGCGGGCCATGGCGATTAATCCCGCCACGCGCAAATCGGTTCCACGCCCGCACATAATCAGACCTTTTCGCTAGGCTGTGGCCGTTCCGCCATGAGCCGAACGGAGGATTTTTCCCCAAACAACATATGTGAATTCGGATTATCACAGTTTCGCTAAATTGAGTCGCGGGGGGCTTAACAGGGACATTCCATGTTGAGCCAAATTGCACCGGACGAGGATCTCGTCTTTTTCAGGCCGCACGAGTTCATCGCGCGCGAAAGCGAGCAGCCCGCCGGCCTTTACCATATGCTCGAAGGATGGGCATGCCGCTATCGCACGCTGTCCGACGGGCGGCGTCAGATCACGGCCCTCTATCTGCCGGGCGACTATTGCGAGCCGCACTGGGCGCTGGGGCGCATGCCCTCGCAGCCGATCGTGGCGCTTACCAACGTCCGCGCGAAACGGGTACCGTGCCAAGTGCCGTCCGGCGCGCTGGCCGATCATCAGCCGAGCTTCTGGAAAAGCCTGGTGGACGGATGCGAGCGACAGGCCAACTGGCTGGTGACGCTGGGGCGGCGCACCGCGCTGGAGCGGCTCTCGCATCTGCTGCTGGAATTGTTCGAGCGGATGCGCCAGTCGGGCCTGGCCTATGGCCAGCAATGCGCGCTGCCGCTGACGCAGATGGACATTGCCGACCTCACTGGGTTGACCCCGGTTCACGTCAACCGCACGCTCCAGACGATGCGGACCAAGGGGCTGGTCGAGCTGCAATCCAAATGGCTGCGCATCCCGGATGTAGCGGCGCTGCGGCAGGCCGCCGCCATATCCCAAGCTGATGCCGTGATCTGATCGAACCGTCGGCAGACACCCAAATGTGACAAAAATTATAGCTTAATTAGCATATGTTGGCGGCGGCCTTTTCAACTTTGACGCAAGGTATGCCGCCTTTGGTCATGCAGAGCACTGCGGACCGGGAGCGATAACAGACCATCGCCATCAAAATGACGGACCATGACGAGAAATAGAACAGGGAAAAAGGTAGAGGCGGCCGTCATGCCGTCGGTCGCAACAGGGGACGCATATGGGGCATCGGATATCTTCATCCGCGCGCTAATCGCGGGAGGCGCTTCGGCTCGCCGCTCGCCCGCCGCCGATCATGGCTTTTCCAGCTTCTCCCTCCGCCGCGATCGATCCCGACCGGCATGACCGTTCCTCCTCATCCCCTGCACCCGCTGATCGCAAGGCTCGGCGGGCGGATCGACCTGTCCGACACGGACAGGGCGGCGCTGTCCGCCCTTCCCTTTCAGGTGCGGGCGGTCGGCGTGGGCGCCTATGTCGTTCAGGAAGGCGAACGCGCATCGGCCTGCCAGATCCTCCTCAGCGGCTACACCCATCGCCATCGTTTTTCGGCGGAAGGCGTGCGTCATATCGGCGGCATCCATGGCGAGGGCGATATATTGAACCTGCCCGTCCTGCCGCCCCAGGCGGCCGAGGATGCCGTGCAGGCGATCACCCCGACGCAGGTCGCCGCCGTGCCGATCGAAAGCATACTCGGCATCAGTCGCACCCACCCGCGCGTCGCGCAGGCCCTGTGGGCGGAGGTCGATGCGCAGATGTCGATCGTGCGCGCCTGGATATCGAACATGGGGCGGCGCGATGCGCGCGGCCGGCTGGCGCATCTTTTCTGCGAACTGGCGCTGCGCCACGGTCCGATCGACGAGGTGGAGGAATGGGTCATCAGCCCCTCGCTGACCCAGACCGTGCTCGCCGACGCAACCGGCGTGACCACGGTGCACGTCAACCGCACCCTGCGCGCGCTGGAGGCGGAGGGCTATATCAGGCGCGACCGGCGCAGGATCATGATCGCCGACCGGCAGCGGCTGGCGCAACTGGCCGACTTCAACCGCCTGCGCTGGGCGACCGCGCCGGACGCCAGCGCGCCGAGCGCCGGCTGATCCGCCTCAATCCCGCTGCGCCGGGCCGAGCGCGGCGGCAAGCTCATCCAGCCAGGGTCCGGCCACCCCGTCGGACGGCGCGCGCCAGTCGCCGCGCGGCGACAGCGCGCCGCCCGGCGAAATCTTGGGGCCGTTCGGCAGGGCGGACCGCTTGAACTGGCTGATGGTGAAGAAGCGGTAGAGGAAATTGTCGAGCCATTTGCGGATGGTCGGCAGATCATAGGCGACCTTCCCGTCCTCCGGGTAGCCGAACGGCCACACCCCCTGCCCTGCATCGCGCCAGGCGTGCCAGGCGAGGAAGGCGACCTTCGAGGGCGGCAGCCCCAGCCTGACGACATGATGCAGGAAGAAATCGTTGAGCGCATAGGGGCCGACGCGCGATTCCGTGCTCTGCATCGCCCCGTCCGCGCCCGCCGGCACCAATTCGGGCGAGATTTCGGTGTTGAGGATCGCGTCCAGCACCTGGGCTGTGGGCGCATCGAACTGGCCGGTGGTGATGCACCAGCGGATCAGGAACTGGATCAGCGTCTTGGGCACGCCGGCATTGACGGCATAATGGCTCATCTGGTCGCCGACGCCATAGGTGCACCAGCCCAGCGCCAACTCGCTGAGGTCGCCCGTGCCGATGACGAAGCCGCCATGATGATTGGCGAGGCGGAACAGATAGTCGGTGCGCAACCCCGCCTGCACATTCTCGAACGTCACGTCATAGACCGGCTCGCCCTTTGCGAAGGGATGGTCCATGTCGGCGAGCATTTGGTTGGCGGCGGGGCGGATGTCGATCTCCTCGCCCGCCACCCCCAGCGCCTTCATCAGCGCCCAGGCATTGCCCTTGGTATGCTCCCCCGTCGCAAAGCCGGGCATGGTGTAGCCCAGGATGGTCGAGCGCGGCAGGCCCATCCGGTCGCACGCTTTGGCCGCGACGATCAGCGCATGGGTGGAATCGAGCCCGCCCGACACGCCGATCACCAGATGGCGGCCCGCTGTTGAGCGGAACCGCTTCACCAGCGCCTCCACCTGAATGTTGAACGCCTCGTAGCAATCCGCGTCGAGCTGGAGCGGGTCGGCCGGCACGAAGGGGAAGCGCCGCACCGCGCGCCGGAGCCCTCGATCGGCGACGGCTGGAGCATGGGGAAAGGTCAGCGTGCGGAACCGGGTTTCGGGATGACCAGCGGCGACCGCGCTGTCGTTGAAAGTGCCGTTGCGCATCCGCTCCAGCCGCAGCCGTTGCACGTCGATATCGGCGTAGATCAGCTCCTGCGCGTCGTCGAAGCGCGCGGACTGGGCCAGCAACTCGCCATTTTCATGCACCATCGCCTGCCCGTCCCAGGCCATGTCGGTGCTGCTCTCGCCCGCCCCGGCGGCCGAATAGGCGTAAGCGGCGATGCAGCGCGCCGATTGCGAGGCGGACAGGAGATGCCGGTCGCGCGCCTTGCCGATGGTGATGTTCGATGCGGACAGGTTGCACAGGATCAGCGCGCCGGCCATCGCGCCGAAGGTGGAGGGCGGCAGCGGTGCCCAATAATCTTCGCAAATCTCGACATGGAAGATGAAGTCGCGCTGGCCCTCGGCGGCGAAGATCAGGTCGGTGCCGAAGGGCGCTCTATGCCCGCCGACCTCGATCTCCTGCCCTGTCAGCCCAGCGCCCGGCGCGAACCAGCGCTTCTCATAATATTCGCGGTAATTGGGGAGGAAGCTCTTGGGCACGACGCCGATCAGCCGCCCGCCGCCGATCACCAGCGCGCAATTATAGACGCGCCCAGCGCGGCGCAGCGGCGCGCCGACCAGCAGCACCGGCAGGTCGGCGCTCGCGGCAATCAGCGCCGCCGCTTCCTGCTCCACCCGGTCCAGCAAGGCTTCCTGAAGATGCAGGTCGTCGATCGCATAGGAAGACAGGCAGAGTTCGGGGAACAGCACGACATTCGCGCCCTCCCCCGCCGCCTGCCGCGCCAGTTCCAGCACCGCCGCTGCGTTGGCGGCGACATCGCCCACGCTGCCGCGCGGGGTGGCGGCGGCGAGCCGAACGAAACCATGGGTGTGAAAGGAAGAAAATGCCTCAGTTGCGGTCAACGGCCTGCCTCATCATGTCCAGTGCGATGCGAAGCGACGATATGCGCACCGGCCCGCGACCGATACCCCCGAAATGCGCGACGCGATGCTGGGTCGTCCCACTCAGGCGCGCGCAGGCGAAGTGGACGAGGCCGTCCTCCTCGTCATCAGGGGCCGTGCCGGCATAGCCGGTGATCGCCAGCGCGACATCGGCGCGCGAATGGGCGATCGCCCCCTCCGCCATTGCGCGCGCCACCGCTTCGCTCACTGCGCCAAGGGCGTCGATCAGGGCCGACGAAACCCCCAGCATCTCGGTCTTGGCGTCCTTGGTATAGACCGCAAAGCCCCGTTCGAACGCATGGCTCGCCCCCTCCACATCGGTCAACAGCGACGCGAGCAGCCCGCCGGTGCAGCTTTCCGCCGTGGCGAGCTTCACATCCGCGTCGCACGCGGCCTTCAGCAGATCGGCGGCGGCGCTCTCTATATCATCGGGCAGGATCGGGGAGAGCGTTTCCGCTTCGCTCATTCGGCCGACCTCCGCGCCTTCGCGCCGGCTTCCTCCCGCCCCGCCCGGCTGTCGTCCTGCTCGCCCCGGCGGGTCATAGCTACCGGATCATAGTCGGACGGGATCGTCCCGCCGCTGATCGGATCGCGCTCGGGCTCGCGATCGAGCGTGTCGCTGGGCCGGCGTGCCGCGCCTTCGGGCTGGTTCTCGGTCGAGATATTGGGGTTGCGCGTATGCGCCGTGGGGCGCTCGCGGCTGTCGCGGAAAGAGGCATTCATGGACGATCTCCTTGACCTATCAAGAATAGGCAACGGCGGGAGTTCCCCCCGCCGATCACATAGGTTGCCGCGACCCCCGAATGTTGCGCTTGCGAAAAAAAGCGCCTCACCTGGGTTAGACCCCGCATCCAATTGCGCCCCCGCGCATTCTTGGCTCGCCACGGCTGGCGCATGGAGGAGGCAACAGGGTGAACGACGCACAAGAGCGTATCCGCGCGCGAGCGCACGCCATCTGGGAAGCGCAGGGCTACCCGGAGGGGCTGGCCGACGAGCATTGGCGGCAGGCCGAGGCGGAACTGGCGGAGGCCGACAGCGCCGAGGCGCTGCCCAATCCGCTGGCGAGCGGCGCGGCCGCCGAGCAGCTGGCAAAGCCGCGCCGGCGCAAAGCCACGCCACCCCCCGCCGCCTGATCCCAGTTCCCCCGACCCCTGGAGGCCGCTTGAGCCATTTCCCCGACCGCCTCGAGAGCGGATCACCCTATCCCCTGGGCGCCAGCTTCGACGGGCTGGGCGTCAATTTCGCCCTCTTTTCCGCCCATGCCGACAAGGTCGAGCTGTGCCTGTTCGATCCACAGGGGAAGCGCGAACTTGCCCGCTTCACCCTGCCCGAATGCACCGATGAGGTCTGGCACGGCTATCTCCCCAATGCCCGGCCGGGCCTGCTCTACGGTTATCGCGTGCATGGTCCCTATGCGCCCGAGCAGGGGCACCGCTTCAATCCCAACAAGCTGCTGCTCGATCCCTATGCCCGTCGCCTATCGGGCAGCCTGCGCTGGAACGACGTGCTGCACGGCTATCCGGTGCGCGGCCGCCGCGCGGACCTGGGCTTCGACAAGCGCGACAGCGCGGCGGCGATGCCCAAGGCGGTGGTGACGCTCGACAGTTTCGACTGGTCGCGCGACGTGCGGCCCAACATTCCCTGGTCGGAAACCGTCATCTACGAGGCGCACGCCAAGGGGCTGACCAAGCTGCTGGAAGCCGCGCCGCCGCAGGAACGCGGCACTTTCGCTGCGCTCGCCCATCCCAAGGTCATCGACCATATCAAGCGCCTGGGCATCACCGCGATCGAGCTGATGCCGATCCATGCCTTCACCCAGGACCGCTTCCTCCAGGAAAAGGGGCTGCGCAATTATTGGGGCTATAACACGCTCAGCTTCTTCGCGCCCGAACCCAGCTATTTCTCCAGCGACACGCATGACGAATTTCGGGTCGCGGTGCGGCGGCTGCACGCGGCGGGGATCGAGGTGATCCTCGACGTCGTCTATAACCATAGTTGCGAGGGCAGCGAGCTGGGGCCAACGCTGTCGTGGCGCGGGATCGACAATGCCACCTATTACCGGCTGCTGCCCGATAATCCGCGCTATTGCCTCAACGACACCGGCACCGGCAATACCTTCAAGCTGACTCATGCCCGCGTCATCCAGATGGTGGCGGATTCGCTGCGTTACTGGGCCACCAGCTTCGGCGTCGACGGCTTCCGCTTCGACCTTGGCCTGACGCTGGGGCGGACCGATCATGGCTTCGATCCCAATGCGGGGCTGTTCGACGTCTTGCGCCAAGACCCGATCCTCGGCCGGCTGAAACTGATTGCCGAGCCATGGGATGTAGGCATAGGCGGCTATCAGCTCGGCAATTTCCCGCCCGGTTTCGCCGAATGGAACGACAAGTTTCGCGACACCACCCGCCGCTACTGGCGGGGCGATCCCGGCCAGCGGGCGGACCTTGCCGCGCGCCTCTCCGGCTCGGGCGACCTGTTCGACCGGCGCGCGCGGCGGCCCTGGGCCAGCGTGAACTTCCTCACCAGCCATGACGGCTACACCCTCGCTGACCTCGTTTCCTATGAGGAACGCCACAATGAGGCCAATGGCGAGGATAATCGCGACGGCCACGACAATAACCTCTCGCGCAACTGGGGCGCGGAAGGGCCGACCGAGGACGACGCCATTCTCGAAACGCGCGGCCGGGTGCGCCGCGCGATGCTCACCACCCTGCTCGCCTCGCTCGGTACGCCGATGCTGGTGGCCGGCGACGAGTTCGGCCGCACCCAGGGCGGCAACAACAATGCCTATTGCCAGGATAATGAGATCAGCTGGATCGACTGGTCGCTGCTGGAGAGCGACGAGGGCAAGGCTTTGTTCGATTTCACCGCGCGCCTGATCGCGCTGCGCCAGGCGCATCCCGTGATGCGCGCCGCGACCTTCCTCTACGGGCAGGATTCCCCCGGCTTCGGCGTCAACGACATCGAATGGTGGGACGAGCGCGGCCAGCAGCTGAGCCCCGAGGACTGGAACAACCCCGAAGCCCGCGCCCTCACCATGCGCCGCGCGACGCTGCGCGAGGACGGCCGGGTGGAGGCGCTGACGCTGCTGCTTAACGCCGGCGACGATCCGGTCGATTTCATCCTGCCCCCGCCGTCCGCCACGCGCGAGGTGCTGATCGACAGCGCCCAGCCCGATCGCGACCCGTTCGAGATTGGCGACGATTATGCGGTGCAGGCCCATTCGGCGGTCTTGGTCTGCTGGATTGGGGATCAGCCCGCGTCATGACCTTGTGGGGACCAGCCGATCTTGGCGACGGACGCTGGCGTTTCCGCCTGTGGGCGCCCGATCGTGATGCGGTGACGTTGGAACGCGACGGCGCGGAAACGGTGGCGATGACGGCGGCGGAGGACGGCTGGTTCGTCGCCGATGCCGACGCCGCGCCGGGCACTCGCTACCGCTTCCGCCTCGATCCCGATCTCGCCGTGCCCGATCCGGCGTCGCGCGCCCAATCGGGCGGCGTCGATGGCTGGAGCGTCGTCACGCCCCTCACGCCCCCGGCACCATGGCAGGGCCGCCCCTGGCGCGAGACCGTGATCTACGAACTTCATGCGGGCCTGTGCGGCGGTTTCGCGGGCGTCGCGGCGCAATTGCCTGCGCTCAAGGACATCGGCGTCACCGCGATCGAACTGATGCCCGTCAACGCCTTCAGCGGTTCGCGCAACTGGGGCTATGACGGTGTCCTGCCCTTCGCCCCCGCCGAAGCCTATGGCAGCCCCGACGATCTGCGCGCGCTGGTGGAGGCCGCGCACGCCCATGGCCTGATGATCTTCCTCGACGTCGTCTATAATCATTTCGGGCCGGACGGGAATTATCTCGGCGCCTATGCGTCGTCCTTCTTCCATGCCGAACGCCAGACCCCCTGGGGCGGCGCGATCGCGGTGGACCGGCCGGCGGTCGCTGCCTTCTTCCGCGAAAATGCGCTGATGTGGCTCAATGATTATGGCTTTGACGGGCTGCGCTTCGACGCGGTCCATGCGATCGGCGACGACGGCTTCCTGGACCAACTTGCCCGCGACATCCGCGCCGCTGTCGCGCCCGGCCGGCATGTCCATCTGATGCTCGAAAATGAGCACAACGACGCCGCCCGCCTCTCCCCCGACCGCTATGACGCGCAGTGGAACGATGACTTCCATAACGTCCTGCATGTCCTTCTGACCGGCGAGACCGACGCTTATTATCAGGATTTCGCCGACCGCCCAGCGGACAAGCTCGCCCGCTGCCTCGGCGAAGGCTTCATCTACCAGGGCGATCCCTCGCCCCATCAGGAGGGGAAGACGCGCGGCAGCCCGAGCGGCCACCTGCCCCCCACTGCGTTCATCGCCTTCCTCCAGAATCACGACCAGACAGGCAACCGCGCGCTGGGCGATCGGCTGATCCACCTCACGGACGTCGATCGATTGAAAGCGGCGACCGCGCTGCTGCTTCTGCTGCCGCACATCCCGATGCTGTTCATGGGCGAGGAAGTCGGCGCGCAAAGCCCCTTCCTCTTCTTCACCGATTTCCACGACGAGCTGGCCGACATCGTGCGCGAAGGGCGCAGGCGCGAATTCGCCGGCTTTTCCGCCTTCGCCAGCGAGGAAGCGCGTGCGCATATCCCCGATCCCAACGCGCTCGCGACGTTCGAGAAGGCGCGCGTCGCCCCCGGCGAGGACGCCGTTGAATGGCGGCATTTCTACCGCAGCCTGCTCGACCTGCGCCATCGCCATATCGTGCCGGGGCTGGACGGCAGCCGCCCGCTCGGCGCGCGGGCGCTGTCCGACAAGGCGGTGGAGGCGCGTTGGCGGCTCGGCGGCGGCGAGACGCTGACGATCCTCCTCAATCTCGGCACGGAGCCTGTCGCGGCGGAGGAAAGCGGCGCGCCGCTCTTCACCATTGGCGCTCCGGGCGGCCCGGCAAGTTGCGCCGCCTGGATCGCGCCGGCATGACGCCGCTCGACGCGCTGGCCGATGAAGCGGGCATAGCGCGCCTCTGGACCGATGCCGACCGCGCGAAGCAGCAGGTGAGCGACGAGAGCCTGCGCGCCATCCTCTCGGCGCTCGACCTGCCGGCGGAAAGCGACGCAGAAATTGCGGAGAGCCGCGCGCGGTTGAAGGCGAGGAACGCAGCGCTGCCCAAGCTGGTGACGATCGATTGCGGCGCGCCGCTGACCTTGCCCGAAAGTCTGGGCGATTTCGACCCGCTGGACGAGGCAGGCGCATCCGTCGCCAGCCCGACCCGGCCCGGCTACTACCGCCTACGCCATGCAGCAGGAGAGACCACCCTAGCCATCGCGCCGCCGCGCTGCCGCGCTATCCCGAAGCGCGGCTGGGGCGTGGCCATCCAAATCCCCTCGCTCGTGGGAGAGGGCCGCGCCTTTGGCGACTTCGCCCTACTCGCGCAAGCCGTCGCGGCGCTCGGCCGCTGCGGCGCGGACGCCGTGGCGCTCAGCCCGACCCATGCGCAATCGCTCGACGATCCCGGCCGCTTCGCTCCCTATTCGCCCTCCAGCCGGCTGGCGCTCAACGGCCTACTCGCGGATGCGCGTTGCGAAGGCGCGACCGCCGACCTTATCGACTGGCAAAGCGCCGGCCCAGCCAAGCTTGCTGCGCTACGCACGCAGTTCGCCGCCCAAAATGAAGCGGCTGATTTCGCCGGCTACCTCCAATCCCGCGCCCGCGCCGGCCTCGACGCCGTGCAGCAAGCCGCGCGCGACGCCGGCATGGCGATCGGCCTGATCGCCGACCTCGCGGTCGGCGTCGATCCGGCCGGCGAGGAGGTGCGCGACGATCCCGGCGCATTTCTGCGCGGTCTGCGCATCGGCGCGCCGCCCGATCCGCTGGGGCCGCAGGGACAGGATTGGGGCCTCACCAGCTACAGCCCCGATGGCCTGCGCGACCGCGGCTTCGCGCCCTTCATCGCCATGCTGCGCGCAAACATCCCGCGGGGCGGCGGCATCCGCATCGACCATGCGTTCGGCCTGCAACGGCTGTGGGTCATTCCGGAAGGCCGCCCGGCAAGCGAAGGCGCCTATCTCGCCTACCCCTTTGCGGACCTGCTGCGCCTCATCAAGCTCGAAGCCTGGCGCGCCGACGCCATCGTCATCGCCGAGGATCTCGGCACCCGCCCGCCGGGCTTCAGCGAGACGCTGGCGGAGGCCGGCATCTACGGCATGGCGGTGCTGCCCTTCTCGCGCGACCGCAAGGGCGGCTTCCTGCCCGCAAGCGCCTATCCCGACACTTCGGTCGCGATGAGCGGAACCCACGACACCGCTACCATCGCCGGCTGGTGGAGCGGCCGCGATCTCGAATGGAACGCCACCTTGAATCGCGGCGGCGACACAGCGGCCAAGCGCGCGCAGGATCGCGCCACGCTCTGGCGCGTCATCGGCAAGGGCGCACCCAGGCCCGCCGACGATGATCCCGCCCCGGTGGTGGACGCCGCCCTCGCCTTCCTCGCCGCCACCCCCTGCCCGCTCGCGATCGTGCCGATCGAGGATCTGCTCGGCCTTGTCGAACAGCCCAATCTGCCCGGCACGGTGGACGAGCATCCCAACTGGCGACGCCGCTTGCCCGCCCCGATCGCCGCGCTGCTCGCGCGCCCCGAGGTCGCGCGCCGCATCGCGACGCTGAACAGCGAAAGAACCCTATGATCCCCCGCGCCACCTACCGCCTGCAACTGACCCGCGACTTCCCTTTCGCGGCGGCGGAGGCGATCCTCCCCTATCTGGCGGACCTCGGCATCAGCCATGTCTACGCCTCGCCGATCACGACCGCGCGCAGCGGATCGACCCATGGCTATGACGTCACCGACCCGACCCGTATCAACCCGGAACTGGGCGGCGAGGCCGGCTTTCGCAGCCTCGCCGCCGCCGCGCGAGCCCATGGCCTCGGCATCGTCATCGACATCGTGCCCAACCATATGGGCGTAGCGGGCGGCGAGAATGGGTATTGGAACGACGTGCTGCGCCTTGGCCGCGACAGCGCCTATGCGCGCTGGTTCGACATCGACTGGACCGGACCGCTGATCCTCCCGATCCTGGGCGCGACGCTGAGCGAGGTAATCGACGCGGGCGATATCGCTCTGGTCCGGGAGGGCGAACCGCACATCCTCCTCTACGGCGAACAGCGGCTGCCGCTCCGCCCCGATGTCGCCATTCACCTCCCGCTCCGCGACCTTCTCGACGCGCAGTATTACCGCCTGGTCCATTGGCGCACCGCCAATGACCGGCTCAACTGGCGGCGCTTCTTCGCGATCAACGAACTGGCGGCGCTGCGGGTGGAAGACCCCGCCGTGTTCGACGCGACACACCGCCTCTATCTCGACCTATATCGCGACGGGCTGATCGACGGCGTGCGCGTCGATCATGTCGACGGGCTGACCGACCCGGCCGGCTATTGCCGCCGGCTGCGCGCGGAGCTGGACGCGATCCGGCCCGGCGCGTGGATCATCGTCGAGAAGATATTGGGCGCGGACGAGATGCTGCCGGCCGACTGGGGCGTGGGCGGCACCAGCGGCTATGACGCGATGCGCGACCTGACCGCGCTGCTCCACGACCCCGCCGGCGAAGCGCCGCTGCGCGACCTGTGGCGCTCCCTCGACCCCGCCCACGCCGATCCCGCGCAGGTGGTGCTCGAGTCCCGCCGCGACATGCTGAGCTGGCAGTTCGACGCGCAGCTTTCCGCCTGCGTCGCCGCCTTCGCCGCGCTGTTCGCGGACGATGAGGCGTGCACCCCCGCCATGCTGCGCCGCGCGATCGAGCGGCTGCTCTGGGTCTTCCCCGTCTATCGCACCTATGGCGACGGTGCCGCCGCACCTGAAACCGACACAGCCCAGCGCGATAAGGCATGGCGCATGGTCCAGCGCCACCTGCCCTCCGGCGAAGCGCCTGTCACGCGCCGCATCCTCGACCTGCTGGGCGGATCGGGCGAAGGCGATCCCGCGCTCGCGGCCGAAGCCGTCCGCCGCTTCCAGCAGCTGTCCGCCCCGATCGCGGCCAAGGGGGTGGAGGACACCGCCTTCTACCGCTACGCGCCCCTGCTCTCGGCCAATGATGTCGGTTCCGACCCCGAACAATTCGCGCTTTCGCCCGACCAGTTCCACCAGCGCGCCGCCGGCCGCCCGCCCCATGCGATGCTTACGACCGCGACCCACGACCATAAACGCGGCGAGGATGTCCGCGCGCGGCTTGCGGTGCTGAGCGCCGTGCCCGACCTCTGGGATCAAGCGGTCGCCCGCTGGTCGGCGATGGCGCAGGGCCATGGCGTGCATCCCGCCGACCGCTACCAACTGTTCCAGTCGCTGCTGGGCGCATGGCCGCAGAGTGGCGAACCCGCGCCCGACTTCGCCGATCGCCTTGCCGCCTGGCAGGACAAATCGCTGCGTGAGGCACGGCTACGGTCGAGCTGGGAAGCGCCGAACGCCGACTATGAAGCCGCCGCCCAAGCGCTCCTTCAAGACCTGTTGGCGCATGACGGCTTCCGCGCGGATCTCAGTACCTTCCTCGCGCGGATCGTGCCCGCCGCCGAAGCCAACAGCCTCGTCCAGGTCACGCTCAAATATATGCTGCCCGGTGTCCCCGATCTCTATCAGGGCGCGGAGCTGGCGGACCTCAGCCTCGTCGATCCCGACAATCGCCGCCCGGTCGATTATGCCCGGCGGCAGGCGCTGCTGCGCGCGCCCGACGGGTCTTTCGACTCGCGCAAGCTGCGGCTGATCCGCGATGCCCTCGCCCTCCGTCGGACCCATCCGAAACTGTTCAGCGAGGGTAGCTATCGTCCCCTCCCCGTCACCGGCCGGCGCGCCGCGCATGTGCTGGCCTTTGCGCGCCGGCACGGCGACAAGGGCCTGCTCTGCGCGGTCATGCTGCGCGCCGGTGCGGCGATCGTGGAGGCGGGCGGCCTGCCCGGCGCGGACTGGTGGGGCGACACGCACATCGACGGAGACAGCCGCCTCTCCGCCGCCGCCATCTTCGCCGATCGCCCTTATTTGATTGATTTAGGTGAGTAAGCCGCAAATCTCTGGAACTAGGAGGCAAATCGCGCGTCTCATCGGTTGCGATCAGCCGATTTCACCAGAGGATCAGACGTGCGGGACAGTGGCATCATCGATTGGCTTTCGACCCATAGCGAGAGCTTCCGTTTTCAGCATAATGCGCATCGGGAAAGCGCCACCACCGTCGCGCGGCACCTGCTGCATCGCGAACGGCTGGGCGAGCAGGTGATGTTCGGCGCCGCCGCCCTGCGCCAGCGCTGCATCGACAGCGACAATCTTTGGGAACTGAGCGTCCGCATGGCGGACGGCACCGAAGCCCATGTCGGCGGGCCGTCCTTCGACCAATGTCTTCAGACCGCCCGCGCGACCTTTCTGCCCTCAATGCCGAGCGCGCTGGCCGCCTGAGTTCGACGCACCCTGCTCGGCCTCCTTGTCGAGGCCGAGCCAGGCCCGTCGACGCGCCGCTTCCTCGCGGCAGAAAAGGGCCGTCGCCTTGCGGCCGTCGGCGTCCTTCCCCACCACCGTCAAACGACATCGCAATCTGTCGGACATCCTATCCTCCTGCCTGATTATCAACGGGGTAAGGGACAGCGGCCGCCAAGGTTCCGCCGGTTCCCCCTGATCTAGGTCAGTGCAGCGGCCGTTTCCGCATCGCATCCTTCAGCATCGCCACCAAGCGCGACGCGATCGCCGGCTTGAGCAGCAGCGGCGCGTCGGGATGGTCGGCCAGGATCGGGTGTTCGCCTGCGCCCGAGCAGAAAAGATAGGGAATATCGTAGCTGTCGAGATCGTCGGCCAGCAGACCCGCATCCCCGTCCGCCAGCCGCACGTCGAGCACCGCGCCGCCCGGCAGCCGATGCGCCACCGCCGCCGCGCCCTCGGCCAGCGTCGCATAGGGTCCATCGACGGCATAATCCGCCGCCTCCAGCAGGTCGGCGATCAGCGCGGCGAGCCGGGGATCATCCTCCACCAGCAAGATATGGGGCGTCTCGCGCATCAGGCGATCCCGAACTGCGCCCGATAGCGATCGAAGCACCGCTCGCCGCAGCGCAAGCGGATGAGCGCCCCTTCGGCCATCGCGGTCGCCCGGCGCGGGTCTTCTTCGACCAGCGGGCGGATCGCCTCGTCATTCCAGTCGCGGCTATGCTTGATGTCGAGCACGGCGTGAAGGTCGAAATAGCGCCGCTCGCTGTCCGACAGGCCGATCCGCCGCAGCCCGCGCGCGGTATGCGCCGAGCGGTCGGGCGCGGTCAGTTCGATCACGCCCAGCGCGCCGACGCTGTGCCAGGCATAATGGCGCGACGAGGCCATCGCCGTCATCGCATTGGCGAGCGCCAGGCTTTCCCACACCGTATTTTCGATGCGCGTGTCGAGGTCCAGGATCGCGACCAGCTGGCCCAGCATCGGGCCGTGCATTCCCTTGGTATTGCCGCGCCCCATTTCGTCCCAATAGTTGCGCGCCAGTTCCATCTTGGCGCGATTGGGCAGCTTGACCTGGGTCATCGCGACCAGATCGTCAAACCCTGCTTCGCCGGCCGCTTCCTGCGAGAGGAACCAGCGTATCTCGTCGCGGTTTGCCTGATCGGCGAGCCAGGGGAACAGCCGGTCGTGCTGGCCGGGGCCGTTGGCCTTCAGCCCCTCGAACCAGGCGATAAAGCCGTCCGCGTCCGTCGGCGCGGCGGCGGCTTCCACGCGAACGGCGGCGCGCAGCTCCTCGATGAAACCATGTTCCAGCCGCAGCATCCGCCGGTCGGCTTCGAACCGGTCGGCGGTCAGCGTATCAGGATAGTCCGGCGCGAGCCGCTGTCGGTTCCAGCGGCTCAGTTCCTCCTGGAAATCCTGTCGGAGAAATTGCGAGCCTTCAAAATTCAGCTGGGTAGCCACAGGATAACCTCTCAATCTGTCTACCAAGACAATCCGGCAGCCCGGTCCGCCGTTCCCCACAATCGCATTAACAAAGGTTAGTCGAGGCAAGCTGGCAGTACGAACTTCCTGTTCCCCGGCGAAGGCCGGGGTCCAGTTCCACGCTCTAAACTGGACCCCGGCCTTCGCCGGGGAACATCTTAAATGGCTATTAGCCCACCGCGGCCTTCACCCCTCCGCCGTGCCGGGCTCCGCCATCTTGCGATGTCGTTCCGCCATGACGGCGGCAGGCGTCACATGCGCGGCCGCGGCCTGGAGCTTGTTCTTCCATCCCGACACGATATGCGCCTGCCCCGCCATCAGCGCGTCCCAGCCATCCCGCGCGACCTTGCCCGGATCGTCCTTCTCGTCGGCGCCGACGCTGGTGTCGAGCATATCGGCGCGCTCGAAAAATTCGGTTTCCGTGGGACCGGGCATCAGCGTCGTGATGGTGACGCCGTCGCTCTCCTTCACTTCGTTGCGGATCGCGTCGGCGAAGCTGTCGATGAACGCCTTGGTGCCGTTATAGACTGCCTGGAACGAGCCGGGGATGAAGCCCGCGATCGATCCGGTGATGAGGATCTTGCCGTCGTTGCGCGCCACCATCTGCCGCAGCACCGGCTGGAGCAGATAGAGGGTGCCGGTGATATTGGTGTCGATCACCCGCCGCCAGTCGGCAGGCGCTTGATCGACAAAGCCATGGCCGAGGCCGCGTCCGGCATTGGCGCAGAGCAGGTCAATCTGCCGCCCGCCCGTCTCCGCCAGCAGCCGGTCGACCCCTTCGGTGGTCGAAAGATCGGCCTCCAGCGCCTCCACGCTGGTGCCATGACGGCGGAAATCCTGCGCCGCCGCTTCGATCAGCGGTTCGTCCGCCACCACCAGCAGGTCATAGCCCGCCTGCGCCGCCAGATGCGCCAGTTCAAAGCCGATGCCGGTGGATGCGCCGGTGACGATCGCGAATTGGTTCGCCATAATGTTTCTCCTCAGGCGGCCAGGTCCATGCCGGGTTTCAGCACGATCTTGGTGAATATATTCTGCTTGTCGTGGAACAGCCGGTAGCCGTCGGCTGCCTGCTCCAGCGGCATGCGATGGCTGATGAGGAAGGTCGTATCGACCTTGCCCTCCATGATTGCGTTGAGCAGGCCGGGCATATAATGCTGCACATGGGTCTGGCCGGTCTTGAGCGTCAGCCCCTTCTCCATGAACGCGCCCAAGGGGAACTTGTCGACGAAGCCGCCATAGACCGCCGGCATGGACACCCGCCCGCCCTTGCGGCACGCCAGGATCGCCTGCCGGATCGAATGGGTGCGATCCGTCGCCATGAAGGTCGAGACCTTGATCTGGTCCCACACATTGTCCGCGAAGAAGCCGTGCGCTTCGAGTCCCACGCAATCGATGCAGGCGTCCGGGCCGATGCCCCCGGTCATCTCCATCAGCGCCTCATATGTCTTGCTCTCCTCGAAATTGATCGTCTCCGCGCCGAAACGCTTCGCGAGGTCCAGCCGGTGGGGGAAATGGTCGATCGCGATCACCCGCTCCGCGCCCATCAGGAAGGCGGACTGGACCGCGAACAGCCCGACCGGGCCGCAGCCCCAGACCGCAACGGTGTCACCCGGCTCGATCTGAGCGTTCTCCGCGCCCATCCAGCCGGTCGGCAGGATGTCGGACAGGAACAGCACCTTCTCGTCCTCCACCCCGTCGGGGATGACGATCGGCCCCACGTCGGAGAAGGGGACGCGCACATATTCGGCCTGACCGCCGGAATAGCCGCCGGTCATATGGCTATAGCCGAACAGGCCCGCCATCGGATGGCCATAGGCGGTTTGGGCGATATCCTGATTGTCGGCGGGCAAGCCATTCTCGCACGCCGAATATTGATGCTTCGAGCAATGGAAGCAGCTGCCGCAGCTGATGGTGAAGGGCACCACCACCCGCTGCCCTTTTTGGAGCGTCGATTTGGGGCCGGTCTCCACCACTTCGCCCATGAACTCATGGCCCAATATGTCGCCCGCCTTCATCGTCGGGATATAGCCGTCATAAAGGTGGAGGTCGGACCCGCAGATCGCGGTCGAGGTGATCTTGATGATGGCGTCGCGCGGATTGACGATCTCTGGATCGTCCACCGTATCGACGCGCACATCGTGCTTTCCGTGCCAAGCCAGTGCGCGCATCAGTCCATCTCCTCTGCCAGCTGACGCAGGTTCCGCGCCGCGGTGGCGATCTCGCCGGTTTCCATGAGTTGCTTGAAGCGGCGCAGGTCGCGCCGCGCCTGGATCGCGGGCTCGCGCTGGAACAGCTTGGCGACGATCTTGCCGACGACGCCCGCCGGCGGATCATAGGCGATGGTCGCCGTGACCCAGGTTCCACGGCCGCCCGGCGCATCGCGGAAATCGACGCGGCCGCTATTGGGCACGTCCGCGCCCTCTTCCGTTTCCCAGGCGATGGTCTCGCCGGGCACATCCTGGGTGATCCGCGCGACCCACTCGACATGCGCACCCGCCGGCGCCTTCACCACCCAATGATAACGACCGCCGCCAAGCTCCTGCACTTCCTCCACATTGTCCATGAAGGTCGGGAGATTTTCGAGCGTGCGCCAATAGTCATACAGCTCTTGGCGCGGCCGGTTGATGGTGACGGTCTTGGCGGTGACGCTCTCGCCCGGCCCGCCGGCGAGCGCCGCCGCCTCGTCGCCATGCTTGGATGTGCTGGCCGGCGCGTCGTCGCGCGCCGGCGTCATGGTGTCGCCCATGCCTGCCTCCTTGATGTGGATGGCGGGGCAACCATCGCCCGCCGCAGCCCGTTCCGGCGGGGCGGCGCGAAAGAGCGACGACGATAACCTGTGTAAGTTCGCGCCTTTACCGAGCGAGCGCGCGGATCACCCTGTCCCACTGGCCGAGCGCGCCGGCGATGCCCGCCACCGGCACCCGCTCGTTGAGGCCATGGGCAAAGCCGTCCTCCGCCTTCATGAACAGGCTGGAGACGCCATAGCTCGGCACGCCAAGCGCCCGGAAATGCAGACTGTCGGTCGCGCCCGACGACATGCCGGGCATGACCGTTATGCCCGGCGCGCGCGCGGCGATTGCCTCGCGCACCGCCGTCATGACGTCAGCCCGCAACGGGGAAGCATCGCTCGCCACCGGATCGCCCAAAGTCGTGACGGTCGCGCTCGGATCGGCGATCAGCTTCACCAGCTGCGCCTTCACCTCCTCTATTTTGACGCCCGGAAAGATGCGGCAATTGACCTGCACCTTGGCGCTCTGCGGCAGGGCGTTCAGCGCATGGCCCGCCTGCGCCATCGTCGCGACGCAGGTCGTCCGCACCTGCCCGACGAACTCCGGCCGCTCCGACAGCAAAGCCGCCGCCTGAGGATCGCCACTCTCCGCATAAAGCCGCATCGCCTCACTCACCGCGCCGCCGATCCGGTCGGCGGATTGAGAAAGCGACACCCGCGTCAGTTCACTCCGCATCGGCGGAAACCGATACGCCGCGATCCGGTCGATCGCCTTCGCCAGCCGATAGATCGGATTGCCCGGCGTCGGCGTGCTCGAATGCCCGCCCGGATCGGTGAAACCGATCTCGAAATCGGCATAGGTCTTCTCGCCGGCCTGGAGCGTATAGAGCACCGGCTGCCCCGCCTCGTTCAGCAACCCGCCGCCGCCATCCCCATTCAGCAGCAGCTCGATATTCCGATACTGCTTCGCCAGCGCCCGCGTCGTCACCATCGCGGTTTCCTCGTCGCCCGACAGCAGCAGAATGACCGTGCGGCGCGGCGTCCATCCCTCCTTCCTGAGCTGCGCCATGGTCGCGACCATCATCGCGACGTCATATTTATTATCCTCCGCCCCGCGCCCGAAAATATAGCCATTCTCCTCCACCGGCACGAAGGGATCGCGGGTCCAGTCGGCGCGATTGGCGGCGACGACATCCATATGGCCGATGAGCGCAATAGGCTTGAGACTGGGGTCGCTGCCCCGGATCGTCGCCGCCAGCGTCGCCGTCTCCCCCATCGGCGTGATGACGACATCCGCCTCGGCAAAGCCCGCCCCCTTCAGCAGCCCGGCATAATAGGCCGCGAGCTTGGGCACCTCGCCCGCCCCCTCGACCGTGCGGAACGCGATGGAGCGCATCAATATCGCCTTCGCCTCGCCTGCGTCCGCCGCCGCCAGCGCCTGCCCCTGCGCCGCCGCCATCAGCGCTACGCCCGCCACCATGCCCCGCATCATCATGTCTCGCCTCCCTGTCTCGCCCGCAATCTGGCATAGCGGATTGACGCCGCCAATGCGTTTGCAGCAGGACGGACACGGGAAAGAGGGCCACCTCATCCGCGTTGCACCCCTTGATAGAATTGCTTGCGCGCAATCGCCCGGACCGCATCCGATATTGCGCGCCGGTCGCCCGGAGATGAAAATGGCCCTCAACTACCGCAGCTTCGGATTTCAGGTTCTCGCCGGCATGGTCGTCGGCCTCCTGCTCGGCCTTGTCGCGCGACAGATCGGCGCGGGGCCGGACGGAGAGCTGAACTGGCTCGCCACCACGCTCAAGACGGTGGGCTCCATCTTCGTCTCGCTGCTGAAGGCGATCGTCCCGCCTTTGGTGTTCGCCGCCATCGTCGCCTCGATCGCGAACCTGCGCGCGCTCGACAATGCCGCGCGGCTCGCCGGTCAGACATTGCTCTGGTTCGCGATCACTGCGCTGATCGCGGTCGCCATCGGCATCACGATCGGCGTCATCGTGCAGCCGGGCGTCGGCGTCTCGACCGCCGCGCTCGCCGCCAAGCAGCCCGATTCGATCGGCGGCTGGCTCGATTTCCTGAAAGGTCTCGTCCCCGGCAACAGCCTCGCCCTCTCCGCCGGCAGCAAGACGAGCGATACGGGGGCGATCACCACCACCGTCTCCTTCAACATCCTGCAACTGCTGGTCATCTCGATCGCGGTTGGCCTGGCGACGCTGAAAATCGGCGATAAGGCCGAACCCTTCCTCGCCTTCGTCCGCTCGCTGCTCGCCGTCGTGCGCGCGATCCTGGGCTGGGTCATCCGCCTGACCCCGATCGGATCGGCGGCGCTGATCGGCACCGCGATCGCCACCTATGGCTGGAGCGCACTGGCGCAACTCGGCAGCTTCACCGCCAGCGTCTATCTCGGCCTCGCGCTGGTGCTGCTGGTCGTCTATCCGCTGCTGCTGATCGCCAATGGCCTGAAACCCGCCGCCTTCTTCGCCAAGGCATGGCCGGCGATCCAATTGGGCTTCGTCTCGCGCTCCTCGGTCGGCACCCTGCCCGTGACCGAAGCCGTGACCGAGCGGCTGGGGGTCGAGAAAGGCTATGCCGCCTTCGCCATTCCGCTCGCCTCCACCACCAAGATGGACGGCTGCGCGTCGATCTATCCCGCGCTGGCGGCGATCTTCGTCGCGGGCTTCTACGGCATCCCCCTCCACGCCATCGACTATGCGCTGATCGTCTTTGTCTCGGTGCTGGGATCGGCCGCGACGGCGGGCCTCACCGGCGCGACCGTGATGCTGACGCTGACGCTCTCGACGCTGGGCCTGCCGCTCGAAGGCGCCGGCTTGTTGCTCGCGATCGACCCCATCCTCGACATGGGCCGCACGGCCGTGAACGTCGCGGGCCAGGTGCTGGTGGGGGTGATCGTCGCGAAGAGGGAAGGGATCTTGGACGAGGGGGCTTATTATGGGTCGCAAAACCCGGACGCGCTGATCGCTCCCGCCGAGTAGACGCGGTATCGACCACCGCCCCATCCACCCTCCCTACGTCATTCCCGCGAAGGCGGGAATCCATCTCCCGACCTCGCGCCTAGGTGATAGGCTCGGAGATGGGTTCCCGCCTGCGCGGGAACGACAATAACTGGGTAGAGTGCCGCCAACCTCGATCTTTCCCCTTGCGCGACTCACTATTTTCCGTCATTTCTGTTTTTACAGAAAGGAACGTCATGCCTCTCCTCGACCATCCGGATGCCAAGGCGTTCCTGCTCCATTGGGGCGAAATGGGCACGCAATGGGGCGTCAACCGTTCGGTGAGCCAGGTCCATGCGCTGCTCTATCTGTCCGATCGCCCCCTTCCCGCTGACGAGATCGTCGATCAGCTCGGCCTGGCCCGCTCCAACGTATCGACCGCGCTCAAGGAACTGCAATCCTACGCCATCGTCCGGCGAGTCCATGTCGAGGGCGACCGGCGCGACCATTTCGTCGCCGAACTGGACCTGTGGGACATGCTGACCCGCATCGCCGCCGAACGGAAAAGGCGGGAAATCGATCCTACCATCGCGCTGATGGGGGAACTCGCCGCCCGCCTCGTGAAGGATGAAACAGCCCCGCCCCATGTCCGCGAGCGCATCACCCGGATGCACGAATTTCTGTCCACCCTGGGCGGCTGGTACGAACAGGTCCGCGTCCTGCCCAAGCCCACCTTGATCGCCCTGATGAAGCTGGGCGGCAAGGTCGCCCGGTTCCTGCCGGGCGGAAGGTCTAAGGCAGGCTGAGGACATTTACCCCCACCTTTTTTAGCAATGTATTTCTGTTTTTACCGAAACAACGGAATTTACCAAAGGAGATGAACATGGTTGAAACTGCCTATGCGATTTATCTCGCCATCACCCTTGCCATTACCATCTGGGTCGCCCGCACCTTGTCCAAGAATGGCGAAGTGTTCCTGACCCAATGTTTTGGGCACGACGCCCAGCTTGCCCGCTCCACCAATCATCTGCTGGTCGTCGGCTTCTACCTCGTCAACATCGGCTTCATCACCCTGACGCTCAGCCTGGGTCGCGAACCGGTGACCTATGCCGAAACCATCCGCTTCCTCAGCGCCAAGATTGGCCTTGCCGTGTTGGTCCTTGGCGGAATGCACTTCTTCAACATGGGCGCGATCGCGCATTTCGGCCGCAAGGTTAATGGCTGGCTGACCGACGGCTATCGTCAGATCGCCTGAAAGTCGGGCCGGTCCCCGCTCAGCCAATTATGGAGGCAATCATGTATCAGGCTCCATCGGTATATTATCGCGGCGCTGTGCAAGCCATCCTCGTGGCGGGGCCGGCCTTCATGATTGCCCTCGGCGCAGCCTCTTTCTACCTAAGGTTGCCCGAGCCGATCGCGTTCGAACCGGCCATGTTGATCGTGGGGCCGACAATCCTTCTGTTCGCGCTGATGTTCGGTCCTTTCATCAGCTGCATTCCTGTCCTGATCGGCGCTACCATCATGGACGTCATAAGCGGCCGGCTGCCAGCCTTCCGCATCCGGGCGGTCTGGCTGCTGGTGGGCCTTGGGATCGGCTGGGGCTTTTCATGGATCATCGGCGCGGCACAAGAGGTGGCCGAACTCACCTTCGCCCTGACCGCCACAAGTGGGTTGTGCGCTTGGCTTAGCCATCGTCGTGTCACTGACTAGCGCCAGGGAACACCACTTCGCAAAACCCTTCCTATTGCAAAGTCCCTCTGCCAACCCCGCACCCACGCATTTTCAAACTCTACCACACTGTATACTTCGCACCCCTTCGCAGCGCCGCACCCCGCTCTGCCACCCCTGTCCTACCCGCCTCCGATCCGCTAAGTCTTGCCCCGAACGCCGCGATGCGCCACTGGCGCGGACCCGGTAATCAGCAAAGAGACCCAAAGATCATCGTGCCCCATCATCAGGTCCATATCATCGGCGGCGGCCTTGCGGGTTCGGAAGCGGCGTGGCAGCTGGCGCAGGCGGGCGTGCGCGTGCGCCTGTCCGAAATGCGGGGAAGCGGCGACACGACCCCCGCGCACCAGACCGACGGCCTTGCCGAACTGGTCTGCTCGAACAGCTTCCGCTCCGACGACGCCGACAAAAATGCCGTGGGGCTGCTGCATCAGGAAATGCGGCGGCTGGGTTCGCTCATCATGCGCCAAGCCGAGCCCGCCAAGGTGCCCGCCGGCTCCGCTCTCGCCGTCGACCGCCACGTCTTTTCCGATGGCGTCACCCGCGCGCTGGCCAATCACCCCAATGTGGAGATCGTGCGCGAACGCATCGACACGCTGCCTGGCGAGGGCATGACCATCGTCGCTACCGGCCCGCTCACCGCCCCGGCGCTCGCGACCAGCATCGGCCAGGCGGCGGGGATGGAGCATCTCGCCTTCTTCGACGCGATCGCCCCGGTCGTCCACCGCGACAGCATCGACATGGACAAATGCTGGATGGCGAACCGCTGGGACAAGGTCGGCCCCGGCGGCGGCGAGGGCAAGGATTATATCAACTGCCCGATGACGAAGGACCAGTATCAGGCCTTCGTCCAGGGGCTGATCGACGGAGAAAAGACCGAGTTCAAGCAATGGGAGGCCAGCACCCCCTATTTCGAGGGCTGCATGCCGATCGAGGTGATGGCCTCGCGCGGCCCGGAGACGCTACGCCACGGCCCGATGAAGCCGATGGGCCTCGACGATCCGCGCACCGGCCGCTGGCCCTATGCGGTGGTGCAGTTGCGGCAGGACAATGCCAGCGGCACGCTCTGGAACATGGTGGGCTTCCAGACCAAGCTCAAACATGGCGCGCAGGTGGCGCTGTTCCGCACTATCCCCGGCCTGGAGCAGGCCGAGTTCGCGCGGCTGGGCGGCCTGCATCGCAACACCTTCATCCAGTCGCCCAAGCTGCTCGACGCGACGCTGCGCCTGAAGTCATCGCCGCATATCCGCTTCGCCGGCCAGATGACGGGCTGCGAAGGCTATGTCGAAAGCGCCGCGATCGGCCTCCTCGCCGGGCGCTTCGCCGCGGCGGAACTGCTGGGTCAGGCGCTGACACCACCCCCCGCCGACACGGCGCTGGGCGCTCTACTCGGCCATGTGACGGGCAATGTGGAAACCGCCGACTATCAACCGATGAACGTCAATTTCGGCCTCTTCCCGCCGCTCACCGATGTGAAGAAGAAAAGCCGCAAGGAAGCCTATACAGCGCGCGCCCGCGCGTCCTTCGGCGAATGGTTGGGGGAGATGGCGTGAACCACAAACCCCCGTTCGGTTCGAGCCTGTCGAGAACCGCCGCGCACCGGTTCTCGACAAGCTCGAACCGAACGGAAACTTAGCACCGGCACCTCTGCTTCGCCGCCCGCTTGGGCGCGGTCGTCGCGAACTCCGCCGGAGTCAGCTTGCCGTCCTTGTCGGCATCCGCCCCGCCGAAGCGATCCGCCGTCGCCGCCGCCCATTCCTCGAAGGACAGGAGATTGTCGCCGTCCTTGTCCAGCGCCTTGAAGGCCTTGGTGCGGCTCCCCATCATCTCGATCCGTGTGATGGTGCCGTCGCGATTGCGATCATAGCGTGCGAAGCGCTTTTCCTCCCGGCTCTGCGGGCTGGCTTCACCGGGCATGGGCAGCGCGTCGCCGACCGCATCGGGGTCGCCCTCCGGCAGCGGCTCGATCGCCGGCGGCGGCGCGGGTGCGGTGGCGAGCTGGGGGATGGGCTGCTGGCTGGCGCGCCCCTGCCACCAGAACAGCCCGCCGGCCACCAGCAGCAAGGCCGCCATTCCGGCCGCCAGAGATCGTCCCATGCCTCGTCCTCCTGGAGCGCCAGCCTATCCCGACCCGCTACCGCCCGACAAGCGCGATCCGCAGCAGCCGCAAGGCGAGCGACCGCGGCACCCCGAGCGGCGCACCCCGCCCGGCCAGCACATCCTGCCGCGCCAAAGTGAAGGCGATCCGCAGCGGCTTCCATTGTCTGGGCCAGTGGACCTCCCCGACCTGCGGCAACACGTCCCTCGCCGCCGCCAGAGCCGCCTTGGCCAACGCCGGAGCACCCACATGCCCCGCCAGATCCCAGAGCGCCCAAACCGCCCCCGCCGCATCGAGCCAGGCCGGTGGCTCCGCCGTATCCGCCAGCGCCCGGAACAGCCCTCCGCCCCGCCCGGCGGCATAGTCGCCAAGCGCCGCCGCATCGATCTCCGGCTCGACGACCAGAACCTCCCACCCGTCGATCATCGCCACCAGCCCCGGCGCCGCCATTGCCCCGCTGGCCCGCAAAGCATCGACCATGGGCTCCCCCCGCCCCTTGATGCCGGTCGGGTCGTCGATCACCTCATTCCACCAGGCAAGCCGCATCTGCCCGATCCGGGGTTCGCTGGTGGTCCGAGCGACCTGCGCCAGCCGCGCATCGAATGCCCAGATCGCCCGATGCCGCTCCGCCTGAGCGCCCGCATGGGCGGCGAGCAGCGCCGCAAGCGGCGGCAGCGCCTCCTGCGTCAGCATGGCTGCGCCAAATTCAGCGCAGTTATCGGTCCTTTAACCATCTTCCTCATACAGATTCTAACCGGTCCGCCCGCATAGGCGGGCAGGTTGCCTGACCCGGAACTGGGGGGTGTCGGGCGCGACATGGGTGATTGCAAGGCGATGGGCAAGACGATCGAACATTTTTGCGGCATAATGACGCGGCTGCGGACGAACCAGGCGGGGAATACGCTTGCGATCGTCGCCGCCGGCATCATTCCACTGCTTGGCCTTGTCGGCGGCGGCATCGATATGAGCCGCCTTTACCTCACCAAAGCGCGCCTGCAACAGGCCTGCGACGCCGGATCGCTCGCTGGACGCAAGGAAATGGGCGCGGGCGCATGGACGGCCAATAGCAACAAGCCCAACACGGTGGCGCTGGAACTGTTCGACGCCAATTTCGGCTCCAACCCTTATGGCACCAGTGGCACCACCCGCAGCTTTACCGAAAGCGCGGGGAAGGTGACGGGCACCGCATCGGTCGTTGTGCCGATGACCATCATGAAGATTTTCGGCCAGACGTCGAAGACTGTCGACGTCACCTGCGACGCGGAAATGCGTATCCCTAACACCGACGTCATGTTCGTGCTCGACACCACAGGGTCGATGGATGAAACAATTCCCGGCGATACGAGCAAGAAGATCGATGGCCTCAAAAAGGCGGTGAAGTGCTTCTACGAAGCTCTGGCGAAAATCGACATCGACAATGTCGATTGCGGAAGTACGCCGACCGGCGGCAACAGCAATACGGTGCAGCTGCGGTTCGGCTTCGTCCCCTATGCGGTCAATGTGAATGTCGGCAAGCTGCTAAACAACGACTGGATGGTCGATGAAGCCCAGTACCAAACCCGTTACCCACTTTGGAATACCACGACGACCACCCAGACGACGCCTGGCACGCCAGTCGTAACCTCCACGTCGGTGACGCCTGGTAACTATGCGTACTGGACCAACATAACCAACCAGTTCACAGCTACCGAGGCTGATTGTCTCGCGCTCGTGCCGGCTGATGGGTTTGTTGCGACCGGCACCGAGAGCGGCCCGCGAAACACGTCCACATCGGGCAATACGACGACATGGAACACTACTCAAGCCGGCGAGAACCGCGACTATGAAATGCGAGACTGGCGGTCCAGAGACGGCCGCTGTCGTATTCGCTATGGCGAATACGACGCTACGCTCACTCGCTATTATTCCCGCACCGACACCACGAGCACAGTAACGACCGTGACATTTGGCGGCTGGCGCTACAACAATGATGTTGCATTGGACGTGCGGGGGTTGAAGGCTGGCGGGAGTTCTTGGAACAGTTCGGTCACGTTGCCGATCGGCGCGAATGGAACAGATGCGTCCATAGACTGGGACGGCTGCATCGAGGAACGTAAAGCCTATAAGAACACCGATGGCGACCCCTCAAACGACTATTCGCCCATCCCCAGCGATGCATGGGACATGGACATAGATATGGTGCCGACCAGCGATAACGACACACGTTGGAAGCCGCTGCTCCCCGGTGCCGTGTGGGGCCGGGTTGATCCTGCGGCGTCGTGGAACTGGACGCAGAGCGAAGCCCGTATTACCGGCCCTTGGAACTACTGGAACGGCTCCTACTGGCAGTCCATGACCATCAACGACATGCCCCGGAACCGCAGCTATTATTGCCCGCGCCCGGCGCGCAAGCTGTCGATCTACAAAACGGCCTCGGAAGTCACCGACTTCAAAAACTATGTCGATGCGTTCACGCCGGACGGCAATACATATCATGACATAGGTCTGATCTGGGGCGCGCGCCTGATGTCTCCGACCGGCCTGTTCGCCAGCGAGAACGCGCTGACCCCCAATGGCGGCACGATCGAACGGCATATGATCTTCATGACCGACGGCGCGTCTGTCGCGTCGAACTCGAACTACACCGCCTATGGCGTGCCATGGTGGGACCGGCGTCAGGCGACCTCCACAAGTGACACCGTACTGAAATCGACGATCGACGCCCGTTTGACGGCTCTGTGCTCGGTCATCAAGAACAGGAACATCACCTTATGGGTGATCTATTACGGGTCCGCAGGCAGCGCCGATGCCACACGGCTCACCAACTGCGCCAGCAGCGGCCGCTTCTATAACGCGACCAACAGCACGAGCCTCATCAACCAGTTCAAGGCGATCGCCGACGAAATCTCGCAATTGAGGCTGACCAACTGATGCACGCCGCTTCCCGCCTCCGCGTGTGCCCGAACGATCAATCCGGCATCTCGATCACCGAGTTCGGCCTGATCGCACCCGTCTTCATGATGCTGATGATGGGCGTGCTTGATCTCGGCCACACGCTTTATATGCAGAGCGTCGTTCAGGGCGCTCTTCAGAAGGCGGCGCGCGACGCGAGCCTGGAGTCAGGCACTCAGGATTCGGTCTTTCAGACGACAAAGACCGCCTTTACGGCGCAGGTCCAGCGGCTCGCCAACAATGCGACCGTGGCCGTCAATCGCACATCGTTCAGGGATTATGTGAAAGCAGCCACGCCCGCACGTGAGCCATATACCGACACCAACGGCAACAGCACCTGCGACGCAGGCGAACCCTATGAGGACAATAATGGCAGCGGTTCGTGGGATGTCGATAATGGCGTTGCCAATTCGCAGGGTGGGGCCAAGGACACGGTGATCTATTCGGCCAGCGTCACTTATCCCCGATTATTTCCTTATGTCCGCGTCGTCGGCTTGCCGGGCACCGTGACCGTGAACGCGTCGGCCGCGCTGGTAAACCAGCCCTATGGCGATCAGGCGGCCGTCACCGTGAGGAATTGCACATGATCGCGCGTCTTCGCCGCATCGGCGGGCTGCGCCGCGACAGCGCCGGCATGGCGGCGGTCGAATTTGCCCTGTCGCTGCCCTTTGTCGTGATGGTGACGATGGGCGCGGCGGAACTCACTAACTATACCACCACGAAGATGCGCGTGAGCCAACTCGCACTGCAAATTGCCGACAATGCGTCGCGGATCGGCACCGGAACCGTTTTGTCGAACAAGACCATAAGCGAAAAGCAGATCAATGATCTTCTGACCGGCGCCAGCCTTCAAGCAGGCAAGCTCAATCTTTTCGCCAACGGGCGGGTCATCATCCGCAGCATTCAGCCTGCGCCGACGGCCGGTAAATATGTCGTGAAATGGGACAGGTGCAAGGGGATGAAGTCATACACTGCGACGACCTACCCCGCCGCCGGCACGACCGAGCGGAACACTGGCAGCACCAATGTCTTCAAGGTGACACCCCCAGCCAACGGCGCGGTGATGTTCGTTGAAATCGTCTATAACTATCAACCGCTGATTGGAGCCAGCTTCATAAACAAGCAGGAGATCAAGGAAATCGCCGCCATGACGGTGCGCGACAACCGGGATTATACCGGCGGCACCAACGGCATTTACAATACCGAAGGGGTCACCGCGTCGAGCTGCTCGACCTACTCGGCCACCTAAAGGAGGGGCGACCCGCAAGCCGCCCCTCATCCTTCACCGATACATGACCTTCTTCGCCGCCGCGACTACGCGTGCGGCATCGATCAGCGCGGCTTTCTCCAGGTTCGCCGCATAGGGCAGCGGCACATCCTCATTGGTGACGCGCAGCACGGGGGCGTCGAGGTCGTCGAATCCTTTTTCCATGACGACGGCGGCGATTTCCGACGCGATCGAGCAGGTCGGCCAGCCTTCCTCGACCACGACGATGCGGTTGGTCTTTTTAAGGCTCTCCAGCACCGTGTCGGTGTCGAGCGGGCGCAGGGTGCGCAGGTCGATGACCTCCGCGTCGATCCCTTCGCCAGCCAGCGTGTCCGCCGCTTCCAGCGCGACGCCGACGCCGATCGAGTAGCTGACCAGCGTCACGTCCTTGCCTTCGCGCACGATCCGCGCCTTGCCGATCGGCAGGACATAATCGTCGAGCTGGGGCACGTCGAAGCTGCGGCCGTAGACAAGCTCATTCTCCAGGAACACGACGGGGTCTTCGGAGCGGATCGCGGCCTTCAGCAGCCCCTTGGCGTCAGCCGCGTCGTAGGGCGCAATGACGATAAGACCGGGGACGGAGGCGTACCAGGGACCATAATTCTGGCTGTGCTGGGCCGCGACGCGGCTCGCCGCGCCGTTGGGGCCGCGAAACACGATCGGGCAGCGCATCTGGCCGCCCGACATATAGTTGGTCTTGGCCGCCGAGTTGATGATGTGATCGATCGCCTGCATGGCGAAGTTGAAGGTCATGAACTCGACGATCGGGCGCAGGCCGCCCATCGCCGCGCCCGTGCCGATGCCGGCAAAGCCATATTCGGTGATCGGCGTGTCGATGACGCGCTTCGCCCCGAATTCGTCCAACAGGCCCTGGGTGACCTTGTAGGCGCCCTGATATTCGGCGACTTCCTCGCCCATGACGAAGATACGCTCATCCTTGCGCATCTCCTCCGCCATCGCGTCGCGCAGCGCTTCGCGGACGGTGGTCTTCACATAGGCGGTGCCGTCGGGGATGGCCGGGTCTTTGACCGACGCCTTGGTCTCGGCGGCGAGCTTGGCGGTGCCGCTCTCGGCTTTCTTCGGTGCCTCGGGCGCGGCTTCGGGCGCAGCGGGCGGCGCGCTTTCCTGCGCCTTAGGCGCTGCGGCATCACCGCCCTCGCCAGCCATCTCTGCGATGACCGTGCCGACCTTCACGCCTTCGGAGCCTTCTGGCACCATGATCTTGCCGATCTTGCCTTCGTCCACGGCTTCGAATTCCATCGTCGCCTTGTCGGTCTCGATCTCGGCGAGAATGTCGCCCGACCGGACCTCATCCCCTTCCTTGACCAGCCACTTGGCCAGAGTGCCCTCTTCCATCGTCGGCGAGAGGGCCGGCATCTTGATTTCGATACCCATCAATATTGCTCCACCAGCACGTCGGTATAGAGTTCGGCCATGTCCGGCTCGGGCGAGGTTTCGGCGAAATCGGCCGCTTCGGCAACGATCTTGCGGATGTCCTGATCGATCGTCTTGATCTCTTCCTCGCTGACGCCCGCGTCGGTCAGATATTTCTTTACGCCCTCGATCGGGTCGGACTTGTCGCGCATCGCCTGCACTTCCTCGCGCGAGCGATATTTGGCGGGATCGGACATGGAATGGCCGCGATAGCGGTAGGTCTTCATTTCAAGGAGGATGGGGCCATTGCCGCCCTGCACCCATTTGAGCGCTTCCTCGGTCGCGCCGCGCACGGCGAGCACGTCCATGCCGTTGACCTGGATGCCGGGGATGCGGAAACTTTCGCCGCGGCGATAGAGCTGGTCCTCGGCCGACGAGCGGTTGACGCTGGTGCCCATGGCATATTGGTTATTTTCGATCACGAAGATGATCGGCAGCTTCCACAACTCGGCCATGTTGAAGCTTTCATAGACCTGCCCCTGGTTGGCCGCGCCGTCGCCGAAATAAGCGACGCACACTCCGCCATCCTCATTATATTTGTGCGCGAAGCCAAGGCCCGCGCCGAGCGACACCTGCGCACCGACGATGCCATGGCCGCCGTAGAATTTATGCTCGACGCTGAACATGTGCATCGACCCGCCCTTGCCGCGCGAAATGCCGGCTTCGCGGCCGGTCAGTTCGGCCATGATGACCTTGGGATCGATGCCATAGGCAAGCATGTGGCCATGGTCGCGATAGCCGGTGATAACGCTGTCCTTGCCGGGCTGAAGCGCCGATTGGATGCCGACCGCGACCGCCTCCTGGCCGATATAGAGGTGGCAGAAGCCGCCGATGAGGCCGAGACCGTAAAGCTGGCCCGCTTTTTCCTCGAAGCGGCGGATGAGGACCATCTGCCGATAGAATTCCAGCAATTCTTCCTTGCTCGCCTTGTAATCGCCGGGTGTGTCCGGGCGGGGCCGGTTATGATCCGCGCCGGCGGCGGGTGCAGCCGCCTGAGCCTTTGCGCGCGTCGGACGCGGCGTTGTGGGTTTCGCCAAGGTTCTTGTCCTTTTGCGTGGGTAGGAAGGAAGGCCGATATAGCGGCAGGGTTGCAGTTATTGCAACCGTACCGATCCCGGAAACCCGCCATTTCCTATCGCAGAGACTGGAATTTGATATTGCGCGCCCCCCGCCCGGATACGGCGATAGCGGATGGTGCATCAAAATTGCCCGGCTGCTTTTCGCAACGACACAAGCTTACGCGCGACCGCTTCAGTCCAGCGGGACCACGACCTCATCATGATGGATCACGCCCAACTGCCGGCGAATCAGCTCGTCGGCCAGATCGGGGTCCACCCGGCGCGGATCGAGCGCCTCGACCCGGTTTTTCAGCTCGGCGCGCGCCTGTTGAACGCGGTGCAGTTCGCCCTGCGCCGCGCGCAGCTGGCGCGAATAGTCGCCCCAGGCCAGGACGCCGTTCGATCCCAGCACGACATAGCCCGCAAAGAAGAGCAGGAGCAGCAGCGCGATCGCCGGACCGAAGGCCGAGAAGAGCAGAAGGCGAAGTTTAGCGATGTGCGCCATCGCTCTGATGAATCACAGGATTCGGCCGGCCGCAAGCGAAAAATCGCGTCTTTGCGGCCAGCCGATTCGTTACGGCA
The DNA here is from genome assembly GCF_036170395.1 of Sphingobium sp. Classification (GTDB taxonomy): domain Bacteria; phylum Pseudomonadota; class Alphaproteobacteria; order Sphingomonadales; family Sphingomonadaceae; genus Sphingobium. The sequence continues at coordinate 58,991 of NZ_JAVHPD010000021.1, forward strand.
TCAGCGGAAAATCGATCGGCCGGCATATACGGCAATGTCGCCCAGCTCTTCCTCGATGCGGATCAGCTGATTATATTTTGCAAGCCGGTCGGACCGGGCGAGCGAACCGGTCTTGATCTGGCCGCAGTTGGTGGCGACAGCGAGGTCCGCGATAGTCGCATCCTCGGTCTCTCCCGATCGGTGGGACATGACGGCCGTGTAACGCGAGCGGTGGGCGAGATCGACCGCCGCGAGCGTCTCGGTCAGCGTGCCGATCTGATTGACCTTCACCAGCAGCGAGTTGGCGAGCCCCTTGCCGATGCCCATGGCGAGGCGCGCGGGGTTGGTCACGAACAGGTCGTCGCCTACCAGCTGCACCGTGCCGCCGATCTTGTCGGTCAGCGCCTTCCAGCCCTCGAAATCATCCTCGCTCATGCCGTCCTCGATCGACTTGATCGGATAGTCGGCGCACAGGGCAGCGAGATAATCGGCCATTTCGACCGGGGAGAGCGACAGGCCCTCCCCCGAAATCTCATATTGGCCGTTCTTGAAGAATTCGGTCGCCGCGCAGTCCAGCGCCAGCACGACATCGTCGCCCGGCTTGTATCCCGCCTTCTCGATGCTGGCGAGGATGAAGTCCAGAGCGTCCCGGGTCGAGGCGATGTTGGGGGCGAAGCCGCCTTCGTCGCCGACCGAGGTTGCAAGGCCCTTATCGTGCAGGCCCTTCTTCAGCGTATGAAAAATTTCCGAGCCGATCCGCACCGCGTCGGCGATACTCTCTGCGCCCACCGGCATGACCATGAATTCCTGAAAGTCGATGGGGTTGTCGGCATGTTCGCCGCCGTTGATGATGTTCATCATCGGCACCGGCAAAACATGGGCCGAAACGCCGCCGACATAGCGATAAAGCGGCAGCCCGCGCGCATCGGCAGCAGCTTTTGAGACAGCGAGTGAGACACCTAATATGGCATTCGCGCCAAGCCGCGACTTGTTGTCCGTACCGTCGAGGTCGATCATGGCCGCGTCGACCTCCGCCTGATCCTCGGCGTCGAGGCCGATGATCTGCTCGGCAATCTCATCGTTCACGGCGGCAACCGCTTGAAGCACGCCCTTGCCGAGATATTTGCCCTTGTCTCCGTCGCGCTTTTCCACCGCCTCATACGCGCCGGTAGACGCGCCCGAGGGCACGGCGGCGCGGCCGAAGCTGCCATCCTCCAGCATGACATCGACCTCGACCGTGGGATTGCCCCGGCTGTCGAGAATCTGGCGGGCGTGAATGTCGAGAATGGCGGTCATGATCGCTCCCTGCAGCTAATGTCTCTAGCGGCCCCCTGGCCCCGCGCTGTGGCGCTTCGCTTAGCCAGCAGCCCCTTGCTTGGCAATGCAGGGCTTGCGCACGGCGGAAAAATGCCGATGGTCATAAGGGTGCAGGCCCACAAATTGCGAGGTCGAGATGGAGACGAAAATGGTTGCTGGGAGGGAGAGCGCGAAGCGGGATAGCGGGACTATCTCGCGAGCGTTCGACCGCTCCAGCGGCCATTTTCGTCCCACCCCTTCGGGGCAGGATTGTCCGGGCGCTGTGGCGCGTCGAAGCACTCGAACGGGGCAGCCGGCCCGATCTTCGTGCTTCTCCTCCCACAGCATCCCGGACAATCCTGTCTCGATCCTTGCAATTTATGGGTCTGCACCCTCAATGTAACGGCAACGGAACACTTGGCCTGCACGAAGCATTAGGGGCGGGAGACCTGCCAAGGCCGTGACCGGCAATGGATTGAAAAGAGGGAGATCAGGACGATGGCCGACACACCCGACACGCCGCCCGTCAAGCGCGGCAAGAAGCCCGCCGCCGAAAAGCCCGCCAAGGCGACGCCGATCAAAAGCGCCGCTTCCCCTGCCCCGGTCAAAACCCCGCCGGTCAAGAAGGCCGCGACCCGCAAGGCCGGCAACGGCGCGGCCTCGCAGAGTTGGGCAGCGCAGATCGCTCCCATCAAGGAGCAGGCGGAGAAGGCCGCGAAGGCGGCGGCTGACAAGCTGAACAGCGTCGATTGGAAGGCCCATATCGATCCGCTGAAGGAGCAGGCTGGCAAGACCGCTCTGTCGGCTGCCGGGGCCGCCAAGGAAAAGACCGGCACCGCGATGCAGAGCCTTGCCAAGCTGATTGCCGATACGGCCGGAACGGTCGATGCCAAGCTAGGCCCGCAATATGGCGACTATGCGCGGCAGGCGGCGGAATCGGTGGCCGGTGCCGCGAACACGCTGGACGGTAAGGAGGTCGAGGAGCTTTTGACCGAGGCGCGGGATTTTGTCCGCAAGAGCCCGGCCGTGGCGATCGGCGCGGCAGCGGTCGTCGGCTATGTGCTGATGCGGCTGGCCAAGGGGTCCGACGACAAGGCCTGACGACCGGCTTTCCCATACCGACGCATGGACCCGCATGGCGGGGCGGAGGGGCAATTGACAGAAGAGCCAGCGGAGACGGCGGCGACGCCGCACGCCGACGGGCAACGGCACGGCGCGCCGGAGGGTGCCGCTGCACCTGATGAAAGCGTGAAGGATGTTGTGGCGCGCCTGATCGAAGACGGGCGCGCCTATGCGAGCGCTGAGATCGACAAGCAGAAGCTGCGTGCCGCCATCGTCGCGGCCGGGGTGCGCAACGCCGCGATCTTCGGCGCTTTGGCGCTGATCCTTGCCTTTGCAAGTATCGTCGCGCTGCTGGGTGGGCTGATCCTTAGTTTGGCGCAGCATATGGACCCCCTATGGGCGACGCTGATCGTCGTCGGCGGTGGCTTGCTGCTGGTGGTAGTGTTGGCGCTGCTCGCAAAGGGGAGCATCAGCCGGATGGTGAAAGCGATCAGGCCATGAGTGAGGAGCAGGCTTACCGAGACGCGGTGGTCCGCGCCGATGCCGCCCGCGCGCGGCTGCGGGACAGCGCGGAGGCGGCCAAGGCGCGGGTCGCTCCCGCCAGGCTCAAGCAGGACGCCAAGGACAAGATCAAGGGCGCCGCACTGAACGCCGTTGCAAAGGGCGCGGCTCAGGCGCGGGAGCGGCCATACGCGATCGGCGGTGCGGTGGTTGCGCTGGGCATTTACCTGGCAAGGCGACCGCTGCTGAACCTTTTTCAACGGCTATACGTTCGCTTTGCCGAGACCCACCCTGAACATTCGGAGACTGACGATGGCTGACATCCGCTCGCAAATCACCCGCGTCCGCGAAGCCGCCAATGACGCGGCGATGAGCGCGACTGACCGGATCAAGGACGGCACCGACAAAGCTCGGGAAAGCGCGAGCGACCTGATCCAGACCGGCCGCGACAAGGCGAGCGAAGCCTATGGCGACGCCCGTGACAAGACCCAGCTTGCGGCCGCTCGGGCAAATCAGATCGTGCAGGAGCATCCGATCGCCGCCGTCGCCGGGGCGGTCGCAATCGGCGCTGTCGTCGCCTGGATGTTCCCCAAGAGCCGCCGCGCCATGAAGGCGCTGCCGGCGATCGCCGCCACCGCAGGCTCCAAGCTGGTCGAGGCGGCCATTGCGGCGCGATCGGTCGCGGCGGAGGGCGCGGAAAGTGTGAAGCAGGGCACCAGCAGCGCGATCAATGCCGCCGCCGACACTGCATCGACCGCCAAGGACAGCGTGGTCGGCGCCGACCTGCCGGCCAAGGCCTCCAAGCTGGCCGACGATGTGGCGACGCTGGTGGCGGCGAAAGTCGATGCGCTCAGCGATGCGATCAAGGCGCGCCTGCCCCGGAATTGAGCGATATTTATAGCGGCGGATCAAAGCTGATGAGATCGGCCGCCCCGCCCCTTGGAGAGGCGATGCGGCGCTGCTAGGGTCGCGGCTCATCCAAAGGAGAATAGATAACGCCATGAGCAAAATGCATCTGGTGATGGGCGGTCGCGTCACCAATCCGCAAACGCTGGAATTTCAGGATCTGAGCCAGGTTGATCTGGTCGGCGTCTATCCCGACTATGCGTCGGCCGAGAAGGCGTGGCGCGGCGCGGCGCAGCGCACGGTGGATGACGCCGAGATGCGCTACGTCATCGTGCATCTGCATCGGCTGCTGGAGCCGGAACTGCCGGACTCCTGACACGCTTGCACCGATTGCGCTTTGTGGAGGGATATCGCTACAGGGTGAGACTGTCCTGTTAGCGCTGCGTGCGTCGGTCCTTAATGCACGGCGCGGGGCTTCTTGCGAAAGCGCCAGCGCAGCAGCGGGCTGGTGAGCGCCAGACCCGCGAGAAAGCCGCCGATATGCGCGGCCACAGCAATCTGGCCCAGGCCGCTTCCGCCGCCCGCAGTGGCGACACCGATCATCAGCTGGATCGCGATCCACGCCGCCGCCAGCCAGAGCGAACGCACAAGGCTGGCCGAGAGTGGGCCGATGCGGCGCACCTGCTGCTGGCTGTAGAGCAAAGAATAGGTCGCGATGATCGCCGATATCGCCCCGCTCGCGCCGACCATCGCATTGGTGGAGGCGGGATCGGCCGCCCATTGGGCGAGGCAGGCGGCATAGGCGCCGACGCCATAGAGGATCAGCGTCCCGCTCCAGCCGAGCACATGTTCGACCTGCCGGCCGCAGAAGAGCAGCATCAGCATGTTGAAGCCGATGTGCAGCCAACCAGCGTGAAGGAAGGTGCTGCTGAGCGGCGTCAACCAGACTGGCACGGCCGCCATGCCGTCCAGAAGACCCGGCGCGCCGATGCGGGCCGGGATGAAGCCGCCAAGGATAGCAGCGTCCTCCACCCGGCCCGTCAGGCAAAGCAGCAGGAAAATAGCGACATTGGCCGCCGCGATCCCATTGGTAAGGCGGCCGGTGGGGAGTTTCACGGCGATCAGATGAACTCGATCTTGTCGACCAGGTAGAATTTGTCGCCGGAGGGAACCGACACTTCGACCTCGTCGCCGACTTCGCGGCCGATCAGCGCGCGGCCGAGCGGGCTGTTGTAGGAGATCATGCCAACCTTCGCATCGGCTTCGGCCTGGCCCACGATCTGGTAGCGGATCGGCTTGTCCTCCTCGTCCAGCAAGGTCACGGTCGCGCCGAAGACGATCTTGTTCCCGGACAGCGTAGTCGGATCGATGATCTGCGCGCGCGACAGCTTGTCCTCAAGATCGGCGATCGTCGCCTCGACCTGGCCCTGCCGTTCCTTGGCAGCGTGATATTCGGCATTTTCCGACAAGTCACCGTGGGCCCGTGCTTCTTCGATGGCGTCCACGATCAGCGGGCGCTCGGCCTTCAGCTCGCGCAGCTGCGCGCTCAGCTTCTCATAGCCCGCCTGGAGCATCGGCATCTTCTCGACGGTCGCCATTCCCTAAACTTCCTTCGTCAAAAACGTCCCTTCGGCGGCCCCCTCGGTGGAGCCGCCCCGCAGCGTCATTCCTGTGCAGGGGATCAAGCGTGCGACAGGGGATAATAGGACTGGAGCGCCCGCACTTCAAGGGCGTGGCCCCGCAACGCCTCGATCGCGTCCGCCGCCGCGACGCTCGCGGCAGCAGTCGTGAAGCTGGCGATTTTGGCCCGGAGCGCGGAGGTGCGGATCGCCTTGCTGTCCTTCAGCGACTGCCAGCCTTCGGTCGTGTTGAAGATGAGCTGCACTTCGCCGTCGGTGATCCGATCGACAATGTGCGGGCGGCCTTCTGCGACCTTATTGACGCGCTGAACAGCGATCCCTTCCGCCTCCAGATAGGATGCGGTGCCGCCGGTGGCGATGATGGTGAAGCCCATGGCCGCGATCTTCTGAACGGCGGGCAGGATGACGGGCTTGTCGCTGTCCTTGACCGAGACGAACACGGTTCCGCTGGTCGGCAGCAGGGTGCCCGCGCCGATCTGCGCCTTGGCGAAGGCGGTGGCGAAGTCGCTATCGATTCCCATGACTTCGCCGGTGCTCTTCATTTCGGGTGAGAGGACGGGATCGACGCCGGGGAAGCGACCGAAGGGGAAAACGGCTTCCTTGACCGCCACATGCGCAATCGCGTTGCGGTCGATCTTGGGCAAGTCCTTGAGCTTTTCGCCCGCCATCACGCGGCTGGCGATCTTGGCAATGGGCGTGCCGATCGCCTTCGCAACGAAGGGCACGGTGCGGCTGGCGCGCGGGTTGACCTCGATCAGATAGACCGTCTCGTCCTTGACCGCGAACTGGATGTTCATGAGGCCCCGCACCGAAAGCGCCCGCGCGAGGACATCGGCCTGCCGTTCGATTTCCGCGATGACCTCCGCCGACAGGCTGTAGGGCGGGAGCGAGCAGGCGCTGTCGCCCGAATGGACGCCCGCCTCCTCGATATGCTGGAGCACGCCCGCCACGACGACATCGGCGCCGTCGCAGAGCGCGTCCACGTCCACCTCGACTGCATCGCGCAGATATTGGTCGATGAGGACCGGCGAGTCGCCCGACACTTGCACGGCGGTGGCGATATATTCCTCGAGTTGCGCCTGCCCGTCCACGATCTCCATCGCGCGGCCGCCCAGCACATAGCTGGGGCGCATCAGGACGGGATAGCCGATGCGGTTGGCGACGGCGATCGCCTCCTCGCGGCTGCGGGCGATGCCGTTGGCGGGCTGACGGAGTTTCAGCTTATCGATCAGCGCGGCGAAGCGCTCGCGGTCTTCGGCGAGGTCAATGGCGTCGGGCGACGTGCCCAGGATCGGCACGCCTGCGTCCTCCAGCGCCTGTGCGAGCTTCAGCGGCGTCTGTCCGCCGAACTGCACAAGGACGCCGGCCAGCGTGCCGTTCGACATTTCGACGCTCAGTATCTCCAGCACGTCCTCTGCGGTAAGCGGCTCGAAATAGAGGCGGTCGGACGTGTCATAATCGGTCGAGACGGTTTCGGGGTTGCAGTTGACCATGATCGTCTCATAGCCCGCCTCGCTGAGCGCAAAGCAGGCGTGGACGCAGCAATAGTCGAATTCGATCCCCTGCCCGATCCGGTTGGGCCCGCCGCCAAGGATGACCACCTTCTTTCGATCCGTTGGCGCGGATTCATTCTCCGGTTCAACGAACAGCGGCGCTTCGTAGGTCGAATACATATAGGGCGTCTTCGCCTCGAACTCGGCGGCGCAGGTGTCGATGCGCTTGAAGACGGGGCGGACGCCGAGCTTGTGGCGCAGCGCGCGGACTTCAGCTTCGGTGACGCCGCCGGTCATCGCCTTGACCGCTTCGTGGATGAGGCCCGAACCGCGCGCGATGCCGCGCTCCATGCCGCGCAGATTGGCAGACTTGAGCGCGAGGTAAGCGAGGCGCTTGTCGGAAAAACCCATGGATTTGAGGCGGCGCATCCCGTCCGCATCCTGGGGCAGGCCGTTGCTCAGCACCTCTGCTTCGGCGTCCACGATTTCCTTGAGGCGCTCCAGGAACCAGGGGTCGAACTTGGCGATATTGTGGATTTCCGCGACGCTCAGGCCCTCACGGAGCGCTTGCGCCGCGATCAGCAGGCGGTCGGGCGTGGGCTGGGCGAGCGCGGCGACGATGTCGTCCTTGGGCGCGCCGACCAGTTGATCGACGTCGTTGAAGCCCGACAGGCCGGTTTCCAGGCCGCGCAGCGCCTTCTGCATCGATTCATGGATGTTGCGGCCGATCGCCATGACTTCACCGACAGACTTCATCGCGGTGCCCAGCAGCGGTTCGGCGCCCTTGAACTTTTCGAAGGCGAAGCGCGGGATCTTCGTCACGACATAGTCGATTGTCGGCTCGAACGACGCCGGGGTCGCGCCGGTGATGTCATTCTCGATCTCGTCCAGTGTATAGCCGACCGCCAGCTTCGCCGCGACCTTGGCGATCGGAAAGCCAGTCGCCTTCGACGCCAGCGCCGAGGAGCGCGACACGCGCGGGTTCATCTCGATCACGATGAGGCGGCCGTCCTTCGGATTGACCGCGAACTGCACGTTGGAACCACCTGTTTCCACGCCGATTTCGCGCAGCACCGCGATGGATGCGTTGCGCATGATCTGATATTCCTTGTCGGTCAGCGTCAGCGCGGGCGCGACGGTGATGGAATCGCCCGTATGGACGCCCATCGGATCGACGTTCTCGATCGAGCAGATGATGATGCAATTGTCGTTGCGGTCCCGCACGACCTCCATCTCATATTCTTTCCAGCCGAGCAGCGATTCCTCGATCAGCACTTCGGTCGTGGGGGACGCGTCCAGCCCTTCGGAGACGATCCGCTTGAACTCTTCCCGGTTGTAGGCGACGCCGCCGCCGGTTCCGCCCAGCGTGAAGCTGGGGCGGATGATGGAAGGCAGGCCAGTAAATTCAAGCGCTTCCAGTGCTTCTTCCATAGTATGGGCGATGCGCGAGCGGGCGCTCTCCAACCCGATCTTGTCCATTGCGTCGCGGAACTTCAGGCGATCCTCCGCCTTGTCGATGGCTTCGGCATCCGCGCCGATCATCTTGACGCCATATTTCTCCAGCGTGCCGTCATTGAACAGCGCCAGCGCCGTGTTGAGCGCCGTCTGCCCGCCCATGGTGGGGAGCACCGCGTCGGGGCGTTCCTTCTCGATGATCTTCGCCACGATTTCGGGCGTGATCGGCTCGACATAGGTCGCGTCGGCAAATTCCGGGTCGGTCATGATCGTGGCCGGGTTGGAATTGACCAGGATGATGCGATAGCCCTCTTCCTTGAGCGCCTTCACCGCCTGCGTGCCCGAATAATCGAACTCGCACGCCTGGCCGATAATGATCGGACCCGCGCCAATGATGAGGATGGAGGAGATGTCGGTACGTTTGGGCATTATCTTTGGCTCTCACGAAACAGCCGGACGTAAGGCGGGCTGACAAAGGACATTATGCAGTTGAAGCTTTTATCGCTCAGAGCATCCGCGTCGGTACGTAACCACGCCGTTTCATCAACATCGGTCATGGTGTCGTTGGTTTCCAGCCGCCAAGATCGTAAACGACATTTGGTCGCGACCTTCAGAACATGGTCGCTGACGCTTGCCACATCACGCGCGGGGTCCGTCTTGCCGTCCGCCCATTTTGGATCCCATCCCGTAGCCCGGCGATACTCTAGCGTGATAACAGCCTTCTCCGCACGCATCTGCTGAACAATCCACCCTCCCAAAAATGTGAAAGCGGAAAGTGCGGCCCCGCCGGCGAATGGCACCAACCACGACCTCAATGCACCGCCCCCGTCTGCGCCTCGCACCCCCATCCGTCATATTCGACGCCGCAGAGGATTTCGATCTGGAGGCACTTCTTCGCCAGCGCACGGATTGAAGCTTCGTCGACCGGCTGCACGCATTCGAGGAACAGGAACAGGTCGCCCTCCTCATCTTCCTCCCGGTCCAGTTCGACCATGCCGAACTGGCTCGCGATGGTCAGGACGCGCTCGAAATCCTGCTCGCTGCCCCGGAAGCTGACATCCACGGGCCGCGCGACCCGCGCGACATCGCCGTTTGCGGCGAGATTGGCGAGCACTTGCCTGTCCGCCTCCCACTCGGCGGCGAGGCGCGCTTCATCGACGGGGGGCAGGTTCTGGCTCACGCCGCGACCGGGCCTTTAAGGCCGTCCACGAACCGCTTGAACAGGTAGAAGCTGTCCTGCGGCCCCGGCGAGGCTTCGGGGTGGTACTGTACCGAGAAAGCGTTTTTGTCGGTCAGTTCGATGCCGCAATTGCTGCCGTCGAACAGCGACACATGGGTCGCCCGCGCATTGGCGGGCAGCGTGTCGACATCGACCGCAAAGCCGTGGTTCATGCTGGTGATCTCGACCAGCCCGTCGCTCAGCCGCTTGACCGGATGGTTCGCGCCTCTGTGGCCCTGATGCATCTTGATCGTCTTCGCGCCCACGGCCAGCCCCAGCAACTGGTGGCCAAGGCAGATGCCGAACATAGGCACATTCTCGGTCAGCAGCGCCGCGATCACGGGGACGGCATAGGCCCCGGTCGCGGCAGGATCGCCGGGACCGTTGGACAGGAACACGCCGTCGGGCTTCTGCTCCATCACCTGTTCATAAGTGGCGGTGGCTGGCAGCACGGTCACGCGCGCGCCGGCCTTCACCAGATTGCGGAAGATGTTGTTCTTCGCGCCATAGTCGATCGCGACGACATGGGGGCGCTCCTCCGTCGCCTCCCCTGCCCCATAGCCGAAGCCGAGCTTCCACACGCCGTCCTTCCACAGGCGGCTTTCCTTGCCCGTCACTTCGATGGCAAGGTCCATGCCTTCAAGGCCGGGCCAGCTTGCCGCCGTGGCCGCCAGCGCTTCGAGATCGAACGCGCCTTCGGGATCGTGGGCGATGACGACGTTGGGTGCGCCCTTCACCCGGATCAGGCGAGTGAGCGCGCGCGTGTCCACGCCCGCCAGGCCGATGCGGCCATGTTCGCGCATCCACTGGTCGAAGGGTTCGACATTGCGGAAATTGCTGGGCGCGGTCACGTCCTGCCGGACGATGCAGCCAAGCGCGTAGGGATTGTCCGCCTCCACATCGTCCAGGTTCGTGCCGACATTGCCGATATGGGGGAAGGTGAAGTTGATGATCTGACCGGCATAGCTGGGATCGGTCATGATCTCCTGATAGCCGGTGATCGATGTGTTGAAGCAGAGTTCGCCCACTGCTTCGCCCACAGCGCCGAAGCCGCGGCCGAACACGGCGGAACCATCGGCGAAAACCACGACCCCTGTCGCTCCTTTGGGCACGGTGAGGGTCTTGGCGTCAGCCATGGTTGCGGTTCCTTTATGCTTTTGCGGGAACCCGTCTGATGCGGGTTAAACGGCCGGTCAGGTAGGCGTCTCCCCCCCCAAGGTCAACGTCTGTTAAAAATCTCTTTTGCCGCTATATCTGCTTCTTTCCCGCAGAGACAGGATTCGATCGCCCATGATTCGCGACGCTATCAAAAGCGCCCAGGTCACCGCCATGAAGGCCGGGGACAAGGATCGGCTGGCCGCCGTGCGCCTGATCCTCGCCAAATTGAAGGACCGCGACATCGAATTGCGCGTGGCCTCCAGCGTGCCGGACGACGATGTGGTGGTGGTCGACGTGCTCCAGAAGATGGCCAAGCAGCGGCGCGAATCGATCGAGATGTTCAAGAGCGGCGGGCGCGACGAGCTGGCCGCGAAGGAACTGGCCGAGCTGGACGTGATCGAGAGCTTCCTGCCCACGCAGATGAGCGAGGACGAGACCAGGGCCGCGATCGAGCGCATCAAGGCGGAGGTCGGCGCGAGCAGCGTCAAGGATATGGGCAAGGTGATGGCGGTGCTGAAGGAACGCCACGGCAGCGTCATCGACATGAGCAAGGCGAGCGGGCTGGTGAAGGCAGCGCTTGCTTAAAGTCAGGCATCTCCCCTCCCGCTTGCGGGAGGGGTCGGGGGAGGGCATGTTGAGGGTCGATGGATAAAGGCTATGCCCGCCCGACCATGAAAGCGCGCGCCCTCCGCAACAATGCGACGGATGCTGAACGCGCGCTTTGGCAGGCCATCAGCGCACGGAAAGTGCGTGGCGTTCGTTTTAATCGCCAAGTGCCGATCGGCCCCTTTATCTGCGATTTTGTGGCGCGGTCTATCGGGCTGGTGATCGAGGTTGACGGCGGACAGCATAGCGATGAAGCCGATGCAGAGCGGACAAATTATATAGAGGCGCAGGGTTTCCGCGTGGTCCGCTTCTGGAATAATGACGTATTGAACAATCTGGATGGCGTCATTGCGGAGATTGGTGGCGTGATCGCCGACATGCCCTCCCCCGACCCCTCCCGCAGGCGGGAGGGGAGCTTTCTTCGCGATAAGTCATGAGCCTCACCCCGCAATGGCTGGACGAGTTACGGGCGCGCACGGCGTTATCGACCCTTATCGGCCGCACTGTGAAGGTGCAAAAAGCCGGGCGCGAATATAAAGCCTGTTGCCCCTTCCATAACGAGAAAACGCCTAGCTTCACCATCAACGATGAGAAGGGCTTCTACCATTGTTTCGGCTGTGGCGCGCATGGGGATGCGATCCGCTGGATGACCGAGCATCGCGGCCTGCCCTTCATGGAGGCGGTGAAGGAACTGGCCGCTACCGCCGGCATGGACGTGCCAGCGCCTGATCCCCGCGCGGCGAAACGGGCGGAGCAAGCGAAGGGGCTGCATGATGCGATGGCGGCGGCACAGGGCTTTTTCGAGGCGCAGCTTGGCGGGGTCGATGGAGGCGAGGCGCGTACCTATCTGGGGAAACGCGGGATCAGCGAGGCGACGCGGCGGGCCTTCGGCTTCGGCTATGCGCCGGACGCACGGGGCAAGCTGAAAGACGCGCTCGGCGAATTTGGCGAGCCGATGCTGGTCGAAGCGGGGCTGCTGATCGACCCAGATGGGGAGCGAGACGCCTACGACCGCTTCAGGGGCCGCCTCATGCTCCCGATCCGCGACATTCGTGGGCGCGTAATCGCCTTTGGCGGGCGCATCCTGGGGACGGGCGAGCCCAAATATCTGAATTCGCCCGACACGCCGCTGTTCGACAAGGGGCGAACCCTCTACAATATCGACAAGGCGTCGCCCGCCAGCCGACAGAGCGGCCGTGTGATCGTGGTCGAAGGCTATATGGACGTGATCGCGCTGGCGCAGGCGGGGTTTGCTGATGCTGTGGCCCCGCTCGGCACCGCGCTGACCGAACATCAGATCGAACGGCTGTGGAAAATGGTCGAGGTGCCGATCCTCTGCTTCGACGGCGACAGCGCGGGGCAGAAGGCCGCGATCCGCGCGGCGACCCGGGCGCTACCCTTGCTGCGGCCGGGGCACAGCCTCTGTTTCGCCACGCTGCCGACGGGGCAAGATCCCGACGACCTGATCCGCGACAAGGGCGCTGCGGCGATGGAGAGCGTTTTGGGCGCAGCGCAATCGTTGATCGACCGGCTCTGGAGCCATGAGGTCGCCGCCGCACCGCTCGATACGCCCGAGCAGAAGGCGGCGCTCAAGCAGCGGCTCCGCGCCCTCTCTGACTCGATCCAGCATCCCGACGTGCGCGCCCATTATGCGCACGAGTTCCGCCAGCGTTATGACGCCCTCTTCTTCGCCCGGCGTGACTCGACGCCGGCGCAGCGCGCAGCCGCCGGCGCGAACCAGCGCTGGCAGCGCGACAAGCGCGGTAACTGGAGGCCGCCTTTGCCGCCGGCTGGCACCGAAGCCCGCGCGATCGGGCAGAGCGGGATGGAGCAAAGGCTGCTGCGTGCGACGCTCGCCAGCCTGCTGCGCCATCCCGAGCAGATCGCGCCGCATCGGGAGATGCTGGCTGGCCTTACGATCGCCGATCCGGTGCTGGCCGATCTGCTCGCGGCGATGATCCGTTGCTCCTTCCACAAAGAAACAGTTGAAACGCAGGCCCTCCTTACCATATTGGGCGAAGGTGAAGTGTATAATAGGGCCAGGGGAATGCTCCGGGCCGACACGTTCACACTCACCCCGCACAGGATGACCGCCGACCCGGATCGCGTTGCGCGCGATCTGGAGGAGGCCATTCGGGTGATGGCGCAGGGGCCGGAGCTGGACATGGCGCTGGTGGAGGCGACGAAGCGGTTCGAGAGTGACGTCAGCGAGGAAAATTTCGCTGAGCAGCAGCGCATAATGGCGCTAAAGGCCGATCACGATCGCCGGCTGGCGGAACTGGCGCAGCCCGCAGAGAATATATGACATGGCACCGCCCTGACATGGGGCGGCGGAGTTAAGGCGAATAGATGGCGACCAAGGCGAACAGCAAGAATAACGGCGCGGGCGATGGGGAGGATGGCGGCGACGCCCCCCTGCTCGACCTCAACGAAGCGTCGGTCAAGAAGCTGATCGCGCGCGCGAAGAAGCGCGGCTATCTGACCTATGACGAGCTGAACGACGCCCTGCCGCAGGATCAGATGTCCACCGACCAGATCGAGGACATCATGGCCGCGCTCAACGAAATGGGCGTCAATATCGTCGAGAATGAGGAAGCGGGCGAGGACGGCGACGATCAGCGCGACGATTCGGACGACGAGACGGCGGACGACGGCGCCGAGGACGACGGCCCGAAGCTCGTTACCGAGAAGAAGAAGGAAACGGTCGATCGCACCGACGATCCGGTGCGCATGTATCTGCGCGAGATGGGCGCGGTGGAACTGCTCAGCCGCGAGGGCGAGATCGCGATCGCCAAGCGGATCGAGGCCGGGCGCGACACGATGATCCTGGGGCTGTGCGAAAGCCCGACCACCTTCAACGCGATCATCGAATGGTCGACCGCGCTCAACAATGGCGAGATGCAGCTGCGCGAGATTCTCGATCTCGACGCCATGCTCTCGAAAGACCCTGCCCCGGAAAGCCTGGAGGAAGGCGCCGAGGATGATGACGGCGAGATTAGCGAGAAGACCGCCGGCCCCAGCTTCAAGGAAGAGGAGGAGCCCGAGGAAGAGCCCGCCGACGCCGATGAGGATGAGGACGGGCTGACCGAGCGCCGCACCCGCCGGGCGGAAGAGGATGATGAGGAGGATAACACCCTCTCCCTCGCGCAGATGGAAGAGACTTTGAAGCCGATGGCGCTGGAGAAATTCGCGACCATCACGGAAATTTTCCGCAGCTTTTCCAAGGCGCAGGAAGCGCGCATCACCGCGATGGCGAATGGCGACACACTGAGCCAGAAGGCGGAGGACGATTATCAAGCCCTGAGAGAGAGCCTGACCGCCGAGGTCGAGAGCGTTCAGTTCCACCAGCAGAAGATCGAATATCTGGTCGATCAGCTCTATGCCTATAACCGCCGCCTGACCGCACTCGGTGGTCAGATGCTTCGCCTCGCCGAGCGCCATAAGGTCAGCCGCAAGGATTTCCTCGACCGCTATGTCAATCATGAGCTGGACGATGGCTGGCTCGACAAGGTGCAGGGGCTCGACAAGAAATGGGCCGCCTTCGCCGCCGCCGAAGGGCGTGCGGTCGATCGCATCCGCAATGAGGTGAGCGAGATTGCGCAGGCGACCGGCATGTCGCTGAGCGAGTTCCGGCGCATCGTCAACATGGTGCAGAAGGGCGAGCGCGAGGCGCGGATCGCGAAGAAGGAAATGGTCGAGGCGAATCTGCGCCTCGTCATCTCGATCGCCAAGAAATATACGAACCGTGGCCTGCAATTCCTTGATCTTATTCAGGAAGGCAATATCGGCCTGATGAAGGCCGTCGATAAGTTCGAGTATCGCCGGGGTTACAAGTTCAGCACCTATGCGACCTGGTGGATCAGGCAGGCGATCACCCGATCGATCGCGGATCAGGCGCGGACCATCCGCATCCCGGTCCATATGATCGAGACGATCAACAAGCTGGTTCGCACCAGCCGCCAGTTCCTGCATGAGCAGGGCCGCGAGCCGACTCCGGAGGAGATGGCCGAGCGCCTCTCCATGCCGCTGGAGAAGGTGCGCAAGGTGATGAAGATCGCCAAGGAGCCGATCTCCCTCGAAACGCCGATCGGCGACGAGGAGGACAGTCATCTGGGCGACTTCATCGAGGACAAGAACGCGATCATCCCGGTCGATGCCGCGATCCAGGCGAACCTCAAGGAAACGGTCACCCGCGTCCTTGCCAGCCTCACCCCGCGTGAGGAGCGCGTGCTACGGATGCGCTTCGGCATCGGCATGAACACCGATCATACGCTGGAGGAAGTCGGCCAGCAGTTCAGCGTGACCCGCGAGCGCATCCGCCAGATCGAGGCGAAGGCGCTGCGCAAGCTCAAGCATCCGAGCCGGTCGCGGAAGATGCGTTCTTTCCTCGACCAGTGAAATAAAAGCGGATCGGTAAAGCCGAATTAACCATCATCGACGCAAAAGGGCGGCTTACACGGCCGCCCTTTCCGTATTTATACACCGGACGTTTACTCCGATCGCCTATGGTGCCGCTTAAACCCCGCTCATGTGGGGCAGCACAGGGGTTCGGCATGAGTGAAGCGGCACCGCGATATCAGTTCGGCGACATCGCGCGCATATTGGAAGCGCTGGTGGCCGCCGACGGGACCGCGGCCCACGCTTATGCCACCCGCGCCAGCACCGGCGTATCGCGCGAGGCGCTCCTCTCGCTCGCCGATCTGGCCGACGCGGCTTATTATCTTTGTCTGCTCCATGGCCGGCATCCGGGCGTGATCGACCATGCCGCCACCCGATCCGCCGACAATGACGCGCGCCAGTGGCTAATCGAGGCGGCGGACGGCTTCGCGCGGGAGCGCTCCTATCTAACGCAGGTAACGGTCGCCGCCGGCCCCGCTCCCAGCACCGCCGGCCAGGCCGATTGCGAGACGGTGGTCAGCCAGCAGCGCCACGCGCTCGACATGCTGGCCCAGTCCGACCGGCGCGGCTGCGCGATGGGCGCGGCCATGGCCCTGGTGCTGGACTGGCGCGCGGTGCGCCATGTGCTCGACATGGCAGCGATCCGCGCGGGGCTGGAACCGCAGACCTGCACCCTGCCCGACCGCGCCGCCACGCTGACGGTCGCACGCGCTGTGGGCGGGGATGACGCCATCGATCGCGCGATCCAGTTCGGGGCGCGCCAGCTCCTCAACCAGCATCGCGGCCTCTGGGATCTGCTCGCCGCGCGCGCCGACCTGCGCGCGCGACAGGGCTGACCCTTTCCGTATTGCGCCGCTCCGCCGCTTTCCCTAGTCCGGTTGCCAATGGCAACGGAGTGGACGAGCGAATATGCGGTTTGAAGGCACGCAGGATTATGTCGCCACCGACGATCTGAAGGTTGCGGTCAACGCCGCCGTGCTGCTGCGCCGGCCGCTGCTGGTGAAGGGCGAACCGGGCACCGGCAAGACTGTTCTGGCGCAGGAAATCGCCAATGCGCTGGACGCCCCGCTGATCGAATGGAATGTCAAATCGACGACCAAGGCGCATCAGGGGCTCTACGAATATGACGCCGTCGCTCGGCTGCGCGACGGGCAGCTCGGCGATCCGCGCGTGCACGACATTGCCAACTATATCCGCAAGGGCAAGCTGTGGGAGGCGTTCACATCGCCCCGCCTGCCCGTCCTGCTGATCGACGAGATCGACAAGGCCGATATCGAATTTCCCAACGATCTGCTCCAGGAACTCGATCGCATGGCCTTCCACGTCTATGAGACGGGCGACACGATCGCGGCGGCGGAGCGGCCGGTGGTCGTCATCACCTCCAACAATGAAAAGGAACTCCCCGACGCTTTCCTGCGCCGCTGCTTCTTCCATTACATCAAATTCCCCGATCGAGAGACGATGGAGCGGATCGTCGCGGTCCATTTTCCCGGCATCCAGAAGATCCTTGTGTCGCGCGCGATGGACATATTCTACGAAATTCGTGACATTCCTGGCCTCAAGAAGAAGCCGAGCACGTCCGAGCTGCTCGATTGGCTGAAGCTGCTGCTGAACGAGGACATGCCGCTGGATGTGCTCCAGAACAGCGATCCAACCAAGGCGATCCCGCCGCTGCACGGGGCCCTGCTGAAAAACGAGCAGGATGTGATGATGTTCGAGCGCCTCGCCTTCATGGCGCGGCGGCAGGGGCGCTGAGCGATGCCGCACGCAGCAGGATGTCTTTGCGGCCAGGTCCGCATCACGATCGACGCCGATCCGATCGCGGCGCGCATGTGCTGGTGCCGGCTGTGCCAATATCTTGGCGGCGGATCGGCTACGGTGAATGTCGCTTTCCCGTCCGACAAGGTGACAACGGAGGGAAAGCTGAGCTGGTATGCCAGCACCGCCGACAGCGGCACGTCGATGCGGCGCGGCTTCTGCCCCGAATGCGGGACACCTGTCTTCAGCCTCGCCGAATCGCGGCCGCACCTGACCTTCATCCGCGCAGGCGCGCTCGACGACCCGGCGCTGATCGCCCCGCAGGCAGTGATCTGGACCAGTGCCGCGCCTGATTGGGCGCATCTCGACCCCGATCTGCCCCATTATCCGGCGCAAATTCCGCCCGTCACCTGAAAAAGCCGCTTGCGCGCGTCGGTTCAGGCGATAGCCTCCAATCCCAGAAAATGAGGCCGCGCCAAGACGGTCTGATCTGGAGACGGATGCCAATGCCGAAGCGCGCCTTGATCCTGCTGTCCGCCTTCCTGGGCGTCACCGCGCCATCTCTGGCGCAGGCGGGCAAGGATGCGGAAGCGTGGACGCCGAACGAGACCATGATCCGCGCCAACGCGGCCGGTGTGTCGCTGCCGCAGACCGTGGCCGGCCTATCGCTCAGCAAGAGCGGCGAAGCCTCGAACGGCGGGCGAGCCGTAGATAATTACGCCCAATATCTGTCCGAAGATGGCGCGATCCAGGCGACGCTTTATGTCTATATGCCCACTTATGCCGATGCGGCGCTTGCCGCTTACATGACCGACAAGGCGGTGATGGAGCGGTTCGGAGGGAAGACGCGGCGAACCGCTTATGCGAGCGTCGCCGCCGCCGGTCAGCCAGGACGCGCGATCCGGGCCGTGTATGACGACGCGGCGGACGGCGCGCTGACCACGGCGGCGGGCTTCGTCCATGCCGGGCGCTGGATCGTCAAGCTGCGCGTTACCGGCCCGACCGAGCGCCGGACCGAGGTGCTCGCCGGGCTGGACGGGATGCTGGCGCAGTTGACGTTTGACGATAGCGCGTCGCTCCATGCCGCTACCCCTGCGCGCTTCGCCGCCTGCCCCGGCCCGGATCGCGGCGACGCCCGGCTTAGCAAAATGGCGGCGCCGACAACCACGCAGGAACCGCGCATACCGCGCGACGGCAAGGACTCGCTCTGCGTTCGTGGCACCGTGACGAGCGGCGAGGGCCGCTTCGACATGCTCCAGCAAGCGGGGCGCGCCGACGGCGCGGTGATCGTGCCGGTCGATGACAGCGGCACCGTCCTCGCCTTCGATCCCACCAGCGACGGACGCGGCTACAGTCTTGCCATCCACATGGTCGGACAAACCGATCTTTACAACACCTATGACAGGGTGCCGAGCCCCGGCCAGATCGCCGCGATCATCGACGGCAAAGACCCGCAGACCGCGCAGGCGCAGGTCACGGCCGAATATGCGGCGAATGGGCAGGTGACGGTCAGCCGGCTGACCGCCGCCGCGCCGCGCTGACGCGGCTTCCGCCCCAGCGCTGCGCATGATCCGATCGTCCGGCGCGACTCGCTTCGCGGGTATCCGCGCCCATCTGGAGGGACTGCATGTTAAGCGCGGCCCGCAGGCATGGGCGTTCGAGTTTCTGCTGTTCGGCTTCAAGCAGGGCTGGGCTTGCCTGTTCGGCGCGTTGATGCTGGCGCTGCTGCTGGCGACGCACCTTTTCTACCCACTCGATGCGCCGCTGCACCGCTATGATTTCCTGACGATCGCGGCGCTCGGCATTCAGGCGGCGATGCTGGCCTTTCGCCTCGAAAGCTGGGCCGAAGCGAAGGTGATCTTCGCCTTTCATGTCATCGGCACGATCATGGAATTGTTCAAGACGCAGGCTGGCTCATGGATCTATCCCGAACAAAGCCTGCTGCATGTCGGCGCGGTGCCGCTCTTCTCCGGCTTCATGTATGCGGCGGTGGGCAGCTATATCGCGCGCATTTGGCGCATCTTCGGCTTTCGCTTCACCCATTTTCCGCCAGTCTGGGCAACCGTCCTGCTTGCCACAGCGATCTACGTCAACTTCTTCGCCCATCACTGGCTGCCCGACGTGCGGATGGCACTGTTCGCGGCGGCGATCCTGCTGTTCGGGCGGACCTGGGTCATCTACACGCCCTGGCGGCGCCCGCGCCGGATGCTGCTGCTGGTCGGCTTCTTCCTCGTCGCGCTGTTCATCTGGTTCGCGGAAAATATCGGCACCTTCGCCAACGCCTGGACCTACCCGGACCAGCGCCATGGCTGGCAGATGGTGAGCATCGCCAAGCTCGGCAGCTGGTATCTGCTGATGATTATCTCCTTCGTGCTCGTATCGCTGGTCCATGGAATACGGCGCGACGATCAGATCAGATAGCCGACCTCATATAGCCCCCAGCGTCGCCCGGCGAAAACCAGCGGCACGAACACGCTGCGGAGCGCGCGATAGCGCCCCTCGCCCAGATCCTGCCGGTAGGTGAACAGGAAGAAATCCCCCTCCCCATCCAGTGCCCGGCGGGTCTGGCTGTCCATGAAAATCTGCCGGTTGCGGGCATGTTCCATGTTCCAGACCGCTTGCCCCGGCCGCTGCGGCTGCGACCGGGGGCTGATATGGGTCGGCAGATAACCGTTCATGTCGATGAGGCAACAGCCCACGACGGCCGCATCCTGCGCCGTGTGACGATCGAGCAGCGGCTGTATCCGCCGGTCGGCGAAGGCCGTGAAGTCGTTCAGATATTGCATCGGGTCCGCGCCCACGATGGGCTGATAGTCGGTGTCGAACAGAGCATCGAGGGTCAGCGCGCCTTCCTCCAGCGCCTGCGCGATCACGGCGCTGACCTCCGCCGCGCCATCCTCAGCCAGCGCGATGTAGCGGCTGTTGCGCGTCTGCTGCGGTCCATGGGCCGATCCGTTGAGCATGGCGTTCGCCATACCCTCCAGCTGTTCGAGCTGCGCGCGCGCGCCATCGACCCGCGTGGCGCTCTCGCCAGCCGAGCGACTGAAGCTGCCGAGCCCCTGCCGCAATGCCGCCACGTCCCCATCGGCAGCGTCGGTGCAGGTCACGATCGCCTGCGACCGGTCGCCGAACTGCGTGACGAGCGACGCGATCTCCGCCATGCTGAGCCGTAGCCGGTCGATATGGGTGCCGACATCTCGCCCCCGCACGATGTTCGATTCGACTCCGCCGATCAACGTGCGCGCGTCCTGATCCAATTGGCCGAGCTTATCGCCGACCGAGGCGGCATAATCGCCCGCCTGCCCCGCCAGACGCCGGATTTCGTCGGCGACCACGGCAAAGCCCTGCGTCGCCTCGCCACCGCGCGCCGCCTCGATCGCGGCGTTAACGCCCAGCAGGCGCGTCTGGCGGGCGATGGCGCTTAGCTGGTCGGATATGCCGCCGACTGCTTCGATGACCGCGAGGAATTGGCGCAGATGCCCCTCCAGCCCCGTCACATGGTCGACCAGCCCGGCAATTTCGTTGATCGACAGGCCGACCACCTCATGCCCTTCGGCGATGATCCGGCCGGCGCGGCGGGCGGTAAGGTTGAGTTCCTGCGCCGCAGCGACGCTTTCCGACTGGCTGGCCGCCAGCCGGTCCATATGCGCCTGCAATTCGTCCAGATGCGCGCGGTCGCCCTGAATGCGGCGGTTAAGCTCGCTCAGATATCCAGCCGTTTCGCTGCACTGCAATGCGATGTCGCCGGACCTTTCCCCCAGGTCCGCCAGCAAATCCCTGTTTTCCAAGCCCGCCCCGCTGCTGCCCCCGTCACGAGGATAGTGACGCATTAACCATGCACTGCAACACTTAATATTCGGACAACCGGTGTGGCTTGCATCGGCGGCGACGCTGGCCGACAAGCAGTGCCATGTTGCTCAACTTCCTCGACGCGCTGCGCGCCGCCGGTATCCCGGCCGGGATCAAGGAACATCTGCTGCTGCTCGAAGCGCTCGACCGCGACGTCATCGCCCGGCGGCCGGAGGATTTCTATTATCTCGCCCGCGCCACTTATGTGAAGGACGAAGGGCTGCTCGACCGCTTCGACCAGGTTTTCGCCAAGGTATTCAAGGGGGTGATCGGCGGCAACGGGATCGAGACCGAGATACCCGAGGAATGGCTGCGCCTCGTCGCCGAGAGATATCTCAGTCCCGAGGAGATGGAGAAGATCAAGTCGCTGGGCGGCTGGGACGAGATCATGGAGACGCTAAGGAAGCGGCTGGAGGAGCAGAAGGAGCGGCACCAGGGCGGCAGCAAGTGGATCGGCACCGGCGGCACGTCCCCCTTCGGCCATGGCGGCTATAACCCCGAGGGCGTGCGGATCGGCGGGGAAAGCCGCCACAAGCGAGCGATCAAGGTGTGGGAGAAGCGCGAATTCGCCAATCTCGACAACACGCGCGAACTCGGCACCCGCAACATCAAGGTAGCGCTGCGCCGGTTGCGCCGCTTCGCGCGCGAGGGCGCTGCGGACGAGATGGACCTCGATGAGACGATCCGGGGGACGGCGCGGCAGGGCTGGCTAGACATTCGCATGCGGCCCGAACGGCACAATGCGGTCAAGTTATTGCTGTTTCTGGACGTCGGCGGATCGATGGACCCGTTCATCACGCTGACGGAAGAATTATTTTCAGCCGCGACCGGGGAATTCAAGAATATGGAATTCTTCTACTTCCACAACTGCCTCTACGAAGGGGTGTGGAAGGATAATCGCCGCCGCTTTTCAGAGCGGACGCCGACGTGGGACATCCTCCACAAATATGGGCATGATTATAAGGTCATCTTTGTCGGCGACGCAGCGATGAGCCCCTATGAGATCAGCCATCCGGGCGGGTCTGGCGAGCATATGAACGAGGAGCCCGGCGCGGTCTGGCTCCAGCGGGTCGCGCATACCTATCCCGCAACGGTCTGGCTCAATCCCACGCCGGAAGCCTATTGGAGCTATAGCCAATCGACCAAGATGATCCGCGAGCTGATGAACGATCGCATGTTCCCGCTGACCATCGCCGGGATCGACGCGGCCATGCGGGAACTCACGCGCAAGCGCTAAACGCGCCGAAGGTCAGAGGATCGTCTGGCCGGTCTTCGCCCAGTCGGCGGCGAAGCCCTCCAAGCCCTTGTCAGTGAGGACATGCTTCGAGAGCATCTTGATGACCGAGGGCGGAGCGGTGATTACATCGGCGCCGATCTTTGCGCATTCCAGCACATGGATCGGGTGGCGCAGCGACGCGGCCAGGATTTCGGTGTCGAACTGATAATTGTCGTAGATGAGGCGGATGTCCTCGATCAGCTTGATCCCGTCGAAGCTGTTGTCGTCATGACGGCCGACGAAGGGCGAAATGAAGCTGGCGCCGGCCTTCGCCGCCAGCAGCGCCTGGTTGGCCGAGAAGCAGAGCGTGACGTTCACCAGAGTGCCGTCATCAGTCAGCGCCTTGCAGGTCTTGAGCCCATCGATCGTCAGCGGCACCTTGATGCAGACATTGTCCGCGATCTTCCGCAGGATTTCGGCCTCCTTCATCATCGTCTCATGATCGAGCGCGACGACTTCGGCCGAGACGGGGCCGTCCACCACGCCGCAGATTTCCGCGATCACTTCCATGAACTTGCGGCCCGACTTGTGGATAAGGGTCGGGTTGGTGGTGACGCCGTCGAGCAGGCCGGTGGCTGCAAGTTCGCGGATTTCGGCGATGTCGGCGGTGTCGACGAAGAATTTCATGAGAGGCTGCCCTTACGCGGAAAAGTGATTCGTTGGCAGGGGCTATAGCGTCCCCCGCCCCTGCTGTCCTACATGGGCAGAGAAATGTCCCGCGCCCGTGTCCTTCTGCTCAACGCCGCCCTTGGTCCGCTCGACTATCGCGTTCCGCACGGGATGCGGGTGGAAGCGGGCAGCATCGTCGTCGCGCCGCTGGGGCCGCGCCAGTTGATCGGCGTGGTGTGGGAGGAGGATCGCTTCCCCGATGTCGAAAGCGTGGGCGACAATCGCCTGCGCAACCTGCTGGAGCTGGTGGACGCGCCGCCGATCCCGGAGCCGCTGCGCCGGCTGATCGAATGGACGGCGGACTATTATCTCAGCCCCCCGGCTGCGGTGCTGCGGATGGCGCTGTCCTCCATGTCGGCGCTGGAGGGGGCGCGGACGGTGATCGAATATCGCGCGACCGGCGCGGTGCCCGAGCGCATAACCGAGCAGCGCGCGCAGGCTCTTGAAAGGATTGGCGAGCGCCAAGGGCTGATCCGCGAACTGGCGATGATCGGCGGGGTGAGCGACGCGGTGATCCGGGGCCTCATCAAACAGGATATTTTCGAGGCGGTGGAGGTGAGCGTCGATACGCCCTTCCCCACCCCCGATCCCGATCATGCACCGCCCGCTTTATCCGAGGCACAGGCGGCGGCGGCAAGGCAAATGGCCGACGCAGTGCGCGCCCACGACTTCGCGCCCTTCCTGCTCGATGGCGTGACGGGATCGGGCAAGACCGAGGTTTATTTCGAGGCGATCGCGGCGGCGATCCGCGCGGACGCCCAAGTGCTGGTGCTGCTACCCGAGATCGCTTTGACCGAGCCGTTCCTTGAGCGGTTCGAGAAACGGTTCGGGACGATCCCGGTTAACTGGCATAGCGGGCTGCGCCAGAGCGAGCGGCGGCGAGCCTGGCGCGCCATCGCGAGCGGACAGGCGCAGGTGGTGGTAGGGGCGCGGTCGGCGCTGTTCCTGCCCTATCCTAACCTCGGCCTCATCGTCGTGGACGAAGCGCATGAGGCGAGCTTCAAGCAGGAGGATGGGGTTCATTACCACGCCCGCGACGTGGCGGTGATGCGCGGCCTCATAGAGAAATTCCCGGTGATCCTGGCGTCGGCCACGCCGGCGATCGAGACGCGGCATCAGGTGGAGCTGGGCCGTTATGCGGAGATCAAGCTGCCCTCGCGCTATGGCGGGGCGGAGATGCCGGACATCCACGGCATCAACCTGCTGACCGACCCGCCCGAGCGCGGCCGCTGGATCGCGCCGGAGCTGGTGAAGGCGATCGACGAGACGCGGGCAAAAGGCGAGCAGAGCCTGCTGTTCCTCAACCGGCGAGGCTATGCGCCGCTGACCCTGTGCCGCCATTGCGGCTATCGCTTCCAGTGCCCCAATTGCACCGCCTGGATGGTCGAGCATCGGCTGACCCATCGGCTGGCCTGCCACCATTGCGGTCATGTAATCCCCGCGCCGCGCTTCTGCCCCGAATGCAAGGAAGAGGACAGCCTGGTCGCCTGCGGCCCCGGCGTCGAGCGGATCGCCGACGAGGTGAAGGCGCTGTGGCCCGACGCGCGCACCGCGATCGTGACATCCGACACGCTCTGGTCGCCGGCCAAGGTCGCGGACTTCGTGAAGTCGGTCGAGGCGGGCGACGTGGACATCATCATCGGCACGCAGCTGGTGACGAAGGGCTATCATTTTCCGAACCTGACGCTGGTGGGGGTGATCGATGCGGACCTGGGGCTGGAGGGCGGCGACCTGCGTGCGGCGGAACGGACCTTCCAGCAGATCGTGCAGGTCGCCGGGCGCGCCGGACGGGGCGAGAAGCCGGGGCGGGTGTTCATCCAGACACGGATGCCCGAAAGCGAGGTCATCAAGGCGCTGATCGACGGCGACAGCGAGCGCTTCTATGCCGTGGAGACGGAAAATCGCAGGCGGGCCAACGCCCCGCCCTTCGGCCGCTTCGCCGCGATCATCGTGTCGAGCGAGGATGCCGACGAAGCGGCGCAGACCGCGCGGCTGATCGGCAAATCGGCGCCGGTAATCGAGGGGATGCGCGTCTACGGCCCTGCCCCTGCCCCGCTTGCCGTGCTGCGCGGGCGCCACCGGCACCGGCTGCTGATCCACGCCAGCCGGCAGGTCGACGTGCAGGGCGCGATCCGCGAGTGGCTGGGCAATCTCGCCTGGAAATCGGCGACGCGGGTGGCGGTGGACGTCGATCCCTACAGCTTCATGTGATGGAGACGCCCTGCCGCAACCTCTGTGCGCTGGACGGAGCGAAGCGGTCCTGCACGGGCTGCGGCCGGACGATCCACGAAATCGCGCGCTGGAGCAGCATGACCGACGCCGAGCGCGCAGCGGTCATGGCGCGGGTGCGGGATTGGCCGCCGAGGTAGCAACCGGAGCAGCCTTCCTAGGGCGATGAACGACGATCGAGGCCTCCTCCTCGTGATCCTGCGGCGCGCCCAGATGCTGCGCTACGGTTCGCACTTCGGTGCAAGGGCGGTCCCGAAATAGGAAGGAGAGGATCTCGTGAACCCATACCCGCCGCCCCATCCGATAATACCAGCGGATGGCATGGCGTAACTTGGCGTCTCGATGCCAGAGCCAGCGGCGCACCGCGCGTGGCCGCAATTGCGCCACGGCTTCGATCAGTTTGACCCAAAGGAATAGCCGCCATCGCGGCATGGTGCGCATTGCCAGCACCTGATGCTTGTAATCCCATTTGGTCATATCGAGCTGTACGACTGGCTTGTCCGATGCCAGTCGATAATAGGGCGTCCAGCGATGCGGCGTCACGTAGAGCGCCTGTATTTGATCGGCGTCATAGGCGATCAGTTGGCGCAGGCCGCGAAACAGGTCGGCGTCGGTCTGATCGTCAAAGCCCGCAACCCAGGTGACCATCGATAAAATGTCATGTTCGCGCAGAAGCCGGATTGCCTCCCGATCGGTGGCGACGGCGCCGCCCTTGCGGATCAGCGCCAGCGTGGTTTCGTCGGTATTCTCCATCCCCAGCAGGAAGCGTTCAAACCCGGCCTTTTTGTACAGATGGAGTATGTCGGCATCGCGCACAATATCATCGGCACGGGTTGATCCCACGAGAGTGACTTCGATATTTTCTGCGATCAGAGCCTCCAAAAACGCCTTCCAGGGCTTGCGGCCGGCGCTTGGATTCTCGTCCGCGAAATTAAACACTTCCACGCCATGCTCGCGATGAAGCCAGGCGATCTCGCGGGCCAGAGCTACAGGGTCGCGATGTCGCCACCTGGTCCAGAAGCCACGCTGGCCGCAATAATTGCAAAGGTGCGGGCAGCCGCGCGAGAACTGGATAACGACGGCGCGCTTGCCGCCCCAATAGCTGTAGCGGCGGTGATCGATGAGTTCCCAGCCTATTCTGTATGCGTCAAGGTCGGTGATGACCGCAGCCGGAGACGTTCCGACTATCTCGTCGCCTTGTCGGAACGCGATGCCGGGGATGTTGTCCAGTGCCGCCCCTGCCTGCAAGGCCGCGATCAGGCGACGAACCGTCTCTTCGCCTTCTCCGCGCACGATGGCGCGGACATAGGGCTCGGCTGCGAGGATTTCCCGCCAGAAATAGGTGGGATGAACGCCGCCGTAGAGGATGAATGCTTCTGGCAGCGCCTTGGCTACGGCCGCCGCCACCGCGCTGATGATGGGCTGCGCCGAGGAGGAGCCGGAATGACCGAACAGAACGGCGTCCGGCGCGTGTCGGACAATGTCTTCGACGAGCTTCGGCAGCGGAACAGGACCATGCTCGCCATCGAGCAACGTCACGTCATGGCCGCTATCGATGAGCGATCCGCCGATATAAAGCAGACCCAGCGGCGGCAGTTGTTCCCTTGGTATCCGGCTGCCGATCGCCGGATGGGGAACATTGACCAACAAGATTCGCAAGATTGAAACCCTTTTCCCGATCGCCTCCTGTATCGCAATGACGGCTTCAAGCGACAGACATTTGGGCAAACCGGAGAGGAGAAGCCTAGCCGCCGCCCCTCTCCCGATTGAGCAGCGCCTGCTTGCGCTCCAGGCCCCAGGCATAGCCGCCGAGGCCGCCGTCGCTGCGCAGGATGCGGTGGCAGGGGATGAGGACGGCGAGGCTGTTGTCGCCGCAGGCGCTGCCGGCCGCGCGGGTGGCGGCGGGGCGGCCGACGGCGGCGGCGAGTTGCGCGTAGCTGCGCGTCTCGCCGGGCGGGATCGCGCGCAGGGCGGCCCAGACTGCCTGCTGGAAGGCGGTGCCGGCCACGTCCAGGGGCAGGTCGGGCACAGCCGCCGGATCATCGATCAGCGCGGCGACCGCCGCCGCCATGGCGTCGAGCGCGGCGTCGGCAGGGCGCAGTTCTGCCTTCGGAAAGCGCGCCCGCAGTTCCGCCTCGCCTTCGCCGAAGCTGATGCGGCACAGCCCCTTGTCGGTTGCGGCGACCAAAGCCGGTCCCAGGCTGCTGTCCACCACGCGCCAGCGGATGACGACGCCGCGCCCGCCATCCCGCCAGGCGCTGGGCGTCATGCCGAGATGCGCGCGCGCGTCGGCATAGGCGCGGCTGGGGGCGCTGTACCCCGCGTCGTAAATGGCGTCGGTCACATTGTCCTCCCTTGTCAACGCCGCCTTCAGCCGCTCGGCGCGCAGGGCGCGGGCGTAGGCGGCGGGGGTGAGGCCGGTCTCGCGCTTGAACAGGCGGTGGAAATGGTGCGGGGCGTAGCCGACATGCGCGGCGAGCGCGTCGAGGGCGGGCACCGCCTCAGCGTCGCGGAGGAAAGCGATGGCGGCTGCCACCGCAATGCGATCGCGCCCCAGCTCGTCCGGGCGGCAGCGCAGGCAGGCGCGGTATCCGGCCGCGCGCGCCGCCGCGCCGTCGGGCAGGAAGGTCATATTCTCCCGCTTGGGGTGGCGGGCGGCGCAGCTCGGCTTGCAATAGATGCCGGTGGAGGCGACGCAGCCGACGAACAGGCCGTTAAAGGCACGGTCGCGGCGCAGGAAGGCGTCCCAACAGGTGTCGGCATCCGGCAGGACGGGCGGAGGGGGCACGAGGGCGGTCATCTGGTTCATGGCCTATGCTATAAAGCGCGGGCGCGCGCCATGCTTCCCGCGCCTTGCGGCCAAACCGGGCGCGTTCCCCTTTTACCGATTGCGCGCCCGCCCGCTTCGCATATGAATGCGCGACGATGAATGCCTTCCTTCGCCGTGTCGCCCTGCTCCTGGCCCTGCTCGCTCCTGCCGCGGCGCGGGCCGAGCAACAGGATATCGCCGCCGCCGCGCGCGGGGTGGTGCGTGTGGCGCTGGTGGCGACGGACGGATCGGACGCCTATTTCGTCGGCCATGGCAGCGGCTTCGCCGTCGCGCCCGACAAGATACTGACCAACGCCCATGTCGTCGAACTGGCGCGCGAGGAAAAGAACCTTGTGATCGGGGTGATCCCGTCCGAGGGCACGAAGACCTATGGCGGGCGGATCATCGCTTATTCGCCGGGCAACGACCTTGCGCTCATCCAGCTGGAGGAAGGACGGCTGCCGGTCAGCACATTCTTCGCCGGCGCGGTCAGTGACGGGCAGCATGTCACCGCGATCGGCTATCCCGGCGCAGTCGATCGGGCGCAGGGGCTCGGCCTCAAGCAGCTGGTCGAGCCGCTGGCGACAGTCAAGACCAGCGGCAACATCTCTTCGGGCCGCGCGAGCCAGAGTTTCGACACGATCCTGCACACAGCGCCGCTCGCCGCCGGGAACAGCGGCGGGCCGCTGGTGGATGATTGCGGGCGGGTGCTGGGGGTGAACAGCTTCGGGTCGGTGTCGGACGGCAATGATGCCGAATTCGGCTTCGCCGTGTCGTGGCGGGAGATCGCCTCCTTCCTGCGGCAGGCGGGGGTTTCCTCGCTGCATACGGTCGTCCCGTGCCGGTCGATGGCGGAGGCCGATGCGGCCGAAGCCGCGCTGACGCAGCGGCAGGCGCAGGCGAGCGAGCAGAAGGAGCGGGCGGTGAGCCAGGCGCGCGAGCGGGCGCTGACGAAGGCGCGCGACGATGCCGAGCGGGACGTCATCACCGCGCGCGAAAATGCGATGGCGGGCGCGGCGGTGCTGCTGGCGCTTGCGGTGCTGGGTCTGTGCGCGGGCGGGCTGTTCTACACGCAGGGCAAGGAAAAACAGGCGACCTGGTTCCTGGCCGGCGGCGGGGTGGCGCTGCTGGCGGCGCTTGGCCTCTTCTTTCTGCGGCCGAGCTTCTCCAGCATCGACGAGCGGGTGAAGCTGCCCGATGAGAATGGCGTCACCAGCAACGGAGCGTTCGCCTGGGCGGGGGACAATGTCTGCAAGGTGGACCTTAACCGCAGCCGCCTCACCATATCGCAGCCCAATGACATCGGCTTCAACTGGGCCGAGGGCGGGTGCGTCGATGGCGATACGCAATATGTGGCGAACGGATCGCAATGGCAGCGCACCGCCATCCCGACCGAAGGCAATTATGTGACCGACAGCCGGTTCGACCCGGCGAGCGGCACGCTGCGGGTCCAGCGCTGGCTGCCCGATCTCGACACGATGGAGAAGCTGCGCGCGCTCACCAGGGACAAGCCGATCGAGGGCTGTAGCGCGGACACCGACCTGCTGGCGCGGGTGGCGGCGCTGCGCGGAGATGTGACAGCGTTGCTTCCCGCCCAGCCCAATGAACGCATCGTCTATCTATGCCAGAAAGGTCGGCTCGATCCGGCCAATCCTGCGCCCTGACCGTCATCAGGCCGCTGCGTCAGTCCGCTAAACACAGGCTATTTGCCACTTAAGATCGAATCGCGTCACATGACTTGCATAGTCATAATCGCACTGCTAACCGGCCGGGCGACAGGGGCTCGGGACGGCAACAGACCGCGCCCCCTTTTTGCATGACCGGCATGGACGATCACGCCGGTCCGTCAATTGGAGGACGGTAGAAGCGTGGAGACGAGCGGCGGTATTCAGGCCAGTCTCAGCGGCCGCTACGCAGTGGCGCTGTTCGATCTGGCGCGCGATTCTAACGCGCTCGACACAGTGGCTGGCAGCCTTGCGGCGTTGAAAGCGGCGATCGCGCAGTCGGCGGACTTCAAGGGTCTTATCAACAGCCCGGTCCTGAGCCGCGACGCAGCGGGCAAGACGATCGAGGCGGTCGCTTCCTCCATGGGGCTGGACAGCCTCACCACGAAATTTCTGGGTGTGCTGGCGCAGAACCGCCGCCTCGCGCAATTGCCCGCTGTCATCCGCGCCTATGAGACTTTGCTGTCGAATCACAAGGGCGAGGCGCGCGCCGAGGTGACTAGCGCCCACCCGCTTGACAGCGATCAAGTCGCGGCGCTTCAGCGCAGCCTGCGCGCCCGCGTCGGCCGCGACGTGTCGCTCGAAACGAAGGTCGACCCCGCGATCCTGGGCGGGCTGGTCGTCAAGATCGGCAGCCAGATGATCGACAGCTCCATCCGAACCCGACTGAACACCCTCGCCCAGGCGATGAAAGGCTAAAAGGCTCACATCATGGACATCAACGCCGCAGAAATCTCCAAGGTCATCAAGGACCAGATCGCCAATTTCGGCACCGAAGCGCAGGTGAGCGAAGTCGGTTCCGTGCTGACCGTGGGTGACGGCATCGCCCGCGTCCATGGCCTCGACAATGTCCAGGCGGGCGAAATGGTCGAGTTTGCCAACGGCGTGCAGGGCATGGCGCTGAACCTGGAAGCCGACAATGTCGGCGTCGTGATCTTCGGCTCGGACGCCGAGATCAAGGAAGGCGACACCGTCAAGCGCACCAGCACCATCGTCGACGTGCCCGTGGGCAAGGGCCTGCTGGGCCGCGTCGTGGACGGCCTGGGCAACCCGATCGACGGCAAGGGACCGATCGCCTATACCGAACGCAAGCGCGTCGAAGTGAAGGCGCCGGGCATCATCCCGCGCAAGTCGGTGCATGAGCCGGTGCAGACCGGCCTCAAGGCCATCGACGCTCTCGTCCCCGTCGGCCGAGGCCAGCGCGAACTCATCATCGGCGACCGCCAGACCGGCAAGACCGCCGTCGCGATCGACACCTTCATCAACCAGAAGGGCATCAACGCGGGTGACGACGAGAGCAAGAAGCTCTACTGCATCTATGTCGCGGTCGGCCAGAAGCGCTCGACCGTCGCGCAGATCGTCAAGCAGCTCGAAGAAAATGGCGCGATGGAATATTCCATCGTCGTCGCCGCGACCGCTTCGGAGCCCGCCCCGCTCCAGTATCTCGCGCCCTATACCGGCGTCACCATGGGCGAGTTCTTCCGCGACAACGGCATGCACGCCGTGATCGTCTATGACGACCTGTCCAAGCAGGCCGTCGCCTATCGCCAGATGTCGCTGCTGCTGCGCCGCCCGCCGGGCCGCGAAGCCTATCCGGGCGACGT
>NZ_JAVHPD010000022.1:0-26366 GCF_036170395.1 Sphingobium sp.
GCACTCAACGAGCGCACGCTCTTACCAAATCGAAGAGATCGGAGAACGGCATCCCACCCTCTCCGCCAATTGTCGTTATTTTCTCTTGATGAATTGCTCGATTCTCGGCGCATGCCCATGTGTGCGCGCCTAGCGCCGGCGTGATCGACAGCCAGAGCGTCAAAATCGCGGAAAGCGGCGGCCCATGGCGTTATGATCCGAGCGAGAAAACCACGGGGCGCAAGCGCCATATCCGGACGGATACCGACGGCAATCTCGTCCATGCCATAGTCCACACCGCCGGCATTCAGGGCCGTGACGGCGCTCCGCTGGTGCTGGCCGAGAACTTTGAACAGGCCATCGCATCGGCTACCGCATGGCTCTTCATCGCCTCGATCCAACTCTTGGCACGCCGCACCGTAAGGGCCATCAGTTCGCGCCGGATGATTTTGAATCAGACTCCAAGCCGTCATGTATTGAGGAAAGCCTATGACCTCTTCCATCCTTCACCCGATCGAGACAGCGTCGCGTGACGAGCTTGCGGCGCTTCAGCTCGACCGCCTCAAATGGTCGCTGCGACACGCCTATGCCAACAACCCGCGTTACCGGGCCAAGTTCGACGCCGCGGGCGTTCACCCGGATGATCTAAGGTCGCTTGCCGACCTTGCCCGCTTTCCATTCACGACAAAGGCCGATTTGCGCGAGGCTTATCCCTTTGGCTTCTTTGCAGTGCCGCAGGATCGGCTGGCGCGTATCCACGCCTCGTCCGGCACCACCGGCCAGCCGACGGTGGTGGCATATACGAAGGCGGACATCGAAACCTGGAGCCAGGTGGTTGCGCGCTCCATTCACGCCGCCGGCGGCCGGCCGGGAATGAAGGCGCATGTCGCCTATGGCCATGGCCTGTTCACCGGCGGGCTGGGGGTGCACTATGGCGCAGAGGCGCTTGGCTGCGCCGTCATTCCCATGTCGGGCGGCCAGACCGAAAAGCAGGTCCAACTCATCCGCGACTTCGCGCCGGAGATCATTCTCGTGACGCCCAGCTACATGCTGGCGATTTGCAACGAGTTCCACCGCCAGGGGATCGACCCGGCAACATCGTCCTTGAAGATCGGCATCTTCGGGGCGGAGCCGTGGACGCACGCCATGCGCGCAGTGATTGAGGCCACCTTCGCCATCGACGCGGTGGATATCTACGGCCTCTCGGACCACGCTCCTAATGGCTGGTGCATTTGCATTGACGGAGCCTTCACCTTCTACGGCGCAGTCAGGTTCCTGAAGGAACCGGTCGTGCTTCCGGGCCGAAGCGGGTCGCGAGGGCTTCGGCGTGTCGCTTGTGCGCGCTGATCAGGTCGACTGTCTTCGTCGCCAATGCTTTCAAAGCCGGATAGTCGCCGCGTCGTGCGTAGCTGCCATGAAGGTTTAGTGCCTCCTGATGCGCGGCCGCCTGCTGCCCGACATAGACGCTGTCAAATTCGTCTGGTCCAGCCTGGTTGAGATTGGCGAGCATCGCCTGCCGGCGCGCGTCCATATTTTGCGGGATAGCGATGTTGGTGGGATGATCGGCCACGAACGCCTTGAGTTGCGCGCTGGTTTTTCGATGATCCTCTACCATCTGGCGGGCAAACGCTTTCACCTCCGGCGCGCGCCCACGGACCAACGCCAGCTCTCCGGCTTCGATCTCATACATGTCGCCGATGGCGGCCTGCGGAATGTAGAAGGTGGTCGTGACGGCATCGTTCGGGGTGGAGACACCCTCAGGCTTCGGGCCTTCATAATGTTTGGCGACGGTGGCGGAACCGTTTGCCGGCCCCGTGTCGGATACGCCGCTCGTCTGGTCGCAGGCCGGAAGGCACAGGGCCGTCAGCAAAAGCAAGGAGGTCCGGTTCATGGCTGGGTTCCGTTGCCGCCTGCGCCGGGCGCTCCGATGCCGGGCATGGTGTCGGATGCGCCACTGTCCGGAGCAGCGTTAACCGCTTCCTGTTGATTGGTGCCGCCTGGCACCCGGCCATTTTCATTGTTTGCCGCAGGGCTGCAGGCGGCAACCAGTACAAGGCAAAGGACGGGCACTATTCCAAATATACTAGCGCTATAGTGGCGCATTCTGACCTCCGGCTTCAAGCTCTATGGGAGTTCAACGCACGCAGGCGCCAATCTATACGCCAGCCATGTGCCACCTATGTTACTTCCCTTGCTCATTGCCACGGAAGGAAGGCGCGTTTCGCTCGATCGGCTAACCTGGTTTGGCGGAGCGTAGATTAGATCGGAACGCATCGTGACTTCTGACGCTTGGCTTGCAATTCGCCTTCCGTGGAGATTCTGATGCTCAAACTTTCCATCGTCCTGGCGCTCATCCCACTGGCCGCCTGCGCCCCATCCGACCAAGCGGACAGCGGCGACGAGACATTTGCCCCCAGCAACACCAGCCGAGGCGTCGTACCGTCAGGCGCACCCGGGCAGGGAGCCGGAACTGCGATAACAGACGGCGAAACCAGCGCTCGCGGCGCGGTTGATGCGGCTGACAGCCCAACCTCCGCTCCCGGTTCTACGGGGCATACGGGCCGGCCTCCACACTGACCCCGTCCAAAGCGCTTAACCGGTCCGCCCGCAGCCACAGTTTCGGTTATCGTCTCAGCCGATCGGCTTCGAATGTTCGATCACGATAGTAGTCTGGATCAGCTCTCCTTGACGGCAGCCAGCGTGGCCCTTGCAGCGTAGGCCTTGGCCAGTTGCATGTGCGTTTCCGATACTTCGGGAGAGGTTGAGCGCTCCGCCATTCGCCTCTGCTTCAAGCTGCGCGCGGCATAATATCGAAAATCCGGTGTTTTCATATGCCAGCATCCCATATTCACTGACGGCCGAGCCCGCCAGCGAGGGACATCAAGCGATCACCGCGGCGAAAACGCATTAACATTGTTGGAATTGCCGCCCAGGATTCCTAACCTGTGGCAACATCAGGCCTTTTTGCGATAGCGGCGTGTCAGGCAAGGGGCGAGCATAGGCCCCGCCGCGCTGCTCTAGGCGTTGCCGGCGCATCGCGGCGGATCGGACTTCATCAGGTGAAGATAAGCGATGTCGAACCCGGCGGCCTTCCGCAGAGCCTGAACATCCGGCACCACAAGGGTTTTCTGGTCTCGCTCAATAAGCCCGGTCTGCCGCAGTTGGTGAAGAACGCGGTTCATATGGACTGTCGTTACGCCGGTAGCGTCGGCCAGTTCCTCCTGGGTCAGGGGCAGATGAAATCCGCTGTCGTCGGCAAGCCGCACCATCATCAGTCGCCCGTGCAATTCGCAGATGAGGTGGGCCACAGCATCGACGGCGCTTCTGCGGCCATTGCTGACGACCCATTGCCGTAAAATCGCTGCATCGAGAAGGGCGGCCCCCCACAATGCGCGCGTCAGGCCGGGGGTCGTGGTCGTCAGGCGCTCAATGTCTTGCGGATCGGCATAAGCGATACGGCAATCGGTCAGGGCGACGATGCCGTGATCCATGGAACCCAATATCGCCACATGTATGTCGCACAGATCGCCAGGCAGGAGAAACGCGGTAATCTGGCGACCGCCGTTCGGGAGAATCTTGTAGCGCGCTGCCCAGCCGTCCAGAACAAGGTGCACAAAGCGCGTGCTGTCTCCCATCGAAATGACATCCCGCTTCCGCTCTACCGTGCCCCGCTCCTTGAAGATCTGCTCCAGCATCAACTGGTCAGAGGTTGGTAAAGGGCCAAAGCAAGATAGTTTGGCAACAAGAGGGTTGGGCGACATTGTCAATCATCCCTTCAGGTCAGTGTTGGTTAATGCCGCCCCGTCATATTGTCCCGGGATGCCGATATTCTTTTTCCAGGTGCGCGACAGGTTCAATGATCCCGTGGGGGACGGGAAGGAACTTGCCGACCTGGCCGCCGCCCGGCAATTTGCGACGGTGAGCGCGAGAGAACTGATCTGCTCGGACGTGCGGAACGGCATTCTCGACCTCACGGGTTCGATCGACATATTCGATGAGGAGCGGATACACCTCACCACCCTCAAATATGCCGAAGCAGTCTTGCATGTGATACCGCCGGGCGCTGGCTAGAGACAGAATCCCGACCGACAGAGCGCGCCCTTCATGGCGAACATGCCGGGCGGCTGGAGAGCAGGCATAAAGATAGCGTCCGGCCGGGTGTCGGTGACAGCAGATGTGGATCGGTCATACGCCGCGATAGACAAGCACGTCGAAAATGCCTTCGCGGCCGCAATAAGTATCTATGCCGCCTTCTCCATTAGTCCTGTCCTTCGACGGTATACGAAATCTGCAATCGCTGCACCGAGCGGAGGCAGCGCCGCGCCCCGCTTAGTGGCAAGAGCTGCGTTGACTGGCCGAGCCGCTGGCCAGCCCATGGTTCGATAAGGAACAGGCTTAACCAAACGCTCGTCCAGCCCGGCGCTACGGGCAATCCTGATCGCGAAGTCCGACCAGGACAGCGCTTCGCCATTGCTGAGATGCCAGATGCCCGTTTCCTCATCGATCAGCAGGTCGAGCGCGGTGGCGACGAGATGCGGGACATAGGTCGGCGTGACGGTCAGATCCTCCGCTGCGTAGAGCATGTTCCCTCGCCCCAACGTCCGCATTACGCCGACCGCAAAGTTATGATCGTCGTCCGCCGAGAAAAAGGCAGCGGTGCGGATAACGAGATGGCGGCCCGGGCGTGCGGTGATGCCGGCCTCCATCCGCGCCTTGCTGAGGCCGTAGATGTTCAGCGGCGCGGCCGGATCATCCTCGACATAGGCTCCATCCTTCCGCCCGTCGAACACGAGGTCGCTGGAAAAGGACAGGGTGGCGATGCCCCGGTCGGTGCATGCCGCGGCGAGCGCGACCGCGCCGTCGGCGTTCGCACGGATGCAGGAGGTTGCCGCCGCTTCCGCGTCATCGACCCGTACCCATCCCGCCGCATTGACGACTGCCCAGGGCTGAATGCGATCCAGCGCGCGCGCGATGCTGCGATCGTCATGAAGGTCGAGGTCCGCTCGCGCGGTGAGCACGAAGGGGATGTTCCGCAGCGTGCAGGCGCGGGACATCGCCCGCCCCAGCGTGCCAGTCGCTCCGCAGACCAGCAGCCGCCGAAGGGACGGGTCCAGGGCGGGGGCGGTCCGGCGTTCGGCCATCGGCGCCGGCCGCGCCACGGCAGGGTGAACCAGTCGCACCGGGCGCTGCCACCAGCCCGCGCCCGATGCGAGCGGCGGCCTTGCCCCTCCGTTCGCCAGCGCTTGCGCCAGGGGAAGCAGCATCGTCGCGCGCGGCGCTCCGCTGCTAACGTCCCAAAGTCCCGGCTCGTAAAGGCCGCGTTCCGTCAGCAAGCGGTTCCATCCCTGGCTGCCGAACAGCGACCAGAGAGTCACGGCGGACACAGGGATTTCCTGCGCGCACAGACGCTCTGCCGTGTCCCATGCCTGGGCTGTCCAGCGCATCTGTTCCTCGCGGGAGCAGCCATTATGCACTTCGGTGATGGCGACCGGCCGCCGATATCGCGCCCACGCCTCACGCAATGCGCCCTCCAGCCCCGCTGGTGGCGGATCGAGCGCGCGCACCGCCTCCACATCGGCATAAGGCTGCACGTGATTCCCGCCGTGCGTATGCGACGGGTAACGATGCAGCCGGTGATCGAGGAAGCGATCGCTGGTCAGATAATGGTTGATGCCGATGATATCGGGCGGACAAGGATCATCGGCGATGGCACGCAGCCGGTCGCCGAAGCCAAAGTTTGCGATGCGATCAAACAGCGGATGATCGTCGGTCACCATGCCGCACAGCAAGTCCCACCCCGCCCAACGCCGGACATTGTCGAAGCCCGCCTGTTCGCGCAGCGGCGCGGTCGCGTAGGTCCGGCCAAGATCGTCGGTCTGGATCAGGCGGGCCGAAGGATTGACCCGGCGCAGCGCCCGCATCGCCAGGCGGGTGGCGTCGATCTGGTTGAGCAAAGCAAGCCAGAAGGCCGGCTCGGAGCGCTGGTGCGGATACCAATGGCCATAAAGCGCGGAAAAACGGGCAGTCGTGACCGGCTCGTTGATAGGCGTCCAATCCTCGATCCAGGGATAGCGCGTCGCGACGGCCTCCGCGTGGCGCTCCAGCCCAGACGGAAAATCGGGATGAAGCAGATTTGTGTAAGCCGGCCCGCCGCCATGATGGACGAGGCCCGCGATGACGTTGATCCGCTTGTCCCGCAATCGCGCGAGCCTGTCGTCGCTCCATCTCCAATCATGCTCAGCCGGGTCGCAGGGGCTGATCCGTTCCCATAGCAGGGGATAGCGCACCGACCCTATTCCCAGGGACGCCAGCCGCTCGATGTCCTCGGGCCGATCCTGATGGCCCGTTTCGCGGATCTGGTCGCGATAATCCTCGCCGATCCGGTTTACCGTGCACTCCGGACCGCCCCAAAGCTGCGGACGCATTGCCATCATGCTTCTCCCACGCGTGCCTGAGCCGATAATATTTATATCTTGGGGGAGAAATCAATAAAAGCTGACGGATAGCAACATGGGAGCAATATGGATCAGCAAAGCGGCAGGAACGCGCCAGCGAAGCCTTCGTTTGCAATTCGTGCACATCGCGGAAAGGTCGAAAAACATGATCCAGGATAGTTCAAGCCCTGCGAATAAATCTGGATCATTTTCGAGTAAGGCAGATCATACACTCCTTTGCTTCAGCCATCTTCGGTGGAATTTCGTTTTTCAACGACCGCAGCATTTGATGAGCCGCTTCGCAGGCCATGGCCGGGTGATCTTCTGGGAGGAGCCGGTGCATGTCGACGGGCTCGACGCGCCCGATCTGCATGTCGAGCATTGCGCCGCCACGGGCGTCGTCATCGTGACCCCGCATATCCCCGCCGACGCGCCCCGTGAGCAGGATGGCGCGACGGTCAAGCGCCTGCTCGGCCTATATCTCGCGGGCGAAGCAGGCACCTTCATCCGCTGGTATTACACCCCGATGATGCTGCCCATGTCCGAACATATCGCGGCCGATTGCATCATCTACGACTGCATGGACGAACTGGCGAATTTCAAGGGCGCGCCGCCCGAACTGCTGCCGCTCGAACACAGGCTGCTGGCGCAGGCCGACCTCGTATTCACCGGCGGTTACAGCCTGTACGAGGCGAAGAAGGACCGTCATGCCCGCGTCTTCCCCTTCCCGTCCAGCGTCGATGCCGCCCACTTCGCCCGCGCCCGGACCAGCGGCAGGGCGCGCCCGCCGGGCGGGCGGCCGAAGTTCGGCTTTTATGGCGTGGTCGATGAACGTATGGACGTTGAACTGCTGGCCGACCTGGCCGACGCACGCCCGGATTGGGACATCGACATCATCGGCCCGGTGGTGAAGATCAGCGAGCAGGATCTGCCGCGCCGGCCAAATTTGCAATTTCTAGGCGCGCGCTCCTACGATCAATTGCCCGACCAAGTCGCCGCATGGGATGTGGCGATCATGCCGTTCGCGATCAATGAAGCGACCCGGTTCATCAGCCCGACCAAGACGCCGGAATATCTGGCAGCCGGGAAGCCGGTCGTGTCCACGCCGATCGTCGATGTGGTGCGCCATTATGGCGATCTGGCTGCGGTCAGGATCGCGAACCGCAGCGCGCCCTTCGCAGACGCCTGCGAGGCCGCTTTGGCCTTGGCCCGATCGGGCGGCGCGTGGCTGGAGGCCGCTGACGGCGTCTTGGCCGGCATGTCCTGGGACCGCACCTTCCAGCAGATGCACGGCTTGATCGAAGAAGCCATTGCGCGCAGCGCGCACGTCCATCCGATCGTTTCCCCCACCAGCTGGAAGGACATCAAGCCGCACCGATATGACGTCATGGTGGTGGGCGCCGGCTTTGCGGGCGCGGTTATGGCGGAACGGCTTGCGGCCGATGGCGGCAAGAAGGTGCTGGTCGTGGATCGCCGGCCCCATATCGGCGGCAACGCCTATGACGAACTGGATGCGGCGGGGATCCTCATTCACCGTTACGGCCCGCATATCTTCCACACCAACTCGCAGGCCATCTTCGACTATCTGTCCCGCTTCACGCGATGGCGGCCCTATGAGCATCGCGTTCTGGCCGCGGTCGACGACATGCTGGTTCCGATCCCGATCAACCGCACGACGCTGAACCAGCTCTACCGGCTCGACCTTCGGACCGACGAGGAAGCCGCCAGCTTCCTTGCCGCCCAGGCGCAACCGGTATCGGTGGTGCGGACATCGGAAGATGTCGTGATCTCGGCAGTCGGGCGGGAACTCTACGAAAAATTCTTTCGGGGCTATACCCGCAAGCAATGGGGGCTTGATCCGTCGCAGCTCGACAAGGCCGTCACCGCGCGCGTGCCGACCCGCACCAACATGGACGACCGCTATTTCACGGACAGCTTCCAGGCGATGCCGCTCGACGGCTACACCCGCATGTTCGAGCGGATGCTGGATCATCCGAACATCGACCTGCTGCTGGGCGTGGACTATTGCGAAGCGCGCGACGCCTACCCGCACGACCAACTGATATTCACCGGGCCGATCGACGAATATTTCGGCTATCGCTACGGGAAGCTGCCCTACCGGTCGCTACGGTTCGAGCATGTCAACCTTGGCACCGACCGGTTCCAGCCGGTCGCGGTCGTCAACTATCCAGCGCCGGACATTTCCTATACGCGCGTCACCGAATATAAGCATCTGACCGGCCAGCAGGCGGCCGGCACCAGCATCACCTACGAATATCCCGCCGAGGAGGGCGACCCCTATTATCCCATCCCTCGGCCCGAAAACCAGCTCTTGTTCAAGCGGTACGAAGCCCTGGCTCTGGCGGAGAGCGATGTCGCATTCGTCGGCCGGCTCGCCACCTATCGCTATTATAATATGGACCAGGTCGTCGGTCAGGCGCTCGCGACCTACCGCCGCATGATAAAGCCGCCACTGACAGCTTCATCGCTGCCGCCCCCTGCCATGCTGAATGAGGCGCGCTCCGCCGTGAGGTGATGCGCGAAAGGCCCCAGCAGGCAGTTGCTTCAATCCGAATGTCGCATTGCGCGGAAACCAAATTGCTCGATTGTCTCATCATCGGCGCAGGCCCTGCGGGCCTCACCGCCGGCATCTATCTCGCCCGCTTCCATCTGCGGGTTCAGATCGTCGATGCCGGCCAGAGCCGGGCGGCCATGATCCCGCGGACGCATAATCATGCCGGCTTTCCGGGAGGCATAGGGGGCAAGACGCTGCTTGCGAGAATGCGCTCGCAGGCTGCCGAATTTGGGGCGCATGTTCGCCATGGCCTGATCGAGACCCTGAGCCGAGAGGATGGCGGGTTTGTGGCGCGTGTGGACGCCGAGAAGCTCTATGCTCGCACGGTCCTGCTCGCGACGGGCGTCGTGAACAATGCGCCGAACATCTCCCCTGAAATACATGAAGCGGCTCTGGAGCGCGGGCTGCTGCGCTACTGCCCGATCTGTGACGGATATGACGTAACGGACAAGCGGATCGCCGTGATCGGATCGCGCACCCACGGCCATAATGAAGCGCTGTTCCTGCGGATGTATTCGAAGGACGTCACGCTCATTGCTCCCGATGGCGGGCATCGGCTGAGCGAGGACGAGCGGCGCAAGATGGACGAGGCTGGCATCGCGCTGCGCGACGGTCCATGCGGTCCGCTACGCATAGAAGGCGACCGGATCCTCGTTCCTCTTCCTGGCGAGACCCTCGC
The DNA here is from genome assembly GCF_036170395.1 of Sphingobium sp. GTDB lineage: Bacteria > Pseudomonadota > Alphaproteobacteria > Sphingomonadales > Sphingomonadaceae > Sphingobium. Next base: position 9,668 of record NZ_JAVHPD010000022.1, read on the forward strand.
CTTCGACACGGCATATCCCGCGCTTGGCTCCATCATCCGGTCTGACCTGGCAATCAGCCTTGGCGCCGAGGCGACCGAGGAAGGCTGTCTGATCGTGGACGATTATCAGCGGACGAGCATCTCGGGGCTTTACGCGGCCGGCGATGTATCGAAAGGTCTCGACCAGATCAGTCATGCGATGGGCGAAGCAGGCGTAGCCGCAACCACTATCCGCAACGACCTCGCCAGCCATAGAGCGTTGCGCCGCTGACCCTGTCAGTTCAGGCGGCACGACGCCAGGCTGCGCTCCGCCGAGAGAGGCTCGCTGCGCGGCTCTACCCGAGGCCGAGGCTTCGGGCTTGGCGTCGCCTCACAGACATCAGGCCGCAAGTGATCGCATTAATCATCGGCGTATCGCAACGGCGGGAACGCCTGCCGGGGTGAGGCGATTGGTGGCCGCCACTGTGATGGCGACAACTGAAGAGGATCAATGAAATGGTGCAAGCATCGGCAATTTTCGACACCCATAGTGAAGCGGAGCGGGCAGTGTCCGAACTGCGCATGCTGGGTGTGACGGACACCGATCTCTCCGTGATTGCCCATCATGGCGGCACGACGACCACCCGGTCCGGGGATGGCGAAATCACCGATGAGCACCATCGCAACATCCTTCGCGGCATCTTGGGAGGCGGCGCGCTCGGCGCTGGCCTCGGCGTCGCGGCGCTTGCGATACCCGGAGTCGGTCCATTGGCGGCGGCTGGCGCCATCGCTGCCTCGGCCGTGCCTGAAGCGGTCGGCATCGGTGCGGCGCTCGGCGCCATTGGCGGCAGCCTGAACGAAGTCCTGACAAAGCATGGCATCGATGAGGAGGACGCGGCCTATTATGATAAAGGCCTGAAGGACGGCCGGGTTCTCGTCACTGTGAATGACGCGGGAATCGATGGCGATCGGGTGCGGGAGGTTCTCTATCGCAATGGCGGACACAACGCCTCCCATGCACGCGCCGCAGCCATCTGATGTTGTGCCAGCCGGGGACTCACGTCCCCGGCGTGGTGACAGGCCTCGAAAAGGAGACCCGGATCGGCAAGGGCGAGACCACAGGGGGACAGCTCTCGCGGCGCGACTTGGTGGTGCTTGATGATCTTCGATATCTGCCGTTTGCGCGCTCTGGTGGCGAGGTAGCTCGGCGGGACATCAGTTCCCCGGACTGAAGTCCGATCCGCCTCTCTCCACGAGAATCTGCGTCACCAAGCCGGCAAGACGCCATTATCATGGTTCTCGCCATCCTTTTCCCGCCCGATGCGGCGCCGCCGGCTCGGCTTCGATATCTGGGACGGCAAGATCCGCTATCCGGCGGTGGCCGGCGATCCCGGCCTGGCCTATATGGCTGCGGCCATTAGCGGAATAGAAGGAGCGGTCCATGCAGTTCATGTCGGAAGCGGAATCGGCGCGCCTCGTGTCCCATGAGATGGCGTTCGACGCCGCGCGGGAGGCGATGATCGCGGTGGTCGATGATGCGGTCATCTTTCCCGCAGTCATCGCGCATGGATCGGTCCCGTCCAATCGCTTTTCGGTCAAGTCGGCGTCAACCTCCGCCTTCGCGGGGCTCAAGGTCGGTTCCTTCTGGCCGGGCAATGGCGACATTGGATTGCCGCGCCATAATTCGCTGATCCTGCTGTTCGACCAGGAGGTCGGCCGGGTCGACTGGGTGATCGAAGCGGGCGCGGTCAATGCCTATCGCACCGCCGCCGCCGATGCGGTGGCCGCCGACGTGCTGGCGCGGCCCGATACGTCCGTGCTCGCCATTTTCGGCGCGGGCAACCAGGCGCTGTACGAGGCCGTCGCGATCGCGCGCATCCGCCCGATCGCCGAGATACGGGTCGTAGCGCGCGATCCGGCGAAGGCTGACGCCTTCATCGCGGCGCTGGCGCGGAAAGGGCTCATGGCAGCGGTGGCTGACCCGGAAACGGCCTGCCGCTGTGCTGACATCGTCGTGACGGCAACCCCGTCGCGCGCGCCCTTGTTCGACGCGGACTGGATTCGCCCCGGCACCCATATCGCCAGCATGGGATCGGACGCTGCGGGCAAGCAGGAACTGCCGCCCGCTTTGTTCGATCGCGCCGCCTTGTTCTGCGACCTTCCAGCCCAGGCCGTCGTTATGGGCGATCTTCAGCATTTCGCCGGCGACCGCAGCCGGATCGTCGCGATCGGCGATGTGCTGCGCGGGGCAGCCGCGGGGCGGACATCGCCCGATCAGATCACCGTCTTCGACAGTTCGGGGATCGCGCTTCAGGATTTGACCATCGCGCGCAAGCTGATCGCCGCGCGGGCGTGAGCCGGCGCGTGGCGCGGTAGATCGTGCCGCCACCCGCGCGATATAGGCCAAGCTGTGCCACGCGCGGGGCCAAGAAGAACAGGATCGCGCCGTCGTCCGGCGCTACTCTCCGAAGGAACGACGCCGCCGGTGCGGGCGGATGATGCCGGGCAATGGCGCGGCATGATCTCCCGCGTATCTCCGGCGTCGGGGCGAACAGCTTTACCGACAAGGGGGTTCCCGTGACGACACTTCGGCCCAAATATATCAGCTTCGACTGCTATGGCACGCTCATCAATTTCGAGATGGCGCCGGTCGCGCGCCAGGTTTATGCGGATCGCCTGTCGGGGCAGGCGCTGGAGGATTTCACCGACTATTTCTCCGCCTATCGGCTCGATGGCGTGCTCGGCGCATGGCGGCCCTATCGCGAGGTCGTCGCCGAGGCCTTGCAGCGCGCCGCCAAACGCTCGGGCGTCGAATATCGCGATGCCGATGGCGAGGCGCTCTATGCCGCCGTCCCGACCTGGAACCCGCATCCCGATGTCGTCGAGCCCTTAAAGCGCGTCGCCGAGAAGATTCCGCTGGTGATCCTCTCCAACTCGATGGTGGACCTCATCCCCTATAGCGTCGAGAAGCTGGAAGCGCCGTTCCATACCGTCTGCACGGCGGAAGAGGCGCAGGCCTACAAGCCGCGGATGCGGGCGTTCGAATTTATGTTCGACACGCTGGGCTGCGGGCCGGAGGATGTGCTGCATTGCTCGTCCAGCTTCCGCTACGACATGATGACCGCCTATGACATCGGCATCAAGGACAAGGCGTTCGTCAATCGCGGCCATGAGCCGATGAACGCCTATTATGAGGTGCATGACATTCCCAACCTGGGCGGGTTGCCGGGTCTGGTCGGGCTGTGAGCGCGGTCATCGATCAGGCGGTGGGCGCGGTCGTCGATATGCGCGCCTATGCGACGGGCGTTGGGCCGTCGACCGACTGGTTCGCCGGTCGGAAGACGCCCGCCTTCGCCGACGATGCGGCGCAGGTCTCCGCCTTCGCGTTGCGGGGGCAGGGCTGGGTCGAGGGGCTGCCGGCGGACGAGTTCGTGCTGGTGCTAGCCGGGCGGCTCGACATCGAGAGCGAGGCCGGCACGCTGGCGGTCCAGCCCGACAATGGCGCGGTGCTGCCGGTCGGAAGCGATTTCCGCTGGCGCGCGTCGGACGATCTGCTGGCGATCGTCTATTCCGCGCCGACGCAGGGGCAGGGGAGCGCCACCGCGCCGGTCGCGATCGATCTGGACGCGGCGATGACCCCGTCCAGCCCGCCCGCGACCGAAAATCTGCTCGGCCCGGTGCCGTCCTGCCGCAACCATAGCGATTATCTGTCGGCGAACGGCGAGTTCGTCTGCGGCATCTGGGATTCGACGCCCTATCATCGGCGGCAGATACCCTATCGGCAGGTCGAACTGATGCTGTTGCTGGAAGGCGAAGTCAGCTTCAGCGACCGCGCGGGCAGCGTTTCGTTCGGCAAGGGCGATGTCTGCATGTTCGTGCGCAGTGAGGGCTGTGCGTGGCTGAGCGAGACATATGTGAAGAAGATATACGCGACTCAGCGGCCGCTCGCCTGACGGACGGCAGCATCTGTCGCGCGACCGCCGCGTCGCCGCAGGAGCGATTGGCCGGCGCGGCGCTTTTGGGCGATGGTGCCAGGGCAGGCGTGGATGCATGGTGCAAGTGCGGTTGGGCGGGAAAGGCGGGTGATCGATGACGGACGGAGGTGCTGCTTCAGTCGGCCTGACCGGCGCGATCCCGCTGACGCGCGATCATCTGCCAGAGGCGTTCGCCCTGTCGCAGGCGGTGCAATGGCCCTATCGCGCGGAGGACTGGGCGTTCGCGCTCGACCTTGGCCGGGGGTTCGGGGTCGAGATGGACGGGCGGCTGGTCGGCACCGCGCTCTGGTGGCCCTATGGCGATGATTTCGCGACGACCGGCATGATTATCGTGGCGGAGGAAGCGCAGCGGCGCGGGATCGGCGCGCGGCTGATGGACGCGCTGCTGGCCGACGCAGCGGGGCGGCGTATGATCCTCAATTCGACCGACGAGGGGCAGGCGCTGTATCGTAAGCGCGGCTTTATGCCCTTCGACAGCGTGCTTCAGCATCAGGCGGTGCTGAGCCAAGCGCCGGCGACCGATCCGTCCGTGCTGTTGCGGCCCGCCACCGCTGATGACCGAGCCGCCCTTCTGGCGCTGGATGAGGCAGCGGCGGGGATGGAGCGGACGGCTTTGCTCGACGCTTTGTTCGCAGTCGGCGACGTGCTGGTGGTCGAGCGGGACGGCGCGGTCGCCGGCTATGGCTGCGTCCGTCGCTGGGGGCGGGGTCATGTGGTGGGGCCGGTGATCGCGCGCGACGATGACGACGCCAGGGCGCTGATCGCCGCGCTCGCCGCGCGCCATGTCGGCGATTTTGTACGGATCGATGTGTTTCGAAGCGGCGGGCTCAGCCCATGGCTCGAGAGCCTGGGTCTGCCGCAGGTCGGCGAGGTGCTGTGCATGGCGCTCGGCGCACCGCCGCAAGCGAAGGATGGGGTGATGCTCTATGCGCTCGCCAACCAGTCGCTGGGCTGAGGGGAAATGGCGATGATCGATAGGATCGAAACTCCGGCCCTGCTGCTCGACCTTGCCAAGGTGGATCGCAATATCGCGCGGCTGCGTGGCCGGCTTGATGCGCTCGGCGTGTCCTTCCGCCCGCATGTGAAGACCGCCAAGTCGATCGAGGTCGCGCGGCGGCTCTTCCCTTCCGGCACTGGGCCGATCACCGTCTCGACGCTGGCGGAGGCGGACTATTTCGCCGCCGGGGGCTTTACCGACATCACCTATGCCGTGGGGCTGGGGCCGGACAAGATCGGGCGCGCGCGCGATCTTGTCGCGCGGGGGGTAGCGCTTTCGGTCCTAGTCGATTCGGTCGCGCAGGCAGAGGCGCTTGCGCAGGCCGCGTGCGATGGCGGCCCGATGCCGCGCGTCTTGATCGAGATCGACTGCGACGGGCATCGCGGCGGATTGCTGCCGGACGATCCGGCGCTGCTGGTCCTGGCGGACATCCTGCGCGATGGCGGCGTGCCTCTGGCGGGCGTGCTCACCCATGCGGGCGAATCCTACGGCGCGCGGGGTGGCGTCGGCCTGCCGGAAGCCGCCGACGCGGAGCGCGCCGCCGCCATTGCCGCAGCGCACGCCTTGCGCGCCGCCGGCCATCCCGCGCCGGTGGTCAGCGTGGGATCGACCCCGACCGCCCATTTCGCGCGCGATCTGACCGGCGTGACCGAGGTGCGCGCCGGCGTGTTCATGTTCTTCGACCTCGTCATGCACGGCATCGGCGTGTGCGCGATCGACGATATCGCTTTGTCGGTGGTCGCTACGGTGATCGGGCATCGGCCGGAAAAGGGCTGGATATTGACCGACGCCGGCTGGATGGCGCTGTCGCGCGATCGGGGGACGCAGACGCATCCGGTGGATCAGGGCTATGGCCTGGTCTGTGACATCGATGGCAAGCCCTTCGCCGACCTGATCGTCGCCGATGCGAGCCAGGAACATGGCATCATCGCAGTACGTGAAGGCAGCGACGCAAGCCTGCCCGACCTGCCGATCGGCACGCGCGTCCGCATCCTGCCCAACCATGCCTGCGCCACCGGCGCGCAGCATGACGCCTATCGGGTGATCGAAGACGGCGGGCGCGCCGTCGCCGCCACTTGGCCGAGGATGCGCGGATGGTGATGGAGGCGCGGCCATGAAGATGATGTCCTACTGGCTCGACACGGCAAAGCCTTTCGCGGCGGGCGCGGAAGGTGGGCCGCAGGGCACCGCCGATGTCGCGATCGTCGGCGCGGGCTTCACCGGCCTGTCCGCCGCGCTGGCGCTGGCGAAGAAGGGCGCGAAGGTCGTTGTGCTGGAGGCCGATCGCGTCGCCCGCGCGGCGTCGGGGCGCAATGGCGGCATGTGCAACAACGGCTTCGCGCAGGACTATGGCGGGATGGTCGCCAAGCTCGGCCGGACACGCGCCAACATGCTCTACCGTGCTTTCGACGCCGGGGTGGACAGGGTGGAGTCGATCGTCGCGCAGGAAGGCATCGATTGCCATTTCGCGCGCGTCGGCAAGCTGAAGCTCGCCGCCAAGCCCGAACATTATGACCGGATCGTCCGATCGCAGGAAATGCTGGCGCGGGAGGTAGATCCCGAAACCCGGCTGGTGCCCCGCGCCAAGATGCGCGACGAGATTGGGTCGGATCGCTACTATGGCGGGATGCTCTATCTGAAGGGCGCGAACATGCACATGGGGCAGTTCGGCCAGGGGCTGGCCGAAGCCGCCGCCCGGCACGGCGCGCTGATCCATGAGCATAATCCCGTCATCGCCATGAAGCGGCTGGCAGGGCAGGCGCATGAGCTGACGACGCCGCACGGGACGGTGCGGGCGAGCCAGGTGCTGCTGGCGACCGGCACGTCTTCGGTCGGGCCGCTCGGCTGGTTCCGCCGCCGGATCGTGCCGGTGGGCGCATATCTGATCGCGACCGAGCCGTTGCCGGTCGACCTGCTGGACCGATTGACTCCGCATCGCCGCAACACGACGGACACCCGCAACTTCGTCAGCTATTTTCGCACCTCGCCCGACAACCGCATCATCTTCGGCGGACGCGCGCGCTTTTCGGGGCGCAGCGATGCGGCCTCGGACGCCAAGAGCGGCGTGATCCTGCGCCAGTCGATGATCGGCATCTTCCCCGAACTGGCGGACGCCCGGACCGACTATTGCTGGGGCGGGATGGTCGACATGACCCGCGACCGGCTGCCCCGCGCCGGCGAGCGCGACGGCGTCTTCTACTCGATGGGCTATAGCGGCCACGGCACGCATATGGCGACGCATATGGGCGCGATCATGGCCGAGGTGCTGGACGGCCGCGCCGACCTCAACCCCTGGCGCGATTTCGACTGGCCGGCGATCCCCGGCCATTTCGGCAAGCCCTGGTTCCTGCCGTTCGTGGGCGCCTATTATCGCTATCAGGACTGGGTGAAATGAGCCCGCTCGTGCTGGACGACGCCGGCGCGGCGATCGCGCGGAGCGGCCAAGCCTATATCGGCGGCGCATGGATCGACCTGTGCGATGGCGAGATGCTGCCAGTGGTCAACCCGGCGACGGGCGACGTGGTGGCCAAGGTGGCCGCTGGCACGGCGGCGGACCTCGACCGCGCCGTCGCCGCCGCGCGCGCCGCTTTCCCGGCCTTCGCCGCGTCCCCTGTCGAGGATCGTCTTGCCCTGCTGGAGCGCATCCACGCGCTGATGCTGGGTCGCGCAGAGCTGCTGGCGCAGACGCTGGTGCTGGAGATGGGCGCGACGATCAGCCACGCCCGCGCCGCGCATATCCCGCTCGCCGCCGCGCATGTTCAGGCGGCGATCGGCGTCCTGCGCGACTATGATTTCCTGACGATGCGCGGCTCGACGGCCATCGTGCGCGAGCCGATCGGCGTGTGCGGCCTCATTACGCCGTGGAACTGGCCGCTCTACCAGATCGCCGCGAAGGTCGCGCCGGCGCTCGCCGCCGGATGCGCCGTCGTGCTGAAACCCAGCGAACTCTCGCCGCTGAGCGCGATCCTATTCGCGCAGATCGTGCATGATGCGGGCGCACCCGCCGGCGTGTTCAACCTGGTCAACGGCACTGGCGCGGAGGTCGGCGCGGCGATGGCGGCGCATTCCGACATCGACATGATCTCCATCACCGGCTCCAACCGCGCGGGGGTGCTGGTGGCGCAGGCGGCAGCGCCCACCGTCAAGCGTGTGACGCAGGAACTGGGCGGCAAGTCGCCCAACCTGATGCTGCCCGACACCGATTTCGACAAGGCCGTGCCGTTGGGCGTCCTGTCCGCCTTCCGCAATGTCGGCCAGTCGTGCAGCGCGCCCACCCGCATGATCGTGCCGCGCGAGCATCTCGCGCAGGTCGAGGCGATCGCCCGCGCGACGGTCGAATCCATCATCGTCGGCCAGCCGGGCGACCCGGAAACCATGATGGGGCCGATCGCCAATCACGCCCAATATCGGCGCGTGCAGGCGATGATCGCGGTCGGCATGGAGGAAGGCGCGCGGCTCCTCTGCGGCGGGCCGGGGCAGCCCGAGGGGCTTGAGCAGGGCTTCTTCGTGCGCCCGACCATCTTTTCCGACGTGACCAGCGCCATGCGCATCGCGCAGGAGGAGATTTTCGGGCCGGTGCTGGTCATAATTCCCTATGACGATGTCGATCAGGCGGTCGATATCGCGAACGACACGATCTTCGGCCTGGGCGGTCATGTGCAGGGCGCGGACCTGACCCAAGCCCGCGCCGTCGCCCGCCGCATCCGCACGGGGCAGGTGCATATCAACCATCCCGCCTGGGACGCCCATGCGCCTTTCGGCGGCTACAAGCGCTCCGGCAACGGGCGCGAATATGGCGCCTTTGGCTTTGAAGAATATCTTGAGGTGAAGTCCATCCTCGGCTTCGCCTGACCCGCCCGATCATTGGAGACCCGTTCCATGCCCGCCCCGCTGCGTTACATCGAATCCTCGCCCACGCTCCCGGCGGCCGCCGATGTCGTCGTGATCGGCGGCGGGATCATCGGCGCGTTCACCTCCTATTATCTGGCGCAGCGCGGCCTCAAGGTGGCGCTGGTGGAAAAGGGCGTGGTCGGTGGCGAGCAGTCGAGCCGCAACTGGGGCTGGTGCCGTCAGCAGAATCGCGACGAGCGCGAACTGCCGCTCGCCACCAAGGCGCTCGATCTGTGGCAGGCGTTCGGCGAGGATACGGGCGAGGATACCGGCTTCCGCCGCTGCGGTCTGTTCTACGTCAGCAACAATGACGAGGAACTCGACACCTGGGCGCGCTGGGGCGACTATGCGCGGTCGGTGGGCGTCGCCACGCGGATGCTGTCGTCGGAAGAGGCGACCCGTCATGCCCGCTTCACCGGCGCGCGGTGGAAGGGCGGGGTCCATTCGCAGAATGACGGCATCGCCAATCCGGGCCTGGCCGTGCCGGCGGTCGCGCGGGCGCTGATGCGGATGGGCAGCACGGTGCATCAGGCCTGCGCCGCGCGCGGCATCGAAACCAGCGGCGGCGCGGTGAGCGGCGTCGTGACCGAGCGCGGCACGATCCGCACGAAGCTGGTGATTCACGCCGGCGGCGCCTGGGCATCCTCCTTCATGCGCCAGCTCGGCATCGATTTCCCGCAGGCGACGGTGCGCCAGACGATCCTGGCGGTGGGCACCAGCGGGCTCAACCTGCCCGACGCCTTCTACACCCAGTCGCTGTCGATCACCCGTCGCGACGATGGCTGCCATACGCTGGCGATCAGCGGCCGCGCGAAGGTCGATCCGACGCTGCAATTCCTGCGCTACCAGCATAAATTCCTGCCGATGTTCAACAAGCGCTGGCGCAGCCTGTCGCCGGGCGGGTTGCATGGCGTGCGGGGCCGGCATGAAGGCTTGTCGCGCTGGAAACTCGACGGGCCGACGCCGATGGAGAAGGTGCGCATCCTCGATCCGCTCGCCGATCCCAAGACGGTGCGCCTGACGCTGAAACGCGCCGCCGCGCAGATCCCGGCGCTGGGCTCCGTGCCCATGGTCGCATCCTGGGCGGGTTTTGTCGACAGCACCCCGGACGGCGTGCCGGTGATCGGCGAAATCCCGAAGATTCCGGGCTTCATCCTGGCGGCGGGCTTCAGCGGCCATGGCTTCGGCATCGGGCCGGGCGCAGGCCATCTGGTGGCCGATATCGCATCGGGCCAGACGCCGATCGTCGATCCCCAACCCTATCGCCTGTCGCGCTTCGGCGCGGGTGGCAAGATCGACGTTTCGGAATTTTGACCCCCCGCATATTCGTGCCGTGCGGCTTTCACGATTCACAATTTTGCGCCGGGCCGTGGTGCGATTTTGACGTAATATTTCCGTAACCGCCCCTAGCCTGAACTGTAACAAGAGGTGGTAAAAACCGCCCCGGCAAAGGCTTCCGTCGCAGGGCCACAAGGCCCGCTCGGGTATAAAGGCCAGCCCCCGTTTCGCAGGACATCAGGGAACAGCGATCTTATAAGGGGTATCACATCATGCGCATGTCATCGGCCCGCCGCCTCGGCTTCCTCGCCGGCTCCGCCGCCATCGCCCTGTCCGCCGCGCCCGGCGCGCTGGCGCAGGCGCCGGCCGAGCCCGCCGCCGAGAGCGACATCGTCGTCACCGGCCTCAAGCGGCAATATTTCGGCGACACGCCGGTCAAGGAAATCCCGCAGGCGGTGCAGTTCCTCGAAGGCAAGTTGCTCGACGATCTCAACATCACCCGGCTCGACACCGCGCTGGAACTGGCGAGCGGCGTGTCGCGGCAGAATAATTTCGGCGGCCTGTGGGACAGTTTCGCCATTCGCGGCTTTGCCGGCGACGAGAATTTCCCGAGCGGCTTCCTGGTCAATGGCTTCAACGGCGGACGCGGCTATGGCGGCCCGCGCGACGCATCGAATGTCGAGCGGATCGAGATTTTGAAAGGCCCCAATTCGGCGCTGTTCGGGCGCGGCGAGCCGGGCGGCACGGTCAACATCGTGACCAAGAAGCCGACCTTCAAGGAAGGCGGAAGCTTCGCCGTATCGGCCGGCCGCTGGGAGACCTACCGGGTCGAGGCCGACTATAATCTGCCGCTGTCGGACAGCGTGGCGGTGCGGATCAACGGGTCGTCGGAACAGGCGGACAGCTTCCGCGATACGGTCGAGACGCAGAAATATACGGTGAACCCGTCCATTCTCGCCAAATTTTCGGACGCCGACATCTTCACCTACGAACTGGAATATGTGAACCAGGAAGTGCCCTTCGAGCGCGGCGTCGTCGCGATCCCGACCGTCAACGCGGACAATACGATCAGCTATAATCTGGGCGCGATCCCCAACAGCCGCTTCTTGGGGAATCCCAATGACGGCCCCGTCAAAGTCGAGGTGTTGGGTCATCAGGCGCAATATCAGCATGATTTCAGCGACGACTGGACGCTGATGCTGGGCGCGGGGTACAAGGATACGACGTTCGAGGGGTTCGGCAGCGATCCCGAACTGGCTCGCGCCCGTCAGCGGATATATATCGATGGCCGTACCTTGTCGCGGCAGCGCCGCTATCGTGACTACAGCACCACGCATATGGTGTTCCGCGGCGAAATCAGCGGCAAGATCGCCATGGGGTCGATCGTACACAATATCCGCATCGGCGCGGACTGGGACAAGTTCAAGATCAAGACGTTCCAGACCCGCTATCGTCCGACTGCCGCAGATCAGTCCTATGCTATCGACATCTTCAACCCGGACTACACTATTCCAGCGCCGATCCCGACCACTCAAATACAGAACGCGACTGAAATCCAGAAGGCGTGGGGCATTTACGCGCAGGATCAGATCGAGATCACCGAGCAGTTCAAGGTTCGTTTTGGCGGCCGGTATGACGACTTTTCGCAAGACATTCACAACCGCGTACCGGGTTCACCGCCCCTGGTCACCAAACACTATACGAAAGTCAGCCCGATGGCCGGGCTGGTTTTTGAACCGGTCTCCAGCTTGTCCTTCTACGCGAGCTACGGCAAAGGGTTCCGCCCAAATAGCGGCGTGGGCGCGAACAACCAGCCGTTTGAGCCGGAACTGAGCCGGTCCTACGAAGTGGGCGCCAAATTCATGACGCCGGATAATCGTATCACCAGCACCGTGTCGCTCTTCAGCATGAAAAAGAGCAATGTCCTTAGCGTCGATCCATTGAATGCCAATTTCTCTGCCCCGATTGGCGCGGCGCGGAGCAAGGGCGTGGAATTCGACCTGAACGCAAAGTTGCCGGCCGGGTTCGAGCTGTTCCTGACCTATTCCTACATCGATGCGAGCTGGGCGGGCAATTATCCGTCGTCTGGCGTGCGCAAGGGTGATCCGCTCATCAACATTCCCAAGCATCAGGGCAACGCGCTGCTGTTCAAGAATTTTGCGATCGGCGATCATGAGGCGATGCTGGGTGCGGGCGTCACCCATGTCGGCCGCCGCCTGGGCGAGACGGCGACGACCTTCTTCCTGCCGAGCTACACCATCGCCAAGGTGCTGGGGTTGTTCAACATCACCGACCAGATCAAGCTGTCGGCCGATGTGAACAACCTGTTCAACAAGAAATATTATGCCAGCTCCTACGCGGCGCTGTGGATCGCGCCGGGCACGCCGCGATCGTTCAGCGTGCGGGCCAGCTTCACCTTCTGATACTAAGCCCTGCCGCCGGCGTTCGCGCGCCGGCGGCAGGTTCCGCATTCCTTGAGGGCGCATTCCATGTCCCGGCCGCAATGGCTCCGCCTTCATCGCTATGCCGGCCTCGTCATGGCGCTGTTCCTGCTGGTGCAGGCGATGACCGGGGCGCTGCTGCTCTATCGCGGGCCGGTGGAGCGGTGGCTCGATCCGGCGGGTCAGACCAGCAGGGCACAGGGGCCGGCCGTCAGCGCAGGTCAGGCGATGGCCGCGGCCAGCACGGCTTTCCCCGACGCACGAGTCACGCGGCTGTTCGCCCCCGATGCGAGCCGGGCGACCTGGTTCGCCCACATGGCGCGCGCGGACGGCGAGGCGGTTTACGCCACCGTCGATCCGGCGGGCGGCGCGGTGCTGCGCGCAGGCGGCCTGTCGCGCTTTCCGCTGGAGGCGACGCTGCAACTTCATTATCGGCTTCTGTCGGGCCGCGCCGGCATGGCCGTGATTGCCCTGAACGGGCTGGCTCTATTGCTGATGGCGGGCAGCGGGCTTGCCTATTGGTGGCCGAAACGCAATCCGGCCAAGGCGCTGGCGATCCGATGGACCCTGTCGCCCCGTCTGGTGCTGCGGCAGGCGCACCGCACGCTCGGTGTGGTGGCGGCGGCCTTCCTCATCCTGCTTTCGGCGACGGGCTTCCTGCTCGTATTTCCCGATCTTGTCGCCAGCGGCGGCGGCGCTTCGCCGGCTGTCGTCAGCGCCGCCCAAGTCGATCGCGATCTGGCGCTGGCGCAGAGGGCTTTCCCCGGCGCGGCGCTGCGCGACATCAGGATCGGCGGCGACCGGCTGACCGTCAACTTCCACGCGCCCGAGCGCAATGCGCGTGCGGTCCATGTCGTCCCAGTCGCGCTGGCCGGGCCGCGCATCGTCAGCGCGACGCCCGCGCAGCGCAACGGCGCGCTCTGGATGCCGCTGCTGCCGATCCATACGGGCGACTTCCTCGCGCCGGTCGGCCCACCCGTCTGGCTGCTCGCCGCATTGTCCCTCGCCGCGCTGGCGATCAGCGGCCCGCTCCTATGGTGGCACGCCGCCGCCCAGCGCCGCCGCGCCCCCCGAAAGGCCGTCGCATGACCCTGCTCTACACCTCCGATCCCGCGCGCGGCCAGATCTGGCGCGACATCTTCGCGAAGGAAGCCGCCGACATCGGCTTCGTCGCGCCGCCCGAAGCCTATGATCCCGCCGCCATCCGCTATCTCGCCGCCTGGAGCCCGCCGGCCGACCTGATCGCCAGCCTGCCCAATCTGGAGGTGCTGTTTTCGATCGGGGCTGGGGTGGACCAGTTCGACATGGCAAGCCTGCCGCCGCATATCCAGGTCGTGCGGATGATCGAGCCGGGCATCGTCGCCGGCATGGTCGAATATGCGACGATGGCGGTGCTGGCGCTCCACCGCGACCTCATCCCCTATCGCGCGGCGCAGGCGGAGCAGCGTTGGGCGCCGATCAAGCTCGTGCCGGCGGAGCAGAGGCGGGTAGGGGTGATGGGGCTCGGCCAGCTTGGCAAGGCGGTGCTCGGCGCGCTTCGCCCTTTCGGCTTTGCGCTGTCGGGCTGGAGCCGCTCGCCTCATGCGGTGGAGGGCGTGACCTGCCACAGCGGCCGTGAAGGCTTGGGCACGTTCCTCGCGGGATGCGACATTCTCCTGTGCCTGCTTCCGCTCACGCCCGACACGCGCGGCATATTGTCCCGCGACCTTCTGTCCCGCCTTCCCGAGGGTGCGATGCTCATCAACGCGGCGCGCGGCGGGCATCTGGTGGCGGAGGATCTGCTCGCCTTGCTCGATCAGGGCCATCTGTCCGCCGCGATGCTCGACGTTACCGATCCCGAGCCTTTGCCTGCGGCCCACCCCTTCTGGCGCCATCCGCGCATCCTGCTCACCCCCCATGTCGCCAGCATGACCCGTGCCGACAGCGCCGCTCGCGCGCTGATCGCCAATATCCACCGGCATCAGGCGGGCGAACCGATGGACGGGGGCGTAGCCCGAGGCAGGGGTTACTAGCAAATAAGCCATTGAAAAATATAGTATGTTATTGCCGGTTGGTGTGGGAGCCTTCCCTGCCTGAAGAACAGGGTAGCGCTGCGGCGGCATTATGAAGCGACAGATCAGGGCAGGGCGATCATCCGTGCCGCATTGCCCAAAAACCGCGTGGCGCGGCTGAATGATACATCCAGGCGCTAGGGAACGGGGCGCACAGGCACCGGCGCGTTGCACAGATCGACCCCGCCGGCAGGCCGGTCGTAAAAGTCGTCCTTCCGGTTGGCGCGCAGCCGCAGATAGTGCGTAAAGCTGTTCCACTCGCTGTTCGCTTCGGTATTCATCACCTGAAAGCGCGGCCGCTCCGCCGCCGGCATGTCGCTCGCGAGACGGACCGAAACGATCGGCACCTTATGCTCGGCCTCCGTGTAGAAGCCCAATTCCCCCGATCCGCGCGGCAGGCTGGAGAGATGCGCCATGCCCTCGATCACCCGACCGACCACGGCGATATTGCGGTCGAGCTGGCGCGGCGCCTGGCCGATCACGGCGTAAAGCTCAGCGCCGGTGCCCGCATCGGGCGAGTTGTTCCGTCCGACCCCGACGAACCCGTAGCAATGCGGCAGCCACACCCCGTCTCCATCCATCGCGACCGGCCAGCCCGCGACAAAGCCGGTCGAAGGCGCATAGGGATCGGGATAGGGCAAAGGCGTCACCCGCAGCCGACGATTGGCGATCGGCTGCACATAATCGGCGGAACTCGTCGGCGAGAGGCCAGGTGGCATCGGTTTCTTCTCGGTGACGTCGCCCCATTGCACCACATAATTGTCCTGCACCCGGTTGATGCTGGTCCCGTCCCACCAGTGCGCCTTCGCCAGAGTCCGCATATTGCCGACATGGGTCGGCGAAAAGGCCGGCGCGAGCTGAATGACGACACGCCGCCCGCCCTCGATCGTCATCACGAGCAGATCGTCCGCCGCAATCTCCCGCCATTCCGAAGCCCGCGCCGCCGCCACGACCGCCACTGGCGTGGCAGGCTTGTCGGCAGCGGCCGCTGACGCGGCGCAAAGGGTGAGCATAGTCAGGGCAGGAACGGCGCGACGGATCATGCCGCCATCAGAGCCGCTCGACACAATGATGTAAAGCCCCTTGCCTCCCCCCGCCGCGCGCGATAGGGAGCCGCCTTCCAGCGAAATGCGGAGCGGTGGCCGAGTGGTCGAAGGCGCTCGCCTGGAAAGTGAGTATACGTCAAAAGCGTATCGAGGGTTCGAATCCCTCCCGCTCCGCCACCCAGTTCTAAGTTATTGAAATAGAAGATAAATTACTCGATTTCTCGCGCGAATTCGCGCCTTTTCATTTTGTCTCGGTACTGCGGAGAGACAGAAGAGAACAGGGAATACGGATTCTTCCCCTGAATTCTCCGCGGCCATTCTGGTCAGTACGGAATTCAAAGTGTCCGGCTGAACGTCGATGATCGTGTTTCCCTTGAAGCGCCTAGGCGGTTTCGATCGCTGTTTGCCCGATCCTAAATTCCCTGCTCCTCAGGGAATGTGCAGGGAATTTCGCGCGCGGGTGGGCTGTTTTGCACGGGCCTGGCCCGCTGAATTGGCCCAATACCGTGCCGCAAGGGCGACGGTTAGAGAAATCAGCTGAGGGAATCGTGGTCGGTTTTGCACGGAAAAACAGATGGCGCTGAAGGAACAATCCAGGTACATTGTTGCAGACCTTATGCCTGCGCCTCGCACTCTGGACCCGTTGGGCTTTTCTCAAGAGCCCAACTACGTTACCGATCCCGTGAGGGAGGCGGAGCTTGTGCGAGAAATCGTCAACAAAATTTGCTACGTAATCTGGTCATACCATCAGGCTAAGAAGCTGGGACTCGATAATGAGAGTTTCAATGCTTCGCTAAAGCAACTAAAATTAGCGGTGAATAATCCCGGACTAATCCGTCTCGCCTCGTTCGTCGCCATCCCTTCATTGAAATGGCGATTAATGTTGAATCTCGGGAGCTTGCTGGTGTCACGTCGGATGCGGACCTCGACAAAGTGACAGGCGAGCACAACGGCAAGCCTCGATCAATGTCTCCAAGAGGTCGAATCTGATCCGGGGGGGGGGGGGGGGGGGGGGGGGGGGGGGGGGGGGGGGGGGGGGGGG
>NZ_JAVHPD010000023.1:0-4917 GCF_036170395.1 Sphingobium sp.
GGCCACAAGCCGCTGCCCAACCGCCTCGCCGTCGGCATGATCTTCCTGCCGCGCACGGACCTTAGCGCCCAGGAAACCTGCCGCACCATCGTCGAGGCGGAGATCATCGACGCGGGCTACACCATTTATGGCTGGCGCCAGGTGCCGGTCGATGTGTCGGTCATCGGCGAAAAGGCGCAGCGCACCCGCCCCGAAATCGAGCAGATCATGATCGCCGGCCCGATGCCGGAGGAGCGCGACGTTGCCGAGTTCGAGAAGGACCTCTACCTCATCCGCCGCCGGATCGAGAAGAAGGTGATCGCGGCGCAGATCAACGATTTCTACATCTGCTCGCTCTCCTGCCGCTCGATCATCTACAAGGGGCTGTTCCTCGCCGAAAGCCTGTCGGTCTTCTACCCGGACCTTCAGGACGAACGGTTCGAGAGCCGCGTCGCCATCTTCCACCAGCGCTATTCCACCAACACCTTCCCGCAATGGTGGCTGGCCCAGCCGTTCCGCACCCTCGCCCATAATGGCGAGATCAACACGATCCGCGGCAACAAGAACTGGATGAAGAGCCACGAGATCAAGATGGCGGCGCTTGCCTTCGGCGAACAGTCGGAGGACATCAAGCCCGTCATCCCCGCCGGCGCGTCGGACACCGCCGCATTGGACGCCGTGTTCGAGGCGATCTGCCGCTCCGGCCGCGACGCGCCCACCGCCAAGCTGATGCTCGTGCCCGAAGCCTATCAGGCGGCGAGCGCCGACCTGCCCAAGGCGCATGTCGACATGTACGACTATCTCGCCTCCGTCATGGAGCCGTGGGACGGCCCCGCCGCGCTCGCCATGACCGATGGCCGCTGGGTGGTCGCGGGCGTCGATCGCAACGCGCTGCGCCCGCTGCGCTACACGCTGACCGGCGACAATCTGCTGATCGTCGGCTCGGAAACCGGCATGGTCGTGGTGCCCGAAACCACCGTGGTCAAGAAGGGCCGCATGGGTCCGGGCCAGATGATCGCCGTCGATCTCCATGAAGGCGAAATCTATGACGACCGCGCGATCAAGGACCGGATCGCGGGCGAACGCCCCTATGGCGACCTCATCAAGGACTTCCTGACCGTCGACGATCTCGCCGACGCGCCCAGCGCCCTACCCGCTTGGGACAAGACCGAACTCACCCGCCGGCAGGTCGCCGCCAATCTGACGCTGGAGGATATGGAGCTGATTCTCAGCCCCATGGTCGAGGACGCCAAGGAAGCCGTCGGCTCCATGGGCGACGACACGCCGCTCGCCGTCATTTCGGACAAGCCGCGCACCATCAGCCACTTCTTCCGGCAGAATTTCAGCCAGGTCACCAACCCGCCGATCGACTCCCTGCGCGAACGGCATGTGATGAGCCTCAAGACCCGCTTCTCCAACCTCCACAATATCTTGGAGGAAGAGGCACAGAACAGCCATGTGCTGGTGCTGGATTCGCCGGTCGTCACCAGCGCCGAATGGGCGCGGCTCAAGGCCTATTTCGGCCCCGCCGTGGCGGAGATCGACTGCACCTTCCCCGCGAGCGGCGGTCAGGAACAGTTGCGCGCCGCGATCCGCCGCATCCGCGAGGAAGCCGAACAGGCCGTGCGCGAAGGCCGCACCGAAATCTTCCTGTCGGACGAGGGCGTCAGCGAAACGCGCGTCGCCATCCAGGGCGTGCTCGCGGCCGCCGCCGTCCACACCCATCTGGTCCGCAAGGGGCTGCGCAGCTACGCCTCGATCAACGTGCGCAGCGCCGAAGCGCTCGACACCCATTATTTCGCGGTGCTGATCGGCGTCGGCGCGACCACGGTGAACGCCTATCTGGCCGAAGCCAGCATCGCCGATCGCCATGCGCGCGGCCTGTTCGGCGACCTCGGCTTCGACCAGTGCGTCGAACGCTATCGCACCGCGATCAACGAAGGTCTGCTGAAGATCATGTCCAAAATGGGCATCGCGGTCATCAGCTCCTATCGCGGCGGCTATAATTTCGAGGCGGTGGGCCTGTCCCGCGCGCTGGTGAACGATCTCTTTCCGGGCATGCCCGCGAAGATTTCGGGCGAAGGCTATGCCTCGCTCCATTACAGCGCGATGCTGCGCCACACGGCGGCGTTCGACGCAGCGGCGGTGCGGCTGCCGGTCGGCGGCTTCTACCGCCAGCGGCAGGGCGGGGAGAGCCATGCCTATTCGGCGCAGCTCATGCACCTGCTCCAGACCGCCGTGGCGACCGACAGCTATTCGACCTATCTGCAATTCTCGCGCGGCGTGCGCGACCTGCCGCCGGTCTATCTGCGCGACCTCATGGAGTTCAACTTCGCCCGCGAAGCGATCCCGATCGACGAGGTCGAGGCGACCACCGAAATCCGCAAGCGCTTCGTGACGCCGGGCATGAGCCTGGGCGCGCTCAGCCCGGAGGCGCATGAGACGCTGGCGATCGCGATGAACCGCATCGGCGCGAAAGCGGTGTCGGGCGAAGGCGGCGAGGACGCCAACCGCTTCAAGCCCTATGACAATGGCGACAATGCCAACAGCGTCATCAAGCAGATCGCGTCGGGCCGCTTCGGCGTCCATGCCGAATATCTGGGCAGCGCCGAGGAGATCGAAATCAAGGTCGCGCAGGGCGCCAAGCCCGGCGAGGGCGGCCAGCTGCCCGGCTTCAAGGTGACCGAGTTCATCGCGAAGCTGCGCCATTCGACGCCGGGTGTCACGCTCATCTCGCCGCCGCCGCACCACGACATCTACTCGATCGAGGATCTCGCGCAGCTCATCTACGACTGCAAGATGATAAACCCGCGCGCGCGCGTCTGCGTCAAGCTGGTGAGCCAGGCCGGCATCGGCACGGTCGCCGCCGGCGTGGCAAAGGCCCATGCCGACGTCATCCTCGTTGCCGGCCATGTCGGCGGCACCGGCGCCAGCCCGCAGACCAGCATCAAATATGCCGGCACCCCTTGGGAAATGGGCCTCAGCGAAGCCAATCAGGTGCTGACCCTCAACGGCCTGCGGCATCGGGTGAAGCTGCGCACCGACGGCGGGCTCAAGACCGGGCGCGACATCGTCATCGCCGCGATCCTGGGCGCGGAGGAATTTGGCGTCGGCACATTGTCGCTGGTGGCCATGGGCTGCATCATGGTGCGCCAGTGCCACAGCAACACCTGCCCGGTCGGCGTGTGCGTGCAGGACGAGAAGCTGCGCCAGAAATTCACCGGCACGCCGGAAAAGGTCATCAACCTCATGACCTTCATCGCCGAGGAAGTGCGCGAAATCCTCGCGCGCCTGGGCTTCCGCAGCCTGGACGAGGTGATCGGCCGCACCGAGCTGCTGAAGCAGGTCAATCGCGGCGCGGAGCATCTCGACGATCTCGACCTCAATCCCATCCTCGCCAAGGTGGATGCGCCCGACGATCAGCGCCGCTTCTCGCTGAAAGCATGGCGCAACGAGGTGCCAGACAGCCTCGACGCGCAGATGATGAAGGACGCGCGCGCCGTGTTCGAGCGCGGCGAGAAGATGCAGCTCACCTATACGGTCCGCAACACGCACCGCGCGGTGGGCACCCGCCTGTCGGCCGCCGTCACCGAGAAATTCGGCATGTCGACGCTGGCGGACGGCCACCTGACCGTGCGCCTGCGCGGAAGCGCCGGCCAGTCGCTCGGCGCGTTCCTGTGCAAAGGGATCAAGCTCGAAATATTCGGCGACGCCAACGATTATGTCGGCAAGGGGCTCTCGGGCGGCATCATCACCGTGCGCACCACCGTCTCCTCGCCGCTGTCGTCGAAGGACAATACGATCATCGGCAACACCGTCCTCTACGGCGCGACCAGCGGCAAGCTGTTCGCAGCGGGACAAGCGGGCGAGCGCTTCGCCGTCCGCAATTCGGGCGCGCAGGTCGTGGTCGAAGGCTGCGGCGCGAACGGATGCGAATATATGACCGGCGGCACGGCGGTGATCCTGGGCAAGACCGGGGCGAATTTCGGCGCGGGCATGACCGGGGGCATGGCCTTCATCCTCGACGAGGATGGCAGCTTCCCGACCCAGGCCAACCCGGAAAGCATCGTCTGGCAGCGGCTCGACAGCGCCTATTGGGAAGCGCAGGTCAAGGCGCTGATCGCCGAACATGCGGTCGCGACCGACAGCCGCTGGTCGAACACCGTGCTCGACGATTGGGACCGCTGGCGGCGCTACATCTGGCAGGTCTGCCCCAAGGAGATGGTGAACCGCCTCGCCCATCCGCTGAGCGACACGCCCGCGCAGGTCGTCGCGGCGGAGTGACCCGCCTTATTGCGTGGCGCTGACCGGCTGCACCGTCGCAGCGACGGCCGGCGGCGCCATGGCGGGCTGCGCAGCGGCGGGCGACGGCGTCGGCCCGGCGGCGAAGCGCACGATGTTGGGCGGCAGTTGGTGGATGGGGGACGGCGCGGCCTCGAACGCGGCCTCCTCCATCACGTCGCGCGCCTGATAATCCTCGACCACCGCATCGCTGGTCCCGCGGATCATGCCGTCCGCATCATAGCCGGCCATCTCGGCCTGCCACCGCCGCTCGGCGAGCGTCGGGCCGCAGCCGGTGCACTGGATGAAGGCCGGCCCCTCCTGCACGCGCCCGCCGCTGTCGACAAAGGCCGGCGCTTCCTCCTCCGCCACCGCCATCGCCGGCTCGTCGGCGGGCGAATGGCCCTGCGGACTCGTCGCATAGCTGCCCAGGCCAAGCCCCATCACCGCCGCAGCGGCTATCGTCACGCCCCCCGACATCCATAATGGCATCGGCATATCGCATCGTCTCCCGCGCCGGCGCGCCGTCCCTTCACAGCGCCGGCATCACCTTCCCAGCCAATTATAACACCGATCGAGATCGGTTGTTGCATGACCCAAAGGCCTTTGCTAAGGGCCGCCTCCTACCAAGGCACCGGCCCCGCCGGTTTCCCTGTT
>NZ_JAVHPD010000024.1:0-26000 GCF_036170395.1 Sphingobium sp.
GCCAAATATGGCCTCATCGAAACCGATCGCGGCGACATGATGATCTTCCACCTCGGCATGTCGGGGCGCTGGCGGATCGACCCGGCGGTGATCGGCGCGCACGACCATCTGCTGATCGAAACGGGCGGGGGCCGGCTGCTCTCGCTCAACGACCCGCGCCGATTCGGATCGGTGGACCTGGTGCGGGCGGATGCGTGGGAGGGCTACGCGCCGTTCACGCGGATGGGGCCGGAGCCTTTAGGCGCTGCGTTCGACGCTGCGCGGCTCGCCGCGGCGCTCAAGGGCAAGGCGACCTCGATCAAGGCGGCGCTGCTCGATCAGCGGATCGTCGCGGGGCTCGGCAATATCTATGTCTGCGAAGCGCTCAACATGGCGGGGATCGCGCCGACGCGGGCGGCGGGGAAGATCAGCCGGCCGCGCCTGGCGCTGCTGGTGGAGGCGATTCGCACGGTGCTGAGCGCCGCGATTACCGCCGGCGGTTCCACCTTGCGCGATTATGCGCGGCCGGACGGCGAACTCGGCTATTTTTCCAAACAATGGCGCGTCTATGGCCGCGAGGGCGAGCCATGTCCGTGCGGCGGCACGGTGCAGCGCCGAGTCGATGGGGGACGATCGACCTTCTTCTGCCCGAAATGTCAGAAATAGCGCGGCTTCGCCCCGTTGACGGGTGCGCCATTCCGCTGTAAGGGCCGCACCTTCACGAGGCGGGCCGGCTTGATCCCGGCAGCCTCTTGCCCAAGATTTGACGAGAACCGAGGAATAGAATGGCCAATACGCCGCAAGCCAAGAAGCGCATCCGTCGCAACGAGCGTCGCGCCGCGATCAATGGCGCCCGCATCAGCCGGATCCGCACTTTGGTGAAGAAGGTGGAAGCCGCCATCACCGCCGGCGACAAGGACGCCGCCACCACCGCGCTCGCCACCGTGCAGCCGGAACTGGCGCGCGGCGTCGCACGCGGCGTGCTGCACAAGAACACGGCGTCGCGCAAGTTTGGCCGCCTGACCAAGGCCGTCAGCGCGCTCGCCTGACCCGATCCAGATCAAGGTCGTTCGCAAAAGCCCGCACCGGATCGCCGGTGGGGGCTTTTCGTCATTGGGTCATGATTTAGTAACTCAGCTGTAACGACGCTTTTCCTGCGATTCGACGCGCCGCAGCATGGAAAATGGCATATAACTGAATGAAATATTTCAGTTATTTTTCATGGGCCGGTTTTCGGCGGCTTTGCGTCGTCAAACCCTTTATTTCATTTTTTTGAACCGGGATGGCCTTGATCCGGCGCTGCGCCCCTGTTTATTTTTGAAATCCGGCCGCTGTCGAATCACCTCTGGCGGCCGTCATTGAGATTGATCGTCGCACGGACTCGGGCAAGCGGGGGCTTTTCCGATCGGGGTCTGCTGCGTCGGATTTTCCTGCCCGGACGGGGGCGTGACAAAGGTGGGGAATGGCAGGATTATGAAGGATAGCGTGCGTGTGGTGGCTTGGCAGGACGGCGCGATGATCCGGGCGGACGACGCCTTGGAAGCCGCCTGGACGAGCATCCGCGCCGGCCTGCGCCGCGATGTCGGCGCGCGCATGTTCGACCAGTGGCTGAAGCCCGTGCGGCTGGGCGATTATTGCCCCGAATCGCAGACGCTGGACCTGCTGGTCGCAAGCGATTTCAGCGCCAATTTCGTGTCGGGCCAGTTCGGCGATCGGTTGCGGCTCGCCTGGCGCGCCGCCAATGCCGGGGTGCGCGAAGTGCGGGTGCGCCGCGCGCCCGAAGCGGCCGGGCCGCGCCTGCTGGAGGTCGTGCATGTCGAACCGGCGGCGGACAAGCCGGCCGAAACGCCGACCGCCGCATCCAATTTCCTGCCGCGCCATGGGTTTGAGGATTTCATCGTCGGCGAGTCGAACCGGCTCGCCTGCTCGGCCGCCAGGGCGATGGCGGCGGAAGCGACGCCGCGCTTCAGCCCGCTCTTCATCC
The DNA here is from genome assembly GCF_036170395.1 of Sphingobium sp. Lineage (GTDB taxonomy): Bacteria > Pseudomonadota > Alphaproteobacteria > Sphingomonadales > Sphingomonadaceae > Sphingobium. Next base: position 1,964 of record NZ_JAVHPD010000024.1, read on the forward strand.
ATGGCGGCACGGGTCAAGGCAAGACCCATCTGCTCCACGCCATTGCGCGCGCCTTTTCGGCCCATTCGCCGGCGGCGCCGGTGCTCTATATGTCGGCTGAGCGCTTCATGATGGAGTTTGTGAGCGCGATGCGCGCGAACGAGACCATGGCGTTCAAGGCGCGGCTGCGCGCGGCGCGGCTGCTGCTGATCGACGATATCCAGTTCATCGCCGGCAAGGGGTCGACGCAGGAGGAGTTTCTCCACACCGTTAACGACCTGATCGACGCGGGCGCGCGCATCGTCGTGACCGCCGACCGCGCCCCGCAGCTGCTCGAATCGATCGATGCGCGCATCCTCTCGCGGCTGGCGGGCGGGCTGGTCGCGGATATCCAGCCGGCGGGCCTCGACCTGCGGCTCGCCATCCTCGAAGCCAAGCGGCTGGTGGCGGGCGATCCGCCGGTGCCCGACGCGGTGATCGACTTCCTCGCCCGTTCGATCCGGTCGAATGTGCGCGAACTGGAAGGCGCGTTCAACAAGCTGGTCGCCTATGGGCAACTCACCGGCCGCTCGATCGACCTGGATTTCGCGCAGGGGATGCTGGCGGACGCGGTGCGGGCGAGCGCGCGGCGCATCACCGTCGATGAAATCCAGAAGGTGTGCGCCGCCCATTACAAGATCGACCCGGCCGAGATGCGCTCCAAGCGCCGTGCCCGCGCCGTCGCCCGGCCGCGCCAGGTGGCGATGTATCTCGCCAAGAAGATGACGCCGCGCTCGCTGCCCGAAATCGGCCGCATCTTCGGCGGGCGCGATCACAGCACGGTCATTCACGCTGTCAAGACGATCGAAGCCTTGCGCGAGAGCAACCCCGAGATCGACGCCGACATCCGCGCGCTGCTCCGCCAGCTGGAGGGCTGACGCGCATGATTCGCGCGCTCCTGATCCTGCTCCTTTCCGCCTTCACCCTCTGGCCCGCCGCCGCGCAGACGCCGCCCGACGATGTGCGGGTCGCGCTGGAGACCGGTCTCGGGCGGATCGTCATCGCGGTCCATGCTGGCAAGGCGCCGGTGACGGCGGGCAATTTCCTCAAATATGTCGATCAGAAGCGGCTCGACGGCACGCAATTCTACCGGGGCGTCGGCGCGGCCGATTATGGCTTCGTGCAGGGCGGGGCGCAGAATGATCCGAAGCGGATATTGCCGCCGATCACGCATGAACCGACGATGCTGACCGGCCTCACCCATGATGACGGCGCGCTGTCGATGGCGCGCTATGCGCCCGGCAGTGCGACCGGCGACTTCTTCATCGTGCTGGGCAAGATGCCGGCGATGGACGCGCAGCCGCAGGCGACGGGCGACAATCAGGGCTTTGCCGTCTTCGCCCATGTGGTCGAGGGGATGGACGTGGTGAAGGCGATCCTGGCCCAGCCCAAATCGCCGACCGCCGGCGAAGGCGTGATGAAGGGGCAGATGCTCGAAGCGCCGGTGAAGATTCTCACGGCGCGTCGGCTTCCCTGACGGACGACTGATCGATGATCCGCGTCACCGCGAGGTCGGCGGTGACATTGCCGACGGTGCGGAAAATGTCGGGCACCGTCTCCACCGCCAGCAGCAGCGGCAGCGCCTCGACCGGCACCCCCATGGCGAGGCAGATGGGGCCGGTGGTGGTGAAGAAGGTAATCTGGCTCGGCAGGCCCACCGCCGCCAGGCTGACGATCGCGGCGACGGCGACGCCCAGCACCAGTTGCATGGCTCCCAGCGGCACGCCGTTCATCCCGGCGACGTAGATGGCGACGCCGAGATTGGCGGTGGGGCTGGTGATGCGGAACAGCGAGATGGCGAGCGGCAGCACGATCGAGCGGCTGGTCTCCCGCACGCCCAAAGGTCCGTCGCTCGCCTGGATCATCGCGGGGAGCGAGGCGATCGAGCTTTGGGTCGAGAAGGCGATGGCCTGCGCGGGGAGCGCGGCACGCAGAAAGCGGGCAAGGCCGATCCGCCCGGCGATTACCGCCAGCGGATAGACGAGCAACGTCACGATTACGCACAGCAGCACGATGAAGCCGATATAATGGAGCAGCGCGCCCGCCGTCGCCAGCCCCGAGCGCGCGCCCGCAACCAGCGCGAGCGCGAAGACGCCCAAGGGCGCCAGCCACAGCACCCAGCCGACGACGACCAGCAAGGCGTCCGCCGCCGCCTGGAAGAATCCGGCGAGCAGCGCGCGGCGATCGGTGGCGATGCGCGTGACCGCGAAGCCGAAGACGAGCGCGAAGAGGACCACCGCCACCACCTGCCCTTCGCTCGCGGCCTTGAGCGGGTTGACCGGGATGAAGCCCAGCAACCATTGCGCCGAGGGGCGCACATCGGGCACTTCGGCGACCGGCCCCGCGCCCGCCAGCGCGCCGACCGCACCCGGCGGGACGGGCCAGAGGCGCAGCAGCAGCGGCCCGGCGAGCGCCGCGGCGCTGGCGGCGGCGAGCAGCAGCATGGCAAAGAGCGCGATGGCGCGGCCGGCGATGCGATTGCCCCGCGCGGTCGCCGCCGCCTGGGTGATGCCGGTCACCAGCAGCGCGAAGATCAAGGGGATGAGCGGCATCTGGAGCCCGCCGAGCCATGCCTTGCCCACCGGCTGCGCGATCGCGACCGCGTCCGCCTCCCACGCCGCGCCCCATTCGGCGAGCGCGATGCCACTCGCAAGGCCCAGCGCCAGGCCGATCAGGATGCGGACGGTCAGCGACATGGGTGGTGGTCTCCTGCCCATGAGGGAACGGGCGGGGACAGGCTAGCCGCTATCGCTCGACCATAGACAGCAAAAATTCGCTAATGCAGGTGTCGCATGGCGCTACCTCGCAATTTCTCGTCATGCCGGGCTTGACCCGGCATCCCGCTTCCTTCCGGCCAGGAAGCGGGACCCCGGATCAAGTCCGGGGTGACGAGGTTGGTGATTTATGCGCCCAATCCTTCCGCCTTTTCCGCCAGTTCGAGCCAGCGTTCCTCCGCCGCATCCTTTTCGCCGCGCGCCTTATCGATCGCGGCGGTCAATGCCGCGAACCGCTTGGGATCGCGCGTGTAGAGCGCCGGGTCGGCCAGCACTTCCTCGTCGCGGAGAATCGCCGCTTCCAGTTCCTCGATCCGCCCCGGCAGCAGGTCGAGGTCGCGCTGGTCCTTGTAGCTGAGCTTCGCCGACACCGGCCTGGGTGGCGGCGGCGGGGCGGCTTCCTTCTTTTCCGCCTTCGCCGCGCGGGTGGGCGAGCGCTTCGCCACCCAGTCGGCATAGCCGCCGACGATCACATCCACCGTGCCGCTGCCGTCGAGGCCCAGAGTCACCGTCACCGTGCGGTCGAGGAAGTCGCGGTCGTGGCTGACGATCAGGACCGTGCCGTCATAATCGGCGATCACTTCCTGCAGCAGGTCGAGCGTTTCGAGGTCGAGGTCGTTGGTCGGTTCGTCCAGCACGAGCAGGTTGGATTCGCGCGCGAACTCGCGCGCGAACAGCAATCGCGACCGCTCCCCGCCCGACAGCGTCCCGACCTTCGCTTCGGCCAGCGACGGATCGAACAGGAAGTCCTTCAAATAGCCATGGACATGTTTGCGCACCCCGCGCACGTCGATCCAGTCGCCGCCCTCGGCCAGCACGTCGCGCACGCTCTTGTCGCCCTGCATCAGGCTGCGCTGCTGGTCGATGAAGATCATGTCGAGGGTTTTGGCGAGGGTCACTTCGCCGCTGTCGGGCGCGAGTTCGCCGGTCAGCAGCTTCAAGAGCGTCGATTTGCCTGCGCCATTACCGCCGACGATGCCGATGCGGTCGCCGCGCTGCACGCGCAGGGAAAAGTCCCTGATGATGACGCGCTCTGTAGCCCCACCCCCGTTCGTGTCGAGCGAAGTCGAGACACCATCGCGCGACCGCTTCTCGACTTCGCTCGAAACAGGCTTCTCGACTTCGCTCGAAGCGAACGGCGAGGCGGGGAAGCTCTTCGTGACATGCTCCGCCTTGATGACGCTCTTGGTCTTGCTGTCGTCGCTGGCGACGGCGAGCTTGGCGGTGCCCTGCGGCCCCTGCATCGCGGCGCGCTGGGCGCGCATCTCCCACAGCTTGGCGAGGCGGCCCTGGTTGCGCTTGCGCCGGGCGGTGACGCCGCGTTCCAGCCAGTGCGCCTCGATCTTGAGCTTGGCGTCGAGCTTTTCGGCGGCGCGGGCTTCTTCGGCATAGACCGCCTCCATCCATTGCTCGAAGCCGCCGAAACCGACTTCGTTGCGCCGCATCTGCCCCCGGTCGAGCCACAGCGTCTGCCGCGTGAGGCGCGTCAGGAAGGCGCGGTCATGGCTGATGACGATGAACGCGCCGTTGTAGCGCGCCAGCCAATTTTCCAGCCAGTCGATCGCCGCGATGTCGAGATGGTTGGTCGGCTCGTCCAGCAGCAGCAGGTCGGGTTCGCTCGCCAGCGCGCGGGCGATGGCGGCACGGCGGCGCTCGCCCCCGCTCGCCGTTTTCGCTTCACGCGACAGGTCGATGCCAAGCTGGTCCGCGATCGCTTCGACCTCGTGCGCGGGCGGTGCATAGTCGCCCGCCAGCGCGAAATCATGGAGCGTGGCGAAGGGCGTCACGTCCGGGTCTTGCTCCAGCGTGATGACCCGCGCGCCGGGCTGCACCGATCGCGTGCCCTCGTCCGCCTCGATCTGACCGCCGAGCAGCTTCAAGAGCGTCGTCTTGCCCGCGCCGTTGCGGCCGATCAGCGCCAGCCGGTCGCGCGCACCCACATGGATGTCGATGCCGCGAAACAGCCAGTGGGTGCCCTGTGACAGGCCAAGATTTTCGAAGGAGAGGATGGGAGCCGCCATGGCGGTGCAGCTAGGCGCTCGCGCCTACGTGGGCAAGAGCGATGGAACCACAAAGCTGTCGCACGGCTTTCAACGCATGTCAGCGTCCATTCACCGCAGCCGTTCCAAATGGACGGCACATTCTTCAAGGAGACTCCCCCGATGAAATCCGCATTCGCCCTGATGGCGCTGGGCGCGGCCGCGCTGCCGGTCGCCGCGCTCGCGCAGACCAGCGTCACCATCGCCGAAACCGCGCCGGTCGTGACGCTCACCATCACCGAAAGCGTCGAATCCGCGCCCGACGTGGCGACGGTCGGGACCGGCGTCCAGACCCGCGCGCCGACGGCACAGGCGGCGATGCAGCAGAATGCGGCGCAGACCGAGAAGCTGATCGCGGCCCTGGCGAAGGCGGGCATTGCGAAGAAGGATATCCAGACCAGCGGGATCAACCTCAGCGCCCAATATGATTACAGCAATCAGGACGGCCAGCCGCAGGGACCGCGCTTCATCGGCTATGAGGCGTCCAACCAGCTGACGGTCACGCTGCGCGACATCAAGCGGGTCGGCGCGTCGCTCGACGCCATGGTCGCGGCGGGCGCGACCAACATCAACGGGCCGACCTTCACGATCGACGATCCCTCGCCGCTGCTGGTGCAGGCGCGCGGGCAGGCGTTGAAAAGCGCCAAGGCGCAGGCCGATTTCTACGCGCAGGCGGCGGGCTATCGCACCGCGCGGCTAGTCACGATCGCCGAGAGCAACAGCGGCGGCCAGCCGCCGATGCCGATGCTGCAAAGCGCCCGCTTCAAGGCCGACGCCGCGCCGACGACGCCGGTGGAGCCGGGCCAGGTCAGCGCGGCGGTGACGCTGACCGTGCAATATGCGCTGGAGAAATAAGGGCCGCGATCAAACCACTGCCGTCATTCCCGCGACCCGAAGGGCGACCGAAGGTCAAAGCGGGAATCCATCTCCCGAACCCTCCGTGGAGCGCAAGGTTAGGAGATGGATCCCCGCTTCCGCGGGGATGACGGTAAATGGAGGCGGGCATTAGTCGGCTATCATTCACCACCTGTTCAATGCCCTGCCGCTATGCCATGCCGATGATTATGAAGCGGACGACGATGACCTCTGCGATCGTGGCGGCGCTGGCGATCGCGGTGACGATGCCGATGGCGGAGGCGGGCAGCCGCCGCGACGAGCAGGATGCCGCGCGGCGCGCGATGCTGGACGGGCAGGTCATGCCCTTTGCCATGATAAAGCGGCGTGTCGACGCGATGATGGGCGGCGCGACCTATGTCGGCAGCGAGTTCAACCCCGCCGCCAACCGCTATCGCCTGAAATATGTGCGCGACGGCAAGGTCATGTGGGTTGATGCGGACGGCCGGACAGGCGATATCATCGGCATGGCGCGCTAACAGGGGCGAGCCGTCGCGAGCTTCACAACAGAAACGGACAAGAGCCTATGCGTCTGCTGATCGTCGAGGATGAACCGAGCCTGGGCCAGCAGCTCAGGAACACGCTGGAGGGCGCGGGCTATGCGGTCGACCTCGCGACCGATGGCGAGGACGGGCATTTTCTGGGCTCGACCGAAAGCTATGACGCGGTCGTGCTGGACCTTGGCCTCCCCACGATCGACGGCCTCACGGTGCTCGACAAATGGCGCAAGGAAGGCCGCGCCTTCCCGGTTCTGGTGTTGACCGCGCGCGACAGCTGGTCGGACAAGGTGGCGGGGCTGGACGCGGGCGCGGACGATTATCTCGCCAAGCCGTTCCAGAGCGAGGAGCTGATCGCCCGCCTGCGCGCGCTCATCCGCCGCGCGTCGGGCAATGCGTCGAGCGAACTGACCGCCGGCGACGTGCGGCTGGACACGCGATCGGGCAAGGTGACGCTGAAGGGCGATCCGGTGAAGCTGACCGCGCAGGAATATAAGCTGCTCAGCTACCTGCTCCACCACAAGGGCAAGGTGGTGAGCCGCACCGAGCTGATCGAGCATATTTACGACCAGGATTTCGACCGCGATTCCAACACGATCGAGGTATTCGTGACGCGCATCCGCAAGAAGCTCGGCGCGGACGTCATCACGACGATCCGGGGTCTGGGCTATAGTCTGGACGAGCCGGGGCGCTGATCGCTTTTTCGTTCTCCCCCGTTCGCCCTGAGCGAAGTCGAAGGGCGTGGCTGAGCGGAGGCGAAGCCGCTTCGCTCCGCTCAGCAGAAGGCCCTTCGGCTGGCTGCTTGCAGCAGCCGCTCAGGACAGGCTTCGACTTCGCTCAGTCCGAACGGGGTAGGGGCCTTTGGTGACCGATCCCGCATCCCCCACGACCGTCCGCTCGACCGGCTCGATCACCCGCCGGATGATCGGCATCGCCGCGCTGTGGATCAGCGTGCTGCTCATCGGCGGGGGCGTGGCGCTGGACCGGGTGCTGGCCGACGCGATCACGCGCAATTTCGACGACGGCATGAATTATGTGCTGACCGCCATGATCGCCGCATCGGAAATCGGACCGGACGGCGAGGTGCTGTTCAACCGCGAACTTGCCGACCAGCGTTTCCTCGAACCCAATAGCGGCCTTTATTATCAGATCAGCGCCAAGGGGCATGAGGACTGGCGCTCGCGCTCGCTCTGGGACCGGGCATTGAAGGTGCCGGCCGAGCATCACGACCGGCAGCTGCACGTCTATAACAGCAAGCAGTTTCCGGGCGAGGATCTGCGCATCATGGAACGCACGGTGATGCTGCCTGGCTCCAACACGCGCTGGCTGTTCATGGTGGGGCAGGCGCGCGCGGGCCTCGACGGGCAGATCAAGACGCTGCGATCCACCTTGTTCCAGAGCTTCGCGCTGCTGGCGCTCGGCCTCTTCGTGCTGGCGAGCCTTCAGACCATCTACGGGCTGCGGCCGCTGCGCAAGGTCCGGCAGGAGATCGTGCGGATGCGCGCCGGGGAAAAGAGCCGCGTCACCGAGCCGATGCCGGCCGAAGTGCTGCCGATGGTCGAGGAGCTGAACGCCTTGCTCGCCCATAATGAGCGGCAGGCGGAGGAAGCCCGCACCCATGCCGGCAATCTCGCCCATGCGCTGAAAACCCCGCTGACCGTCATCATGAACGCCGCCACCGCGCAGGCGCCGGATCTGGGCGATACGGTGATCCGCGAGGCGACGACGATGCGGCGGCAGGTCGACCATCATCTCGCCCGCGCCCGCGCGGTCGGGCGGCGCGGCGCGGCGCAGAGCCGGGCGGAGGTCTGGGCGAGCCTGGAAGCGGTCGAGCGCGCGGTGCAGCGCCTCTATCCCGACGTGCGGATCGACATGGACGGCGACAAGGCGGCGGCGGTGCGGGTGGAGCGGCAGGATCTGGACGAGATGCTGGGCAACCTCATCGAGAATGCGGCCAAATATGGCGGCGGTAGCGTGTTCGCGACGGTGGTGGCGCGCAGCGCGGGCATGGTCGAGATATTGGTCGAGGATGACGGCATGGGCATCCCCGAAGCCGAGCGGGTGCGGATTTTCGATCGCGGCGTGCGGCTCGATTCGGGGAAGCCGGGGACGGGCCTTGGCCTCGCCATCGTCCGCGACGTGGCGGAAATTTACGGCGGCACGGTCGCGCTGGAGGAAAGCGAGGATCTGGGCGGGCTATTGGTGCGATTGCGCCTGCCCTCGGCCTGAGTTGCCCTCAGCCTTTCGTGGGCTTGCTCAACCGTCGGCGATTCTTCCGCACCGCTTTGCGATAATGGGCGACCGACGCGCGCATCACCGCCGGGCCGGATTGGCCGAGGCTCCCGGTCATCAGCTTCCACTGGAGCAGCGCGGCCGCCTCCACCTTCTCGCTCACCATCCGCTGCGCTTCGGTCATGGCGGCGGCATTGCCCGCCATCAGCCTGGGCAGGCGCATCCCGATCACCGAACTCGCTTCCATGCCAAGGCTCCAGCAGTCGAGGGCGAGCGAAAAGGGGTTGGTTCTGCGCATATTGGGCAAAGCGCGCGAGCGGCTCAATTGTTGCGCTGCGGCACGGTGAAAGTGCCCGACACGCGGCCGCTCGGGCTGGCCGACGCGCCCGGCACGCCGCTGCCGCCCGAAGAGCGGCCGTCGACGGTGGTGCGCCCGCTGGTCAAATCCATCACCAGCCGCCCGCCGGTCAGCCGGTTGCTCCCCTGCGCCAGCGCGACATTGCCCAGCATGGTGATGAGCTTGGCGTTGAGGTCGTAGATCGCGGCATTGCCGCGCGCGGTCTGATCGCCCTTGGTCACCACGACATTGCCCGATGCGTCGATCCGGTCGATCTCGATCCCGCCCATGTCGCCGCCGCCAGTGCCGCCGTTGCGGTAGGCGACGGTCATGCGTGCGGCATTGAGCGTCATGCCCGCCTGCGTCACCTCTACATTGCCCGACACCACGACCCGGTCGGCGCGGTCCTGCACCTCGATCCGGTCGGCGGTAAAGTTGACCGGCGCGTTGCTGTCATGGTTGCGCAGCACCTGCGCGCCCGCGCCGGCGAACATCAGGCCGGCCGCGCCCACAAGGCCGGCCGACAGCAGGATCAGGGAAGGCTTCATCGCTTCTGCCCTTTGAGGCCATTTTGTTCGATACGCAAGCGGGCGCGGCCATTGAGCGTCACCGTGCGCGCGGCCATGTCGGCCTCCAGATGATCGGCGCTGAAGGTGCCGATCGGGATGCGCCCGTCCACGCGCCCGGCGCTCCGCATCCGCCGCGTCTTGAGATCGACGCCCACGTCGCGGGTGGTCAGGCGATATCCGCCCGCCGCCTGGAACTGCACCGGCCCCTCGATCCCGACCCGCTCGCTGTCCATGTCGTACCGCCCTTTCTGCGCCGTCAGCACGGCGGGGCCGTCCGACAGCAGGATGCGCGCCGACATATCGTTCAAATCCACGATTGGCTCGCGCGAGCTTTTCTGCACCGCGCTTCCGGCGCGCAGCGAGAAGGGCTGGCCCTTGCTGTCCTCGCCCCGATACAGCGCCTCGGTCAGCCGCATCCGGTCCTTCGCCACCTCGACCTTGTTCTTGTCGAGCACGAAGCTGACCTTGTCGCCATTGGTGAAGGGCGCGGTCGCGAGCAACGCCGCCAGCACGCCCACCGCGACGGGCAGCCAGTTCTTGAGCAGCCCGACCATCCGGTCATGGCTGCCGCCGGGCCGCGCCCATTGGCGGCGCACGTCGCGCTGCTGATCGGCCTGGACGGACACGCTTGTCTCGCAGCTCCCCTTACATATGCGCGAAAATGTCGATCTCGGGCCAGCCCGCCAGATCGAGCGCCGCGCGGTGCGGCAGGAAATCGAAACAGGCCTGGGCGAGGTCCATCCGCCCCTCGCGCACCAGCCTTTTGTCCAATTCGGCCCTCAGCTGATGCAGGTAGCGCACGTCCGACGCCGCATAATCCTTCTGCGCGTCGGACAGGACCGGCCCGCCCCAGTCGCTCGACTGCTGCTGCTTGCTGATGTCCTGCCCCAGCAATTCGCGCACCAGTTCCTTGAGGCCATGCCGGTCGGTGTAGGTGCGGATGAGGCGCGAGGCGATCTTGGTGCAATAAGCGGGTGCGGCGACCACGCCCAGATAATGCTGGATCGCGGCGATGTCGAACCGGCCGAAATGATAGAGTTTGAGCCGCGCCGGGTCCGCCAGCACGGCTTTCAGGTTCGGCGCGGCATAATCGCTGCCGGGGTTGAAGCGGATCAGATGCTCGTCGCCCTTGCCGTCGCTGATCTGTACCACGCAGAGGCGATCGCGCGGGGTGATGAGGCCCATCGTCTCGGTATCGACGGCGACGGGGCCGGGGGCCAGCACGCCGGCAGGCAGGTCTTCTTCATGGAAATGCACGGTCATGGCCTCCCCTCTATGGCCAAAGCCGCGCAACCGCAATCGAGCCTTTGCATCACGGCCGAAACGCCTTGTTCAAGCGGCGAACCGTGCCCTTGCCGCAACGGCCGCGACAAATGGAACGGAAGGGGATCGCTTTGGTGAAAATCATTCGCGTGGCCACGAAAAGTTGATATAGTGAGTCCCAAACCGCGACTTTGCGGTGGATTCTGCATGTCATTCGCCCGACATGTTTGTCCAATGTGTCTTGGGGCGAAGCGAAAGTGACTAACAGGGCATGAGTTTTGACAGAGGTCGCCGCGGCGGGCGCGGCAAGGATAAGCGCGACGGTTTCGGCGACGACAGTTTCTACGGCGGTGGTGATCGCGGCGGCTTTGGTGGCGATCGTGGCGGCTTCGGCGGCGGTGATCGTTTCGGTGGTGGTGGCGGCGGCTTCGGCGGCGGTGACCGTGGCGGCTTCGGCGGTGGCGGCGGCGGCTTTGGCGGCGGCAATCGTGGCGGCGGCTTTGGCGGCGGCGGTGGGTTCGGCGGCGGCGGCGGTGGTGGTCGCGGCATGCCTGCCCAGGTCGTCGGCGAAGGCAAGGGCGTCGTAAAATTCTTCAACGGCCAGAAGGGCTTCGGCTTCATCGTTCGCGATGACGGCGGCGAGGACGTGTTCGTTCACATCAGCGCGGTCGAGCAGGCGGGCCTCACCGGCCTCGCCGAAGGGCAGCCGCTCGGCTTCACCCTCGTCGATCGCGGCGGCAAGGTGTCGGCGACCGATCTGGTGATCGAGGGCGAGCCTCTGCCCGTGACCGATCGCGCGCCCCCGCGCGAACCCCGCGCCGGCGGTTTCGGCGATCGCCCTGATCGCGGTGGCTTCGGCGGCGGCGATCGCGGCCCGCAGCGCCAGCTGACCGGCGAGCGCGCCAGCGGCACGGTCAAGTTCTTCAACGCCATGAAGGGCTTCGGCTTCATCCAGCGCGACGACGGCCAGCCCGATGCCTTCGTCCACATCAGCGCCGTCGAGCGCGCCGGCATGTCGGCGCTCAACGAAGGCGACCGGCTGGACTTCGAACTGGAAGTCGATCGCCGCGGCAAATATGCCGCGGTGAACCTCCAGTCGAAAGCCGAATAAGGGTCGAGACCGACCATCCCTGTTCGCGCAGGGGAGAGGATGCGAAAGGGAGGCGCCCGTGAGGGCCGCCTCCCTTTTTCTTTGGCGATTATGTCCTTTAAAGACCCAGAACGGAAATCCTCCCCTGTAAGGGGAGGTGGCTGGCCGCAGGCCAGACGGAGGGGTGTCCCGCTATCGAGAGGGGGGACACCCCTCCGTCATCGCTTCGCGATGCCACCTCCCCTTCCAGGGGAGGATGCCCTGCTCGGCACACGACACCAGCTTTGCGAAGTACATCATAGCCTTTTCTTTTCGCGCCAAGCCCCCCACCCCGTCATGCCGGGCTCGACCCGGCATCCCGCTGCCTTCATGCGCCCCGCCACCGCAGCGGCACCCCCTTTCCTAATAGGACTTCTTGTGCTCCATCCTGGTCGATGCCTCACCCGCCGCACCCCTTGCACGAAGAATCCCGCCACCCTGTAGGAAGAGGCGCGTTGGACACGCATCGGCGGCGCGTGACGAGAGCGTCGCGGGCGCATAAGCCCCGCCACGCTGTATGCTTTGTAGGAACCGCCGCGCAGCCGCCATCCGCCCCACGATCCTGTTTGACAAACGGGCAACTAGGTTCGACCAACGACATTGCGGCGGATCGGCATCGCTTGACCGATGCAGCGAAACGGTTGATCCCGCGTTCATCGCGCGCGTCGTAATCCGGCGCGCAGTCCCACGACGTGTCGGAGTCTGTCACCTATGTCCTTCACCAAGATCCTGCCGCTGCTGGTCGCCGCCGCGCCGCTGGCGATCGCCGCGCCCGCGCTGGCGCAACCGACCCAGCCCGCCGGCCCCGCCGCCACTATCACCACCCAGCTGCCGCGCGGCGCTGCGCCCAGCCATTATGCGATCGAGGTGACGCCCAACGCCGCCAACCTCACATTCACCGGCAAGGTCGCGATCGACGTGACCGTCAGCCAGAGCCTGCCGACTTTGGTGCTGAACGCGGCGGACCTGAGCTTCGGCGATGTCACCCTGACCCCCGCCAACGGCAAGCCGATCAAGGGCACGGCCAAGGTCGATGCCGAAGCCCAGACAGTGACCCTCGACTTCGGCAAGCCGCTTGCGCCGGGCACATACTCGCTCGCCATCGCCTATGCCGGCATCATCAACAGCCAAGCCAACGGCCTGTTCGCGCTCGATTACACCAACAATGAAGGCCAGGCGAAGCGCGCCCTCTTCACCCAGTTCGAGGCGCCCGACGCGCGCCGCTTCGTGCCGAGCTGGGATGAGCCGAGCTACAAGGCGACCTTCGACCTGTCGGCGGTCATCCCCACCGGCGAGCTGGCGGTCGGCAACATGCCGGTCAAAAGCTCGACCGACCTTGGCGGCGGCAAGACCCGCGTGACTTTCGGCACGTCCCCAAAAATGTCGTCCTACCTGCTCTTCTTCGGCCTTGGCGAACTGGAGCGCGCGACCAAGATGTCGGGCGCGACCGAAGTCGGCGTCGTCACCGGCAAGGGCAATACGGGCAAGGCGCAGCTGGCGCTGAACGCTTCGGCCGATATCCTGCCCTGGTTCAACGATTATTTCGGCACCCCCTATCCGCTGCCCAAGCTCGACAATGTGGCCGGTCCCGGCCAGAGCCAGTTCTTCAGCGCGATGGAGAATTGGGGCGCGATCTTCACCTTCAAGCGCGCCTTGCTGGTCGATCCCCGCTTCACCTCCGAAGCGACCAAGCGCCGCATCTACGAAACCGTCGCGCATGAAATGGCGCACCAGTGGTTCGGCGATCTCGTCACCATGGCCTGGTGGGACGATCTGTGGCTGAACGAAGGCTTCGCGAGCTGGATGGCGACCAAGGTCAGCGACAAGCTCCAGCCCGGCTGGGAAATGCTGCTGACCCGGGTCGACGGGCGCGAGGCGGCGATGAGCCTCGATGCGCTCGCCACCACCCACCCGGTCGTGCAGAAGATCACCACCGTCGATCAGGTGAACCAGGCATTTGACGCCATTACCTATCAGAAGGGCGAAGCGGTCATCACCATGCTGGAGGGCTATGCCGGCGAGGATGTGTGGCGCAGCGGCATCCGCAGCTATATGAAGGCGCATGCGTACGGCAACACCGTCACCGACGACCTGTGGAAGGCGGTCGAGGGGGCGGGGGCCAAGGGGCTGGTCAGCATCGCGCATGATTTCACCTCCAAGCCGGGCATCCCGCTGGTCAAGGTCGACAGCGCTCAGTGCCAGGGCGGCCAGACCGTCCTGACGCTGAGCCAGGGTGAGTTCAGCCGCGACCAGAAGGACAAGGCGCCCTTGAGCTGGAACGTGCCGGTCAAGGCACAGACCATGGGCGGCGACGCGCAGCGGCTGATCCTCCAGGGCAAGGGGCAACTGACCCTGCCGGGCTGCGGCGCCTATGTCGTCAATGCGGGCCAGACGGGCTATTATCGCTCGCTCTATCCGGAGGCGAACGTAAAGGCGCTGGCGAAGGATTTCACGAAGCTCGCCAGCATCGACCAGACCGGCTTGCTCGCCGACAATTTCGCGCTGGGCCTGGGCGGCTATCAGCCGATCGGGCTGGCGCTCGACCTGGTGGACGCGGTGCCCGCTTCGGCCAGCCCCGCCGTGCTCGCCGAAGTGCCGGGCTATCTCGACAGCGCCCACACCATGCTGGAAAGCGACAAGGCGGCGCAGGACCGTGTGCTGGCTTATGCCTCGGCCAAGCTGACCCCGGTCCTCAATGGCATCGGCTATGACGTGAAGCCGGGCGAAGGGCCGCAGGTGCCGGTGCTGCGTTCGGCCCTGGTCTCGACGCTGGGCGACATGGGGGACAAGGGCGTCGTCGCCGAAGCCAACCGCCGCTTTGCCGCGCTGGCGACAGATCCGGCGGCGCTCGACGGGCCGCTGCGCAACGTCTGGCTTTCGATCATCGCCAAAAATGCCGATCAGGCGACCTGGGACAAGCTGCGCGCCATGGCGAAGGGGGCGAAGACCGATCTGGAAAAGAGCACGCTCTACGGGCTGCTCGGCGGCGCGCGCGACGAGAAGCTGGCGCGCCAAGCGCTCGATCTGGCGCTGACCGACGAGCCGGGCAAGACCACCAGCGCCGCGATCATCAGCGCGGTGGGCGGCGAGCACCCGATGCTCGCGGTCGATTATGTGCTGGCGCACCGCACCCAATATGAGGCGCTGATCGACGTGTCGGCGCGCAGCCAGGCGCTGGCTCGGTTGGGTGGCGGCTCGGCCGATCCGACGATGGTGACGAAGCTGGACGCCTATGCGACCCAGTATCTGACGCCTGAATCGCGCAAGGTCGTCGATCGCTCCATCTCGGCGATCAAGACCCGGATCGAGACGCGCGCGCGCCTGAAAGCCCCGCTCACCGCCTGGTTCGCGGCCAAGCGGTAAGGCGGGACAGGGCTGGGGCTGCTAGTTCGGCAGCCCCAGCGCCTTGACGATATCGTCCCAGGCGACGAGCTTGAAATTCTGCGCGGCGGCGGCGTTATGCCCGTCCTGCGCGATGAACAGACCGCCGGGATAGGCCGGTCCGAAATCGCCGAGCATCAGGTCGATGCCGTCGGTCTCCTCCGACCCGCCGACGGCACCATCGACGATGCGGAACCGGCCGACATAGCTGTCGTCGGACAGGCGGTAGAGCACATAGGCATTGTCCCCCTGGCTCGACACAACCACATAGCCATCCTTGTCACCCATGGGCGCGATCGCGACGCCCTCGGCATCCATGACGAGATTCTTCCCATCCGCCGCCGCGATCTTGGTCGGCACCGTCGATCCGCCGGCGCGGGCATCGAACCGCCAAAGCCCGACATCCTCCTCCGCAACATAGAGGATATGGGTCCGATCATCGACCGCACACCCCTCCGCCTGCGTGCCCAGCTTCATCGTGCGCACGATCGTACCGGTGGGCGTAGCTCCCGACGCATCGATGGCGATCTGGTTGATGGTCCCGTCCTTGAGCACAATGAAGGCCGATAGCCCGCTTTCGTCGCGGCCAAGGCAGATGCCATAGGCTTCCCCGCTGCCGCCATCGACCTTTCCCAGCGCCGTCAGCCTGGCCATGGCGGGATCGAGGCGGAACAGCGCGATCTTGGCATGGGCAATGTCGTTCCGGTCCGACGCCGCCACCAGGATGCCGTCGCCGCCGCCGATGGCGACACCGTCCTTCAGATCGACATTATTGACCCGCCCCGCGTCGAGAAAGTCCCGCGTCTTGCCGTCCAGCCCGTAGAGATAGAGCCCGGCCTTCTTGTCCGTTCCCACGATCAAACTCCGTGCCGGATCGGCGGCATCGCGCCAGATCGCGGGATCGTCCGCCGCATCGGCATTGGACGTGCCCACCGGAGTTGTCTCGCCGCGCGCCGTGACGCTGACCGCCGGCGTGGCATTGGCAATGCGTACCGCGACCGGCACTTCCTGCTCCGTCGCCGCGCATCCGCAAATCGTCACAAATGCCGGCAGTATAGTCATAGAAGTGAAACAAAATTTTCGTGATCCGGTCATGAACAGCTCCTAGCCGCGCTCTGAGACGGGCCAATACAAGAAGCGGCTCGCGCGTCAAACCATCACACAGAAATAGGGGAAAGTTATGACCGCGAATAAGTGGCTCATGCTGGGATGCGCTTCGCTGGCGCTGATGTCTTCCGCTGCTCTTGCCCAGGCGCCCGCGACATCGGACGAGGTTGCGCGTGGCGACGGCACGATTACGGACGCCGCCGACATCGTCGTCATCGCCGGCATTGGCTATCGCGACCGCACCGACAGCCCTGAGCCGGTGCTGAAATATGGCACCGACTATTTCCAGCGGTTCGAGCCGCTGACCGCCGGCGATGCGCTGAAGCGCGTGCCCTCCGTCACCTTCCTGTCCGACGTGATCGAAAGCGACGCGCCGCAGCTGCGCGGCCTGCCGCCCGGCTATACCCAGATCCTCATCAACGGCGAGCGCGTGCCAGGCTCCTCGGCCGACCGCAGCTTCTTCATGGACCGCATCCCCGCCGAGCTGATCGACAGCGTCGAGATCGTGCGCTCCTCGTCGGCCCGCCGCACCGGGGACGCGATCGCAGGTACGCTCAATATCAACCTGCGCGACGGCTATGAGCTGAACGGCGGCTATGTCCGCGCCGGCGGCCTGATCTATGACGACAACGAACTGGAGCCGAGCCTGGGCTTTGTCTGGGGCGGCGCGGTCGGGCCGGGCCGCCTGCTGCTTGGCGGCAATCTCCAAGGGCGGCACAATCCCAAGAAGAAGGAAAGCCTGCGCTACGGCGACTCGCCCGAGAACAACCCGAACTATGCGACCGACGACTTCGACAATCGCGAGGACCAGACCGACACGCGCGACGGCAAGGATTACAGTTTCAACGGCACCTACGAGATCGACGCGGGCGACACCAATTTCAAGCTCAACGGCTTCTATGTGAAGACCGACCGCACCGAGGATGAGCGCAGCTTTGAATATGATGATCCGAGCGCGGTGACGGGGCCGGTGCCCATTGGCAATCTGCTCAGCGACAACGCCAATGTTGCGAAGATCGACCAGGAGAATTTCTCCATCGACGGCAAGCTCACCCAGAGCTGGTCGGCGGGTAAGACCTCGCTGCGGGTTGGCTATGCCAAGTTCATCGAGGATCGGCGCGAGACCGAATATGAGATTGGCTTCGATGTGGATGAGGGCGATGACCCGGAATTCGAGGGCACGCTGACCCGGACCGACATCAAGGATCGCGAATTCTCGATCAAGCTCGACCATGAAATTCCGCTCGGCGAAACGATGAAGTTCGTGGTCGGCGGCTTCTATCAGGACAAGGTGCGCCGCACCGGCATCTTCGAGGCGGGGCAGGAAGGCGAGGGCAGCTTCGCCTGGGACCAGTTCGAGCGCAACCCGACCGAACTGGCCGAGGCGTTCGAGGAACCCGAAGCGATCGACGGTGGCGACAACCGCATCAAGGAAAAGCGGCGCGACCTCTTCGCGCTGGTCGAAGGGGACAGCGGCAGCCTCAAATGGGAAGCGGGCGTCCGCTATGAGCATACCAAGGTGCGCGTCACCGATTATACGGTAGACGAGGAGGACGCCAACCAGCGCAACAGCTATGGCAAGCTGCTCCCTTCGGCGTCGTTCAAGCTGTCGCTGACCGACCATGACCGGCTCATCGGGTCGGTGGCGCGCACGCTGCGCCGGCCGCAGTTCGATTATATCCTGCCGTCCACGCTGGAAGAGGCGGTGGGCGATAGCGATCTGCTCGGCAATCCGCGGCTGGACCCGGAAAGCGCCTGGGGCGTCGATATCGGCTATGAGCATCGCATGGGCGCGCGGGGCATCGTCGGCGTCAACTTCTTCTACCGCGACGTCAAGGATTTGATCGAACTGACCAACACGGGCGAGGAAGGGTCGGAAGGGGAGGGCACCTTCGTCTATACCCCGCGCAATATCGGCGACGGCAAGGTCTATGGCGTCGAGTTCGACCTGTCGACTGATCTCGGCTTCATCGGCCTGCCCAATACTGGCCTGTTCGGCAACGTCTCCTGGCTGGACAGCGAAATCCGCGATGAACTCGGCAAGCGGCGGTTCAACAACCAGTCAAAATATGTCTATAATTTCGGCTTCATCCAGGATTTCCCGAGCTTCGGCGCGGCATTCGGCGCGACCTATCGCAAGCAGGGGACGGCCTATAGCCGGGTCATCGCCGAGGAAGTCACCACCACCTATGGCGCGGAACTGGAAGTCTTTGTCGAAAAGCGTTTCGGCAAGAAGTTCACCATTCGCGCCGTGGGATCGAACCTTCTCGATGGTGCGAAGCGGGAGCGCTTCAACAAGTTCGACAATCTGGCCGACCAGATCGACCGCGATTTCGACGAATATGAGCTGGAAAGCGAGAAGGCCGGCCCGGTCTTCCAGCTGATCGCGCGCATGGCCTTCTGACAGGAATTGGCCCAAAAACTGTTCCCCGGCCTGCGTCGGGGAACATAAAGCCATGGCACCGGGCAGAGGCGCATTGTCTCTGGCGTTTAGCTGCCCGCCTTCGCATTGCCGGGCGGGGCGAGCGGATTGAGCTGCGCCGGCTCGCCCTTCTCGACCTGTGCGGCGGCATCGTCCGGCACGTCGCGCGGATCGCCCTCCCGCGAGCCCCGTTCCGGCGCGGGCGCGTCGTCGTCGTCTGGATTGGTGGGACGCGGTGCGTCATCCTGCGGCATGGCAACCTCCTGTGCGTGGTGCGAAGGAGGGGGAACGCGCCGGTACGGCTTCCTATCCGTGGTTGGCGGCGGGATCGACCTTGAGATAGGCGGCGACGGCGGCTGCGCTGTCGCCCACGGCGTCGATGGCTTCTTCCAGTTCCTCCAGCGACACGTTGAAGCGATAGGTCCAGTACAGCACCGACGCATCGGACTCGATCGTCACGCGGTCGGCGCGCTGATCGTCATTCATGTAGCAACCCTTCTGACTTTCCGGCCGGTCGTCAGAAGCGCATAAATGCGGCGCTTTTTCCGCTTCCCTTTAGGACAGGGGGGCCGACGCCCAGCGCCGTAGCCGGGCATAGAGGCCGGCGATGACTCCGGCGAAGATCAGGATGGCGAGCGGCACGGCCCAGCCATTTTCCGCGACCAGCGCCAACGGCGCGTCGCTGTCCGTACCCGCCACGATCCCGGCGAAGGCGACGCCGAACAGGCTTTCGCCGACGATGAAGCCGGTCGCCATGAGGACGCCCATGCGCTCGGCGAACTCCGGGTTGGACTGGCGCAGCGCCCAGCGATTGTAGAGATGGCCGATCAGCGCGCCGACCGGGATGAGCAGTGTCAGCGCCATCGGCAGATAGATGCCCATGCCGACGGCGAGCGGCGGCAGGCGCAGCTTGCCCGCGCGGCCGAGCGCCTCGTCGATGGCGATCACCACCACACCGATCCCCGCGCCGATGCCGATGAGGTTCCAGTCAAGATCGCCGCCCAGCACGCCCTTCGCGAGCGCCGAGATGAGCGCCGCCTGCGGGGCGGGCAGGGCGCTCGCGCCCGCGCCGCTAGCGCCGGCGAAACCGAACGCGCTGTTCAGCAGGTCGAGCACCGGCGGGATCACAAGCGATCCGAAGATGACCCCCAGCACCAGTGCGAGCTGCTGCTTCCACGGGGTCGCGCCGACAAGCTGGCCGGTCTTGAGATCCTGGAGATTGTCGTTCGAGATGGTGGCGATGCCGAATACGATGGCGGTGGTGAAGAGCGCGTAGGCGATCAGCGCCTGCGTCTGGGTGGGATCGCCGCCCGCGCCATAGAGCGCGGCGAGCAGCAGCGAGGCGCCCAGCACGGCAAGGATGCCTACGCCTGAGATCGGGCTGTTCGACGCGCCGATGAGGCCCGCCATATAGCCGCAGACCGAGGCGATGACGACACCGGCCACCAGCACATAAGCAAGCGTCAGGCCGATGACCGGCGCCGGGTTGGCGGCGATCGGCCCGCCCTGCGCGAAGATCCACAGCAGGATGCCGATAGGGATCAGGCTGGCGAGGATCACGCCGCCGACGATGCCGATCGGCAGGTCGCGCTCGGTGATGTCCAGGCTGGCGGCATTGCCGGCCTTGCGCGTGGCGTTGGCGACGAGCGCGGAGCGGATGCCGCTGACGATCGGGCCGAGTATCTTGAGCAACGTCCAGATCGCCGCCACGCCGATGGTGCCCGCGCCGATGAAGCGCGCCTTCATGCGGAAGGTGGTGCCGACGATCTCGGCGAGGTCCGCGCCGGCGGGGAGGGGCGCGGTGAGGTAAGGCACAAGGCCGACCCAGCTGATGAGCAGGCCGATGAACATGGCGACGCCCACCGACAGGCCGACCAGATGGCCGACCCCGATCAGCGCCATCGAGAAGCTTGTCGAGACCGATGTCGCGCCCGCGCCGAACGTGAAGAAGGTCGCGGCTTCCTCCGCGATCAGCCTGGTCTTGGCGACGATCGAGAAGCTGGCTGCGGCAAGCGCGCTCGCCACGATGGCGGCGAGGCCGCGCTTATTCTCCTCCAGCCCCTCGCGCGATCCCGCGCCGACCTTCAGCACTTCGGCGGCCGCGACGCCTTCGGGATAGGGGAGGTCGGAGCCGGTGACGAGCGCGCGGCGCAGCGGCACCGAATACATCACCCCCAATATGCCGCCGAGCGCGATCGTGCAGGCGGAGAGCCAATAGGGGAAGCCCTGCCACCAGCCGATGATGACGAGGCCGGGGAGGACGAAGATGATCGCCGAGAGCGTTCCGGCCGCCGAGGCGATCGTCTGAACGATGTTGTTTTCCAGGATCGTGCCGGTCGAAAACAGCCGCAGCACCGCCATCGAGATAACCGCGGCCGGGATGGATGTGGCGAAGGTCAGGCCGATCTTCAGCCCGAGATAGACGTTGGCGGCGGTGAAAACGAGGGTGATGAGCCCGCCGAGGATGACCCCCCGTATTGTCAGTTCGGCCATGGCCTGGCCTGCCGCCTTGTCTGTCGTCACCCTCGCGTCCCCCTGTTTTGTGTGCCTGTCGCGCTGACGGTAATAATGTTGCTTGGTCGTGGATCAATCGGAAAGTGGATCAGGAGGTCTCCTGCGCCGTCCGGTCCAGCCATGCGTCGATCATCCGTGTCCATCGATCATAGCCGCGCGCGTTCATATGCAACCCGTCCGCCCGGAACAGCGACGCGTCGGGCAGGCCATCGGGCGCCAGCAGGCTGGTGCCGACGTCGATATAGGTGACGCGCATATCCTTGGCCTTCGCGGCGACCGCCTGGTTCACCGCCGCCATTTTGGGGCGCAGCGTCCAGCGGATCGGGCTGGGCTTGAGCGAGAGGAACGCAATGGGTGCGCGCGGATAGTCCGCCCTCAGCCGCCTGAGCAACGCAAGCACGTCGCGGCTGACCGCCTCGGGCGCGGCGCCTGCGGCAAGGTCGTTCTCGCCGACATAGACGATCACCGAACGCGGGGGGACCGGGGGCAGGAGGCGCTTGTAATAATGCAGCACATGCGCCGTGGTCGCGCCGCCAAAGCCCCGGTTGATCGTGGCGCGGTCGCGAAAGCTGCCGGCGATGTCCCACAAGCGGATGCTCGAACTGCCGAGAAACAGCACGCCGTCGCGCACCGCCGCGCCGCTGTTGTTGGCGGCGGCGAACGCCTCGATCTCGTTGGAGAAGGGGAAGGCGGGATCGGCATTGGGTGGCCGTGCGGGCGCTGCGGCCGCCAGCAATATGCCGGCGAGCAGCAGCGCGCCTGCGCGCCGCTGCGCCGCCTTAGTGGCGATGGAGCGGGCGAAGGCGATATTTGCCGTTGGCATAGGCGCCGAACATGCCGGTGATGGCGGGGTGATCGACCGGCTCGTCGCTGTCGTCCGACACCAGATTCTGCTGGCTGACATAGGCGACATAGCTGGACTCGCCATTTTCGGCGAGCAGATGGTAGAAAGGCTGGTGCTTGTCGGGCCGAGCGGCTTCGGGGATCGCTTCATACCATTCCTCGCTGTTGGCGAAGACCGGGTCGATATCGAAGATGACGCCGCGGAAGCCGAACATGCGGTGCTTGACCACGTCGCCGATGCTGAAACGGGCATGGACGATCGGCGGAGCGGTGACGCCGGCGCCGAAAATCTGAGTCACATCTGTCATGTCCCTAACTTAGGGAACGGTTGCGCGCAGACAAGAAAAATAGCGGCGCGATGCTTGGCAAGGCGGATTTCATTCGCTAATGGCCGCCGCTCGACCGGGAACGTAGCGCCGTAAGCGGCGCATTGCGAACCTTCTGCGGAGAGGTGGCAGAGTGGTCGAATGCGCCGCACTCGAAATGCGGTGTGCCTTTACGGGTACCGTGGGTTCGAATCCCACCCTCTCCGCCAAGACTTTCCTAACCGATTGTCTTTCCTCGACTTTTTGAAACAGCGTCGCTTTCCACCGTCCCGGTGCTACAAAGTGGTGCTACAAAATGCGGCTGATGACGCATGTTCGAGTGTCGAGTGATGGCGGATTCGAAGTCCGCATTGTGGTGCCCGCCGCCCTTCGAACGACGATCGGCAAGACGAACCTGACCCGCCGCCTTGGGAGGGTTTCCAAATCGGATGCCAATCGTCTCGCGGCTCCGGTCATCCAACATTTTCGTGATCTCATTGAGAGGGCCAAAGCTGGACGGCTCGACGATCCATCTCCTGTGCCCGCAATCTCCGCGTCTCCCGCCAAGCCATCGAATACCCTCCGCCGACAGGCTTCCTCGCCGAACCTGATGGCAATCTTCGAGGGATACCTACGCGAGCGCCAACCGTCGCCCGCGACAGTCAAGCGGTGGCGTCCTGTGATAGTTCATCTTGTTGGGCATCTCGGGCACGACGAGCCTCGCCGCATTAGTGCCGACGACATCATTGGCTGGAAGGAGGCGCTCGCTCGTCAGGGGGTAAGTGGTCGGACGATCCGTGAAGTTTATCTCGCTTCCATAAAGGTTGTGCTCGCATGGGGCGTCGAAAATCGAAAGCTGGAAGCCAACCCCGCTGCTGGCGTGTCCGTGCGCGTGCCGAAGCGGCACCGCCCGCGCGGCCCCAGCTTCACCTCTGCGGAGGCGCGCACGATATTGTCGGCATCCCTGTGTAGAGACCATGGCAAGATCAGTCCTGAACACGCCCTCGCTCGCCGCTGGATTCCGTGGATTTGCGCCTACACGGGCGCGCGTGTCGGTGAGATCGCGCAAATGCGCGGTTGCGACATTGCCGAGGTCGAAGGTTTCTGGGTGATGCGGATCACGCCGGAAGCTGGTTCGACCAAAAGTGGACAGGCGCGTATGGTGCCGCTGCATCCGCATCTGGTCGAGCAGGGTCTGCCTAGGATTGCGCAACGGGCAGGTGAGTGGCCAATGTTCTTCGACCCGGCGCGCGGTCGAGGTGGGTCTGCTGGCAACGCCCATTATCGGAAGGTTGGCGAGCGCTTGGCCGCGTGGGTGCGCGAGCTTGGCGTCGATGACCCTCATGTCCAACCCAATCATGGCTGGAGGCACCTATACAAAACGCTCGCCCGTCGAGCCGGTATGGAGCCCGAGGTGCGCGACGCCATCCAAGGTCACGCCCCGCGCAGCGTCGGCGAAACATACGGTGAGTGGCCGGTAGACGTTCTGGCTCGTGCTGTCAGCTTGCTACCGAGGTTTAGTGTCGGTGAGCCATTGAACAGTGCGTCCCCGCCAGCGGGAACGCTCACCACTTTGTAGCACCGGGACGGTGGAAAGCGACGCTGTTTCAAAAAGTCGAGGAAAGACAATCGGTTAGGAAAGTCTTGGCGGAGAGGGAGGGATGCCGTTCTCCGATCTCTTCGATTTGGTAAGAGCGTGCGCTCGTTGAGTGC
>NZ_JAVHPD010000025.1:0-1240 GCF_036170395.1 Sphingobium sp.
CGTCGAGGAACGGCCGGCGCTGTTCACGGCGCCGATCGAGCTCGAGCGCGAGGAGGTTGGGCTGCTGGGGCGGATCATTCAGAAGCTGTCGGGTGGGAAGCTGGCGGATCAAACGATCATCGATGCGAAAATTGCGGCAGGTCTTCTGACTCCCGCGGAGATCGCCAAGCGCGACGTCTCCGACAAGGAGCGCGCCGCGCTCGCCGAACAGGGCCACGCCATGAACGATGGTAGTTACCCGATCGCCTCTGTCCAGGATCTCCAGAACGCCGTGCAGGCGTTCGGCCGCGCCAAGAACAAGGCGGCCGTGAAGCGCCACATCATCCGCCGTGCCAAGGCGCTCAAGGCGACCGACCGCCTCCCGGCGGATTGGTCCGGCTCAACCAAGGACGGCGAGATGGCAGGCGGTGGCGAGAAACTCGCCAAAGCCGCCAGCCTCTACACCGTATCATCGATGATCGAGCTGCTCGGCCGGCTTGAATATCTCGAGGAGTGCTGCGAAGGGCCGGCGGGATTCTGCTGCGCCGTGGTGGGCGGCGGCGACGGGACCGTGGTCGAGTGCGACAAGGCATTCACCGACCGCTTCGGCGCCCTCCTGGTTCAGTTCGCCGACATGACCGCCGAGCTGCTCGACATGGCTGTCTCCCAGATGAAGAAGGAAGAAGCCGACGAAGCCGCCGCCAAGCTGGCGACCGCGCTGCATCGGCGCCGCCAGAAGGTCGCCGCCAAGGCGGCGCGCGCCGACGATCGCGCCATCCGTAAGGCCGCGAAGCTGATCTGTCGAACCGGCATGGACTTGCAGAAGAACTGGTCCGACGCGGCGCACCAGGCGGCCACCGACGCGCGCGCTAAAGCGTCCGACCATCGCAAGGCCGCGGTTGAGCATTTCGGCCAGCAGGCGGCTGCGGAGGGTCGCGGCGCCACTGACGAGGCGCAGAACCACCTCATGGCTGGCGCGACCCACATGGAGGCGGCACGTGGGTTCGACCGCGCCGCGTCGGCCATCGAGTCGGACACCAACGGCGCCGTGTCGGCGCGCGCGCAGCACTTGTCGGGTAAGCTGGCGCAGAAGTTGGCGTTTGCGGAGACCTCGGACATGCGCCAGCGCATTCTTGGCAAGGCGGCCGGCAAGCCGACCACGCTCGCGATCGAAGAACTGGCCGGGACCCGTGACGACGACGGGGCGACCGGCGACGTAATGAGCGATCTGGCGATGATCGCGAAGACGGCACAGGCGGGT
>NZ_JAVHPD010000026.1:0-88537 GCF_036170395.1 Sphingobium sp.
TCCCATGAAGATCAGCGGCGTGGACATTCGTCCCGGCAACAATATCGAATATGAGGGCGGCCTGTGGCGCGCCGTCAAGATCCAGCACACCCAGCCCGGCAAGGGCGGCGCTTACATGCAGGTGGAGCTGAAGAACCTGATCGACGGGCGCAAGAATAATGTCCGCTTCCGCTCGGCCGAGACGGTCGAGCGCATCCGCCTGGACACCAAGGATTTCCAGTATCTCTACGCCGAAGGCGATATGCTGGTGTTCATGGACACCGAAACCTACGAGCAGATCAATCTGGCGGCCGACCTGATCGGCGATGCCGCCGCCTTCCTTCAGGACGGCATGATGGTGGTGCTCGAAATGTATGACGAGCGCCCGATCAGCGTGCAGCTGCCCGAAACCATCGAGGCGACGGTCGTGGAGGCCGACGCGGTGGTGAAGGGCCAGACCGCTTCGGCGAGCTACAAGCCTGCCATCCTCGACAATGGCGTGCGCGTGATGGTTCCGCCGCACATCGTCACCGGCACGCGCATCGTCGTCGATGTCTATGAACGCGAATATGTGAAGCGGGCCGACTGATGCGGCTGGCGCGCGGCAGGGCAGGGGCGGCGATCCTGGCGGTCGCGTTCATGCCGGCTGCGCTGCCCGCGCAGACCGCCGCGCCGGCCCGGCCGAGCCGCGCCCAGATCGACAATGCGGCGCAGGTGCTGCGCATCATCATGACCGCGCTGCAATCGAGCGAGGTCGGTCAGCCGGTCAAGAATGCGCTTTTCGACTGCGTCTATTCCAATTCGATCAGCATGGTGAGCGCCGAGACCGACAAGGTGATCGCCGCCAATGGGGGCAAGGTCGATCGCAAGGACGCATCGCAGATGCTGGCGGTGATCGCGGGCGTATGCGGCTATCGTCCCGCGGCGCCGGCGGCCAAGCCCGCCCCCAAGAGATAGCAAGCAGGCCGCTCGCGCGCGTGACGCCGAGCGGTGGAGATAGAGACAATGGTATCGCACTCCGGCCTTCTGACCGTCATGGAACGCGCCGCGCGCAAGGCGGGCGCACGGCTGCGCCGCGACTTCGGCGAGGTCGAGCATTTGCAGGTCAGCCGCAAGGGGCCGGCCGACTTCGTGTCGAAGGCCGACCAGCAGGCCGAGCGCACGCTCGTCGAGGAATTGCAGAAGGCGCGGCCCAATTGGGGTTTCCTGCTGGAAGAGGGCGGCGTGATCGAGGGCGATCCGACCAAGCCCCGCTGGATCATCGATCCATTGGACGGCACCACCAATTTCCTGCACGGCATCCCGCACTTCGCCATTTCGATCGCGGTCGAGGAGCCGCTTTATGGCGGCAACAAGCGCGAGATCACGACGGGGCTGATCTATCAGCCGGTGACCGACGAAAGCTATTGGGCGGAGAAGAGCCGGGGGGCGTGGCGGCACGACCAGCGCCTGCGCGTTTCGGCGCGGCGCGACCTGGCCGATTGCGTGATCGCGACCGGCATCCCGTTCCTGGGCCATGGCGACATGGCGCAATGGACCCGCATCTTCGGCGCGGTCGCGCCGTCGGTCGCGGGCATCCGCCGCTTCGGCGCGGCGGCGCTCGACCTCGCCCATGTCGCGTCGGGGCGGTATGACGGTTATTGGGAGAGTGGCCTCAAGCCCTGGGACGTTGCCGCCGGGCTGCTGCTCGTGCGCGAGGCGGGCGGCTTCACCAGCGATTTTCGCGGCGGCGAGCAGATGATCGACCGGCAGGAAGTGATCGCCGGAAACGACGCCATTCATTCCAAATTACATAAGTTGGTGGCCGGCGCGTTGCGCTGATGTAACAGAGGGCAAGCGCTTCGGGTGACTGGCCTTTTTGCGAGTCATTCTCACGGCGCCCGCCCCTTGCTTCGCATGTGCAGCGGGCCTAAAGCGCGCCCACAACCTTTTCGCCCAGGGGATACCGTTGGTCGATCTAAGCCAATATCTGCCGATCCTGATCTTTCTCGGGGTCGCGCTGCTGCTCTCCGGCACGTTCGTTTTCCTGCCGATGCTGGTCGGCCGCCTGACCGGGGCGCATAGCCCAGACCCGGCCAAACTCAGCGAATATGAATGCGGATTTCCGGCCTTTGAGGAGCCGCGCAGCCAGTTCGACGTGCGCTTCTACCTGGTCGCGATCCTCTTCATCATTTTCGACCTGGAAGCGGCGTTCCTGTTTCCGTGGGCGGTGAGCCTCGACCAGATCGGCTGGGCCGGCTGGACGACGATGATGATCTTCATAGCGGAGCTGGTGCTCGGCCTCGTCTATGCGTGGAAGAAGGGAGCACTCGATTGGGAGTAGAACTCACAACGCCAGCGCCCGGCACCCTGCCGCCGCTCGGCACCCAGCCCGATCAGGCCTTCTTTGATTCGCTGAACGGCGAAGTCGGCGACAAGGGCTTCCTCGTCACCTCGACCGAAGAGCTGTTCCAGTGGGCGCGCACCGGTTCTTTGTGGTGGATGACCTTCGGCCTCGCCTGCTGCGCGGTGGAGATGATCCACGTCAACATGCCGCGCTATGACATGGAGCGGTTCGGCGCCGCGCCTCGTGCTTCGCCGAGGCAATCGGACGTGATGATCGTGGCGGGCACGCTGTGCAACAAGATGGCCCCGGCGCTGCGCAAGGTCTATGACCAGATGTCCAACCCGAAATATGTGATTTCGATGGGCAGCTGCGCCAATGGCGGCGGCTATTATCACTACAGCTATTCGGTGGTGCGCGGGTGCGACCGCATCGTGCCGGTGGATATCTATGTCCCCGGCTGCCCGCCGACCGCCGAGGCTTTGCTCTACGGCGTGATGCAGTTGCAGCGGAAGATCCGCCGCATCGGAACGATCGAGCGGTGAGCGTGGTGATGGTTAATACTTGCAAATCCTCCCCTGAAAGGGGAGGTGGCAGGCGAAGCCTGACGGAGGGGTGTCCCCTTCTCGATAGGGCGACACCCCTCCACCACCGCTTCGCGGCGGTCCCCCTCCCCTTGCAGGGGAGGATTTGATCATGGGCCATTCCGCACCGAGGATCGCGACCATCGACGGCATCGCCGAGGAAATCGGCGGCCTGCTGGGGTCGATGCTGATCGAGACCGTCCACCATGCCGACGAATATAGCTTCACCGTCGTGCGCGAGGCGCTGGCCGACGCGCTGACTTTGCTGCGCGACCGGGCCGGCTATCAGCAGTTGATGGAGATCGCTGGGGTCGACTATCCCGACCGGCCTGAGCGGTTCGAGGTCTGCTACCATCTGCTGAGCGTCACGCGGAACCATCGCGTGCGCGTCAAGGTGACGACCGACGAGGGCACGCCTGTCCCCACCGTCACGCACATCTGGCCGGTCGCCGGCTGGCTGGAGCGCGAGGTGTTCGACATGTATGGCGTGGTGTTCGACGGCAATACCGACCTGCGCCGCATCCTCACTGACTATGGGTTCAAGGGGCATCCGTTCCGCAAGGACTTCCCGCTCACCGGCTATGTCGAGATGTGGTATAGCGAGGAGGACAAGCGGGTTGTCTACAAGCCGGTCAAGCTGGCCCAGGATTTCCGCCAGTTCGACTTCATGAGTCCCTGGGAAGGGGCGGAATATATATTGCCGGGCGATGAAAAGGCGCCGCAGGCTCCGGGCGCGCCGTCGCCTGTCGCCGCGCCGCCTCCGCCGCCGGCCGCGCCCAAGGGCGAGCCGGCCGGCGCGACTCCCAAGGTGACGGAGAAGAAGGACGATACCGGCGCTGGCGAGCCCGCCAATGCGAAGGCGGCGGAGAAATCCGCCGACGCGCCGGTCAAGCCGGAACACCATACCGACGAGGGCAAAGGCGTCGCCAAGCCCGAGGACAAGGGCTGATGGCAGACTATCTCGACGAACTGGACCATCGCACCGACGCCAGCGACCCGACGCTGGGCGATACGGACATCCAGAATTACACGATCAACTTCGGCCCGCAGCACCCGGCCGCGCATGGCGTGCTGCGCCTCGTCATGGAACTGGACGGCGAGATCGTGGAGCGCTGCGACCCCCACGTAGGCCTGCTGCATCGCGGCACCGAGAAG
Organism: Sphingobium sp.; assembly: GCF_036170395.1. Classification (GTDB taxonomy): domain Bacteria; phylum Pseudomonadota; class Alphaproteobacteria; order Sphingomonadales; family Sphingomonadaceae; genus Sphingobium. The sequence goes on from NZ_JAVHPD010000026.1 coordinate 4,042, forward strand.
CTGATCGAGTACAAGACCTATCTGCAGGCGCTGCCCTATTTCGACCGGCTCGACTATTGCTCGCCGCTCGGCATGGAGCATAGCTATGTGCTGGCGATCGAGAAGCTGCTGAACCTGGAAGTGCCGCTGCGCGCGCAATATCTGCGCGTGTTCTTCGCGGAGCTGACGCGCATCTGCAATCATATGCTGAACTTGGGGTCGCATGTGATGGACGTGGGCGCGATGACGCCGAACCTGTGGCTGTTCGAGATTCGCGAGGATTGCCTCAATTTCTTCGAGCGGGCGTCGGGCGCGCGGATGCACAGCGCCTATTTCCGGCCGGGCGGCGTGCATCAGGATGTGCCGCTAAAGTTGCTGACCGACATTGCCGACTGGCTGGACACGCGCCTGCCGCGCCTGTTCGAGGACGCGATGAGCCTGGTGATTGACAACCGCATCTTCAAGCAGCGCAATGTCGACATCGCCGTCGTCTCCAAGGAAGACGCGCTGAAATGGGGCTTTTCCGGCCCGATGATCCGGGGCAGCGGCATCCCGTGGGATATCCGCAAGTCGCAGCCCTATGACGTCTATGACCGGATGGAGTTCGACGTGCCCGTCGGCACCGCGTTCGACTGCTACGATCGTTTCATGGTGCGCGTCGAGGAGGTCCGCCAGTCCGCGCGGATCATGAAGCAGTGCCTCAACGAAATGCCCGAGGGGCCGATCGCCAGCTTCGACCGCAAGGTGGTGCCGCCCAAGCGCGGCGAGATGAAGCGGTCGATGGAGGCGCTGATCCACCACTTCAAACTCTACACCGAGGGCTTCCATGTGCCCGCGGGCGAAGTCTATGTCGCGACGGAAAGCCCCAAGGGCGAATTCGGCGTCTATCTGGTCGCGGACGGGAGCAACAAGCCCTATCGCTGCAAGATCCGCCCGACCGCCTTCTCGCACCTTCAGGCGATGGACTTCATGATGAAGGGCCATATGCTCGCCGACACCACCGCCGTTCTGGGCGCGATGGACATCGTGTTCGGGGAGTGTGACCGGTGAGAACCCTTCTCATCGCTTCTGTCACTACGGCTCTTGCGTTCGGAATGGCGAATGCAAGCGTGTCGACTACTGACCCCGTCGATGAATTTGTCCGCGCTTTGGCCGAAGCTAAGTGGGACGTGGCGACGAAAATGGTCCGGGGTTCGATTTCGCAGCTGAATGGTACAGGGCCGGAGGTGGTCGGTGGTCCGCACCAAGGTGTGTGGCACGAGAGAATAGTGCAAGGACGAACCGCCGTATCTGCGAGCGATTTGGTTTCTTCCATTGGATCGTGTTCGTTCGGTGAAGCGCGGCTGTTGGACGGGTCTAAGGCGGAATCGTCTGATAAGGTGGTTCGCGTGTCTTACGCCTGCAATCCAGCATATGTGGTTCATTTCGTTGTTCGGCGGACCGAGGATTTCAAAGGAGTTTCCGTGTCGGATCTTGGTAAGAGCCTCTCGGTGGTTCGATCGGATGTATCAGCCGGAGGTAATCAGTAATGGCTGACGCACCCCATATCCCCGACGAAGCCGAAACCCGCGCGCGCTGGGGCGCGTTTGCGTGGACGGCGGAGAATGCCGCGCAGGCCGAGAAGGTCATCGCCCGCTATCCAGCCGGCCGCCAGCAGTCCGCCGTGATGCCGCTGCTCGACCTGGCGCAACGGCAGGTCGGCGCGGAAACGCAGACGCAGGGCTGGCTGCCCGTGCCGGTGATGGAATATATCGGGCGTCAACTCGATATGCCGTACATGCGCGTCTATGAGGTTGCGACCTTCTATACCATGTATAATCTGGCCCCGGTGGGCCGCTATCATGTGCAGGTGTGCGGCACGACGCCCTGCATGTTGCGCGGCTCCGACGACGTGTTCGCGGCCTGCAAGAACAAGGGGCTGGTCAAGGGCGCGACCACGCCCGACGGCCTCTTCACCCTGACCGAAGTCGAATGCCTGGGCGCCTGCGCCAATGCGCCGATGGTCCAGATCAACGACGATAATTACGAAGACCTGACCTATGACAGCATGAGCGCGGTGCTGGACACGCTCGCGGCCGGCGGTCAGCCCAAGATCGGGCCGCAGACCGAGCGCCAGACGAGCTGCCCCGAGGGCGGGCCGACCAGCCTTACCGCGATGGTCGGCGAAAATCACGATTATCGGGGGGAATGGGCGTGAACGCGCTGGTCGCCATCGTCCTCGGAATCATTGTCTTCGTGATCGCGCTCAAGATCATCGGCGCGGTGCTGGGCTTGGTCATCAGCCTTGGCCTCGCGCTGGCAGCCTATTTCGTCGCTGAAAAGCTGATCGGGAAGGGGCGCTAGATGACGGATAAGATCGAGCACCTTATCCTTGAACAGCTTCGCCGCCTCGATCAGAGGCTCGACAATATGGAATCCGATATGTCGGACATAAAACTGCGTATGACCGCAACCGAAGAGCATCTGGCGTCCATCATGATGTCAGTGGCAGGCATCAACGCCCGTATGGACAAGCTCGACAACCGGGTCGGGCGGATCGAGCGTCGGCTCGACCTGACGGAGACCAAATGATGGCGGAAGAAACGCCCGCTCCCGCGCCATTCGTCGGCCCGCTGGAGGACAAGGACCGCATCTTCACCAACGTCTATGGCTTCCAGGACTGGGGCATCGACGCTGCATGCAAGCGCGGCGATTGGGACAATACCAAGGCGCTGCTGGCGATCGGCCAGGACGAGATCATCAACCGCATCAAGGCGAGCGGCCTGCGCGGCCGTGGCGGCGCGGGCTTCCCGACCGGCATGAAGTGGAGCTTCATGCCCAAGGAAAGCAAGGATGGCCGTCCGAGCTTCCTGGTGATCAACGCCGACGAATCCGAGCCGGGTTCGTGCAAGGATCGCGAGATCATCCGCCACGATCCGCACAAGCTGATCGAGGGCGCGCTGGTCGCCGGCTTCGCGATGCGCGCGCGCGCGGCCTATATCTATATTCGCGGCGAGTTCATCTACGAGGCGAAGGTTCTCTTCGCCGCCGTTGAGCAAGCCTATGCCAAGGGCTTCCTCGGCAAGAATGCCTGCGGGTCGGGCTATGATTTCGATGTGTTCGTCCATCGCGGCGCGGGCGCTTATATCTGCGGCGAGGAAACCGCGCAGATCGAGAGCCTGGAAGGCAAGAAGGGCCAGCCGCGCCTGAAGCCGCCTTTCCCGGCGGGGGCCGGCCTCTATGGCTGCCCGACGACGGTCAACAATGTGGAATCGATCGCGGTCGCGCCGACCATCCTGCGGCGCGGGCCGGAATGGTTCACGCGCTTCGGGCGGGAGAATAACAAGGGTACCAAGCTATTCCAGATCAGCGGCCATGTGAACAAGCCGTGCGTGGTCGAGGAGAGCATGTCGATCCCGTTCCGCGAACTGATCGACCGGCATTGCGGCGGCATTCGGGGCGGCTGGGACAATCTGCTTGCCGTGATCCCCGGCGGCTCCTCGGTGCCTTTGGTGCCGGCCAAGGAGATCATGGACGCGCCGATGGATTTCGACGGTCTGCGCGCGCTCGGCTCGGGCCTTGGCACCGCCGCCGTCATCGTCATGGACAAGTCCACCGACATCATCCGCGCGATCAGCCGGTTGAGCTACTTCTACAAGCATGAAAGCTGCGGCCAGTGCACGCCCTGCCGCGAAGGCACCGGCTGGATGTGGCGCGTGATGGAGCGGCTGCGCACCGGCGACGCCGACCAGAGCGAGATCGACATGCTGTTCCAGGTGACCAAGCAGGTCGAGGGACACACCATCTGCGCGCTGGGCGACGCGGCGGCCTGGCCGATCCAGGGCCTGATCCGTCACTTCCGCCCGGAGATCGAGCGCCGGATCGCCGAACGCGGCGCGCCCGTGATGGAGGCGGCGGAATAATGGGCCTCGTCTATCAGCATATTCGTCTCTCCAATGCGGCCAGGCCCGAACTGGAAGAGATCGATGCGAATGCGCTGGTGGATTCAGGCGCGATCGATCTGTGCATCACTCCCCTGATCGCCAAGCAGTTGCGGCTGACCAAGCTCGAAGATCGCATGATAACAATGGCTGACGGTCGGTCCGAGATTGTCGAATATGTCGGCCCGGTGCTAGTCGAGGTCTTCGGACGGCGCACGTTCACCGGCGCTCTGGTAACTGGCAATCAGGTTCTGCTAGGCGCTATCCCGATGGAATCGATGGACGTGCTTATCGATCCGCGTCGTCAGCAACTGATTCCGAATCCGGCTCACCCGAACATCCCCGGCGCCATGGCCGTTGGCGTGCTCCCGGCGCGCAAGGAAGACGACAATGCCTAAAGTCAAAGTAGATGGCGTAGAAATAGACGTCCCGGCGGGCGCGACCGTGCTCCAGGCGTGCGAGCTAGCGGGCAAGGAAATCCCGCGCTTCTGCTATCATGAGCGCCTCAGCATCGCCGGCAATTGCCGCATGTGCCTGGTCGAGGTGAAGCCTGGGCCGCCCAAGCCGCAGGCGAGCTGTGCGCTGCCCGCCGCGGACAATCAGGAAATCTTCACGCAGACCGAAATGGTCAAGAAGGCGCGCGAAGGAGTGATGGAGTTTCTGCTCATCAACCACCCGCTCGATTGCCCGATCTGCGACCAGGGCGGCGAGTGCGATCTGCAGGATCAGTCCATGGCCTATGGCCGGGGCGGCAGCCGCTTCGACGAGAATAAGCGCGCCGTCACCGAGAAATATATGGGGCCGATCGTCAAGACGGTGATGACCCGCTGCATCCAGTGCACCCGCTGCGTGCGCTTTGCCGAGGAAGTCGCGGGCGTGCCGGAGATCGGCGCGATCTATCGCGGCGAGAATATGCAGATCACCACCTATCTGGAACATGCCGCCAAGAGCGAGCTGTCGGGCAATGTGGTGGACCTGTGCCCGGTGGGCGCGCTGACCAGCAAGCCCTATGCGTTCGAGGCGCGGCCGTGGGAACTGAAAAAGACCCATGCGATCGACGTGATGGACGCGGTGGGGACCAACATCCGCCTCGACAGCCGGGGCCGTCAGGTGCTGCGCGCCGTGCCGCGCATCAATGACGATGTGAACGAGGAGTGGGCGTCGGACAAGACCCGGCACAATGTCGATGGTCTGGTCCGCAAGCGGCTCGACAAGCCCTATGTCCGGCGCGACGGCAAGCTGGTTCCCGCGACCTGGGACGAGGCGTTCAAGGCGATCGCCGCCGTGCAGCATGGCGGCAGCGTCGCGGCGATCGCTGGCGATCTGCTCGATTGCGAGACGATGTTTGCGGGCAAGCTGCTGGTTCAAAAGCTGGGCGGCACGATGCTGGAAGGGCGGCAGACCGGGCTTGCCTATGACGTGTCGAGCCTGTCGGCGGTCGTGTTCAACACGCCACTCGCCGATCTGGAGACGGCGGACGTCATCCTGCTCATTGGCACCAATTTGCGCTGGGAAGCGCCGCTGGTGAACACGCGGATGCGCAAGGCGATCAAGCGCGGGGCCAAGGTGTTCGGGATCGGGCCGGAGTTCGACCTCACATATAAGGTCGAGTGGCTGGGCAATGACGCTTCGCTGCTCGGCAAGCTGCCGCAGGCGGTGCTGGACGCTTTCGGTGGCGCGGCGCGGCCTGTGGTGATCGTGGGCGGCGGCGTGCTGGCGAAGGATGGCGCGCATGGCGACACGCTGGGGCTGGTCGAGACGCTGGGCCTCATCAAGGACAGTTGGAACGGCTACAACCTGCTGCATTTCGCGGCGGCGCGCATGGGCGGGCTGATGCTCGGCTGGGCAATGGATGGCGGCGTCAAGGCGATGGCGGCGGCCAAGCCGAAGCTGCTCTTCTCGCTGGGTGCGGACGAGGTCGATTATTCGGCGTTTGGCGAGAGTTTCAAAGTCTATATCGGCCATCATGGCGACAAGGGCGCCCACGCCGCCGACGTGATCCTGCCGGGGGCGAGCTATGCCGAGAAGGCGGGCACTTACGTCAATCTGGAAGGCCGGGTGCAGCGCGGCGACAAGGCCGTGTTTGCGCCCGGCGACGCGCGCGAGGACTGGTCGATCCTGCGGGCGCTATCCGATGTGCTGGGCGCGCGGCTGCCGTTCGATAGCTTCGACCAGCTGCGCGCGCAGATGGCGGAAGCGGTTCCGGCGCTGGGCGTCGAGGGGCTGGCGGGCTATGGCTGGTCGATCCCGTCGTTGCCCACTGGCGCGACTGGCGAATTCGCCTCGCCGATCAAGGATTTCTACCTCACCAACGCGATCTGCCGCGCCAGCCCGACGATGCAGCAATGTTCGGCGGAACTGATCCACGGCGAGACGTTTGCGGAGGCCGCGGAGTGATGCTGTCGTCGATCAAAGCTCCCTCTCCCCGATGGGGAGAGGGCTGGGGTGAGGGGGCTCGACGCCAATGTCGGCCTCTGCCTTCGACCTCAGCACACCCTCACCCAACCCTCTCCCTTGAGGGAGAGGGCTTTAAGGGGCTGCTTAAGTGACCGCTTTCTTCCAAAATCTGGGCCTGCCGTTCGAGGGCGCGTGGTTCGTGTCCACCATCATCGGCATATTGCTGATCGCGCTGCCGGTCATGCTGGCGGTCGCGATGATTATCTATGCCGACCGGAAGATCTGGGCGGCCATGGCGTTGCGGCGCGGCCCCAACGTGGTCGGGCCGTTCGGCCTGCTCCAGTCCTTCGCGGACGGACTGAAGGTTTTCCTTCAGGAAACCATTATCCCGTCGGCGGCGAACAAGACCCTGTTCCTGATCGCGCCGATCATCACCTTCACCGTCGCGCTGATGGCCTGGGCGGTGGTGCCGTTTCAGGTGGGCGTGGTGCTGGCCAACATCAATGTCGGGCTGCTCTACATCCTCGCCATCTCGTCGCTCGGCGTCTATGGCGTGGTGCTGGCCGGCTGGGCGTCCAACTCCAAATATCCCTTCTATTCGGCGATCCGCGCGTCGGCGCAGATGATTTCCTATGAAGTCTCGATCGGCTTCATCCTGATCTGCGTCGTGCTGTGGGCGGGCAGCTTCAACCTGACCGCGATCGTGGAAAGCCAGAGGGGCTATTATGGCTTTCTGAACGGCAACGGCTTCAACCCGCTGCTCTTCCCGATGGCGATCATGTTCCTGATTTCCGCCATGGCCGAAACGGCGCGGGCGCCCTTCGACCTAACCGAAGCGGAAAGCGAGCTGGTCGCGGGCTATCAGACCGAATATTCGTCGATGGCCTTCGCGCTTTACTGGCTGGGCGAATATGCCAACGTGATCCTGATGTGCGCGCTCAACGCCATCCTGTTCTGGGGCGGATACCTGCCGCCGGTGGACTGGGCGCCGCTCTATTGGGTGCCCGGCATCCTTTGGCTGTTCGCCAAGATATTGTTCTTCTTCTTCGTCTTCTCCTGGGTGAAGGCGACGGTGCCCCGCTACCGCTATGACCAGCTGATGCGGCTGGGCTGGAAAATCTTCCTGCCGACCTCGCTGCTGTTCGTGTTCCTGGTGTCGGGCTTCCTCATGCTGACGAGGTATGGGGGATGAGAATAGTTACAGCCTGCGTTGGTAGCTGCCTTGTTGCGTTTGCGGCGGCAAGCATTGCGCAGACGCCGGATGACCCAACAAGGCGATCGGCCTATCTGTGCCAGATTTGGCCTCGTGGAGGACCAATGCCGGGTAACGATCCACCAAGGTTCAACTTTGGTTTTCTTCTACCGGCGGGACCGGAAGCCGGCGTGATGCAGGTCGATGAAACAATCGACAATGTCGGCGCGCTTGAGGGTGCAAAGCTCGTTAATGTGCGTTCAACGGCACCCGGCACGCTTGCTGCTTTGACCGGACCGATCAGAGATAAAAAGACGGTTCTTGTAAGCTTGACCGGCAGTAAACGTGGCCCTTGGCTGGATGCTGGAATTGGTCGAACAGATGGAACGAATAACGTGAAGTTTGTAGGTGCCTGCTTCGGCTTGCGTACTGCGACTACGGCTGACGATTTTCATTCAGCATTCGCTGAAGGGCGGAAAGCACAATGAGCCTCGGATACTACATCAAATCCTTCACCCTCTGGGAGTTCGTGAAGGCGCATTGGCTGACCTTGAAATATTTCTTCAAGCCCAAGGCGACGATCAACTATCCCTATGAGAAGAACCCGATAAGCCCGCGCTTCCGGGGTGAACATGCGCTGCGCCGCTACCCCAATGGCGAGGAGCGCTGCATCGCGTGCAAGCTGTGCGAGGCGATCTGTCCGGCGCAGGCGATCACCATCGAGGCGCAGCCGCGCGAGGATGGCAGCCGCCGCACCACGCGCTACGACATCGACATGACCAAGTGCATCTATTGCGGATTCTGCCAGGAAGCCTGCCCGGTGGACGCGGTCGTGGAAGGGCCGAATTTCGAGTTTTCGACCGAAACCCGCGAGGAGCTGATCTACGACAAGGCCAAGCTCCTCGAGAATGGCGACAAGTGGGAGCGCGCGATCGCCGCGAACCTTGCCGCCGATGCGCCCTATCGGTAATGCGCCCGATGTCTGATTCAAAGCCGTTCGGGCTGAGCCTGTCGAAGCCCTCCACTGAGCATGGCGAAGTGCCTTCGCTTCGCTCAGGTGAGCCCTTCGACTTCGCTCAGGGCGAACGGATGATGGGGGGTCGTCAGGACCAATGATCCATGTAATCGCCTTCTACCTGTTCGCGACGCTCGTCGTGTGCAGCGGCGCGCTGACGATCCTGTCGCGCAACCCGGTCCATTCGGTGCTGTGGCTGATCCTCGCTTTCTTCAACGCGGCGGGGCTGATGGTGCTGCTGGGGGCCGAGTTCATCGCGATGCTGCTGGTCATCGTCTATGTCGGCGCGGTCGCGGTGCTGTTCCTGTTCGTGGTCATGATGCTCGACATCGACTTTGCCGAACTGCGCGCGGGCTTCGTCGACTATCTGCCGTTCGGCCTGCTGCTCTCGCTGGTGCTGCTGGGGGAGATCGTGCTGGGCATTGGCCTCTGGAGCGCAGGCCCGATCGAACTGGCGCAGCGGGCGGCCCCGGCCAACCCTGAACTGAGCAATATCCAGGCGATCGGCGGGCTGCTCTATACGCGCTACATCTTCCTGTTTGAGGCGGCAGGCATCGTGCTTCTGGTGGCGATGATCGGCGCGATCGTGCTGACCCACCGCGCGCGCGGCGGGGTGAAGGGCCAGAATATCGCCCGACAGAACCGCCGCCGGCCGCAGGATGCGGTTCGCAATATCAATCAGCCCGTGGGGGAGGGGGTGGAGCTGTGATGCAGTCCATTCACTTGATCCCGTTCGGGCTGAGCCTGTCGAAGCCCTTCACTGAGCGGAGCGAAGTGCCTTCACTTCGTTCAGTTGGGCCCTTCGACTTCGCTCAGGGCGAACGGATGTTTTTCATGGGGGCAAAGGCATGATCGGCCTTCAGCACTATCTGGTCGTCAGCGCGATCCTGTTCGTGATGGGGGTGCTGGGCATCTTCATCAACCGCAAGAATGTCATCATCATCCTGATGGCGATCGAGCTGATCCTGCTGAGCGTCAACATCAACCTTGTCGCGTTCAGCGCCTTCCTGGGCGATCTGGTCGGGCAGGTGTTCAGCATGTTCGTGCTGACCGTCGCGGCGGGTGAGGCGGCCATCGGGCTTGCCATCCTCGTCATCTACTTCCGCGGTCGCGGCACGATCGCCGTCGATGACATCAACCGGATGAAGGGCTGATGCGGGCAATTAACATCCGTCATGCCAGCGGATGCTGGCATCTCTCTTCTTCGGGCGCTGCTGAAGAAAAGCGAGATCCCGGCCTCCGCCGGGATGACGAAGGGGGTGCGTTTCTGTGATCCAGCTTATCGTCCTTCTTCCGCTGCTGGCGGCCGCCATTGCGGGGCTTGGCAATAAGGCGCTGGGCAAGCTGCCGGCCAAGATCGTCACTACGGGCGCGCTGTTCGCCAGCTGCGCCATGAGCTGGCCGATCTTCATCGGTTTTCTGACCGGCCATAGCGAAGCCTATGTGCAGCCGCTGTTCACCTGGATCGAAAGCGGCAGCTTCGACGCGCAATGGGCGCTGCGCGTCGACACGATGACGGCGGTCATGCTGGTGGTCATCACTAGCGTCTCCAGCCTCGTCCACCTCTACAGCTGGGGCTATATGGAGGAGGAGCCGGATCAGCCGCGCTTCTTCGCCTATCTCTCGCTCTTCACTTTCGCGATGCTGATGCTGGTGACGTCGAACAATCTGCTCCAGATGTTCTTCGGCTGGGAAGGCGTCGGCCTCGCCTCCTATCTCCTCATCGGCTTCTGGTTCCGCAAGCCGAGCGCCAACGCCGCCGCGATCAAGGCGTTCGTGGTCAACCGCGTCGGCGATCTCGGCTTCATGATGGGGATTTTCGGCACCTATCTGGTGTTCAACACCATATCCATCCCCGAAATTCTGGAAGCCGCGCCATCGATGGCAGGATCGACCATCGGGTTCCTGGGTTACCGCTTCGACACGATGACCGTGCTCTGCCTGCTGCTGTTCATCGGCGCGATGGGCAAATCGGCGCAGCTTGGGCTGCACACCTGGTTGCCGGACGCGATGGAAGGCCCGACGCCGGTGTCGGCGCTGATCCACGCCGCGACCATGGTGACGGCGGGCGTGTTCATGGTGTGCCGCCTGTCGCCGATGTTCGAGACGTCGCCGACGGCGCTCGGTTTCGTGACCTTCATTGGCGCTGCGACCTGCCTGTTCGCGGCAACGGTCGGCACGGTGCAGAACGACATCAAGCGCGTTATCGCCTATTCGACCTGTTCGCAGCTCGGCTATATGTTCTTCGCGGCGGGCGTCGGCGCTTATGGCGCGGCGATGTTCCACCTCTTCACCCACGCTTTCTTCAAGGCTTTGCTATTCCTGGGCGCCGGCTCGGTCATCCATGCGATGCACCATGAGCAGGACATGCGCTATTATGGCGGCCTGCGGAAGGAGATTCCGATCACCTTCTGGACGATGACGCTGGGTACGCTCGCTATTACTGGCGTGGGTCTCCCGCTCATCGGCTATGGCTTTGCGGGCTTCTATTCCAAGGACGGCATTCTGGAGGCGGCGTTCGCGTCAGGCGGGTCGGGCGTGGGCGCTTATTATGTCGGCGTGTTCGCGGCGTTGCTGACCAGCTTCTACAGCTGGCGGCTGGTGTTCCTCACCTTCTTCGGCAAGCCGCGCTGGGCCGCGTCGGAGCATATCCAGCATGCGATCCATGACGCGCACGGGCATGACGATCATGCGACCCACGGCCATGGATCGGAGCACGACGATGCGCCGGCGCAGGAAAATGCCGGTCATGATCCTCACGGTCATGAGGCCGACGCGCACGCTCTGCCTAGCGGCACCGGCGGCTATCATCCGCACGAAAGCCCCTGGGTCATGCTGGTTCCGCTGATCGTGTTGAGCCTGGGCGCGGTGTTTGCCGGGTTCGTCTTCCACGATCAGTTCATTGGAGCCGAAGGCGGCGTCGAGTTCTGGAAGGGTTCGCTCGCCTTCGACAGCCACCTGATGCATGCGGCGCATGAAGTGCCGACCTGGGTCAAGTTCGGGCCGTTCACGGTGATGGCGCTGGGCTTCATCATCGCCTGGCTGAGCTACATCAAGAACACCGACTGGCCGCAGCGCTTCGTTTCGCAGTTCGGCGCGCTCTACCAGTTCCTGCTCAACAAATGGTATTTCGACGAGCTGTACAATGTCCTGTTCGTGAAGCCCGCCTTCGCCATCGGTCGCTTCTTCTGGAAGTTCGGTGACATCGGCTTCATCGACCGCTTCGGCCCCAACGGGCTCGCCGCGCTGGTGGTGCAGGGCAACAAGATCACCCGTCGGATCCAGTCCGGCTACCTCTACACCTACGCGCTGGTGATGCTGATCGGGCTCGCCGCGGCCGCAACCTGGGCGATGACACGATAATGGACGGCTTCCCCATCCTTTCCCTGATGATGGCAGTGCCGATGGCGGGGGCCATCGCCTGTCTCTTCGCGGGCGCCAATGCCGCGCGGTGGATCGCGCTGATCGCGACGTTGGTCGATCTGGTGCTGGGCATCCTGCTCTGGGCGAATTTCGACCAGGGCGGGCTCCAGTGGCAGTTCCAGGAATATTCGCCGATCTTCGGCCGCTTCGCCTGGGCGCTGGGGATAGACGGCATCGCGCTGATGCTCATCATCCTCACGGTCTTCCTGATGCCCATCTGCATCGGCGCGAGCTGGGAAGCGATCAACAAGCGCGTCGGCGAATATATGGCGGCCTTCCTGTTCATGGAGGTGCTGATGATCGGCGTCTTCGCGGCGCAGGACATCTATCTCTTCTACGTGATGTTCGAGGCCGGCCTGATCCCGATGTACCTCATCATCGGCATCTGGGGCGGCGCGGACCGCATCTACGCCAGCTACAAATTCTTCCTCTACACGCTGCTCGGCTCCGTGCTGATGCTGATCGCGATGATGTGGATGGTACATGAGGCGGGCACGACCGAAATTCCGGCGCTCATGGCCTATGATTTCGACCCGCATGTCCAGACCTGGCTGTTCCTGGCCTTCTTCGCGAGCTTCGCGGTCAAGATGCCGATGTGGCCGGTGCACACCTGGCTGCCCGACGCGCACGTTCAGGCGCCGACAGCGGGTTCGGTCATTCTGGCGGGCGTGCTGCTGAAGATGGGCGGATATGGCTTCATCCGCTTCTCGCTGCCGATGTTCCCCGAAGCCTCTTCGCAACTCGCATGGCTGGTGTGGGGCCTGTCGATGGTGGCGGTGGTTTACACGTCGCTGGTCGCGCTGGTGCAGTCTGACATGAAGAAGCTGATCGCCTATTCGTCGGTCGCGCACATGGCGATCGTGACGGTCGGCCTGTTCGCCTTCAACCAGGCGGGTATCGAGGGCGCGATGATGGTTATGCTGGGCCATGGCCTGGTGTCGGGCGCGCTCTTCCTGTGCGTCGGCGTCATCTACGACCGGCTGCATACGCGCGAGATCAGCCGTTATGGCGGGCTCAGCATCAACATGCCCAAATATGCGGTGCTGTTCCTGCTGTTCACCATGGCCTCGGTGGGCCTGCCGGGCACGTCCAACTTCGTGGGCGAATTTCTGGCGCTGATGGGCATCTACCAGGCGTCGAGCTGGGTGGCTTTGGTTTGCACCACCGGCATCATCCTCGGTGCCGCCTATATGCTCTATCTCTATCGCCGCATCGCCTATGGCGAGCAGGTCAATGCCGACGCGGCGGCCATGCCCGACCTGTCGGCGCGTGAGATCGCGCTGCTCGCGCCGATCGCGGCGGCGGTGCTGTGGATGGGCGTCTATCCCGAAAGCTTCCTGGCGCCGATGCGGTCCGACATCCGCGCGCTCGAAGCGCGCCTCGCTCCTGCGGCGCCCGCAGGCGATTCTCATATCAAGATGGGCGCGGCCAAGCCGGCCGGCGAGGCCCATCATGAAGAAGTATCCGCGCACGGGGAGGCGCACTGATGATCGATTCCGCTTCCCTTCTGGCGGTCCTGCCGGAACTTATCCTGACCGCCGGCGGCCTGGTGCTGATGCTGGTCGCGGCGTTCGGCGGCGACGGGACCGCGCGCGTCGTCAACTGGCTGGCGGTGCTGACGCTGGCGATTGCCGGCGTGTCGATCTCGACCTCGGTCGCCAACGGGCCTGATGCCTTTGACGGGCTCGTGCGCGCCGACGCTTTCTCCGCTTTCGCCAAGGCGCTGATTTATGGCGCGGCGGCGGCGGCGATCCTGCTCGCGCCGCGCTTTTTCCTGACCGACGGCAAGGAGCGGCCCGAATATCCGGTGCTGATCCTGTTCAGCAGCATCGGCATGGGCATGATGGTGTCTGCGGGCGACCTGTTGACGCTTTATGTGGGCCTCGAAATGCAGAGCCTTGCCGCCTATGTGCTGGCGAGTTTCATGCGGCAGGATGGGCGCTCGTCCGAAGCGGGCCTCAAATATTTCGTGCTGGGATCGCTGGCGAGCGGCATCCTGCTCTACGGATCGGCCTTGCTCTATGGCTTTACCGGCACGACCGCGTTTGACGGCATCGCTGTTGCGATGGGCGATGGCGTGTCGAACGGCGAACTGTTCGGCATGGTGTTCCTGCTCGCGGGCCTTGCTTTCAAGATGAGCGCCGTGCCCTTCCATATGTGGACGCCCGACGTTTACGAAGGCGCGCCTACGCCCGTCACCACCTTCTTCGGCAGCGCGCCCAAGGTCGCGGCCATGGGCCTTGCCGTCCGGGTCGCGATCGAAGCGCTGGGTCCGGCAGGGCTGGACTGGCAGCAGATCGTGATTTTCGTGGCGCTGGCCTCGATCATCCTGGGCGCGGTCGCGGCGATCGGCCAGACCAACATCAAGCGGCTGATGGCCTATTCGTCGATCAACAATGTCGGCTTTGCACTGATCGGTCTAGCCTGCGGCACGCCCGCCGGTGTGGCTGCGACGATGAGCTATATGGCGATCTATGTCGTCATGACGATCGGCGCCTTCGCCTGCATTCTCCAGATGCGCGACGCCGAAGGCCGCCCGGTCGAAAGCATCGCCAGCCTGTCCGGCCTGTCGCAGTCGCGCAAGGGCCTCGCGGCGGCCTTCGCCATCTTCATGTTCTCGATGGCCGGCATCCCGCCGCTGTTCGGCTTTTGGGCGAAGTTCCTGGTGTTCGATGCCGCCGTCGCCGCCAACCTGACTGCGCTTGCCGCCTTCGGCATCGCGGCGTCGGTGATCGGTGCTTTCTATTATCTCAAGATCATCAAGACGATCTATTTCGACGAACCGGCCGCCGCCTATGAGGCGAAGGGCGGCGCGGTCGAGAATGTGATCCTGACCGCCTGCGCCGTGGTGATCGTGTTCGGTTATCTGCTGAACCCGGCGCTCGACGCGGTGAGCGCGGCGGCGGCGGCGGCGCTCTTCTGAGCTTGCGGCGTTTCGTCGAGGAGACCGGCTCCACCAACGCCGACATGCTGGCGCTGGCGGAGCAGGGCGCGCCCGAAGGCACATGGCTGCGCGCCGGGCGGCAGACCGGGGGGCGGGGGCGGAGGGGGCGATCGTGGGAGAGCCCGGACGGCAATCTCTATTGTTCGACGCTGGTCCAGCTAGGCCCAAATGATCCGGCGGCGCATACGCTGGCGCTGGTTGCCGCCAATGCTGTCCATGCCTTGGTTGCGCCCTTATGTTGCAGAACCAGTGCTCCTGCGGAAGCAGGAGCCCAGGGTGGAGGGCGCGCCGGTCAACCCTGGACTCCGGCTTTCGCCGGAGTACGAGGCGGGGACGGGCCAGGCCAGACCAAAATCAAATGGCCTAACGATGTGCTTGTCGATGGCGCGAAGATAGCGGGCATCCTGCTGGAGCGACTGGGCGACGCGATCGTAGTCGGCATCGGGGTTAATGTGACCGGGCATCCGACTGGCCTAGATCGCCCAGCCACAAGTCTTGCCGCGCAGGGCGCTACCGACGCGGAAGCGGGCGCTCTGCTCGAGCGGCTGGCGCAGCTTTTCGGCCATTGGCTCGGCATTTGGCGCGCGCAGGGGCTGGAGCCGGTGCGGACGCACTGGCTGCTCAACGCCCATCCGGCCGGAACGCCGATGCGAGTCGCGCTGCCAGACGGCGCGGTGGTGGAAGGCGCGTTCGATACGCTCGACCGGGACGGGATGCTGATCCTGCGCTTGGCGAATGGGGATAGCCGTGCCATTCACGCCGGCGACATCATTCTGACCTGAGGAACGGTCCATGCTTCTCGCGATCGACGCGGGCAACACCAATGTGGTTTTCGCGCTGCTCGACGGGCGGGAGATTCGCGCGCGCTGGCGGATCGCCACCGATCCTCGGCGCACGGCGGACGAATATGCGGTATGGCTGAACCAGCTGCTGATTCTGGAAGGCTATGCCATTGCGGACGTGGACGCTGTTATCATCGCCACCGTCGTGCCGCGCGCGCTCCACAATCTTCAGGTGCTGGCGGACAAATATTTCAAGACCAGCGCGCTGATCGCCGGACAGGCGCCGGTCGAATGGGGCATCGAACTCGACGTGGCGGAGCCGTCGTCGGTCGGAGCGGACCGGGTTGTAAACGCCATCGCCGCCCACCATCTTTACGAGGGCGATTTGATCGTCATCGATTTCGGCACGGCGACGACCTTCGACGTGGTCGACTATACCGGCGCCTATAAGGGCGGGATCATCGCGCCGGGCATCAACCTGTCGCTGGATGCGCTGGTCGCGGCGGCGGCGAAGCTGCCCAAGATTGCGATCGCGCCGCCCGAGAGCAAATCGGTGATCGGCCGCACGACCGAAGCGCAGATGCATATCGGCGTATTCTGGGGCTATGTGGCGATGATGGAAGGATTGGTGGCGCGGATGCGCGCCGAAATAGGCCGCCCGGCTCGGGTGGTCTCCACCGGGGGCCTTGCGGTCCTCTTCAACGACAACAGCGATATTTTCGATGCGATTGCGCCGGACCTTACCATTCAGGGCCTCGCGCTATTGCACGAACGGAGTTTGAAAACAGAATGACACCTGGAAATGAGCTGCTCTTCCTGGCCCTTGGCGGGTCGGGGGAGATCGGCATGAACGTCAATCTTTACGGCTGTCAGGGCAAGTGGGTCATGGTCGACCTCGGCCTGACCTTCGCCGACCCGGCCTATCCCGGCGTGGAGCTGGTGCTGCCCGATCTCGGCTTCATCGAGGAGCGCGCCGACGATCTGCTCGGTATCGTGCTGACCCACGGCCATGAGGATCATATCGGGGCGATCCCCTATCTTGCCGCCGACCTTGGCGTGCCGCTCTATGCCACGCCCTTCACCGCCGGTCTCATCCGCCAGAAGCTGGACGAGGAAGGGCTGACCGATGACGTAGACCTGAATGTCATCGACAATGAAGGCAGCTTCGCGCTTGGCCCGTTCGGTTTCCGCTATGTCCCGCTGGCGCACTCGATCCCCGAAGGCAATGCCGTCCTGATCGACACACCATACGGCCGCATATTCCATACCGGCGACTGGAAACTGGACGAGCAGCCTTTGCTCGGCCAGCCGTCCACGCCGCAGGAATTGACCGCGATCGGCGACGAAGGGGTGCTGGCGCTGGTGTGCGACAGCACCAACGTCTTCAATCCCGAAGCGAGCGGCTCCGAAAGTGATGTGCGCGAGGGGCTGATGCAGACCATCGCCGGCGCGAAGGGGCGGGTGCTCGTCACCACCTTCGCCTCCAACGCCGCGCGGGTGCAGACTTTGGGCGAGGTCGCTCTCGCTACCGGGCGCAAGCTCTGCGTCGCGGGGCGTTCGCTCGACCGGATCATCGGCACAGCCAAGGCGGCCGGCTATCTCAAGAATTTCCCGCCAATGATCGACTGGGATGACGCCATGGCGCTACCCCGCGACGAGGTGATGATCGTGGCGACCGGTGGGCAGGGGGAAGCGCGGGCGGCGCTTGCCCGCATCGCCTTCGACAGCCATCCGATCAAGCTGAGCGAAGGCGATATGGTCGTCTTTTCCTCCAAGCAGATCCCCGGCAACGAGATCGCCATTGGCCGCATCCAGAATGCGCTGGCGCAGAAGAATATCCTGATGGTCACCGATCGGCAGGCGGAGGTTCATGTGTCGGGCCACCCCGGTCGCCCCGAACTGGAGGCGATGTATCGCTGGGTCAGGCCGCAGATATTGCTGCCCGTCCATGGCGAGCGCCGCCATATGGCGGAACAGGCGCGGCTCGGCATCAGCAGCGGCATTCCCCATGCTGTCGTCCAGTCCAATGGCGACCTGCTGCGCCTGGCGCCGGGCGCGCCGCAGATCATCGGGCATGAGGAGACCGGCCGGCTGGTGCTGGACGGCGACGTCATCCTGCCCGCGGACGGATCGACCATGAACGAGCGGCGCAAGGTTGCGCTGCACGGGCAGATCAGTGTCGCGGTGGCGCTCGATCGGAAGGGCAAGTTGATCGGCGATCCGGCGCTGCGCACCCAGGGCGTGCCGGTGGAGGAGGACAAGGACGCCTTCCTTGCCGAAGCCGCCGATGAAGCCGCCGCCGTCATCGGCAAGGGATCGTCGGAAGAAGAAGCGCTCCGCGAGCGCGTCCGCCTGGCCGTGCGCCGCACCGCGACCCGATGGACGGGGAAGAAGCCGGTGGTGGACGTGCTGCTGATCCGCGCCTAAAATCGCCGACGATGAACTGGTACGCGATCTTTGCGATCTATTTCCTGATGTGGGTCGTCAGCGCCTTCATCATGCTCCCCTTCGGCATCCGCACGCCCGACGAGACGGGCGAGGTGCTGCTGAAGGGGCAGGCGGACAGCGCGCCGAGCAATTTCCGGCCGGGGCTGGTGGTTGCCCGCGCGACCATATTGTCTGCGGTGCTGTTCGGCCTCTACTACGCCAATTATGTGCAGGGCTGGGTGACTATCGACATGCTGCCGGGATATCCCGCCCCGCGATGAGCGAAGGCGCGCCGAATATCATCGTTGCCGATGCGCACCATGTGGAGCGCTGGGCGCTGATGCGCGCGGCGCTCTGGCCCGAAGAGAGCATCGCCGAGCATCGCGAGGACATATTGGCCCTGCTGCGGCAGGGCGACGGCAAGGGCATCACCCTGCTGGCGCTCGACGCGCGCGAAGAAGCGATCGGCTTTGCGGAAGTCGCGCTGCGCCACGATTATGTGAATGGCTGCGAGACCAGCCCGGTCGTGTTTCTGGAAGGCATCTATGTCGATCCCAATGCGCGGCGACGCGGCGTGGCGGCGGCGCTGACCCGCGCGGCGGCGGATTGGGGGCGGGCGAAGGGCTGCACCGAAATGGCGTCGGACGCTGACATAGCCAATGCAGCCAGCCACGGCTTTCACGCCGCCATCGGGTTCGCCGAGACCGAACGGGTCGTCTATTTCCGCCGGCCGATCGGCTGATCGCTCTTCACTGCCGCAGCCGCTCGATCGCCTGGGCGAGCGCGACATAGAGCTTGCCCATGTCCGACGAGAGGATGGCGACGCCGAGCGCGTTGCCGTCGCGCGCCGACAGGATGATCCGCAGCATCGCTTCGAAGTCGTGAATGTAGCGGTTCACATGATCGCGGAATTCGGCGTCCTCATCATAATGAAGCGCGATCTCACGGGATTCGCCGGCGTCCAGCAGCTTGACCGCGCGGCGGGTGAACACGCCGCGATCGCCCTTCAGATAGGCGGACCAGGCCGAATCGGTCACATCGTTCGACAGAATTTTCGCGACGTCGATCGCGGTGCTGTTGAGCGATTCGATCAGGAGCGCGGAGCGACGGGCGAAATGGTCGCGGTCGCGATCCTCGGAAGCCTGGGCAGCGTCGCTGATCCGCTGTTCGACGCTGGCGCTGGTGTCGGCGATGGTGAGAAGCTGGCGGGTGAGCCGCTCCGACGCCTGGTGCGCGGCCTTGACCGCTTCTTCGGCGACGCGCGAAAGCTGGGCGATCTGCGCCGTCACCTTGGCGTCGATGATGCCGGTCAGCGCCTCGTCGCTGGCGGCGGCGAGTTGCTGCGCGGCCTCGGGGATGGCGCGGCCCAGTGCCTGGCGCGCGCGCTCGGCGGCCTGATCGGCGGTGTCCTTGACGCGGAGCAGGGCGGTGACGAGCAGCGGACCGGCCCCTTCGGTGATGCGGCGCGCGTCCTGATCCGCCGCGTCGAGCGCGGACCGCAGCCGGTCGACCAGCTCGCGATTGGCCTTGAGGCCGCCTGCCGTGCTTTCCAGCCATTCGGTAAGCCGGCTGCCCTGGCCGCGCAGCATCGATTCGGCTTCTTCGGCGCGGCCGACGAGCGCTTCGGAAATCGCCTCCAGCCGTTCCATCTCGGGCGTCGCCGCGCCCAGCAGCGCGCGGCTCTGCTCGACCCGCGCATCAAAGCGGGCGAGCGCGCCGGGATAGGTTTCGTCCAGCTCGCGTACGCTCGAATCGAGCGCAACCAGCAGCGTTTCCGCGCTGCCGACCAGCTTTTCGGCGGTAAGGCCGCCCGCGCCGAGCGCAGCGTCGATCCGCTGCGTCTCCTGGGTCATGCGGCCGAGCGCGGCGATCAGCCGGTCGGTGCGGGCGAGCGCGCTTTCTTCCAGCGCGGCGAAACGGGTCTCGGTCGCGCCGATCGCTTCGCCCAGCGTGTCGTGCAGCCCCGCCATCAGGCTGCGCTGCCCGTCCATCAGCGCGTCGAACTGGTGCAGGCGGCTTTCGATGTCGCTGATCGTTTCGCTAAGACCGGCGACCGTCTCCTGGCTGATGCCGTCGAGCGTGTCGCGCGCGCGATTGACGAGCGTGTCGAGGGCCGCTGCCTGGGCGGACAGACCCTGGTCGGTCGCCATCAGCGTGTCGCGTACCCGGCCGAGCACCGTGTCGAGGCGGCGGCGCAACTCGCCATCGATCGCATCGGCGTCGCGCTCCAGCGCGGCGAGCGCATCCTCGCCCGCAGCGGCGATCGACTCGCCGGCGGCCGCGACCAGCGTTTCCAGCGCCGTGCTGCGCCTGGCGAGATCGGTGTCGGCAGCCGCTAGGGCGGCACGAACCCGATCCGATGCCGCGTCGAGCCGCTGGCTAAGCGCGTCGCCCATCGCCGCGAGATCGGCGTCGAGCCGGCCGCGCACCGCATTGCCCGTGTCCGCGACACCGGCCTGGGCGGCGTCGATCAGGGCGGTAAGAGCGGCGGCCTGCGCCTCCATATCCTGCCGGCTGCGGTCCATCGCCGCGCGCGCGCCCTGCGCGGTTGCGTCGATGCGGCCGGAGACGATTTCGGCCATGCCAGTGACTTCCTCGGTCGCGGCGCGGCTTGCCTCGCGGACCTGCGAAAGCTGGGCGGTCAGGCTCTTGGTCGCGGCGAGGGTGCGGCCGCGCGCCTCGTCCGACAATTCGGTCAGGGCATGGAGGCGGGCTTCGAGCGTGTCGATCCGCTCGGCGAGCGCATGGCCATTGTCCATGATCGTCGCCGCCATGCGGCCGCTGCGATCCTCAAGCTCCGGCATCGCGCCGATCAGCGCTTCCATCTGGCGGACCAGCGCCTGTCCCGCCTGCTCGGCGGCTTCGGCGCGCTGGGCGGTCGATTGGGCACGCGCGGCGATGAGTTCGGCTGACGCCTCCATATTGCTGCTGGCGGCGGCGCCATAGCTGTCGAGCAGTTCGGCCTGATCCTGCATCGTCTGGCGCGCGGATTCGAGTTGCGCGCTGATCCGGCCGAGCCGCAGTTCCAAGAGGTCGGCCTCGGTCCGTAAGGCGCGGGCGGTGTCGAGATAGCGGCGCGATTCGGTGCGGCCGTTCCGCGCGACGATCAGATAGACGAGGCCGAGCAGGATCAGCGGCGCGGTGAGCGTCACTACTGCGTTGGCCCAGGCCGAGGGGCCGGCGGCGAGATCGCCCGAGACGATGATCGCCCAGCCGGCGAACGCCACCCAGGCGAACGCGACCAGCGCCAGCGCGATGCGAACCTGCGCCAGGAGCGCGTCGGTCGCGCCGGGCACGGCATCATCCGGCTCGTCTATGTCGAGAACCGCCTGTTTCAATAGCAAAATATCTTCCGCCCGCGATTCGTTGCCGATCGCCTCTTGGTCGTCGGGCCAGAACTCGACGATGGTGCTGCCCCCTGTCATGGCCCCATCCTATCATCTTTTCGGGCCACGAAAATGCCTTGTTACCAAAACTTAACCCGCTGGCCCTAGCATTCGGCCCATGTCCTATGATCCTGGCGCCCTTCATGCTGCTCTCGCGGCCGCCGTCGGCGAAGACAGCGCGCTGATCGCGGACCTGCGCGTCGCCTTCATGGAAAGCGCGGCGCGGCAGATCGACCTGCTTTCGCGGGCGCGCTGCGACGCCAATTGGGAGCTGGCCGCGTGGCGGCTGAAAGGGCTGGCGGCGAGCTTCGGTCTGACCGCGCTTATGGCGCTGGCCGACGAAGCCGCGCAGGCAGCGCCGGGCGATCCGACTGTCATCCGCCGCCTGCGGGCGGCGCTGGCGGGGCTGGAGCAGGGCTGAGCGCTCGCACCAAAGCGCGACTTGCGCTTGTGGGCCGGCCTTGCGAAAAGGTCGCCACAATCACAATCGGGTCACCTGCGTAACGATATGAGTTTCGCCGCCATCTTGAGCGCCAGCCGCACGACGGCCGATTCGCCGGCGGGGCTGCGGGCGAGCCTGCATTTCGCCGGCCAGACGCTGGTCGAATATCAGGCGCGGCAGGCGGTGCGTGCGGGGGCGGACCGGATCATGATCCTGGTGAGCGTCATCACCCCTGCTATCTCGCAAGCGGTCGATCGGCTGAGCGCCGACGGGATCGCGGTCGCGCTGGTGCGCGACATGGTCTCGATGGTGCGCGATGCGCCGCGGGACAGCGACGTGCTGCTGGTCGCGGACGGCGCGATCGTGTCGCAGGCGCATATGGATGGCATCGGCGGGGCGGAGGGCGACGCGCTGCTTGTCACCGATGACAGCCGAGCCGCCGCGCCCTTCGAGCGGATCGACGCCGGGCAGCGCTGGGCGGGGCTGGCGCGGATCAGCCCGGCCTTGCTGTTCGGCACGCTCGACATGATCGGCGACTGGGATCTGGCGCTGACTCTGGTGCGGGCGGCGGTGCAGAAAGGAGCACGGCGGCTGACCGTGCCGCAGGACGATCTGCTCGAAGGGCGGGTCGCGATCGTCGATACGCAGCAGCAGGCCGACCTCGTCGCGCAGGCGGTGACGGCGGCCGGGTCGGGCCGGGGGGCGGCGCGGGGCGGGATCGATCATTATCTGCTCGCGCCGCTTGCCCGGATGGCCAGCCCGCCGCTGATGCGGATGCAGGTGCCGGCGTTCCAGTTGCGGATCGCCGCCATCGCGCTCGGGGTCGTGGCGCTGGTGCCGATCGCCTTGCAATGGCCGCTGACGGGATTCGTGCTGCTGCTGGTGGCGTTGCTGCTGTCGGAGATCAGCGATCGGCTGGATGAACTCGCCCTGCGGTCGCCGCCGAGCGGGTGGATCGCCTTCTGCGCGCCGGCCGCCGCGCTGATTGGCATCGTCATCGCTGCGGCGACGCCGATGGCGGCGGACCTGGCGATCCTGCTCGGGATATTGGCGGTGGCGGAGCGCTGGCGGCGGACGGGTCAGGCGCGACCGTGGATGATATTCACGCCCGCTACGGCCCTGTTGCTTTTGATCGGGGCGGGCCTGTTCGGGCTGCTGGCGGAGGGGTTGCGGCTCGCGACCTTGCTCGCGATCCTCTCGGCCGGCGCGATCATCCTGCGGCGCGCGGCCTGAAATTTCGGCTTCAGGGTTTAGTGCATTTTAAGGACGTGCCCCTATTCTTGCCGGCATGAGCGCCACTTCGACCCTTACCGGCACGGGCATGGCGGGCAGCTGGCCGATGGCGCGGGTCATGGCTGGCGCGTCCGCCGTGCCTGTCGGTCATGCCATCGACCTGGCGTTTTTCCTGTCGGAAGAAGGCGTTGCGCCGCATGATGCGCTGGTCGCGGAGACGCGCCGGCATCTGGGGGGATGCGCGCAGGCGATCGAGATGGCGCTACGCCTGTCGCTGGCCCATCCGCCCGAAATCGCCGCTGCGCTCGATCATGCGTCGGGCGCGATCGCCTGGCCGATGATCCGGGCGCGGCCGACTTTGCTCAGCCCCGCTTTGCTCGGCCATATGAAGATGCGCGCGGCGTTGACGCTGATGCTGCGCCAGCATGGGCAGGCCGATGTCGAGCAGGCGACCGAGGCGGCTGGATCGCGCCTGCCCGCAACCGACGATCCGGTGCTGGGGGACGCCGCCGCCGCGCTCGCCATTGCCGAGGGACGCTGGCTGATGCCCGGCGGCGAGGACCAGCCGATGCGGCCCGACCTGCCGGCCGAGCATGTCGCCGAGCTGGTGTGGACCGTCGCCGCCTGTCTCGCGCTGCGGCTGGAGCCGGCCTTTCCGCACGCGCGCGACCGGCTCTACGCCGCGATCGAGCGGGCGGGCTGGGCGCTGCTCGCCGATCATGACGAGAGTGCGAGTCCCATAGTGCTGGCGCAGCAGCTGGTGCGGCGGATGGGGGAGGCGGCGGACGATGCCGCCCTGCTGGGCATGGCGCTCGACCGGAGGCGATTCCTGCTGTTCGCCGCGCTCGCCGCGCGCCATCTGCGGCTTGAATGCGCGCAACTCATCGACATGCTGCTGCTGGGGCCGGTTGCTGAGGTGGGCCTGCTGTGCAGGGCGCTGGGCGGCTCCGATGCCGATTATCGCTACATGCTGCTGGCGCTGCGTCCGGCGCGGCCGTCGCTGTCGGATGCGGCGGTGCTGGCGGAGGCGGAGCGCTATGGCACGCTGGGCGAAGCGGAGGCGGACGCGGTACTCGGCACGTTGCGGACGCCCGAGCCGTTTCGCGCCAAGATCGGCCATTTGCGGGCGCTGGCCGGCGCATGACGATGGCGGTGCATCCCGCTATCGTCCGCGCCACCCTGTCGAGCGACGGGCGGTTGCTAAGCGCCGACGCGCCCTTGCTCGCGCTCCAGCAGGAGGCCGGGGCGGACCTGGGCGTCGCGCTGGCAGTGCCGCAACTGGCGGCGATCGCGCGGCTGGCGGGGCGGCTGGGGGTGATGGTGTCGCGCCCGGTGGTCGCGGCGGCCGAGCGCGGCGATATCGACATGTGGGTGCGCGCCCGGCCGGAGGGGGATGGCGTCAGCCTGTCGATCATCGACTGGCGCGAGCGGCCGGCGTCGGCCTTTCCCGCCGATGCAGGCGGGCGCGACGCCGATCTCGCGGCGCTGGGCGAGGGCTGGGCGTGGCAGATCGACACGCAATTATGCTTTCAGCTCGTGCTGCCGGGGCAGGGAGCCGACGGAGCGCTGCCGCCCGATCCGCCAGTGCCGGGCAGCCGCTTTTCGACTTACTTCCAGCTTCAGCCCGACGAGGACGGCGACATGGCGATGCTGCGCGGCTTCGCGCAGCGCCGCGCCTTTCGCGACCAGCAGGCGGTGCGCGCGGGTGATCCGGGGAGGGCCTTTCTGCTTTCCGCCTATCCGACCTTCGATCTGGGCGGGCAACTGACGGGCTATCGGGGCACCGCTTTCCCGCAAGAGCGGGCGGTGGTCGCCCCGCTGGTCGATGATGCGCCGCTGACTCTTTATCCCGGCGATTTCAGCCGCCGATTGGATCGTTCGCTGCGCCAGCCGCTGGGGCGGATCATCGCGAACGCGGATACGATCAGCGCACAACTGGAAGGGCCCCTGCGCCCCGATTATGCGGGCTATGCCAGCGATATCGCGGCGGCGGGACGGCATCTGCTGGCGCTGGTCGATGATTTGGCCGATCTCCAGGCGATCGACCGGCCCGACTTCAGCGTCGTGGCGGAGGATATCGACCTTGCCGATCTCGGGCGGCGGGCGGCCGGGCTGTTGTCTGTCAAGGCGCTCGACAAGCAGATTGCGCTGATGCCGCCGCCCGCCGACGTATCGCTGATGGCGACGGGCGAGTTCCGGCGGGTGCTGCAGATATTGGTCAACCTGATCGGCAATGCCGTGCGATACTCGCCCGAGGGGACGCAGGTGCGGATCGCGACCGAATGGGAAAATGGGCAGGCGCGGATCGCGGTCATCGACCAGGGGCCGGGCGTGGCGCTGGCGGATCGCGAGCGCATCTTCGAGAAGTTCGAGCGATTGGGCCGCGACGATGCCGGAGGCAGCGGCCTTGGCCTCTACATCTCGCGGCGGCTGGCGCGGGCGATGGGCGGCGACATCATCATCGGCGGCGCGCCGGGCGAGGGCGCGCGGTTTATTTTGACGCTGCCGGCGGCCTGACCCGCACACCCGTTCGGTTCGAGCTTGTCGAGAACGGCGCGCGGGGTTCTCGACAAGCTCGAACTGAACGGAGAACGGAGGATTCAGCGGATAGGCGAATCCGGGGACAGACGCATGTCGAGATAATTGTCGACCGACTTCATCAGCTGATCCAGCTCATGCTCGAAGAAATGGTTGGCGCCGCGAATCTCGTCATGATGGATGGTAATGCCCTTCTGGGTGCGCAGCTTGTCGACCAGCTTCTGCACGGCGCTGGCCGTCACCACCTCGTCCGCCGTGCCCTGCACGATGATGCCGCTCGAAGGACAGGGGGCGAGGAAGGAGAAATCATACATGTTGGCCGGCGGCGCGACCGAGATGAAGCCGCGGATTTCCGGGCGGCGCATCAGGAGCTGCATCCCGATCCACGCGCCAAAGGAGAAGCCCGCGATCCAGGTGGTCTGCGCTTCGGGATGGAAGCTCTGCACCCAGTCGAGCGCGGCGGCGGCGTCGGACAGTTCGCCGATGCCATTGTCGAACGTCCCCTGGCTGCGGCCCACGCCCC
Source organism: Sphingobium sp. (assembly GCF_036170395.1). GTDB lineage: Bacteria > Pseudomonadota > Alphaproteobacteria > Sphingomonadales > Sphingomonadaceae > Sphingobium. The sequence goes on from NZ_JAVHPD010000026.1 coordinate 30,243, forward strand.
GGAAATTGAAGCGCAGCGTCGCGAAACCGCGCTTCACGAAGGTCTTGTAGAGCGCCTGGGTGATGCGGTCGTTCATCGTGCCGCCGCCCTGCGGATGCGGGTGGAGGATCATGGCGACCGGCGCGCGGGGACGGGGCGGGGGACTGAAGCGGCCTTCGAGGCGACCTTCGGGACCGGGGAAAATGACGTCGGGCATAACACCTGTTATCGTTCTGGGCCGCTGGGACGCGGCGGGACATGGATCGGCGCGCCTGGCTGTAAGCCGCTTGGGCCTTCGCGCTGGCGCGGCGCGGCAAGTCGCCTATATAGAAGTCGCCGCCATTTCCGCAATCAATGAGTAGCCTGCCCTTGGCCGCCGCCCGCCTTTATCTCGATCATGCCGCGACGACGCCGATGCTGCCGGCAGCGCAGGCAGCGATGGTGGAGGCGATGGCTGCCTGGGCGAACCCGTCCAGCCCCCATGCCGACGGCCGGGCGGCGCGCGCGGCGCTGGAGGCGGCGCGGGCGCGGATCGGGGCGGCGCTGGGGTGGGACGGGCATGTGATCTTCACGTCGGGGGCGAGCGAGGCGATCGCCATTGCGCTCATGCGGGCGAAGGCGGGGCGGGTGGTGACATCGCCGGTCGAGCATGACGCGGTGTTGCGGGTGACGGGGGGTGCGCAGCGGCTGGCGGTGGATGGGGAGGGGATTGTCCTCTTCCCCCGTCATCCCGGCGAAGGCCGGGATCTCACTTCTTTTTCGGTTGCGCTCAAAGAAAAGAGAGATGCCAGCCTTCGCTGGCATGACGGAGATGGCATTGTCCTCGCCGTCCAGTATGTGAACAACGAGACCGGCGTGATCCAGCCGCTCGACCGGATCGAGCGCGGCGGCGCGATCCTGTTCGCCGACTGCGCGCAGAGCGCGGGCAAGCTGCCGTTGCCGGATGCGGATATGATCGCGATCAGCGCGCATAAGTTCGGTGGGCCGCCGGGGATCGGGGCGCTGCTGATCCGCGACCTCGCGCTCATTGAGCCGAGCGGTGGGCAGGAACAGGGCTATCGCGCGGGGACCGAGAACCTCCCCGCGATCCTCGGCATGGCGGCGGCGCTGGAGGCGCGGGAGGACTGGATGGGGCGCGCGGCCGACCTGCGGGCGCGGCTCGATGCGGCGATCGAGGCGGCGGGGGGCCTTGTCGTCGCACGGAACGCGCCGCGCATTCCGACCATCGCCAGCTACCGGATGCCGGGCCTGTCGGCGCGGGCGCAGCTGATCCAGTTCGATTTGGCCGGCATATCGGTGTCGGCGGGCAGCGCCTGTTCTTCGGGGTCGCTCAAGACCAGTCATGTGCTGGGGGCGATGGGATGGGACGAGGTCGCAGCGTCGGAAGTGGTGCGGGTGAGCTTCGGGCCGCAGACTTTGGACAGCGACTTGGACAGCTATATCGCGGTTTGGCGCCGCATGGCTGAGCGAGTGAGTGCCAAGGTGGATTGATAGAAACTATGGCGTCTTGTTCCCCGGCGAAAGCCGGGGTCCAGTCCCACGCTCTGAACTGGACCCCGGCTTTCGCCGGGGAACAAGGTAACAAGGTATTTTAATTAACCTTATGATATATTTGGATTATCAGGCGACCACGCCGCTCGCTCCCGAAGCGTATGAGGCGATGGCCCCGCTGTTGCGCGACCAGTTCGCCAACCCCCACAGCGCCCATCGCTTGGGCCGCGCCGCCGCCGCGCAGGTCGAGGTGGCGCGCGAAGAGATTGGCCGGCTTCTGCCCGGCGGTGGGCGGCTGGTCTTTACCTCCGGGGCGACCGAGGCGCTCAACATCGCCATCCAGGGCGCCCCGCTTGGCGGCATCGTCACCGTCGCCACCGAACATGCCGCCGTGCTCGACACGGTGGAGGCGTTGCGGCGGCGGGGGCGGGCGGTGACGCTGCTGCCGGTCGGGACGGACGGGCTTGTCGATATGGAGGCCGCCGCGCGGCATATCGATTCAACTGTCTCACTCGTTGTTACCATGCTGATAAATAACGAGATCGGCGTGGTCCAGCCCGTCGCCGCGCTAGCCGATCTGGCCCATCGCGCCGGCGCGCTGTTCCTGTGCGACGCGGTGCAGGGTTATGGCCGGGAGCCGATCCCGGAAAGCTGCGACATGGTGGCGATCAGCGCGCACAAAATCCATGGACCCAAGGGCGTGGGCGCGCTGTGGGTCCGCGATGGCGTGGCGATCGAACCGTTGATCCATGGCGGCGGGCAGGAACAGGGGCTGCGATCGGGCACGCTGTCACCGGCCTTGTGCGCTGGCTTCGGCGTCGCCGCGCGGCTGATGCGCGAAAGAGCGGAGGAAGATCGCGTCCATGTGGCAGCGCTGGGCGCGCTCGCCCGCCATCTGTTCGCCGGCTGGACGCTGAACGGCAGCGCGACGCAGCGCTACCCCGGCAACCTCAATCTGCGGAAGGAGGGGTTGGACGGCGCGCGACTGTTGTCATATTGCCGCAATATCGCCTTTTCGCTCGGCAGCGCTTGCGCGAGCGGGTCCGGGCGGCCTAGCCATGTGCTGCGCGCGCTTGGCCTGTCGGACTCGCAAGCGCGCGGATCGGTGCGGGTCGGCTTTGGCCGATACACGCAGCGCGAGGAGTTGGAGAGGGCAGCCGAGGCGTTGAACGAGGCGGCGGCCGCGCAAGGCGGCGTCGCAGGATAAGGGAGCGTCGCACGTCCATGACCAGGATCACCTTCATCAGCGCCGACGGGGAGCGCCGGCAGGAGGTCGATGCGCCGGCGGGATCGGTATTGCTGGAGATAGCGCAGGCCGCTGGCCAGCCGCTCGAAGGGACGTGCGAGGGGCAGATGGCCTGTTCGACCTGCCATGTCATCGTCGATGCCGACGATTTTCCCCGCCTGCCCCGCGCGACCGAGGATGAGGAGGATATGCTCGACCTAGCCGCCGCCGCCACCCGCACCAGCCGCCTGTCCTGCCAGATCGTCCTCGACGGCAAGATCGATCGGCTGACGGTCCGCATCCCGAGCCAGTCCTATAATATGCAGGGCATGTGACGATTCCGATGAAACCGCTGTCTGCCTTTTGCATGTTGGCGCTGTTGGCCGCCCCGGCGCCGGCTGCCGAGAAGAAGCAGACGAAAGAACCGGTTCCCACGGGGCGACTCGACACGTTGATGCCGGCTGCACCGCGCTATCTGGTGCCGCAATCGGCCTTGGCGCAGGTCCGCAACCCCAAGGAGATCGAGGCGGAGACCGGCGGGCGGCTCGGCGTCGCGCTGGTCGACAGCAAGGGGGCGCTGCTGCTGGGCTTCAACCGCGACGAGCGCTTCGCCCTGTGTTCGACGTTCAAGGCGCCGCTGGCGGCCGCGGTGCTGATCGGCGCGGACGGCGGCAAGTTCGGGCTGGAGGGCACTATCCCGTTCGGCAAGGCGGATGTCCTGGATTATGCGCCGGTGGTGAAGAAGAATCTGAAGCGCGGGCGCATGGGCATGGGCGAACTGGCGCAGGCGGCGGTGGAGGTGAGCGACAACAGCGCCGCCAACCTGCTGCTGCCGATGCTGGGCGGGCCGGAGGGGCTGACTGCGTTCATGCGCGCGCATGGCGACACGGTGTCTCGACTCGATCGCAACGAACCCGACCTCAACGAGAATCGCGAGGGCGATCCGCGCGATACGACGTCGCCTGCCGCAATGGCGGGCCTGATGGGACGGCTGATCTTCCGCGACATGCGGCCCGAAAGCGCCGGCACCTTGCGCGCCTGGCTTAACGCCAGCAGCACCGGCGACAAGCGGATCAAGGCTGGCCTGCCCGAAGGCTGGACATCGGGCGGCAAGACCGGAACGTGCGGCACCGCCTATAATGACGTGGCGCTAGTCAAGTCGCCGGCCGGAGACGAGTATATCCTTGCCGTCTATCTCGACCGCCCGAGCATAGACGCGAAGAAGGCGGAAGCGGCGATCGCCGAGACGGCGCGCGCGGCGCTGAGCCTCGTCGCGAAGGCGCAGAAGAGCGGACTGGAGTAAGCGGGCGGCGACTGGGCCGCCCGGAGACCGAAGCCTGTCAGGGCCGGCGCACCGCGAAGGTGTGCGACAGGCCGCCGATCGGGCCAACATCGTCGGTCTCGCGCACCTCGATCACCTCACAGCCGGTTTCACGGATGATGCGGAAAATCTCGTGCTGCGGGATCGCGTTCATCTCCATCGCCGGCGCGGTGCTGGCCAGATAGTCGGCGACGCGGAATTTCTGGCCCTTCATATAGGTCGGGATCTGGATGATCGCAGCGCCACCGGGGCGCAGCGTGTTGAGCAGCCGGCGGTAGATGGCGGCGATGATCGGCGGCGGATTGTGCTGGAGAACGATGCGGCTGACGATCAGGTCGAAGGTGCCAAGCTTTTCCACGTCATCGACCGTATGAATCTGCTTGAATTCGCAATTGTCGAGCAGCTTGTCTCTGACGGTGATTTCCGCCTCGCGCAGGTGGCTTGGCGAGATATCGACGCCCACGACGGTGCGCGCATGGGGGGCCAGCGCGACCGTCAGGCGGCCGACGCCGCAGCCAAAGTCCATTACACGATCGAAGCCGGTGGCGGGCAGATCGGCGCGGCTTAGGAAATTGAGCGCATTCTGAACGTCGGCCTTGCCGTGCAGGAAGAAGGCGTCGAGATGCTCGGCCAGCGTTTCCTGGCGAAATACCGGATTGGTCAGGACCGACCAGTGCGGCTCCGTCTCGCCGAATTTCTTCCAGTTGCGGGCGATGCCGTCGAACATCTGCTGGAGCTGTTCGGCCGTGCAATCGACCTCCACATCGTTGGTGCGCACGTCCATGAACTGGCCGATGGGCTGCCGGTTGGACATGCCCACGCCGGTTTGACGCTTGAACTCGCTGCTCGACAGGAATGCCCGGCGCAGCTCGCGCCAGTCCGTCGCCTTGGCGTTGGCTTCCAGAACTTGCTCATTTTCGGGCTCGCGCCCCAATATCAACCGATAGGCTTGAACAACCAGTTCTTTACTGACAGGCATTGATCACCTCTTTAGGTCAAGCGCCTCGATTTCAGACATTATGTCTGCGCTCGGTTTGATGAAAGGGAATGCGTCGCGAGCAGGTCACGGAAAATCTTGTATCTTTCCTGATCTATTCCTGCCTTTTTCGACCGACGCCGCGCTGTCCTATTAAGTCGAGACGCGGCGGCAGACAAGCGATAGTGCAAAAAAGCACGCTCTTGCCATGCCGGCGGAGCGCTGCCATATGCCCCACCGGGAGTCGGGCGGACGTGATCGTCGCGAACCTGGTCAGGTCCTGACGGAAGCAGCCACAGTGATTTCGTCACGGGTCGTTCCGGCTCCTACTTTCCCCGCCGCCCTGTCCGCCGCATCCTTCTTCGACAAGGACCGCCCGAGCGGTTAGAAGTTCTCCCCATGTCCGATTCCCCGCAGCCCTATCGCGTTCTCGCGCGCAAATATCGTCCGCGCAATTTCCGCGAACTGATCGGGCAGGATGCGATGGTCCAGACGCTGGGCAACGCGATCCGGCGGGGGCGGCTGGCCCATGCCTTCCTGATGACCGGGGTGCGCGGGGTGGGCAAGACATCGACCGCGCGGCTGATCGCCAAGGCGCTGAATTGCATCGGCCCGGACGGGCAGGGCGGGCCGACCATAGATCCCTGCGGCCTGTGCGAGCCGTGTCAGGCAATCGCGGAAGGCCGGCATATCGACGTGGTGGAGATGGACGCCGCGAGTCATACCGGCGTCGACGACGTGCGCGAGATCATCGAGGCGGTGCGCTATTCCGCCGTGTCGGCGCGTTACAAAATCTACATCATCGACGAAGTGCATATGCTCTCGAAGAACGCCTTCAACGCGCTGTTGAAGACGCTGGAGGAGCCGCCCGCGCATGTGAAATTCCTGTTCGCCACGACCGAGGTGAACAAGGTGCCGGTGACCGTGCTGTCGCGCTGCCAGCGCTTCGACCTGCGCCGTATTCCGGCGGACCTGCTCGCCGGCCATTTCGCGCATGTGGTGGAGGCGGAGAATGTCGCGGCCGAAGCCGATGCGCTGGCGCTGATCGCGCAGGCGGCCGAAGGGTCGGCGCGCGATGGCCTCTCGATTCTCGATCAGGCGATTGCTCATGCCGAGATGGGCGAGGGCGAGCCGCGAGTCACTGCGGACCAGGTGCGCGACATGCTGGGCCTGTCGGATCGCGGATCGACCCGGCGGCTGCTGGGATTGCTGCTGGAGGGCGACACTGCCGCTTTGCTGGGCGCGGTGCGCGATCAATATGCGCTGGGGGTGGAGCCGCTGGCGCTGATGCGCGGGCTCATGGAACTGGTCCATGCCGTGACTTTGGTAAAGGCGGGGCGGGACATCGCCAGCCCCGGCCAGTCGGCGGAGGAACGCGAGGCGCTTGCGGACTGGGCGGCGCAGCTGGGCTTCGCGCCGCTGCATCGGCTGTGGCAATTGCTGGTCAAGGGCCATGACGAAGTGGCGAGCGCGGTGCTGCCGATCGAAAGCTGCGAAATGGCGCTGCTGCGCGTGATGCACGCAGCGACCATGCCCGATCCGGGCGAGCTGGCGCGGCTGCTGCGCGAGGGCGGCGGCGTTGCGCCCGGCGCGGCGGTGCAGGAAGGCGCGCAGCGCCCCGCCGCGCCGACCGCGCGACTCCCCCGGACGATGCAGGACATTGTCGCCCTGCTCCATTCGACCAAGCCCCTGATCGCCGGTCATCTGCATGATTGCGCTGCTGTCATTGACCTCGATCCGCCCAGCCTCGTCCTGCGGCTGACCGAGAAATGGCATTATGGCGATTTCAAAAAGGATCTGGAGCAGGCGCTCAATGCCGCTACGCCGGGGGTTCGCTGGGCGGTGCGGCTGGAGGAGAGCGGCGGCGCGCCAACATTGTTGGAGCAGGAGCAGGCGGCGCAGGCGGCCGAGCGCGAGAAGATTTTGGAGACCCCGGTGGTCAAGGCGGCGATGGCGGCTTTCCCCGACGCCGAGCTGGACGACCGGCTCGAACAATGGAGTGCAGGCGTATGAAGGATCTGAACGAAATATTGGGCATGGCGAGCCGTGTTCAGGAGGAATTGCAGCGGGCGCAGGAGAATCTGGACCGGCTGGAGGTCGAGGGCGCGGCCGGTGGCGGGCTGGTCAAGGTGCGGGCATCGGCAAAGGGGCGGATCATCGGCGTCAGCATCGACGAAAGCCTGCTCGCGCCTTCCGAGAAGCAGATGCTGGAGGATTTGGTCGCCGCCGCCTTCAACGATGCGCGGACCAAGGCGGACGAGGTCAGCAATGCCGAAATGGGCAAGATGACCGCTGGCCTGCCGCTGCCGCCCGGCTTTAAGCTGCCTTTCTGAGGCGCGATAAGGCCGCGTTCATCATGACGGACCTATGACAAGGCGCGATTGATTGCCGCGACGGGCATCCCCATAATGGCGGTGAACCGTAGAAGAAGAGAGCCGCTTCCGATCGGCCCCGGAGATTGAATGACTGTGCAATATCCCCTGCTGCCGCTGCGCGACATCGTCGTCTTTCCGCAGATGATTGTCCCGCTGTTCGTCGGCCGCGACAAGAGCGTCGCCGCGCTGGAAGCGGCGATGGAGGGCAATAAGGAAATCTTCCTGGTGTCGCAGCTCGACCCGGCGGAGGACGATCCGGGCCGGGACTCGCTCTATGACACCGGCGTAGTGGCCGTGGTGCTGCAATTGCTGAAGCTGCCGGACGGCACGGTTCGTGTGCTGGTGGAGGGCAAGCATCGCGCGCAGCTCGACGATATGGAGGCGCGCGACACCTATCTGGTCGCTAGCGTTTCGACCGTCGAGGAGATCGAGGCCGAAGGGCCGGAAGCCGCCGCGCTGATGCGGTCGGTCGCCGAGCAGTTCGAGAATTACGCCAAGCTCAACAAGAAGCTGCCCGCCGAAACCCCGGTGCAGCTGCGCGAGATCGAGGATGCCGGGAAGCTGGCGGACGCGATCGCCGCGAATATCAACGTCAAGGTCTCGGACAAGCAGACGCTGCTGGTTGAGGTCGATCCGGTCAAGCGGCTGGAGATGGTCTTCGCCTTCATGGAGGGCGAACTGGGCGTGCTCCAGGTCGAGAAGAAGATTCGCGGGCGAGTGAAGCGCCAGATGGAAAAGACCCAGCGCGAATATTATCTGAACGAGCAGCTGAAGGCGATTCAGCGCGAACTGGGCAATGGCGACGGGGAAGAGGGCGACGAGCTTGCCGAACTGACCGAGAAGATCGCCAAGGCGAAGCTGAGCAAGGAAGCGCGCGCCAAGGCAACGGCGGAGTTGAAGAAGCTCAAAGCCATGCAGCCCATGTCGGCCGAGGCTACGGTCGTTCGCAACTATCTGGACGTGCTGCTCGGGTTGCCCTGGGGCAAGAAGGGCAAGGTCAAGACCGACCTCAAAAAGGCGCAGGCGATCCTGGACGAGGATCATTTCGCGCTGGAGAAGGTCAAGGACCGGATCATCGAATATCTCGCCGTGCAGGCGCGCACCAACAAGCTTAAGGGCCCGATCCTGTGCCTCGTCGGCCCGCCGGGCGTGGGCAAGACCTCGCTCGGCCGTAGCATCGCGAAAGCGACCGGGCGAGAGTTCGTGCGCCAGTCGCTGGGCGGGGTGCGCGACGAGGCGGAGATTCGCGGGCACCGGCGGACCTATATAGGGTCGCTGCCGGGCAAGATCGTCACCAACCTCAAGAAAGCGGGGACGATGAACCCGCTGTTCCTGCTGGATGAAATCGACAAGCTGGGCCAGGATTTCCGTGGCGATCCCGCATCGGCACTGCTGGAGGTGCTGGACCCGGAGCAGAACAGCAAGTTCCAGGACCATTATCTGGAGATCGACGTCGATCTTTCCGACGTCATGTTCGTGACGACCGCCAACTCCTTGAATTTGCCGCAGCCTCTGCTCGACCGCATGGAGATCATCCGGCTGGAGGGCTATACGGAGGATGAGAAGGTCGAGATCGCGCAGCGCCATCTGGTGCCCAAGCAGATCGACGCCCATGGCCTCAAGACGGGCGAGTTCGAAGTCACCGAAGCGGCGATCCGCGATCTCATCCGCTACTATACCCGCGAGGCTGGGGTCCGCACGCTGGAGCGCGAGGTGGCGCGTCTCGCGCGCAAAGCGCTGCGGAAAATTCTGGAAGGCTCGGCCGACAGCATCGTCATCACGCCCGAGACACTCGCGGACTTCGCCGGCGTGCGGAAGTTCCGCCATGGCGTGGGCGAGGAGGAGCATCAGATCGGCGCGGTAACGGGCCTGGCCTGGACCGAAGTGGGCGGCGAGTTGCTGACGATCGAGGCGGTGACGGTGCCCGGCAAAGGGCAGATCAAGACCACCGGCAAGCTGGGCGAGGTCATGACCGAGTCGGTGCAGGCGGCCTTCTCCTATGTGAAGGCGCGCTCGCCCGGCTATGGGATCAAGCCGAGCCTGTTCAACCGCAAGGACATCCATATCCACCTGCCCGAAGGCGCGGTGCCCAAGGATGGCCCTTCGGCGGGGATCGGCATGGTCACCAGCATCGTGTCGACGCTGACCGGCATCCCCGTTCACAAGGATGTGGCGATGACCGGCGAAGTGACTCTCCGAGGGCGCGTGCTGCCGATCGGCGGCCTCAAGGAGAAATTGCTGGCGGCGCTGCGCGGCGGCATCAAGACGGTGCTGATTCCGCAGGAAAATGAAAAGGATCTGGCGGAAATCCCGGCCAATATCCGCGAAGGACTGGAGATCGTGCCAGTCGCCCATGTCGACGAAGTGCTGGCGCGCGCGCTGCTTTCGGCGCCGGTGGCGATCGACTGGACCGAGGAGGATGATCTCGCCGCCCAGCCGCCCGGCACGACGGCGCGTGATAGCGATCCCACACTTCGTCACTGAAGTGTCACAATCGGCGCAACTCCTCGACTTTGGTCCAAAATGCCCGGCGCGGGGCAAATTTCGATCAAAGCGGGGGGCTTCGTCGCTTTCCCTTTGACAGGCGCGGGAAACCGCGCCTTATTGCCGGCCCTACGCCGCGATTCCTAGACAAACCAAACAGCACAAGGGGGTTCCCAAGGCATGAACAAGCAGGATCTTATCAGCACGGTTGCTGAAAGCAGCGGCCTCAGCAAGAATGACGCGACCAAAGCGGTCGAAGGGGTGTTCGACGCGATCACCGGCGCGCTCAAGAAGGGCGACGAAGTCCGCCTGGTCGGGTTCGGCACCTTCTCTGTCTCGCAGCGCAAGGCGTCCACCGGCCGCAACCCGCGCACGGGCGAAACCATGACCATCAAGGCTTCGGCCCAGCCCAAGTTCAAGGCCGGCAAGGGCCTGAAGGACTCGGTCAACTGACGGCTGGGGCGCCGGCTTTTCCGCTGGCGCCTACCGTTCGACCTGAAGCCGGCATCGCGGTCGGGAAAGTTTTTACGGAGAGTGGCGCGGCGGCGAGGGGACAATCCCCAGCGGCGGCGCATGTATGCCAAAGGCGGAAGGGACGAGGCTTTCGGGCCATCGTCCCTTTCTTTTTGGCGATGATGTGCTTTGCAAAGCTGGTGTCGGGTGCGGAGCAGGGCATCCTCCCCTGGAAGGGGAGGTGTCGCGCGCGAAGCGCGTGACGGAGGGGTGTCCCGCCATCGAGAGGGCGACACCCCTCCGTCTGGCCTGCGGCCATCCACCTCCCCTACAAGGGGAGGATTTTCGTTCTGGGTCTTTGAACCACATCATTGCCTAACTTTTGTGTGGGATGGGGGAGGGGCATGAAGAGGACATGGCCTGTAGTATCGGTGGCACTCGCTCTCGCCGCCTGCGCTGGGGGCGATTATCGACCGGTCAGCGATACGCCGGTGCGGATCGGGCCACCCTATGTGGTGCGCGGCACCACCTATATTCCAGCCGTCGATCCGACCTATGACATGCTGGGCTACGCAAGCTGGTACGGATCGGAATCAGGCAACCGCACCGCCAATGGCGAGCGGTTTCGCGCCAAATGGATCACCGCCGCGCATGTCAGCCTGCCGCTGCCAAGCTATGTCGAGGTGACCGCGCTCGATACCGGCCGGGCGATCCTGGTGCGGGTGAATGATCGTGGGCCGTTTGCCGGCAAGGGCCGGATCATCGACCTGTCGCGCGGCGCGGCCGAGGAGCTGGGCGTGCGGGCGCAGGGGCATGTGCCCGTGCGGGTGCGGATCGTCGCGGCTTCGGAGAAAGATCGGGCGCGGCTGCGCAAGGGCAAGCCCGCGCGGGCGCGTCCGCGCTTGTCGGACGCTGCGCTTGCAAATCTGCGCGCGCAGCTTGGCGCGGCGGGTATGTGAGAAATATCGCGGCTGCTTCGTTGCGCGCTTGACGGCTGGGGTGGGGGCGCATATGTCGCGCTTCTCTCGGGGCCGGACGGCCTCTGTGGCGATCGTAGCTCAGTTGGTTAGAGCGCCGGTTTGTGGTACCGGAGGTCGTGGGTTCGGATCCCATCGGTCGCCCCATTTTCGCTGATATTCGGGGCTTCGCAGCCGCCCTGTTCCCCTTTATAGCGCGCCCATGGACGATGCGCGCGACAAGGGGCTGGCCCTCAATCCCAAATATGACCGGGACGGCCTCATCACCGCCGTCGTCACCGACGATGCGACCGGCGAGCTGCTGATGGTCGCGCATATGAACGATGCGGCGCTGAACCTCACGATCACCACCGGCTTTGCCCATTTCTGGTCGCGCAGCCGCCAGGCGCTGTGGAAGAAGGGCGAGACATCGGGGCATATGCTGGCGGTGCGCGACCTGCGGATCGATTGCGATCAGGATGCGATCTGGGTGAAGGCGGTGCCGGCCGGGCCGACATGCCACACCGGCGCGCGCTCCTGCTTCTACCGCCGCGTCGGGCCGGACGGCCTTAGCAGCGTCGATGCGGCGGACTAGCCTTTCGCTCCTCCTCCTTCTGGCGGCCTGCCAGCGTGCGCCGTCGGGCGAGCGAGGCGGCGTGGCGGCCGTGCCGGCGTCGGGCCTCGAACGCGCGGCGATCGAGAGCGGGGCGATCACCGACGTTTCCAGCGTCTCGCCGGTCGGGCTGTATCAGCGCAGCCATGAGGCCGGGCGTGACGCATTGTGCGTGACGCCAGCGAGGGACGGGCAGTTGCGCTTCGGGCTGGAGGCGGTGTTCGGTGAGGAGCCGAGTTGTCGCGGGCATGGCACAGCGCGGCGGACGGGCGACAAGCTGGTGCTGAGCTTCAAGAGCGGCGACCGCTGCATCATCGTCGCGCAATATGATGGCGATCAGGTGGCGCTGCCGGGGGTGGTCGACCTGGCGTGCGCCGATCTGTGCGAGGGGCGCGGTTCGCTGGAGGGAGTGAGTTTCCCTCGCATCTCGGGCGACGCGGCGAGCGCGTTGCGAGCGCGGGACCGGGACGGCGAACCGTTATGCGGTAGCTGAAACCTATTCGGCGGGGGCGGGGACGAAGCCGGCGGGCCTTCGATTCAGCATGATCGCCAACAGGAATATGGCAAGGCCGCCCAGCGCCAGCGCCGCGCCGATCCAGCCTGTCGAAACGAGGCCGTAGCCGGCCGCGATCGACAGGCCGCCGAGCCATGGGCCAAGCGCATTGGCGACGTTGAAGGCGCTGTGATGGAGCGCGGCGGCGAGCGTCTGCGCGTCGCCCGCCACGTCCATCAGCCGCGCCTGCAAGGGCGTGCCGAGCCCGCCGCCCACGCCGATCAGGAAGACGATGAGGCCGAGCGTCCAGATATTGCCGGCCATCAGCGGGAAGAGCGCGAGCGCCGCCGCGCTCCAAAGCAGCACTCCGATGACGGTGCGGTTGCGGTTGCGGTCCGCCAGCCAGGCCACGGCGAGATTGCCGAGCGTCATGCCGATGCCGAAGATCATAAGCACCAGCGGCACATATTTTTCGGACACATGCGTCACCTCGATCATCGTCGATGCGACATAAGTATAGACCGCGAACAGGCCGCCGAAGCCGATCGCGCCGGTCAGCAATGTCAGCCACACCTGTCCTTTGCCTAGCGCGGTCAGTTCGCGCATCGGGCTGGCGTGCGGATCGCCTGCATCGCGCGGGGCATAGAGCGCCACCAGCGTCACCGTCGCCAGCGCAAGAGCGGCGACGACGAAGAAGCCCGATCGCCAGCCCAGCGCCTGACCCATCCAGTTCGCGACCGGGACACCCAAGACAGTGGCGATGGTGAGGCCCGACATCACCTTCGCGATGGCGAGCGTGCGTTTCTCGATCGGGACGAGGCTGGCCGCCACCAGTGCGGCGACGCCGAAATAGGCGCCGTGCGGCACGCCGGAGAGGAAGCGGAAGACCAGCATCCAGCCATAGCTTGGCGACAAGGCGGAAAGGCCGTTCGCCAGCGCGAACATCGCCATCAGGCCGATCAGCAAAGTCCGGCGTGGCAAGCGCGCGCCGAACGCTGCAATAACCGGCGCGCCGGCGACGACGCCGAGCGCATAGGCGCTGATCGCGTGGCCGGCGGTCGGCGCATCGATGCCAAGATCGCGCGCGAAGAAGGGCACGAGGCTCATCGCTGCAAATTCGGTCGTGCCGATGGCGAATGCGCCCACCGACAAAGCGAACAGGACGAGCGCGGGATGGACGGGACGGGGCTGGTCGCGCATTGGGCGGCCTCCATGGTGCGGTGCAATATCGGACAAGCGCCGCAAATGGGCCGGGTGACAACGCTGGTCAAGGCCGCATATGTATGCGTTTATTGCATGTGCGCGTGCCCGCAGCGCAACCGGGCGATCAGCCCACCTGCGCCTTGCTGACGTCGAGCATCTTGCCGTCGGTGATAATCACCATATCGCCGACCTTGGTGACGCCGAACAGTTTCTGCGCGAACGCCTTGGGCACGCCGATGCAGCCATGGGTGGCGCGGCCCCATTGCACGTCGCTGCCATGGATGAACACACCGTCGCTGGTCAGTCGCTGGGCGTAAGGCATGGGCGCATTGTCGTAGGTGCGCGAATAATAGTCGGCGATCTTCTGGCTGATCGGGAAAGCGCCCTTCGGGCTCGGCTTGTCGGTTGCGCCGTAGAGGATGACGGCAGCGCCGATTTCGTATCCGGCGCGGAAGACCGAGAGCGTCTGCGCGCGGAGATCGACGGTGACGATCACGGGGCCGGCTTTCGGCGCGCCATTTTCGTCCCAGGCATAGTCGCCATGGCGGAACGGGCCGTCGATCTTCAGCACGCGCTTGACCCGCAGCGCGGCGGGATCGATCTCCATCGGCTGGTCGCTGCGGCGTTCGACCGGGGCGACGGGCTTGGGGGCCGGCGTAGGGGCGGCTTCGGCCACGGGGGCGGCGTCTGAGCCGGCGGGGCGGTCGATCCATTGCGACGCGATCAGCGCGCCGCCGCCCAGCAGGCCGCCGATCAGCAGCTTGGGGACGACACTCCGCAGAATCGCCTTCAATCCACGCATGGCTTTCCTCGTGATGGACGCCGATGCCTTATACCGAAAAGGTTAAGCCGAGCCTTCGCGCGCGACTTCCGCCGCCGCGATGGCGGTGAGGTTCAATATGCCGCGCGAGGTGACGCCAGGGGTCAGCACATGAATGGGCTTGGTGAGGCCCATCAGCATCGGCCCGACCGTGGGCGAACTGGACGAGGCCGATAGCGCGGTCAGGGTTATGTTGGCGGCGTCGAGATTGGGCATGACGAGCAGGTTCGCCGGTCCCTCGAACCGCGAATCCGGGACGAGCCGCTCGCGCAGGGCTTGGCTGAGCGCGGCGTCGGCGTGCATTTCGCCGTCCACCGCCAAATCGGGCGCGGCGTCGCGCACGATCTTGAACGCCTTGCGCATCTTGCGCGCGCTGTCGCTGTGCGACGCCCCGAAATTGGAGTGGGAGAGCAGGGCAGCACGGGGCACGAGGCCGAAATGGCGCAGTTCGGCACAGGCCGCCAAGGTCATTTCCGCCACCTGCTCGGGCGTGGGATCGGGCACCATATGGGTGTCGGTGATGAACAGCGCGCCCGCGTCCAGGATCAGCCCGGATAGCGCATAGACGCGGCTATGATCGCAGGTGCGGTCGATGATCCGCAGTACATGCTCGACCTGGCCCCAATATTCCGAACGCCCGCCGACCAGCGCTGCATCGACCCGCTCGGTTCGCAGCAGCATCGCGGCGGTGATGGTCGGGCGGCGGTAGACGTGGCGCAGCACTTCGTCGGCCGGCACGCCTTTGCGCCCAGCGATGGCGCGATACGCCTCGACCAGTTCGCCCATGACCAGGTGGTCGGTCTCCGGGTCGATCACCTCAACATCGCGCTCGAAGTCGAAGGAGAGGCCGAGTTCGGGCAGCTTCTTTTCAAGGATGCGACGGCGCGCGATGAGGGTCGGGCGGACGATCCCTTCGTCCAGCGCGTCGCGGATGGCGCGCAGGACGCGCTCATCCTCGCCCTCGCCATAGGCGATGCGGCAATGATTGCCGCGCGCGGCCTCGAACACCGGCAGCATCAGCTGACCCGACCGGGTTGCCTGGCGGGTGAGGCGGCGCTTGTAATCGTCAAGGTCGAGCGCGCGGCGCGCGACGCCGCTGTCCATCGCAGCCTTCGCGACCGCGACCGCGATCTCGCCGATCAGGCGTGGGTCGAAGGGGGTGGGGATGATATAGTCCGGCCCGAAGGCGAGCTTGCGCCCGCCATAGGCTTGCGCGACGCTGTCATGCGCCGGCATCCGAGCGAGCGCGGCGATGGCGTCGGCGGCGGCGACCTTCATCGCCTCGTTGATCTGGGTCGCGCCCACATCCAGCGCGCCGCGGAAGATGTAGGGGAAGCACAGGACATTGTTGACCTGGTTGGGATAGTCCGACCGGCCGGTGGCGATGATCGCATCAGGGCGGACTTCCCGCGCGGCCTCAGGCCGGATTTCCGGCTCCGGATTGGCAAGCGCGAAGATCAGCGGGTTGGGGGCCATCAGCGGCAGCCATTCGGGTTTCAGCACGCCCGGCGCGGACAGGCCCAGAAACAGGTTCGCGCCCGGCAGCACGTCGGGCAAAGTGCGCGCATTGGTATTGCGGGCATAGCGCGCCATGTTGGGGAGCATCCCCTCCCGGCCGGCATGGATCACGCCGTCCTTGTCGGTCATGGTGACATTCTCGACCGGCAGGCCCATCGACACGAGCAGATCGACGCAGGCGAGCGCCGCCGCGCCCGCGCCCGACGTCACCAGTTTGGCGTCGGCCAGCGTCTTGCCCTGGATCACCAGCGCGTTGCGGACGGCGGCGGCGACGACGATGGCGGTGCCATGCTGATCGTCGTGGAAAACCGGGATGTTCATCCGCTCCTTGAGCCGCGCCTCAATGGCGAAACATTCGGGGGCCTTGATGTCCTCCAGGTTTATGCCGCCGAAGGTCGGTTCCAGCAGCGCGACCGCGTCCACGAACTTGTCGGGATCGGTCGTGTCCACTTCGATGTCGAACACGTCGATATCGGCGAATTTCTTGAAGAGCACCGCCTTGCCCTCCATCACCGGCTTGGAGGCCAGCGCGCCGATCGCGCCGAGGCCAAGGACCGCCGTGCCGTTGGAGATGACAGCAACAAGGTTGCCGCGCGCGGTGTAGTCGAGCGCCTTGTCGGGATCGGCGGCGATTTCGACGCAGGGGGCGGCGACGCCGGGGGAGTAGGCGAGCGCCAGATCGCGCTGGTTCACCATCCGCTTGGTCGGCTCGATCCGCAGCTTTCCGGGTTGCGGATAGCGATGATAGTCGAGGGCGGCGCGGCGGGTGTTGTCGTCCATGCGCTGGGCCTTAAAGCCTGCGTTCCGCTAGGGCAAGACAGCGCGCTCCCAGGGCGGCGCGGGGCAATATAGTGTAACGAGAAATTCGATGAAGGCGGTGAGAGCGCGGGGCGGATTGGCCTGCGGCAGGTGGACGGCATAGAGGCCGACATCAAACGAGCCTTCATGATCGGGCAAAATCTGGCGCACCTGTCCACGTTCCAGCGCTTCGGCGATATCCCAGAGCGAGCGCAGCGCGATGCCGCCGCCGGCGAGGCTGAGTTCACGCACCAGCTCGCTGCTGTTGGTGCGGACATGGCTTTGCCCGTCGACCGTAACTGGACCTTTGGGCCCGACGAGCCGCCAGGGCATCTGCCCCCGCGCGGCGAGCAGGCGATGGGCCTTGAGGTCGGCGATCCGGCGGGGCGTGCCGTGCGCGTCCAGATAGGCGGGCGCGGCGCAGAGGATGCGGCGGTTGGTCGCCAGCCGCCGCGCCGCCAGCGCCGGGCCGAGATCGGCCGAGATGCGGAGCGCAAGGTCGAAGCGGCCATCGAGCAGGTCGCTATAGTCGTCGGAGAGATCGATGCTGAGATCGACGGCCGGGTGATCGTCCAGAAAGCGCTGGAGATAAGGCGCGAGGTGCATCCGGCCGAAGGATGTCGGCGCGCTGATCCGCAGCGGCCCGGCCGCCATTGCCGATGCGCCCGAGACGCGGCGTTCCGCCTCGTCCAGCGCCGCAAGGATCGCGCGGAGATCGGCGTGAAGCCGCTCGCCAGCGGGTGTCAGCGACAGCCGGCGCGTCGTGCGATGGACGAGCTTCGCGCCGAGCCGTTGCTCCAGCCGCGCCAGCCTTTTGGACATCATCGCAGGCGAGATGTGCAACCGCCGTCCCGCCGCCGCGAGGCCGCCTTCGTCCGCTACCGTCACGAACAGTTCATGGTCGGGGTCCATCATATTCGTTCACCAGAAGAATGGCTGTCTTTGTATAATAGCGGATATACGGTATAATTTGAAAAGGCTACTATAGGCCAAACATCGTCATCCCCGCGAATGCGGGGATCCATCTCCCGAGCTTGCGCCTGGTGAGATGACAGGAGATGGATTCCCGCCTCCGCGGGGATGACGAAGCTGTTCAAGGAGAAGAGCCATGACTGATGCGATGATCGACAAGGCCGGCCTTCAAGTCGCTGTCTCACTCGCCGACTTCATCGAGCAGCGCGCGCTTCCAGGCACCGGCATTGCGCCTGACGCCTTCTGGGCCGGCCTGGCGGACATATTCGCGCGGTTCGCGCCGGAAAATGCCGCTCTGTTGCGCAAGCGCGATACGCTCCAGGCGCAGATCGACAGCTGGCACGAACAGCGCCGGGGGCAGCCGCATGACGCCGATGCCTATGAAGCCTATCTGCACGAGATCGGCTATCTGGTGCCGGAGCCGGCGCCCTTCGCCATCGGCAGCGAGAATGTCGATGCGGAGGTCGCTACGACCGCCGGACCGCAGCTGGTCGTGCCGATCCTCAACGCCCGCTTCCTGCTGAACGCCGCCAACGCGCGCTGGGGCAGCCTCTATGACGCGCTGTACGGCACCGACGCCATACCGGGTGCGGCGGCGGGGCAGGGCTATGACGCCGCGCGCGGCGCGCAGGTCATCGCCTGGGCCAAGGCGTTTCTGGATTATGCGATCCCGCTGGCGAACGGCAGTTGGGCCGACTTGAGCGGCGAAGAGATTGTGCTGGCCGATCCTTCGCAGTTCGTCGGCACGAGCGCGAAGGGCAAGCTGTTCCGCCACAACGGCCTGCATATAGAGGTCGTCTTCGACTCCAGCCATCCGATCGGGGCGACCGACCCAGCGGGGATCGCCGACGTGATCCTGGAATCGGCGCTCACCACCATCTGCGATCTGGAGGACTCGATCGCGGCGGTGGACGCGGCGGACAAGGTTGCAGCCTATGCCAACTGGCTGGGGCTGATGCAGGGCGACCTGACCGACACGTTCGAGAAGGGCGGCCGACAAATGAACCGGGCGCTCAATCCCGATCGCGCCTATGTCGCGCCGGATGGCAGCGCTTTCACCCTACCGGGCCGCAGCCTGCTCTTCGTCCGCAATGTCGGCCATCTGATGACGACGCCGGCGATCCGCCTGCCCAATGGCGGCGAAGCGCCCGAAGGCATATTGGACGGCATCGTCACCAGCCTGATCGCGCTGCACGACCTGAACGGCCGCAAGGCGAACAGCCGGGCGGGCAGCGTCTATATCGTCAAGCCCAAGATGCATGGGCCGGAAGAAGTCGGCTTCACCAACCGGTTGTTCGACGCGATCGAGGATATGCTGGGCATCGCGCGCCATACGCTGAAGGTCGGCGTCATGGACGAGGAGCGCCGCACCTCCGCCAACCTTGCCGCCTGCATTCATGCGGTGAAGGACCGGATCGTCTTCATCAACACCGGCTTCCTCGACCGCACCGGGGATGAGATGCACACGTCGATGCAGGCCGGCCCGATGATCCGCAAGGGCGAGATGAAGACGAGCGACTGGATCGCCGCCTATGAGGATCGCAACGTTCAGATCGGGCTCGCCTGTGGGCTTGATGGTCGCGCGCAGATCGGCAAGGGCATGTGGGCGGCGCCCGACCGGATGGGCGACATGCTGGAGCAGAAGGTCGGCCATCCGCTGAGCGGGGCGAACACCGCCTGGGTGCCGTCCCCCACCGCTGCGACTCTGCACGCGACCCATTATCATCGCATCGATGTGTTCGCGCGGAGGAAGGAACGCGCGGCGGAAGGGATTGCGCCGCTGGGCAAGCTGCTGACGATCCCGGTCGCGGTCGGCCGCAATTTCTCCGAGGAGGAGATCGCGCAGGAACTGGACAATAATGCGCAGGGCATCCTTGGCTATGTCGTCCGGTGGATCGACCAGGGGGTCGGCTGTTCCAAGGTGCCCGACATCCACGACATCGGCCTGATGGAGGATCGCGCGACGCTGCGTATCTCGTCGCAGCATATGGCGAACTGGCTGCTGCACGGCGTCTGCACGGCGGCGCAGATCGACGCCGCCTTCGCCCGCATGGCGGCGAAGGTGGACGCGCAGAATGCCGGCGATCCGCTGTACGAGCCGATGAGCGGGCGGGAGGCGGAGAGCCTGGCGTATCAGGCGGCGCGCGCGCTGGTGTTCGAGGGGGTCGAGCAGCCGAGCGGCTATACCGAGCCGCTGCTTCACGCCTTCCGAGCGCGGAAGAAGGCGCAGGCGGCGCTGGAGATCGCCTGACAACGGGCGAAGGGATGTTGTGACCGGACCGGTCTGGCGTTAGCCCTTGGCTTTGCATCGCCACGGGAGCCGTCATGCCGGTCATCGTCCATCACCTCAACAACAGCCGGTCGCAACGCATCCTCTGGCTGCTGGAGGAATTGGGTGAGCCCTATGATGTGCGGCGCTACAAGCGCGACCGCAAGACGATGCGCGCGCCTGCCTCGCTGCGCGCGGTGCATCCGCTCGGCCGCTCGCCGGTTGTGGAGGTGGACGGGCATAAGCTGATCGAGACCGGCGCGATCATGGAGCATCTGGTTGCGCGGGCAGGGGGGCGGTTCGGGGCGCCCGCCGATGCGGAGGGCGCGATCCGCTACCGCCAGTTCATGCACTATGCCGAGGGGTCGATGATGCCGCCGCTGCTCGCGCTGCTGGTGGTGAACCGGCTCGGGCTGCTTGGGCGTCCTGCACGGCCTACGGTGCAGAAGATGCTGGACGATCATCTCGACTGGCTGGAGACGGAACTGGCGAGCCGGCCCTATTTCGCGGGCGAGACGTTCACAGCGGCGGACATGATGATGATGAGCTTCCCGCTGGAAGCCTCCCGCGCGCGCGGCGGGTTGGACGGATCACGCCCCCATCTGATCCGCTGGCTGGAGGACATGCACGCGCGCCCGGCCTATCAGACCGCGCTCAAGGCGGGAGGCCCCTATGCTTATGCCTGACCGACGGACATTGCTGCGCCGCGCCGCCGCCGGGCTGGCTGCCGCAGCAATCAGTCCACGCCTGTTCGCGCAGGAACGCGCCTCCGAAGCGCTAAGGCCGATGACTGGCGGTGTCGTGCCGATCGGCAGGGTGGAACGCGCCGACCGCCTGGCCCGCGCACAGCGCATGATGCAGGCCGCAGGGATCGACGCGCTGTTGATCGAGCCGGGCGCTAGCCTCATCTACTATACCGGCATAGGCTGGCACCGCTCCGAACGGCTGACCGCCGCCGTTCTTCCCGCGAGCGGTGCGCCGCTGATCGTCTGCCCCTTTTTCGAGAAACCCTCGATCGACGAGAGTCTCGCCATTCCGGCTGAGGTGCGGGTGTGGCAGGAAGATGAGAATCCTTATGCGCTGATCGCCGGTTTTCTGTCGGAGAAGCGACTGACGAAGGGGCGGATCGGGATCGAGGAGACGGTGCGCTATTTCGCGGTCGATGGGCTGAAGGCGGCATTGCCCGAAGCGACACTGGTGCGCGATCCTGTCACCCGCGCCCTGCGTATGCGCAAGACCGCTGCCGAAATCGCGCTGATGCAGGTGGCGGCGGACGTGACGATGGCGGCCTATCGCTGGACCTATCCGCAGGTCAGGGCCGGCATGACTCCTGCCGATATCGGCGCGCTGATGTCCGCCGCGACCAAGCAACTGGGCGGAAAGGTGGAGTTCAACCTGGTCCTACTGGGGCAAGCCGCTGCCTACCCGCACGGCTCGGGCAAGCCGCAGGCGGTGCGTGCGGGGGAGGTGGTGCTGATGGACTGCGGCTGCACTGTCGCGGATTATCAGTCCGACATCAGCCGCAGCTGGGTTCATGGCGCGACGGCGACGGCAGAGCAGCGCAAGGTCTGGAACGATGTGGCGCAGGGGCAGAAGATCGCGTTTTCGGCGGCGAGGCTGGGCGCGGCGGCAGGGTCGGTGGATGATGCGGTGCGGCAGCATTATGAGGCGCTCGGCTATGGTCCGCGCTATGCGCTCCCCGGCCTGTCGCACCGAACCGGCCACGGCATCGGCATGGAGGGGCATGAGGCGGTCAACCTTGTCCATGGCGAAACGACGAAGCTGGATGTGGGCATGTGCTTCTCTAACGAGCCGGGGCTGTATCTACCCGGCGTCATGGGCATTCGGCTGGAGGACTGCTTCCACATGACCGCGCAGGGGCCGGAGTGGTTTTCGAAGCCGCCGGGGTTGATGGCAGAGCCGATCGGCTAAATTGTGGTCACAAGGATATAGGTTGGACCATGATCGCGGCGGTAATCATCATGTTGATCTTAGCTGCCATCATCCCAGCGAAGGCTGGGATCCCACTTTTCTTGCGAATGCCCATAGGAAGGGAGATGCCAGCCTGCGCTAGCATGACGATGTTGGATAGCGACCGAAACCCCCGCTTGTGCGCCGCCGCGCTTCCCACTAAATCGCGGCCATGACATCGACCAACGACATTCGCCGCTCCTTCCTCGACTATTTCGGGGCCAACGGCCACACCATCGTGCCATCCGCGCCGCTGGTGCCGCACAACGATCCGACGTTGATGTTCGTCAACGCCGGGATGGTGCCGTTCAAGAATGTCTTCACCGGGTTGGAGACGCGCCCTTACAAGACGGCGACCTCCAGCCAGAAGTCGGTGCGCGCGGGCGGCAAGCATAATGATCTCGACAATGTCGGCTATACCGCGCGGCACCATACTTTCTTTGAAATGCTGGGGAATTTCAGCTTCGGCGACTATTTCAAGGAGCAGGCGATCACCCATGCGTGGACGCTCCTCACCAAAGAATGGGGTCTGCCGGCGGAGAAGCTCACCGCGACCGTCTATCATACGGACGACGAAGCGTTCGACCTGTGGAAGAAGATCGCCGGCCTGCCCGAGAGCCGCATCATCCGCATCCCGACCAAGGATAATTTCTGGGCGATGGGCGACAGCGGGCCGTGCGGTCCCTGCTCGGAAATCTTCTACGACCATGGCGATCATATCTGGGGCGGCCCTCCGGGATCGCCGGAGGAGGATGGCGACCGTTTCGTCGAGATCTGGAACCTCGTCTTCATGCAATATGAGCAGGAAGCTAACGAGATCGTTTCCGAGCTTCCCAAGCCCAGCATCGACACCGGCATGGGGCTGGAGCGGATCGCCGCCGTTCTCCAGGGGGTGCATGATAATTATGACACGGACACGTTCAAGGCGCTGATCGCCGAGAGCGGCGCGCTGTCGAGGACCGCGACGGACGGCGAGCATAAGGCCAGCCATCGCGTCATCGCCGACCATCTGCGCTCGACCAGCTTCCTGATCGCCGACGGCGTGCTGCCGGCGAACGAGGGGCGCGGCTATGTGCTGCGCCGGATCATGCGCCGGGCGATGCGCCACGCGCATATCATCGGCGCCAAGGAGCCTTTGATGTACCGGCTGGTGTCGTCGCTCGTCTCCGAGATGGGCGGGGCCTATCCCGAACTGGTCCGCGCGCAGCCGCTGATCGAAGAGACGCTGCTGCGGGAGGAGACCCGCTTCCGCAAGACGCTGGAAAATGGCCTTCGGTTGCTCGACGAAGCGACCGGCGACTTAGGCGAGGGCGGCACGCTGCCCGGCGAAACCGCGTTCAAACTCTACGATACCTTTGGCTTCCCTTATGACCTGACCGAAGATGCGCTCCGTTCGCGAGGCCTGACGGTCGATCGCGCCGGCTTCGACAGCGCCATGGCCGAGCAGAAGGCGGCTGCCCGTGCTGCGTGGAAGGGTTCGGGCGAGAAGGCGTCGGATGAAATCTGGTTCGACATCGCCGAAAAGGCCGGCAACACCGAATTTATCGGCTACGCCCATACGCATGGCGAGGGCGAAGTGCTGGCCATCGTCAAGGACGGTGTGAACTTCGACAGCGCGGCCGTTGGCGAGACGGTGACGATCGTCACCAACCAGACGCCCTTCTACGGCGAAAGCGGCGGCCAGATGGGCGACGCGGGGACGATCACGTCGCTTGGCGGCCTGTCGGCAAAGGTCGAGGACACGGCCAAACCGCTTGGCCGCCTGCACGCGCACCGCGCTTTGATCGAGGCAGGCAGCGTCAAGGTAGGCGATACGGTGCAGCTCGCGATCGACGTGGACCGCCGCGACCGCATTCGCGCCAACCATAGCGCCACTCACCTGCTGCACGCCGCGCTGCGCAAGGAACTGGGCGCGCATGTGACGCAGAAGGGGAGCCTCGTTGCACCCGACCGGCTGCGTTTCGACTTCTCGCATCCCGAGGCGCTTAGCCACAAGCAGATCGCGGCGGTCGAGGCCGATGTGAACGGGCAGATACGCTATAATGAGGCGGTCAATACGCGCCTCATGACCCCGGACGACGCCATCGCGGCCGGTGCCATGGCGCTGTTCGGCGAGAAATATGGCGACGAGGTGCGCGTTCTTTCCATGGGGCGGGGCGGGCCGCTCGCCGAGGAACTCCATTATTCGGTCGAACTGTGCGGCGGCACCCATGTCAATGCGACCGGCGATATCGCTTTGTTCAAGATCGTGTCGGAAAGCGCCGTTTCGTCGGGCGTCCGCCGGATCGAGGCGCTGACCGGGGAGGCCGCGCGCCTGTGGCTGACCGAGCGCGACGACAAGCTGCGGCAGACCGCCGCTGCATTGAAGACCACGCCGGAGGAGGTGCCCGCGCGCATCGCCGCGCTGGTCGAGCAGAGCCGCCGGCTGGAGCGCGAACTGGCCGACGCCAAGAAGGCGCTGGCGCTGGGTGGCGGCGGCGCCGCCAAGGCGGCGGGGCCGGAGCAGGTCGGCGCAGTCAGCTTCATGGGCCAAGTGATCGAGGGGCTGGACCCCAAGGAATTGCGCGGCATCGTCGATCAGAACAAGGCGGCGCTGGGCAGCGGCGTGTCGGCGGTGCTGGCGGTGGTCGATGGCCGGGCGAGCATCGCGGTTGGCGTCACTGACGACCTGACCGCCAGCATCAGCGCGGTGGATCTGGTCCGCGCTGGTGTGGAAGCGCTGGGCGGCAAGGGCGGCGGCGGCCGTCCCGACATGGCGCAGGGCGGCGGCCCCGATGGCGACAAGGCGCAGGCGGCGATCGACGCGGTGAAAGCGGCGCTGGCAAGCGTGCCCGCCTGACGCAGCCGGGATGCGGCGCGACCTGCCAGCCCTGATCGCCGAGATCGTCGCCCTGGCGGCGGCTGCGGAGGATCGGGGGACGGTGGCAACCTATATCCCTGAACTGGCGAAGGTCGATCCGGCGCGGTTCGGCATTGCGGTCGCGACGGCGGACGGGCGCGTTCTGGTAGGTGGAGACGCCGACACCGGCTTTTCGATCCAGTCGATATCCAAGGTGTTCGCGCTGACCCTGGCGCTCGGCAAGGTCGGCGACCAGCTGTGGGAGCGGGTTGGGCGGGAGCCTTCGGGCAATGCGTTCAACTCGATCGTCCAGCTGGAGCAGGAACAGGGGATTCCGCGCAATCCCTTCATCAACGCAGGCGCGATCGTCGTGTCGGACGTCAATCTGGGCGGGCATCAGCCGCGTGTCGCGATCGGCGAGATCGTGCGCTTCATCCGCTATCTGAGCGGCGACGATGGCATCGCCATCAATGAGGATGTTGCCGCGTCGGAAAGCGCGACCGGTTTTCGCAATCTGGCGCTCGCCAACTATATGCGCGCCTTCGGCAATGTCCGGCATCCGGTCGATCTGGTGCTGGGGCTCTATGTCCATCAATGTGCGATCGAGATGAGCTGCCGGCAGTTGGCGCTGGCGGGCCGCTACCTGATGCTGGGTGGACGACATCCCGATGGCGGACGCGTGATCTCACCGGGGCGGGCGCGGCGCATCAATGCGCTGATGCTGACCTGCGGCCATTATGATGCGTCGGGCGATTTCGCCTTTCGCGTCGGCATTCCCGGCAAATCGGGGGTGGGCGGCGGCATATTGGCGATCGTGCCAGGCTGCGCCTCGATCGCGGTCTGGTCGCCGGGGCTGAATGCGAACGGCAACAGCCAGATCGGCACGCAGGCGCTGGAGCGGCTGGCGATCGACATGGGCTGGTCGGTGTTCAGCGCGCCTGGGAGCGACGCCTAACCCACCTCGTCGGGGCGCAGTCGGCGCAGCTTGGGTGCGGTCTCCATTTGCGCGGCTTCCTTGATGCCGATGCGCAAATCCTCGCGGGTCTGGTGGATGGAGGCGATCACCGGCCCCATCGCGACGCCAAGATCGACCAGCGCGGTTTCGGCCAGTTGCAGCGAGCTTTCCAGCGTTTCGGGGACAGCATCGCTCGCACCGGCCTGGTAGAGCTGTGCCGCATGGTCGGTGTCGCGCGCACGCGCGATGATCGGAAGGTCGGGCACCCAGCCGCGCACGCGCCGCGTCACCCGCACTGACAGTACCGGATCGTCCATCGTCAGGATGAGCGCGCGGGCATGGCCGAGGCGGAGCTTGTCGAGCATCTCCGCCCGCGCCACGTCGCCGAACAATATGGGGTAGCCCTGTCGCCGCGCCTCGGCGACGACATCCGGGTCGGATTCGACAACGATGAAGCGCTGACGGTGGGTCTTAAGCAGGTCGCACACCATGCGTCCGACCCGGCCGAAGCCGATGACGACCGCCGCCGCTTCGGTCTGGTCCTCCTCAGTCTCCACCCGCTCCTCGCCCAGCGCCATTTCGAGGCGGCGTGACACATCATGGCCTATCCTGGCCAGCAGCGGCGTGATGGTGAGGCCGATCGCGGTCACGATCTGCCAGAAGGCGGCGGTCGAGGGCAGGATGAGCTGCGCTGCCGCCGCCGCCGACAACACGATCAGCGTGGTTTCGGACGGGCTCGACATCAGCAGCCCGACTTCCAGCGCCACGCCCTTGCGCGCGCCCGAGATATAGAGGAGCGCCGCTGTCACCAACGTCTTGGCGATGACGACGCCCAGCACCGCCAGCAGCAGGCTCGGCCAGTTGGCGAGGATGACGCGGATGTCGAGGCTCATGCCCACGGTGATGAGGAAGACGCCCAGCGCCAGTCCCTTGAACGGGGCGGTGATGACCTCGACCTCGCCATGATAGTCGGTTTCGGCGATCAGCAGCCCGGCGAGCAGCGCGCCGACGATTGGCGACAGGCCAGCGATCGACGTAGCGAGGCTGGAGACGATCACCACCAGCAGGCTTGCGGCCAGAAATACCTCGGGGCTCTTGGTCCGCGCCGCCTGGCTGAAGATATGGGGCAAGGTGAAGCGGCCGAGGACTAGCATCACTGCGATGGTGATACCGCCTTTGAGCAGCGTGTCGGCCATCGCGCCCCATGGCCCGTCCGGGCTTGCCGCGACGGATGGGGCAAGCGCGCCCAGCATGAAGATGATCGGGACGAGCGCCAGATCCTCGAACAACAGCATCGAGAAGGCCGCGCGTCCGACCGCGCTTTGGGTGCCGACCATCGGCAGCACCACGGCGGTCGAGGACAGGGCGAGCGCCATGCCGAGGCCGATCGCCCCTGCGGTCGGTTGTCCCAGAAGATAGAGGCCGAGCGCGATCAGCAGCCCGCTGCCGATGAGTTCGGTCGCGCCGACGCCAAACACTTGCGTGCGCATCGTCCATAATCGGCGGAAACTCAGTTCCAGCCCGATCGAGAAGAGCAGCAATATGACGCCTAGCTCGGCGAATGGCTCGATCGCATCGCGGTCGGATATGGTGACATGATAGAGCCACGGATATTGCCCGACCAGCGCGCCGAGCCCCGCCGGTCCTACCGCCAGCCCGACCAGTATGAACCCGATCACCGGGCTGATGCGGAAGCGCGCGAAACCGGGGATGACAAGCCCCGCCGCCCCCAGGATCACCAGGGAGTCGCTGAAGCTTTGCGGGTTGATCGATCCAGCCATGCCCCATCATTGCGGCTGGGGCACCAAAAGGCCACCCCCAACGCGGACTTGGCGGGAAAAAGAACCGGCATCGTTCCTGGTGGTGCGGACGGCGGGACTTGAACCCGCATTTCCAGGGGAAGGCGGATTTTAAGTCCGCTGCGTCTACCGATTTCGCCACGTCCGCGCGCTGCCCTGCGGCCCGCCACCCCTGACGGCTGGCGAGCGACAGGTCAAGCCGCCGATGAGGTCAGGCCTCGCCCTTGACGTTCAGCCGTTCGCGCATTTCCTTGCCCGGTTTGAAATAGGGCACACGCTTGGCGCAGACCGGCACCTGTTCGCCGGTGCGCGGATTTCGCCCCGTCCGTGCGTCGCGCGCGCGCGTCGTGAACGCGCCGAAGCCGCGCAGTTCCACGCGACCCCCGCTGGACAATCGCTCGACGATTTCCTTGAAGAAGAGGTCGACGATTTTCTCGACCTCCTGCAGGTTCAGCCCAGGATTGTCCTCGGCCAGTTTCTGGATAAGTTCCGAACGGATCATTGGTTCTCCAGCGCCCCTCAATGCTGTGTCCCAAGGATCGACAATAGAGCGTCGGCCCGCCAATGACAATGAGCGCGCAAAAATTGCATTACCGTTTCGAGACGATCGGTTTGTTCCGTGATTTCAAAGCAAAAGGCCCGCCGGACAGGAGTCCGGCGGGCCTCTTCCCTTAAGGGAGCGTGGGAAGCGCTTAGCCTTCGCTCTTCGCCTTGAGCGCTTCGCCCAGAATGTCGCCGAGCGATGCGCCGCTGTCGGACGAGCCGTACTGCGCCACGGCCTGCTTCTCTTCGGCGATCTGCATCGCCTTGACCGAGAAGGTCGGCTTCTTGGCGCGGTCGAAACCGGTCACCATGGCGTCGAACTTCTGGCCGATCTGGAAGCGCTCCGGGCGCTGCTCGTCGCGGTCGCGGCCAAGGTCGCTGCGCTTGATGAAGCCGGTCGCGCCGTCTTCACCGGCCTGAACTTCCAGACCGCCGTCGCGAACTTCCAGAACGGTCACGGTGACGATCGCGTTCTTGTTAAGACCAGCCGAAGCCGCCGTGGTGCCGCCGGCCGCCGGGCCGCCACGCTCAAGCTGCTTCATGCCAAGGCTGATGCGCTCCTTCTCGACATCGATGTCGAGAACGACGGCCTGAACCGTCTCACCCTTGCGGTGCAGCGCCAGCGCGTCCTCGCCGGAAATGCCCCAGGCGATGTCCGACATGTGAACCATGCCGTCCACATCGCCATCGAGGCCGATGAACAGGCCGAACTCGGTGGCGTTCTTGACTTCGCCCTCGACGGTCGAGCCGACCGGGTGACGCTCGGCGAAGCTGTCCCACGGGTTGCTGATCGCCTGCTTGAGGCCGAGGCTGATGCGGCGCTTGTCGGGATCGACCTCCAGGACGATGACGTCGACTTCCTGGCTGGTGGAGACGATCTTGCCGGGATGGACGTTCTTCTTGGTCCAGGACATTTCGCTAACGTGGACGAGGCCCTCGATGCCCGGCTCCAGTTCGACGAACGCACCATATTCGGTGATGTTCGTGACGCGGCCCGACAGCTTCGCGCCGATCGGGTACTTGGCCGATGCGCCTTCCCACGGATCGCTCTCAAGCTGCTTCATGCCAAGGCTGATGCGCTGGGTGTCGCGGTTGATGCGGATGATCTGGACACGGACGGTGTCGCCGATGTTGATCATCTCGTTGGGGTGGTTGATGCGCTTGTAGGAGAGGTCGGTGACGTGCAGCAGGCCATCGATGCCGCCCAGGTCCACGAACGCGCCATAATCGGTGATGTTCTTGACCACGCCCTCGATGATCTGGCCCTCAGCCAGCGTCTGGATGAGGCCGCTGCGCTGTTCGGCGCGGGTTTCTTCCAGGATCGCGCGGCGCGACACGACGATGTTGCCGCGGCGGCGATCCATCTTCAGGATCTGGAAGGGCTGCGGAATGTCCATCAGCGGGGTGACGTCGCGGACGGGGCGGATATCGACCTGCGAACCGGGCAGGAAGGCCACGGCGCCGTCCAGGTCGACGGTGAAGCCGCCCTTCACGCGGCCGAAGATCACGCCTTCGACGCGGGCGTTTTCGGTGAATTCGCTTTCCAGCTTGTCCCAGGCGGCTTCGCGGCGGGCGCGGTCGCGCGACAGCATGGCTTCGCCATGGGCGTTTTCGACGCGGTCGACATAGACTTCGACTTCGTCGCCGACCTTGAGGTCAGCCTTCTGGCCCGGCGCGGCGAATTCGCGCAGCGGCACGCGGCCTTCGGACTTGAGACCAACGTCGATGACGGCGAGGTCGTTTTCGATGGCGGTAACGGTGCCCTTGACGACGCGGCCCTCGAAGCCGCCGTCCTCGCCACCGAGGGAATCATTGAGCAGCGCGGCGAAATCGTCGCGCGTGGGGAATGCCGTAGAGGCCATTAAGTCGTTCCTTCACTCATCATTGCTGGCCTACCGGTTGTCTCCGGTGGTCTTTAGGCCAAACTACGCGCGGGACCGAATATCCCGAGCGTGCCCAAACGGTTAGGGGCTGGAACGCGCCGGCCATGACAAGCGAAAAGGGCGCCCGGAAACTCCGCGCGCCTTATCGGACCGGGCGATACGCGCGGCCTTCAAGCTGGGCGTCCACAAGCGCGATCGCCCGCTGGACGGCCGCTTCTATAGTCAAATCGCTCGTGTCTAGCAAGTCCGCGCCTTCGGCCTGTTTGAGCGGCGCATGATCGCGGCTCATGTCGCGCGTGTCGCGTGCCTGAATATCGGCGACCAGGCTTGCCATGTCGGGCGTGCCGCCATGCGATAGCGCGTCCTGATAGCGGCGTTCCGCCCGCACCTTCACGCTCGCCGTCACGAAGATCTTGGCGTCGGCATCGGGCGCGATGACGGTGCCGATGTCGCGCCCGTCGAGGATGGCGCCGCCCGGCTGGGTGGCGAAGTCGCGTTGCCGCTGAACCAGCGCGTCGCGCACGCTCTGATGCACCGATACGCGGCTGGCGAGGCTGCCCACGGCTTCGGTGCGGAGCGCCGGGTCCGCCAGAACCGCGTCATCGAAGTCGCAGGACGCGAGGGCGTCCGCAGCGATGTCCGGGTCGCGCCCGGCCTTCAATACGGAAAGGCCGACTGCGCGATAGAGGAGTCCGGTGTCCAGCACCGGCAGGCCATAATGGCGGCCAAGCGCCTTGGCGATCGTGCCCTTGCCCGAGGCGGCGGGGCCGTCGACGGCGATGATCATGCGCGCTTCCTTCGCAAGGCATTGCCGAGGCCAAGCAGCGCGATCGCCGCCCAGACGATTTCCAGCGCCATGGACGCCAGGTTGAAATGCACCGTCAGCGACCAGATCAGGAGTAGCGATCCGACAAGGTTCAAGAGGTTGAAGATAACGAAGTTCAGGCTCTTCGCCATATTGCTATAGGCATAGGCGACGACCATCAGGCCGCTGCCGATCAGGCCGACGATGTTCGCCCAATCCCAATTCAAGCCGTCGAAATTCATGCGACGGCTCCCAGTTGTTGGAGCAGCGGCACGAAGGTCGGGAAGCTAGTGGCGACCGGGCGCATGTCATCTACGATGACGCCGTTCTTGGATACGAGACCCGCGACGGCGAAGCTCATGGCGATGCGGTGATCGAGCTTCGTTGCGATCGGACCGCCACCGGGCAGGGGCGCGCCGCCGCTGCCTTGGATGATAAGGCCATCCTCCAGTTCCTCGACCGGGACACCGATCGCGCGCAGTCCTTGCGCCATGGTGGCGATGCGGTCGGATTCCTTGACGCGCAGTTCTTCGAGGCCCCGGAAGATGCTGCGGCCCTCGGCAAGCGCGGCGGCGATGAAGGCTATGGGATACTCGTCGATCATGCTGGGCGCGCGGGCAGGATCGGGCTCGACGCCCTTGAGCGTAGACGCCGTGACGATCAGGTCGCCGACCGGCTCGCCGCCGACTTCGCGCGCATTGACGACCTCGATCGATCCGCCCATTTCGCGCAACAGGTCGATGAGGCCCGCGCGCGTGCCGTTGAGACCGACATTGGCGATCGTTATGCGCGATCCCGGCACTAGCAGCGCCGCGACCATGGGGAAGGCGGCTGAGGATGGGTCGCCGGGCACGACGATAGTCTGCGGCTTCAGCTCCGCTTCGCCGGTCAGGGTGATGATCCGAGTCCCGTCCGCCTTGACTTCGACGTTCAGGTCCGCGCCAAAGCCTTTCAGCATACGCTCGCTATGATCGCGCGTGGGGATCGGCTCGACCACGCGGGTGATGCCGGGGGTATTGAGGCCGGCGAGCAGGATTGCCGACTTCACCTGCGCCGACGCGACGGGCAACCGATAATCGAGCGGCACCGCTGGGCACGCGCCGCGCATCGTCAGCGGCAGTCGGTCGCCGGGGCTGGTCGTGAAACTCGCGCCCACCCGCCCGAGCGGCTCGGTAACCCGCGCCATCGGCCGCTTGCTCAAGGATGCGTCGCCCACGAAGGTCGCGGTAAGGTCATGGCTGGCGAGGAGGCCCATGAGCAACCGGGTCGATGTGCCGCTATTGCCCATGTCGAGCGCCGTTTCCGGCTGAAGCAAGCCGCCTACGCCGACGCCATGGACGTGCCAGACGCCGTCCGCATCCCGCTCGATCTGCGCCCCCATCGCCCGCATCGCAACGGCGGTCGCCAGCACATCTTCGCCCTCCAGCAGTCCCTCAACGCGGCTTTCGCCGATCGCCAGCGCGGAGAGCATCAGCGACCGGTGGGAGATGCTTTTGTCGCCCGGCACGGTGACGCTGCCCGACAACGGTGGCGCGGCGGTGAAGGTGCGGGGGGCGGGGTGATCGTCTGTCGGGGTCAAGGGCTGTCCAATGTGCTGGAACCGAAAAAAGGCGACGCGGCTTTTGACAGCGCGGTTTGCCTATGGCAAGGCGCGCCACGTTTCGCGGCCAACACCCGTTGCGCCGCGTGATTTCTGTTTGAGCATCAAGAAGGAACAGGCCGGACATGGTGAAGGCTGAATGGGGCACGAAGCGGACCTGCCCGAAATGCGCGACTCGCTTCTACGACCTGGGCAAGGACGATCCGGTGGTCTGCATCAATTGCAACACCGCCTGGGAGCCCGAGCCGGTGCTGAAGTCCAAGCAGCCGCTTCCTTATGAGGAGGTCGCGCCCAAGAAGGTGATCGAAACCGCCGACGGCGAACTCGAAACCGCGGACGATGATCTGGACCTCGACATCGACGTCGATGAGGACGGCGATTCGCCGGATAACGACGTCGATCTGGGCGGCGACGACGATCTGGGCGTCGACGCTGGCGGCGACGAGGACGACGATAATTGAGTTGAAATTTCCGCTTGCCAACCGGATCGCCTGATCCTAGAGGCAGCGACCTCGAAGCGCCGGACCCAAACGGCGCTTCCATCTGGTGACGGGGCCTTAGCTCAGCTGGGAGAGCGCCTGCATGGCATGCAGGAGGTCAGCGGTTCGATCCCGCTAGGCTCCACCAGTTTTCGGATCAGAAAATGTCCGGGGGACATTTTCCCGAAAAACTCCCGAAGCGACAGCGAAGGGGTGTAGCCGAAGCCGTACGGGTACGGCTCTCCTGACAAAAATGCACTATCCGCCTCCGTTCGTCCTGAGCTTGTCGAAGGACGCGCGCCCCGCTTATGATAAAGCATGGATTTCTACGCTTGCCTTCTGCGGTGCAGCGACGGCTCTTTCTACGCCGGCCATACCGACAATCTGGACCTACGCATCGCGGCCCGTGAGCAAGGTGAGTCGAGCGGCTATACCGCGCCACGCCGGCACATCGCGCTCGTCTGGAGCGAGAGCTTTGGCACACGCGATGAAGCGCTGGCTGCCGAGCGGCGCATCAAGGGGTGGAGTCGCACTAAGAAGCAGGCTTTGGTCGAGGGGAATTGGGAGCGGATCAAGGTGCTGGCGCGTAACAGGCAGACTGGCGGCTAGGAAAGCGCGCGCCCTTCGACAGGCTCAGGGCGAACGGGCGGGGAAGGGAGGCGAAGCTGTCATCCGCGCCTTCGCGTGCAGTTCCGCCCGGGATAGCAGCAGATCGAGATCCTCGCGCGCGATGTCGAAGCTCTCGTGCATGTCCTCCAACGCCCGATCGATATCCTCGGCATGGAAGCCGGCGGCGGCCTGCTCGGCGCGGGCGACTTGCGGCGGCAGCGCAGGCTGATGCGGATAGCTGTGGCCGCTGATGCGATGAAACAGCATCGCCAGCGATACCAAGGCGATCGAATTGATGCCCACCGGCGCGAAGGCAAAGCCATAGCCCGCCGCATGGATGCTGTCGCTGCCGATCACGGCGGTCAGCGCCGCCGCGCCACCAGGCGGATGCAGGCAGCGCAGCAGC
Source organism: Sphingobium sp. (assembly GCF_036170395.1). Lineage (GTDB taxonomy): Bacteria > Pseudomonadota > Alphaproteobacteria > Sphingomonadales > Sphingomonadaceae > Sphingobium. The sequence goes on from NZ_JAVHPD010000026.1 coordinate 64,078, forward strand.
GACATCAGCAGGATTGCGCCACCGACTGCGAGCCCGCTCGCCAGCTCGACATTGGGCACGAGCCGATGCACCGCCACGCCGACAAGCGTCGAGAGGATGTTGCCGCCCACCACCGACCAAGGCTGCGCCAACGGGCTGGAGGGAACGGCGAACACCAGCACCGCCGAAGCGCCGAGCGGTGCGACGATGACGGGCAGGTCATTGCTCGCCAGCGGCAATTGCGAACAGACGATGATCGTGAGCGCGACGCAGATGGCAGCGCCGATGCAGGCAATGATGCGACCGGGCAGCTGCGCCCCCGCCAGAATGGGCTTGAAGAAGCGATAGGGCATCGAGACACTCTGACGGGATGAATGGTAGCCGCGCGCTCGCGATTAGGCGAGGCTTACGAAGCTGTCCATCACCCGCTTTCGCCCGGCGGTCTCGAAATCGATCTCCAGCTTGTTGCCCTCGATCTCGGCAACCGTGCCATAGCCGAACTTCTGGTGGAACACGCGCAGCCCTACTGTCATGTCGTCGCGGCCCTTGTTGCCGAGCGACACGGCCGACGCGCGCGCTTCCACGATCCGCACCGGTTCCCGGCTGAACTGCCCGGAGGATTGCGCGCGCTGCCAGCCCGGTCCGCGTCCGGTACCGCGCGCGACGTTGGCGAAGGGATCGTCTCGCTCCGACCAGTTGGCGCGCCAGAGCGACGCGCCGCCGCTCATGCTGCTTTCCTGCTCGATATGCTCGGGCGGCAATTCGCCGACGAAGCGGGAGGGGATGGAACTGGTCCACTGGCCGTAGATACGGCGGTTGGCGGCGTGGAGGATGGTGCAGCGCTTGCGCGCCCGCGTGATCGCAACATAAGCGAGGCGGCGTTCTTCCTCCAGGCTATTGAGGCCGCCCTCGTCCAGCGCCCGCTGTGACGGGAAGATGCCTTCCTCCCAGCCGGCGAGGAACACATGGTCGAACTCCAGCCCCTTGGCGGCGTGGATGGTCATGATCGTGACCTTGCGCTCCTCCGCTTGCGCTTCGTTATCCATGACGAGGCTGACATGCTCCAGGAATGCACCCAGAGTCTCATATTCCTCCATCGCGCGGGTGAGTTCGGTGAGGTTTTCCAGCCGTCCCGCGCTCTCGGTCGAGCGTTCGGCCTGGAGCATCGCGGTATAGCCGCTTTCGTCCAATATCTGCCGCGCCAGTTCGGCATGGGGCAGCTGCGCCGCGCGATCGCGCCAGCGTGCGAGGTCGCCGATGAACGCGCCCAGCGACCGGCGCGCCTGCGGCGTCAGCTCATCGGTGTCGAGGATGCGCGCCGCCGCCAGCGTCAGCGGCACCCCCTGCGCGCGGGTGAGGCGATGCAGCTTTTCCACCGCCTTGTCGCCCAAACCGCGCTTCGGTACATTGACGATCCGCTCGAAGGCGAGGTCGTCGGCCGGCTGGTTGACGAGCCGTAGATAGGCGAGCGCATCGCGGATTTCGGCGCGCTCGTAGAAGCGGAAGCCGCCGACGATGCGGTAGGGCAGGCCGATCTGGATGAAGCGGTCCTCGAACTCGCGGGTCTGGTGCTGCGCGCGGACGAGGATCGCGACTTCCTCCAGCGACGCGCCGCTGCGCTCGATCGCCTCTATCTCCTCGCCGACGCGGCGCGCTTCCTCCGGCCCATCCCATATGCCGACCACGCGCACCTTTTCGCCGACGTCGATGTCGGTCCACAATGTCTTGCCGAGGCGGTTGCCATTCTCTGCGATCACGCCCGATGCCGCGCCGAGAATATGCGGCGTGGACCGATAATTCTGCTCCAGCCGGATGATCGTCGCGCCCGGAAAATCCTTTTCGAACCGCAGGATATTGGCGACCTCTGCGCCGCGCCATGAATAGATGGACTGGTCGTCATCGCCGACGCAGCAGATATTCTTGCGGTTCTGCGCGAGCAGCCGCAGCCAGAGATATTGGCTGGAGTTGGTATCCTGATATTCGTCCACCATGATATAGCGGAATTTCTGCTGATATTGCTCCAGCACGTCGCGATGCGTTTTCAAGATTGTCAGAACATGCAGGAGCAAGTCCCCGAAATCGCAGGCATTCACGTCGCGTAAACGTGCCTGATAGGCGGCATAGAGCTTCTGCCCCTTGCCATGGGCGTAGCCTTCCGCCTCGCCCGCGCCGACCTCGGCCGGGGTCAGACCCTTGTTCTTCCACTGGTCGATCAGCCCGGCGAGCTGCCGCGCCGGCCAGCGCTTCTCGTCGATGCCCTCTACCTGGATAAGCTGCTTGAGCAGCCGCAGCTGGTCATCGGTGTCGAGGATGGTGAAGTTGGATTGCAGCCCCACCAGTTCGGCATGGCGGCGGAGCATCTTCGCGGCAATTGCGTGAAAGGTGCCGAGCCAGGGCATCCCCTCGACCGCATCGCCGATCATGTGGCCAACGCGCGCGCGCATTTCCCGCGCGGCTTTGTTGGTGAAGGTGACGGCCAGGATTTCGGACGGCCAGGCGCGCCGCGTCGCGACGAGGTGGGCGAGCCGCGCCGTCAGCGCCGCTGTCTTGCCAGTGCCCGCGCCAGCCAGCACCAGCACCGGCCCCTCGGTCGTCAGCACCGCCTCGCGCTGCGGCGGGTTGAGGCCACGCAGATAGGGCGGATCATTGGGCGAGGCGGCAGGAACGGTCATCATCGACAACTAGGAGCGGGAGGCGGCGGGAGCAAGGGCAGGCCCTTGCGGCGGACGCCATTCTATGAGAACAAAAGGCGAATCAATCAAGGGAGGATGTGCGCGATGCTGACGGGAAAATGCCAGTGCGGCGCGATCCGTTACGAGGTGGAGGGCGAGCCTGCCCATAGCGCGATCTGCCATTGCAGTGACTGCCGCGCGAGCGCTGGTGCGCCGATGGTCGGGTGGGCTCTGTTTCCAGACGAGAAGGTCACGATCCACGGCGATCCGGCGCGCTACCAGTCGTCGAAACATGCCACGCGCCATTTTTGCGGCATCTGTGGTACCGGGCTGTTCTACACCAACCCGACGATCTTCCCCGGCGCGATCGACATCCAGACCAGTACGCTGGACGATCCCGCCGCGCTGCCGCCGGAAGGACAAATCCAGATGGCGGAGGCGCATCCCTGGATGGCGAGCCTGGACAAACTGCCGACCTTCGCCCGCTATCCCGAAGGGCCATGATGCCATAGGATCGGCCCAGCGCGCGCGGCGCACATCCGGTCGTCCTAAGCAGGAACGGGCGCCTCTGACTTCTTGTTCTATCCTGTGCCCGAGCGGGCGATGGGGCAAGAACAAAAGGAAAGGATGATCCCGATGAGGAAATTTCTCCTGGCCGGCGCGGCGCTGCTGAGCCTTGCCGCGGTCCAAGGCCCCGCCAATGCGCAAGATATGGGAAGCCAGGGCAGCCAGCCGCCCGGTGACGCCATGACTCCACCCGCTGATCCCGCAGCGTCCGCGCCGCCAAGTGATGCCGGCAATCCGCCCGCCGATCCTGCCGCAAGTCCTGCAATGCCGCCGCCAAGCGATCCCAATGCCGGCCAGCCGACCGGCGCGGTTCCGTCCAATAGCGGGATGGTCCCCGCGCCTGCGGGTATGCCACGCGATCCCAATGCCCCGGTCGGATCGGATGCGAACCCGGTCACGGTCGGCGGCAACATGACTCCGCCGCCCACCGAGACAAAAGATTACCCGGTCTGTTCGCGTTCGGTACAGGATAGCTGCGTCAATCCGGGCGAAGCGCGCAGAGGACGTGCGCGGCGCTGATAAACCCCAAAGATGGAAAAGGGCGACCCATTCGAGGTCGCCCTTTCCTATTTCAGTCGTCTGCGCGCAGCAGCGTCAGCCGCGCCTTGCCGACATCGCGCACTGCGTCGATGGCGAAGCCCTTGACGGCCACATCCTCGCGCCGGTCGGTTTCGATGCTGATCCAGGTCGCGGCCTGGGTCCAGCCGAGCCGGGCGAGCTTGTCGAGGGCGACCTGACCCGCGCCGCTCTGATAGGGCGGGTCCATGAAGAGGAGGTCGAGCGGCTTGGGCGCCGGCCCAAGCGACAACACGCTGCTGGCGCGCACGTCGGGCCGCACGCCGAGCCTTTCGCCATTGGCGCGGATTGCATCCAGTGCCGCCTTGTCCTGCTCGACGAACAGGCAGGACGCCGCGCCGCGCGACAGCGCTTCATAGCCGATCGCGCCCGATCCGGCGAAGAAATCTCCCACTGCCAGCCCCTCGAACGATCCCAGTCGGCTGGTCAGCATCGAAAACAAGGTCTCGCGCGTCCGGTCAGCGGTGGGGCGAGTCGCATCCCCCTTCGGCGCGACCAGCGGGCGGCCGCGCCATTGTCCGGCGATGATCCTCATTCCTGCGGCGCTTTCTTAAGGCTGCTGCGGAATTGAATAAGGTCATGCTGCCGCACTTCGTCGACTGCGCCCACCGGCATCTCGCCCAAGGTGAAGGGGCCATAAGCGGTGCGGATCAGGCGGCTGACCTTCAGCCCCAGATGTTCGAGCACACGCCGCACCTCGCGGTTCTTGCCCTCCGTCAGCGTCATTTCGATCCACTGATTGCGCCCGGTGCGCCGCTCCAGATTGGCCTCGATCCGGCCGTAGCGGATGCCGTCTATCTCCAGACCGTCGAACAGGTCTTCGAGCTGCTGCTGGCTTATGTCGCCGAAGGCGCGAGCGCGATAGGTGCGGGGGACGCCGGTCGCGGGCAATTCCATCTGTCGCTTGAAACCGCCGTCTGTGGTGAGCAGCAGCAGTCCTTCGGTATTCATGTCCAGCCGCCCGATCGGCATCAGGCGCGGCAATCCTTCGGGCAGGCGATCGTAGATGGTCGGGCGGCCGGCAGGGTCGCGCTCGGTGGTGAGGCAGCCGGTCGGCTTGTGGAACAAAAACAGCCGCGCGGGCGCAGGCGCGGCGACCGCTACGCCATCGACGGTGACACCATGGAGCGAGGTCAGCAGCGTCGCGGGGGTATCGATCGCCACCCCGTCGCGGGAGATCCGCCCTTCGGCGATCATCCGCTCGATTTCCCGCCGGGACGCGACGCCCGCGCGCGCCAGCAGCTTAGCGATGCGCTGCGGCCCGCCACCATCGCCGGCGGACGCCGCGCGCGCAGGGTGTGGATTGGCCGGCCGAGGGGCGGCAGGCTTGCGCGGCGGCCTGCCGCCCACATCCGGCCGCTTGGCTGGCGAAGCCGCGTTCCGACGCTCCCCCCTTGCCGGCCGCGCTGTCTCTCCGGCGTTCCGACCGGCTCCTTCGGGTCCGCCGGGGCGCTTTGGCCCGCCGGCGCCTCGCCGACGCGGCGGTCCGGATTTTTTCGGCGGTTCCAACAGGGCATTCCTTTTCTTGCGCGCCGGCTATTCCCACATGCGTGCAAAGCCGGCATCAGGCTGAAATGTGCGACGCCGGCGTTCGAAAGATCGGTTTGGGCAACCCCGCCGGCAACCCGGCGCCGGGGCGCGGCGTTTCATCGGCTGCATGGCGGATAGAGGGCGGACTTGGCAAATGTTTTTCGGGCTGCTGAAGCAGGATGAGGGCAAGCCGCAACGGCGCAAGCGCAGCGTCCGCACCGTGCTGGTGGTGGAGGATGAGCCGCTCGTCGCCTTCGACAATGAACATGCGCTGGAGCAGGCGGGCTATCGCATCGCGGCGACCGTCAACGATTATGACCATGCTGTCAGGGTGATGGACGAGGGCGGGGTCGATCTGGTGATCGCCGATGTCGGCCTGCATGGCGAGCGCAACGGCATCGACGTCGCCCGCTATGCCGCCGCGCAGGGTTTGCCGGTGCTGTTCGTGACCGGCCGCTGCCCGATCGACGCGCGCTCGATTGCCATGGGGTGCCTTGCCAAGCCCTATGCGCCGCGCGACCTCATCGCGTCGATCGTGGTGATCGACGCCCTGCTGCGCGGGGTGCGTCGTCCGAAACTGCCGCCCGGCCTTAGCCTGTTCGACGCGCCGGACTGATCCCCGGCAAAGCGCTTGCGCGGGGAGCGCCAGGCCATATGGTGGCGCGTGATACGCTTTTCAGGGGACGCGAGTGACGACAACTGCCGAAAGGGCTGCTTCACGGTTGGATGTAATGCGCCCCTATTTCCGACAACGCCCGTTCATCGCTTTGCTTATAGGGATTTCGAGCGGATTTCCGCTGATGCTGCTGTTGGGCACCATGGGATATTGGCTTTCCAAGGTGGGCATCCAAAAATCAACCATCGGCTTCGCAATAGGCCTAACGACACCCTATACGCTAAAATGGCTGTGGGCTCCGCTCGTTGATAAATTGCCTTTACCAATTCTTACCCGACTATTAGGCCAGAGACGTGCATGGTTGTTTTTTATTCAGCTGCTGCTGTTTGGTGCCATATGGATGCTGGGGAGCAGTGATCCCGCCAATCAGCTTGGTTACTTTGCTTTTTGCGCCATTCTCGTGTCATTTCTTGGCGCGACGCAGGACATCGTTATCGACGCCTACCGCATCGAAATCCTTACCGACGAGGAGATGCCCTACGGCACCGCCACCAACCAGTTCGGCTATCGGCTTGGCGCATTTCTTTCGGGGGTTGGAACGATCTTCCTGTATTCGCCCGAAACGGGCCTGGGCCTTGGTTGGTCCCTCGCCTACGGATTGACAGGGCTGCTAGTATTGCCCGGCGCAATCGGTGCGCTCATCGCTGGGCCGGGCATCTACGTTGATCGACACGCTGAAATGCGCGGCCGCCATTTCGGTGCTTGGCTCAAAGAAACAGTCTTGAACCCCTTTTTGGAATTTCTGGGGCGACGCGGTTCGGTCCTAATTCTGCTATTTGTTCTGCTCTACAAAATCGGGGATGCGATGGGGCAGGGTATGCTCAACCCGATGATTGTCGACTTGGGCTTTTCCGACGCGGAGTTTATCGCAATCAACAAGGTGGTGGGATTTTGGGGGCTCATTCTCGGCACCGCGCTCGCTGCGCCCTTCATCACGTGGCTAGGCATGGGGAGGGCGCTGTTCTTTTCCGGCCTTATGATGATGCTCAGTAATCTGACCTTCGTCGGCGTCGCAATTAACGGTCATTCCAATTTGTGGCTTACTATCGCTGTTGCCACCGAGCAGATTACGAGCGGGATTGGCCTGACCGTTTTCGTCACCTATCTTTCTGGCTTGTCTAGCCTCGCTTACACCGCCACGCAGTTTGCCCTGTTGTCGTCCTTCGCGGCGGTTGGAAGAACGTGGCTCGCCGCACCTGCTGGGATAATCGCTGAGCGTGCGGGATGGGTCGGCTTTTGGCTAACTACCGTAGCGGCGGCTGTGCCGGGTATGCTACTGCTATGGTTGATTTGGCGAAAAGGCTTCGTAGTGGACAGCGTGCGACAACCCAGCACCCAGGACGATTAGCGCTAGTCAGCCCGCATAAAGCTCCAGCGGGCGGCCAAGGTCGCCATAGGCTTGCGCCACTGCCTGAAGGCAGGTGAGCGCGCCCAGCGCATGATCGTTGCCGAGCAGGCGGCTCACCCCGTCATAGGCGATATCGGCATTGCGTAGCGCGACCGCCGCCGCCTGCATCAGCAGCGCCTCGTCGGCCGTCATCCGCGCGCAGCAGCAGGGCGCGACCAATATCTTGCGACTCGACGCGCGCGCCAGTTCCAGCATCATCGCGCGCATCAGCACCAGCGGGCGGCGATAGCTGCGCCCGAAGGCACCGAGCATCGCGTTGGCGGCGTGCGCATCATTGACGCCGGCGCTCGCCATCCGGCGGATCCCGAAGAGGAAAAGTCGGCTGCCATAGCCGTCGGGCATCGGCCGGGGCAGGTCGAGGGGGGATGTCTCTCCATGGGGCATAGATTCGCGCCTTCTGCTGCGGGTTGATGCTCGCAGATTACGCTATTGCAAATCATTCGCAAGATAAAATCAGTCGGGAAGCTGGCCGTTGAGCCGCAACACCTCGCCCGCAAGATAAAGCGAGCCGGCGATCAGCAGCTTGGGGCTCGGTTCGGTCGCCGTCATTGCGGCGACGGCGCGCACGGCGCCCTCCGGCCCGTCGTGCGCGGTGCAGCCTATGCCCCAACGCGCAGCGATGGCGGCAAAACGCTGGGCCGGATGATGCTCATGCCCCGGCACCGGCAGGGGGTGGATGTGGGCGACCTTGCCAGAGAAGGGGGCGAGGAAGCGGTCCGCATCCTTGTTCGCCAACATGCCGATGATAAGATGCAATTGCTGGCCATTCAGCCGATCGGCGGTGAACCACTCGCTGATTGCCTTGCCCGCTGCTTCATTGTGCCCGCCGTCCAGCCAAGCGGTCGCATCCTCCAGCAGCGCCGCGAGTAAAGGCCCGCGCTCCAGCCGTTGCAGCCGCGCCGGCCAGTGTGCCCAGAGCGGCGCGGCCTTGAGCGCGGCTTCTGGCAGGGGGACGGCCTGCTGGTGCCGCAACATGGCGAAGGCGAGCGCGGCGTTCTGCACCTGATGCGCGCCGGCGAGGCGGGGCAGGGGCGTTTCCAGACGGCCATGCGCGTCGCGATAATGCAGCCGGTCGCGATAGGCTGCGCCGTCCCAGCCTTCACCCTGGCCGATCCATGTCGTACCGACCCGCGCCGCCGCTTCAGCCATGATGGGATGAAGGCTCTTGGAATAGCGCTGCGTCACGAGGGGCGCGCCCGTCTTGGCAATGCCGGCCTTTTCGGCGGCGATCTGCTCCAGCGTGTCGCCCAGGAACGCCTGATGATCGATGCCGAGCTGCGCGATGCCGCACACGACCGGATCGGCGATGACGTTGGTCGCGTCGAGCCGACCGCCCAAGCCCACTTCGATAATGCAGGCGTCGGCCGGATGCTCGGCGAAGGCGAGGAAGGCGGCGGCAGTCGTCACCTCGAAGAAGCTGGCATTCACTCCTTCGGCTATGTCCAGAACCCGCTCCAGATAGCGGGCGAGTTGCGCGTCCTCGATCAGCTTGCCGCCTATCCGAATCCGCTCGTTGAAGCGCACCAGATGGGGTGAGGTGAAGACATGGACGCTCTTGCCATCCGCTTCCATGGCGGCGCGCAGGAAGGCACAGGTCGATCCCTTGCCGTTGGTGCCGGCGACGTGGAAGACCGGCGGCAGCGCGCGGTGCGGATCGCCCAATCGCTCCAGCAGCCGCGTGATCCGCTCAAGCCCCAATATGTCCGCGCCGGGCGATAATGACCATAGCCGATCGAGTTGCGCCTGCACGGCCGGGCTATCGGAGACGGCATGGTCCGCCACGGCGCTTCCCCCGTCGATGGATCAGGCGGCGGCGCGCGGCGTCAGATAGCCGATCACCCGCGCTAGCGTGTCGCGCAGGTCGCGGCGATGCACCACCATGTCGAGCATCCCATGCTCCAGCAGATATTCGGCGCGCTGGAACCCGTCGGGCAGCTTTTCGCGGATCGTGCTTTCGATCACGCGCTGCCCGGCAAAGCCGATCAGGGCGTTGGGCTCGGCGATCTGGATGTCGCCCAGCATCGCGTAGCTCGCGGTGACGCCGCCGGTGGTCGGATCGGTCAGCACGACGATATAGGGCAGGCCCACCGCGTGCAGCTTCTGGATCGCCACGGTCGCGCGGGGCATCTGCATCAGGGAGAGAATGCCCTCCTGCATCCGCGCGCCGCCGGCGGCGGTGAAGATGACATAGGGGCATTTGTGGGCGATTGCGTCATTGACGCCCTGGATGAAGGCCGCACCCACGCCCATGCCCATGGAGCCGCCCATGAAGGCGAAATTCTGCACCCCCATCACCAGCGGCACATCGTCGATCGCGCCGCGCGCGTTGATCAGCGCATCCTGATCGCCCGTCGCCTGCCGCGCGGCCTTGATCCGGTCAGGATAGCGTTTGGAGTCGCGGAATTTGAGCGGGTCTTCCTGCACCGCCGGGGTCGGCAGCAGGATGAAGCCGGCGTCGAGTATCTGCTCGAACCGTTCGTTCGGCCCGATGCGGCCATGATGGTCGCAGCGCGGGCAGACGGAGAAATTTTCCTCCCACTCCTTGATGAAGATCATCTCCGCGCAGGACGGGCATTTGTGCCACAGCGTCTCGGCGGTGGTTTCCTTCTTCGCCATGAAGGGGATGGCGTTGCGAACGCGGTTGATCCAGCTCATGCGGCGGTCTCCTGGGTTCGGGTGAGCGCGTTGCTGAGCGACGCGACGAATTCGCGGACGAAGGGCGCGGCAGCGTCGCCATGGCTGCCGACGATATCGACGATGGCGGAGCCGACGACGACGCCGTCCGCGACGCGGCCGATGGCGGCGGCCTGATCGGGCGTGCGGACGCCGAAGCCGACCGCGATCGGCAGGTCGGTGGCGGCCTTGAGGCGGCTGACCGCCAGCTCGATCGACGCTTGCGCCGCCTGCTGCTTGCCGGTGATCCCGGCGACGGCGACATGATAGAGGAAGCCGCTCGCGCCATCGAGAACGGCGGGCAGGCGGGCGGCGTCGGTCGTCGGCGTCGCAAGGCGGACGAGGTGGACGCCGGTCGCGCGCAGGGCCGGGCCGATCTCGGCGTCCTCTTCGGGCGGCACATCGACGCAGATGACGCCGTCGACGCCGGCCGTGCGGCACTGGTCGGCGAACCAGTCCGCCCCGCGCACCAGCATCGGGTTGGCATAGCCCATCAGGATCAGCGGCGTGTCGGGATGGCGCGCGCGGAAATCGGCGGCGATGGCGAAGATGTCCTTCGTCTTGGTGCCCGACCCCAGGCTGCGGAGATTGGCGAGTTCGATCGCCGGGCCGTCAGCCATCGGATCGGTGAAGGGCATGCCAAGCTCGATGATGTCCGCGCCGCCAGCAACGAGCGCGTCGAGGATCGCGGCGGAGGACGCCACATCGGGATCGCCCCCGGTGACGAAAGTGATGAGCGCGGCGCGGCTTTGCGCGCGGCAGGCGGCGAAGCGGGTGGAGAGGCGGTCAGTCATCGGCAATTCCCAACGTCCGTTCGCCCTGAGCCTGTCGAAGGGCTATTTTTCTTTTTGCACCTCGGAAGAGAGAAGTGCAGTGCTTCGACAGGCTCAGCCCGAACGACGTCGGGGACAATCTGCTGGCGCTCACATCTCCACTCCCAACGCATCCGCAACCGTGAAGATGTCCTTGTCCCCCCGGCCCGAGAGGTTGACGACGATGATCTGATCCGCGTCCAGCGTCGGCGCGACCTGCTCGGCGGCGGCGATGGCGTGGGCGGATTCGAGCGCGGGGATGATGCCCTCCAGCTTTGACAGCGTCTGGAAGCTCTCCAGCGCCTCGTCGTCCCGGATCGGCATATATTTGACCCGGCCGATCTCGTGCAGCCAGCTATGCTCCGGCCCGATGCCGGGATAGTCGAGGCCCGCCGAGATGCTATGCGCCTCGGTGATCTGGCCGTCCTCGTCCTGGAGCAGATAGGTGCGGTTGCCGTGCAATATGCCCGACGCGCCACCGGCCAACGACGCGGCGTGCTTCTTGTCGAGGCCCTCGCCCGCCGCCTCCACGCCGATCATCGCCACTTCGGGATCGTCCAGGAAGGGATGGAACATGCCGATCGCGTTGGAACCGCCGCCGACCGGCGCGATCAGCAGGTCGGGCAGGCGGCCTTCGGCCTCCAGCATCTGCCCGCGGGTTTCCTTGCCGATCACGGACTGGAAATCGCGCACCAGTTCGGGGTAGGGATGCGGCCCCGCCGCCGTTCCGATGATGTAGAAAGTGTCATGCACGTTCGACACCCAGTGGCGGAGCGCGTCATTCATCGAATCCTTGAGCGTCGAAGAGCCCGAATGGACCGGCACCACCTCCGCGCCGAGCAGCTTCATGCGAAAGACGTTGGGCTTCTGCCGCTCGACATCCTTCGCGCCCATGAAGATCTTGCATTCCAGCCCGAAGAGTGCGGCGACGGTCGCGGTGGCGACGCCATGCTGGCCCGCGCCTGTTTCCGCGATCACCTTCTTCTTGCCCATGCGCCGGGCGAGCAGCGCCTGACCGATGCAATTGTTGATCTTGTGCGCGCCGGTGTGGTTCAGTTCCTCGCGCTTCAGGTAGATTTTCGCGCCTTTGCCCGGCTCCGCCTTCGCCCGCAGCGCCTCGGTCAGGCGGCCGGCATAATAAAGCGGGTTGGGGCGGCCGACATAGGTGCGGAGCAACTCCGCCATCTCTTCATCGAACGCGGGGTCGGCCTTCGCCGCCTTGTAGACCTTCTCCAGCTCAAGGATCAGCGGCATCAGCGTTTCGGCGACGTAACGGCCGCCGAACGCCCCGAAATGGCCGCTGGCGTCGGGCTGGCTGCGCAGGCTGTTGGGCAAGCTTATGGTGTCGGTCATCGATCGGGCTTTCTGAAAGGACATGTATGGGCGTTCGCTTGGGGGCAAGCGATCAGCGCCATCGTCCTTCGATACGCGCGCGGCGAGAAATCGGCGTCAACATGCGGACACCGCTTTGCAGAAGGCCATGATCTTGTCCACACTCTTGATGCCCGGCGCGTCCTCGATGCCCGAAGAGACATCGATCAGCGGCGCGGCGGTCAGGCGGATCGCCGCGCACACATTGTCGGGGGACAGCCCGCCCGATAGGCCCCAGGGGATTGCGGGATTGGCGTCACGCAGCAGCGTCCAGTCGAAGCGCATCCCCATGCCGCCAGGCAGCGTGCCTTCGGGCGTCTTCGCATCGAACAGCAGCAGGTCGGCCGCGCCGGCATAGGCGCTCGCCCGGTCGATATCGGCGCGGGTCTTGACCGAGATTGCCTTCCACACCGGCAGGCCGAAGCGGTGGCGGACGGCGGCGACCCGCGCGGGGCTTTCCTTGCCGTGGAGTTGCAGCGCCGTTAGCGCCCCGGTGCCGGCGAGGCGGGCGATCTGGTCGTCATCGGCATCGACCAGCACGGCGACGCGACCGACATGATCTGGCACGGGAGCCGCCAACGCCCTGATCTGATCGGGTTCTACATGGCGCGGGCTTTTCGGGAAATGGACGAAGCCGAGATGGCTCGCCCCTGCGCGTACCGCCGCGCCCACGGTCTCGGCCGTCGAAAGGCCGCACATCTTGATCGCGAGTCGGGACATGGGGTGGCGCTGTAGCGGGGAACGCCGCTCAAGTCACATGATGGCCGGGCGCGGTCAGGTCCATGTCGTGCAGGGCGAGCCATTCGTCGGCATGGGCGATGCAGGCCGCGCCCAGGAAGCGATCGAGTTCGGCCACGATCTCCGCATCGCTCATCGTCGTGGGATCGAGCGGCGGATGCCAGTGCAGGTCGAAATGTGGTCCTCCGGTGCGCACGAGGTAGAAGGGCAGGAACTGCGCTCCGACCTTGCGCGCCAGCCGCAGCGCGATCGAGAGATTGCCCGTCGGCTCTAGCGGTCGTCCGAAAGTCGGGAACCAGACCTGAAGATCGCGGCGCTCGTCAGCGAGGATGTAGAGAGTCGCGCGGTCCTTCTGCGTCAGATGCTTGAGCACGCCGCGCGCCGCGCCTTCGCCGCCGATCGCCTCACCCATGTAGCTGGAGCGCGCCTTCTTGAGCTGCGCCGCGATCTTCGGGTCGTCGGGATCTTCATAGACGCCGAGACCCGGCCGGTCGGTCGACCATTTGATATGGGCGGCGAGCAGATCCCAGTTGCCGAGATGGCAGGTGAAGGCGATCATCGGGCCGGGGCCGTCGAGTACCGTCTGATAACCCGACTTGTCGATCACGCGCACATGCGCGTCGTTCACCAGCCGGTCGATATTGGCGAGTTCGCCCATGGTGCGGCCGATATTGACCCAGCGCCGGGTCAGCATCGCCTCGCGCTCGGCTTCGGGCAGGTCGGGGCGCAGGATGGCGAGATTGGCGCGGGCGCGGGCGTCGCGCAACTTCATGCGCGGCCGCGCTACCCGCAGCGACAGGAAGCCGCCCAGCCACGACGCGACCGGCGCGGGCAGCCATCGCAGCAACCAGAAGAGAAAGGGGTTGGAGAGCATCGCCCGAGCGTCATACAGGAGCGGTCGGAACGGTAAAGAGGCGCGCGGGCATGATCTGGCTATGGCTGCTGCTACAGGCGCTGACGCTCATCGGCGTGCTCAATTACTGGTGGCACCTGCCAAGGGGTCGGAAGGAGGAAGCGCCCGATGGCACGGTCGTGATCCTGTGCGTCCGCGACGATTGGGACGGCGGGCCGGGCCTGATGGCGCGCCTCTGGGCGCAAAGCGCGCCGTTTCGGCTGATCCTTGCGACGTCGGGGAATTGCCCTGCTGCGGTGGCGCTGGCAGGGGAGGGGGTGCAGGTCGTTTCGGCCGGCGTCGCCACAGAGGAGGGGCAGAAGGTCCACAAGCTGCGCGCCGCGCTCGGGGCGCTGAGGCCGGAGGACAGATGGCTGGTCTTCATCGACGCCGACATAGAGCCATCGGCGCGCTTGATCGGACGGCTGCTCTTTCCGCTCGTCCGGGGCAAGGCGGACATGTCTACCGGCTACCGGCTGCTGCTGCCTGAAGCGGGCGTACTGGCCGCGCTGGTGGGCGCGGTGGAGATGCAGTTGGCGACCCTACCTCGTTTCGCTAGCGCAACGATGCCGTGGGGCGGCGCCATGGCGATAGCTCGCGATGTTGCCGACCGGCTGGATCTTGACTCGGTGCTGGCCGGCCGCCTGTCCGACGATATGGCGATCGGCCTTGCCGGCTGGCGCGCCAAGCTGAGGCTGCGTCCAGTGCGTGATCTGCTGGTGGCAAGTCCGCTGTCGGGCGATGCGCGCAGCCTGATCGGCTTTGGCGTCCGCCAATATCGGCATATTTTCACCAATAGCGTCGGCATGTGGGCGCTGGCTACGGGCGTGGTCGCGGTCCAGTCCGCGGGCTGGCTATGGGCGCTGGGCTTGGGTGGCTGTCCGGCGGTCGCGATCGGCTATGGCGCGGCCTGGGGCAGGGCGCTCGTGCGCCGCCGCATCGTCGGCGCGGTGGTGGAGCCGGAACAAGCTGTGAAGGCGCGGCGCTCGCTGATGTGGGATGTCGCCGCGCCCTTCCTCGTCACCTGGGCGCATCTGGCGGTGCAGGTCGCCGCCGCGACCTCGAACCGCATTCGCTGGGGCGACTGGGATCATCGGGTCGAAAAAGGTCGCGTCGTCCAGATGGAGCGAAGCGGCTAGGTCAGAACCCCGCCGGAAACAGGTGCCGCCCATCCTCGCCGATCCGCAGCACCACCTTGCCGGCCACCGCGCTTATGGGCAGGTCACCATAGAGGTGCGGGAAGAGCGCGCCGCCGCGCGACCCTTCCCACTTCACCGCGTCGCCGAACGGCGCGAGGTCGATCATCAGCATGACCAGCCGATCCTGCCCCGCGAAATGCTTCGCCACCGTCTCCGCCGCCTGTTCGCGGGTGGACATATGGATATAGCCGTCCGCCAGATCGACGGGTGCGCCCTTGAACACCCCGTCCGCCTTGAACTGCGCGAACTGTTCGGCGGTCAGTACCTTGTAGGCGAACAGATCGCTCACGTTTCAGAGCTGTCCAGCTCGCTGTCCGCTTCGCTTTCCTCGATCTTCGCGGCGCTCACGACATGCTCATTGTCGGAGACGTTGAACAGGCGCACGCCCGCCGAATTGCGACCGATGACACGCAGGCTGTCGAGGCCCATACGGATCAGCTTTGCCTGATCGGTGACGAGCATCAACTGGTCGGCGCGGGTCGCGGGGAAGCTGGCGACGACGGGGCCGTTGCGGGCGATATTGTCGATATTGGTGATGCCTTGGCCACCGCGGCCGGTGCGGCGATATTCATAGGCGGAGGACAGCTTGCCATAGCCGTTGGCGCAGACGGTGAGGATGAATTGCTCGGCCTCCTGCATATGCGCGAACAATGCGCGGTCCTGCATCTCGCCATCCTTCTCCGGCTTCCATGGGGCGTAGCGAAGATACTCCTCGCGCTGCTCGGCGTCCGCGCCAGAGCGGTGCAGGACGGAGAGGGAGATGACTTCATCGCCGTCTGCCAGCTTCATGCCGCGCACGCCGGTCGAGTTGCGGCTCTGGAATTCGCGCACATCGTCCGCCTGGAAACGGATCGCCTTGCCCTGCCGGGTGGCGAGCAGCACGTCGTCGCTCTCGTCAAGCAGGGCGACGCCGATCAGGCGATCATCTTCGTCCTCGCCCTCGAACTTCATCGCGATCTTGCCGTTGGATGGCACGTTGGCGAAAGCGTCCATGCTGTTGCGGCGGACCGATCCCTTGGCGGTCGCGAACATGACGTGGAGCTTGCCCCACTCCGCCTCGTCCTCCGGCAGCGGCAGGACGGTGGAGATCGTCTCGCCCGGCCCGAGCGGCAGCAGGTTGACCATCGGCCGCCCGCGTGTTGCCGGGCCGCCTTCGGGCAGGCGCCAGACCTTGAGGCGATAGACCTTGCCGGCGGTGGAGAAAAACAGGACCGGCGTGTGGGTCGAGGTCACGAACAGTTCGGTGACGGCGTCCTCATCCTTGGTCGCCATGCCCGACCGGCCCTTGCCGCCGCGCGCCTGCGCCCGGAAGGTGTCAAGCGGGGTGCGCTTGATATAGCCCTGCATGGTCACGGTGACGACCATGTCCTCGCGCTCGATCAAATCCTCGTCCTCGATCCCGTCGGCGGCGGCGGTGATTTCGGACAGGCGCGGGGTGGCGAATTCGCGCTCGATCGCCTCGAACTCCTCGCGCATGACGGCGTAGAGCTTCACCCGGTCGGCGAGGATGGCGAGATATTCGGTGATGGCGCCCGCCAGCTCGGCCAGTTCCTTGCCGATCTCGTCGCGTCCCAGCGCGGTCAACCGATGCAGGCGCAGGTCGAGGATGGCGCGGACCTGAATGTCGGAGAGCTGGTAGCTTTCGCCGGTGACTTCGGTCTCGATCGCCTCGACCAGCTTCAGATAGGGCGCGATCTCGCCGATCGGCCATTCGCGCGCCAGCAGCGCCTCGCGCGCTTCGGCCGGGCTGGATGAACCGCGGATGATCTTCACCACCTCGTCAAGGTTGGTGACGGCGACGA
This sequence comes from Sphingobium sp., assembly GCF_036170395.1. Taxonomy (GTDB): domain Bacteria; phylum Pseudomonadota; class Alphaproteobacteria; order Sphingomonadales; family Sphingomonadaceae; genus Sphingobium. The sequence continues at coordinate 80,973 of NZ_JAVHPD010000026.1, forward strand.
CGAGGCCGAGCAAGATGTGCGCGCGGTCCCGCGCCTTCGCCAGCTCATATTTGGTGCGCCGGGTGATGACCTCTTCGCGGAACCTTACGAACGCCTCGATGATCTCCCGCAGGCCCAAAATCTCGGGTCGCCCACCGCGAATGGCAAGCATGTTGGCGGGGAAGCTCGATTGCGCGGGCGTGTTGCGCCACAGCTGGTTGAGCACGACTTCGGGCGTCGCGTCGCGCTTCAGGTCCATGACGATCCGCACGCCCTCGCGGCTGGATTCGTCGCGAATGTCGCTGATGCCCTCGATCCGCTTGTCCTTGGCGGCTTCGGCGATCTTTTCTACCAGCCCCGACTTGCCGACCTGATAGGGGATGGCGGTCAGGACGATCGACTGGCGGTCGCCGCGCCCTTCCTCGATAACATGGCGGGAGCGCATCATGATCGAGCCGCGCCCGGTATGATAGGCGCTGCGCGCGCCCGATTGGCCGAGGATCAGCGGCGCGGTGGGGAAATCGGGGCCAGGGACGATCTGGATCAGTTCGTCCGTAGTGATGCCAGGATTGTCGATATAGGCGAGGCAGGCGCGCAGCACTTCGCCGAGATTATGCGGCGGGATATTGGTCGCCATGCCGACCGCGATGCCGCCGGCGCCGTTCACCAGCAGATTGGGGAAGCGCGCCGGGAGCACCTGCGGCTCGCTTTCCGAAGCGTCGTAATTGGGGGTGAAATCGACCGTGTCCTTGTCGAGATCCTCGAGCAGCGCGTTCGCGACCTTCGCAAGCCGCGCTTCGGTGTAGCGCATCGCTGCCGGCGGATCGGGGTCCATGGAGCCGAAATTGCCCTGACCGTCGATCAACGGCACCCGCATCGACCAGTCCTGCGTCATGCGCGCCAAGGCGTCATAGATCGAGCTGTCGCCGTGCGGGTGATATTTACCCATCACCTCGCCGACGAGGCGGGCGGACTTGCGATAGGGGCGGTTGTAGACGAAGCCCGATTCCTGCGCGGAGAAGAGAATGCGGCGGTGGACCGGCTTTAGCCCGTCGCGCACATCCGGCAGGGCGCGGGCGACGATGACGGACATGGCATAGTCGAGATAGCTGGTCTTCATCTCCTCGACGATGGAGATGGGGCTGATGTCCGAAGGGTCGGCGAGGACGGTCTCGTCGGTCAAAGCGATTCTCTTGTTGGATGGTGCGGGTTGATGCCACTGCCCTAGCCGAGCGAAACAAATCTGTCACCCCTCGCGCGCACGCGCGCCTGCGCGTGCAGGCAAAGCGGCGTGCGGCCGCAATGGGATCGCGGCCGGAACGAAAGCGGGCGCATAACAGTTGCAAAGCGCGCCAAATTAGGGTTGTTCAATGCCCGTTCACGCGCCGTCCCCTAACCGGCGCTCAATCGCAGACAAGGTCGCCAGATCTGGCGCGCAGAGGAGATGAGGATCATGCGTTTTGTTACCCCGGTGGCGCTCGCGTTGGCTTTGGCGCTGACGGGCGGAGCGGTTTCGGCCCCCGCCTTTGCCGCGAAGAAGGACGAGAAGAAGGCCGGGCCGAAGCTGAACGTGTCGCCCGACGTCATCAAGTCGCTTCAGGCCGCGCAGAAGGCGATGGAAGCGCAGGATTTCGCCGCCGCCAAGACGGCGGTCGCCGACGCGGACAGCAAAGCGAAGTCCAATGACGACAAATATCAGATCGGCGCGATCAAGCTCAATCTGTCGATCACGTCCAAGGACACGGCGCTCCAGTCCGAGGCGCTGAACCAGATGCTCGACAGCGGCCTGACCCCGCCCGAACAGGCCGGCCAGTTCAACGCCATTGCAGCCGACCAGGCGCTCCAGGCGAAAAATTATGACGTTGCGCTCCAGCGCGGCCAGGCGGCGCTGGCTGCGGGATACAAGGCTGAGGCGGTGCAGCCGACACTGGCGCAGGCCTATTTTGCCAAGGCTGGCACGACCAACGTCTCGGCCGAGCCCGCACGGGGCTTCACGCAGCAAGGTCTTGCAGCGCTGAAAGCTGGCGCCGATGCGATGAAGGCGTCGGGGCAACCGGTTCCGGTGCAATGGTATCAGATCGGCGTCAGCCGTGCGGAGGCCGCCAAGCTGCCTGAAGTCACCGAATGGGCGAAATGGGCCTATGAGGCAGCGCCCAATGGCGAAAATCTTCGCACGCTGGTCCGCCTGTTCCAGCGCGCCAATCCCTCCATCTCGAACCGTGAAAATCTCGATGTTCTGCGCCTCCTCGGCGCGTCCGATGGTCTCGTCATCGCCGCCGACTATCTTGAATATGCCGAAATGGCGTCCAAGACGGGCATTTATGGCGAAGTGAAGACGGTGATCGACAAGGGCCGGTCCAAAGGGACGTTGAATGCGTCTCAGGGCGGCGACCTGTATCAGCCGGCTGTTGCCAAGATCGCCGGGGACAAGAGCACTCTGGGCGCGGCCGAAGCGGACGCGCAGAAGGCCGCCAACGGCAAGATCGCGGCTGCAACCGGCGACGCTTATCTCGGCTATGGCGATTATGCCAAGGCGGCGGCCATGTTCGAACTCGCCAAGCAGAAGGGCGGGGTGGATGCGGACGAGGTCAACACCCGCCTCGGGATCGCCAAGACGCTGGGCGGCGACACCGCTGGCGCGAAGGCGGCGTTCGAGTCTGTCCAGGGCGGGTCGCGCAAGCAGGTTGCGGGCCTCTGGATTTCCTATCTCGGCACCAAGGGCGCCTGATCCAAAAAGCCGCGCCGCCATTGCGATGTTGGCGGCGCGGCTTTTCCAACACTGATAATCCTGCTGCGGGGAAGGGCCTTTTCGGCCATGCTCAGTCGTTTCAAGCTGGTTCGCCTGTCGCTCCTGGCGGCGTCGATGGCGCTGCTCCCCACACCGGCTTTTGCCAAGAAGAAGCCGCTGGACGTCGGCCCGCCGATCCTGATGTCGGACGGCTTCCGCGCCGATGCGCAGATGGCGGACGCGGCGCTGAAGGCACGCGACGCAGCGAAGGCCGCGCCCCGCGTTGCGGCGCTGATGCCTGCCAATGATTTCGAATCCTATGTCGCTGCCAGCATGCGCTTTCAGCTCGCCTTGCTGCGGAGCGACGTGCGCGCGCAGCGTCTGGCGCTGACCGACCTGTTCAAGACCAGCGCCCTGCCACGCGCGGAGGCGCCGCGCCTGCGCTATGTCGCGGCCTATCTGTCCTTCCTCGTCGGCAATTATGACGATGCGACCGCGCAGCTCGATTATGCCCGAACGCTCGGCTATCAGGGCGTCGACGCCACGATGCTGCGCGCCGACATCGCCCTGCGCCGCAACAAGCCGAAGGAAGCGCGCCCCTATGTGCAGGCGGCGATCGCGCAGCAGAAGGCGGAGGGGAAAGCTGTTCCAGCCGCCTGGACCGACCGCGCCATTTCCATGGCCTATCAGGCGGGCGACTGGACCGAACTCGGCCAGCTCTACCGCGAGCGACTGGCGCAGATCGACAATCGCGAAGAATGGCGCACGGCGATCGTCAATTATCAGGCCGCCGCCGCGATGGAGCCGCAATTGCAGCTCGATCTCTACCGGCTTCAGGCCGCAAATGGCGCGATGGCAAGCGAGCGGGACTATCAAAACTATGCCCAGGCCGCAGAAAAATCCGGCTATTATGCCGAGGCCAAGGCGATCATCGAAGCCGGCCGCGCCGCTGGCAAGCTGACCCCCAACCAGCCGGCGACAAGCCAGTTGCTCAAGTCCGTGACGCCCAAGGCGGTGAAGGAGATTAAGAGCCTGAATATGGACGCCGCCAAGCTGTCAACCTCGGCCAATGGCAAGGCGGCTCTGGCGGCGGCGGACAGCTATTTCTCCATGAGCCAGTTTCCCAAGGCCGCCGAACTGTACCGCGTTGCGCTGGCGAAGGGCGGAATCGACGCCGACCGCGCCAGCGCCCGTCTGGGCGTTGCCCTCGCACGCTCGGGTGACCTCGCCAATGCGCAAGCAACTCTGGCGCAGGCGGGGGGCAAGTGGATCGGCGTTGCCGGCTTCTGGTCGATCTGGGTCGATCACCGCAGCCAGAGCGCGGGCCTCAAGACGCCACCTGCGACCTGACCCGCGCTGTCAAACCGGCAGCGGCACGCCGGGCAGGTTCTTGGATGTGCGTATCGTAAGGGATGTCTTGACGCTCACGACATTGGGCGCGGGTGTCAGCTTCGACGTCAGAAACTGCTGGAAGCTCTGCAAATCCTTCGCCACCACCTTCAGGATGAAGTCGATCTCGCCGTTCAGCATATGGCATTCGCGCACTTCGGGCAGCGCGGCGACATGGTCCTGAAACGCTTTGAGGTCGGCCTCCGCCTGGCTTTTGAGGCTGACCATCGCGAAAACGGTGATGGTGTAACCCAGCATCGCTGGATCAACGACAGCATGATAGGATGTGATTGCGCCCGCTTCCTCCAGCGCGCGAACCCGCCGCAGGCAGGGTGGCGCGGTCAGCCCCACTTTTCGGGCCAGATCGACATTGGTCATCCGTCCGTTTTGCTGCAATTCCCCCAGAATTTGCAGGTCGATATCGTCGATATTGGGGCCGGCCATTGAAGTGATTATTTCCTGTCCTGTTAACGCCACCCATCATAATAATATTTCAGGCCAATGCAATTGTCCCACTATGCGACGATCGTTTTCGATCGCGGTCAACGGCCCTTCCCCTTTGCGGCTGCAGGCCCTATCGGTAGGAAAGCCGGTCCTGGTTCGCGGCGCTATGGGGATTTTGGTGCGTTTCGACGATCTCATGCAGACGGTGCTGGCGGCGGACGATCGCGCCGGGCTGAGCGCGGTGACGTTGTGGCGGCAATGCGCCGATTTGCTGGCGCAGCGGGACCGCGCCGACCGGCCAGGCATGAGCGAGGATGAACGCGACGCGCTGCTCGAGCGGCTGGAAGCGCTCCAGCCCCGCCTTACCGAAACCCAGCGGATTGCGAGCGTCGTCGAACTGGGCAGCCGCCTGCGCTCGCCCGCCCTCGTGCGCTTTTTCGCCCATGATCGCCCGTCGATCGCAGCGGCGGCGATGGCCCGGGCGCAATTGCCGGATGCGGCCTGGGTCGACCTTCTGCCGCAACTCACCCCGACAGCGCGGGGCGTGCTGCGGGGGCGGCGCGACGTGGGGCCCGCCACCCGGCAGGCGCTCGAAGCCTTCGGCGCGCATGATCTGGTGTTGACGACGGTGCGCACCGACATGGTGGGCGATCCCGACATGCTGCTGACGCCGGACATGGCGGAAGCCGATGAGGCGGCTAAGCACGAGATCGCGCCGACCGGCGGCGAGGACCAGATTCGCAATCTGGTGGACCGCATCGCCCGCTTCACCAGCAACCGCAAGCCCCCTGCCGTCGACGAAAGCCCGCCGCCGCCCGCAACCGCAGCGCCGCGCGCCTTCGCGTTCGAGACCGACGCCGCCGGCACCATCCTCTGGATCGATCAGGGGCCGCGCGCCGCTCTGATCGGCCTGTCGATGGGCGACGCCGCGCTGGAGGGCGGCAGCGGCCCTGACGGCCATGTCGCAGGCGCCTTCGCCCGGCGCAGCGGGTTTCAGAATGGCCGCTTCACCATCGTCGGCGGAACGATGGCGGGCGAATGGCGGGTGTCGGCAACACCCTTCTTCGATCCGCGCTCGGGCCGGTTCCAGGGCTATCGCGGCCAGGCGCGCCGCCCCTATCTACATGAAGTGGCGAGCGAACCGCGTCCCGCCACCATGGCGATCGCCGGCCTGTCCGCTGACTCGCTGCGCCAGTTGGTTCATGAACTGCGCACGCCTCTGAACGCCATATTGGGCTTTGCCGAGATCATCGAGCAGGAGCTGTTCGGTCCCGCCGGGGTCGAATATCGCGAAATGGCGGGGAAGATCGCTCTGGACGCACGTCACCTGCTGGTCGCGTTCGACGATCTCGATCTTGCCGCTCGAGTCAGCCGGGGCGACGGCGGGGGGGCACCGCAGCCAGTCGATCCCGCGCTGCTGGTAGCGCAGGTGGCGAGCCGCTTCCACGAGCAGGGCGGCGCGACGATCGACATCGCAATCGCGCCCGACCTGCCGCAGGTGCGCGTCGATTCGGTGCAGGGCGAACGAATGGTGCAGCATCTGCTCCGCACCGCCGTGTCTGTCACGACGGACGGAACGGCGATCACCGGCGCCTGCTGGCTTCAGCCTGATGGGGGTGCCGGGCGCGTGATTCTGGCGATAGACCGCCCGGCGACGCTGGCGGGCCTGGAGGAGAGCGAATTGCTTGATCCTGGCTATCAGGGCGACGGCGATTGGGCGGACGGGCCGCTTCTGGGCCTCGGCTTTTCGCTGCGGCTGATCCGGGGACTGGCGGCGACCTGTGGCGGCAGCCTGGACATCGACGCCGCGCGTTTTCTCCTCGCGATGCCGGCTGTCAGCGCTGTCGGCGAGCGGGTGGGGCAGGGCTAAACCCTATCGCAACCATTGCGACTTAGGGAAAGGCGCATGACCCTTCCCGACCATGACGGCAATCTGCTGCGCGCGCCGCTGCCGCAGGACAGGATCGCGCTCGATCCCGGCTTCGGCACTCGCTTCATGCTGTTCGTCGATACCGAGGAAGAGTTTGACTGGGACGCACCGTTCAGCCGTACCGGCCACGGCGTCACCGTGATCGAGGGGATGGCGCGCGGCCAGGCTTATTTCGCTGCCGCCGGGGTGAAGCCCATCTATGTGACCGACTATCCGGTCGTCGATGACGATCGCGCAGCGGGCATGATGGGGCAATGGCTCGCTGATGGCGCGGCCGACATCGGCGCGCATCTCCACCCCTGGGTCAACCCACCCCATGTCGAGGCGGTGAACGCCGCCAACAGCTATGTCGGCTTCCTGCCCGAGGCGGTCGAGCGCGCCAAGCTGGAGGCGCTGTGCCAGCGGATCGAAGCCCGGTTCGGCCGCCGCCCGATCGCCTATCGCGCGGGCCGCTACGGGGTCGGGCCGAACAGCGCGCGGCTGCTCGAAGCGGCCGGCTTCCGGCTTGACACGTCGGTCCGCAGCCGGTTCGACTATAGCAAGCAGCATGGCCCGGATTTCCATGGCCTGCCGCAGAATCCCTATTGGGCGGGGCCGACGCGGTCGCTGGTCGAACTGCCCCTCTCGACCGCGTTCGTCGGACTGCTACGGGGTGGAGGCGAGCGCCTTTATCGCCGGGCATTGGCGATGGGGCCGCTGGCCGGAGCGCTGTCGCGTGCGCGCATGTTGAGCCGCGTGCCGCTGACCCCCGAAGGCGTTCCCGCGCAGGAAGCAATGGTAGCGATCGACGCGCTGATCGAGGAGGGCGTGCGCGTCCTCAATCTCAGCTTCCACTCGCCTACGCTCGCGCCGGGCCATACACCCTATGTCCGCGACGAGAGCGATCGCGATGCCTTTTATGGCTGGTGGGACCGGGTGCTCGCCCATCTGGCGCGGCGGGGGGTGCGGGCGGCGAGCCTCGACCAGCTTCTCGCCGCCGTGCCGCCGCGCACTATGGCTTGCAAAGCGGCCTGAGCCTGCCTAATCGGGCGATGTCAACGGGTGGGGCCTGTAGCTCAATGGTTAGAGCTGGCCGCTCATAACGGCTAGGTTGCG
>NZ_JAVHPD010000027.1:0-88117 GCF_036170395.1 Sphingobium sp.
CTCTAGGGTAGTAGAAGCGGCGATTCATATTCATCGCTTTCGTCCGCCTTGGGGCACCACTCTCTCCTACATATATCGGTTGACCGGAGACGCTCTCGGCGTAGGCAGAAATATGCCGTCATTTCCGAGACTTGCCGGCTTGCGGAATATACGCCGCAACCGGGAGACCAATCTGGACGCGTCGGGCGGCGCAATTTGGCACCATATCTTCCTGAGCCATTTTGGTGGACCCGAAATGCCTTGGCCCGGAATGAGAGGCGGGGCCGATCGGCCCCGCTCTTTGCTTGATATGGTCGGCGAGACTCAGCCGAACCCGAACATTGTCTCCTGACCTCTCCAGTCCAGCGGGATGCGGCTGGTCTGCATCAGCTGCTTGCGGCTGAGATCGGGTGGCTGACGTCCTTCGAGGATGGCCTTGATGATCGCCGGTGATAGATAGCTGGCTCGCAGCAGGTCGGCGAGATACTCTCGACCGCATCCCAGGCGGGCAGCGATCTCAAGGAAGCTGCCACCTTTGTCCATCTCTGCTCTGGCGACAAAGGCCTGCGCGATCAGCTTGAGCAGCGAGGGATTGGGCTTAGCCGATTGTGTTGTCGGTGGAGGAATGACGATCTTGGTCTGGCGACCTGTGCGCACCATGTTGATGGTGACCTCGCGTACCTGCTCCCCGGCCAGATGGGGGTCGATGGCTTCCAGCGAGAAGCCGACGGCGAGCGTGCCATCGCCGATGTCGATGCGCCGAATGAGGTCCAGCAAACAGTTTCGTTGTTGAGCGATGCTGCTGGATGATAGCGTATCGATCGCGGCACCGCATCGGTCACGCAGCACCTCCAGCGCATCGCTGTTTATGGTGCATCGGGCCACGGCGTTCTGTGGCGCTGCGCTGATCGCGGCCTTGATCTCGTCGACAACCAGGGCTTCCAATTCGCTCGCCGATATCCGCCAGGCAGGCGTGGTGACATCATCATGGCTCTCGGTCTGCGATACATAATAGCGATAGCGCTTATGCTGCTTCACTGCATGCGACGGTGTCATACGCCGACCACGGCCATCCCATAGCAGCCCGGCCAGAAGGCTTGGGCAGGCGGCCTTGGTACCCAACCGCCGCTCATTGCGGCCAAGGGCAATCCGGCTCTGCACCCCCTCGAACGTCTCGATGTCAATGATCGGTGCATGCTGACCGGGATAGATATGCTCCTTATAAACGACCTCACCGATGTAGAGCCGGTTCTGCAGGATGGCATAGAGCGCGCCACGACTGATCGGCTGCCGGCCATAAGCGCGCCCATGGCGGTTGATCCGGGCCTTGCTGCGATGCCCGTCCCGATCGAGTTCGGCAACCACCAGTCGTCCTGATCCAAGATCGAGATAGCGCTGGAAGATGTGCCGGATCAACTCCGCCTCGATCGGCTCGATATGGAGCACTCGATTTTCCAGTCGGTAGCCGAGCGGCACCGGCCCACCCATCCACATGCCCTTTGCCTTCGACGCCGCGATCTTGTCGCGGATGCGCTCGCCGGTGACCTCGCGTTCGAACTGAGCGAAGGATAGAAGGACATTGAGGGTCAGCCGACCCATGCTGCTGGTCGTGTTAAAGGATTGGGTGACGGACACGAAACTCGCCCCGGCCTTATCGAGCACATCGACGATGCGGGCGAAGTCCGACAGGCTGCGGGTCAGCCGATCGACCTTGTAGACCACGATGACATCGACGCGTCCGGCGGCAACCTCGTCGAGCAGCGCCTTGAGGGCGGGGCGGTCCATATTGCCACCGGAGTAGCCACCGTCGTCATAATAGTCGGGCACCAGCGTCCAGCCTTCATGCCGCTGGCTCAATATATAGGCGGTGCAGGCTTCGCGCTGGGCATCGAGTGAGTTGAAACTCTGCTCCAGTCCTTCCTCGGTGGATTTGCGGGTGTAGATGGCGCAGCGGATGCCCCGCGCAGCGTCACGCGGCTTGGCCAACGGCCTTCTCCTTCTTTCTTGTCTTGAGGCCGAAGAAGCGCGGTCCTGACCAGCGCGTGCCGGTGATCTCGACGGCGATGGTCGTGAGCGAGCGATAGCGCTGTTCGCGATAAAGATAGCCGTCGTCGAGGATCAGCACATGGTGGCTTGCTCCACCCCAGTCGCGCACGAGCCAGGTTCCGGCCTTGATCCGGTTGCTGGCCTGCGGCACCGCTTCGCCCGTACGCTCGACCTCACCCATCAGCCGCGCGATCTCCCGCTGCAGCGATGGTGCCAGCCCGCCTGATGCCCGTTCCTGCAATCGCCAGGCGATGCCACGCCGAAGCAGGTCAGCGGATATGTCAGGAGCGGACTGTTTATAGAGCTGGCGCCATTCTGCGCGCAGGGCGGCTGACGACATCGTCGCCAGCCGCGTCAGTTGATCGTCCAGGCGCTTCATTATCCCGCCACCAAGATGCTGTAGCAGGTCACGTCGTCACGCTTGCCCTTGGCAATTACATGGCCCTTTTTGCGCAGGCTTGTGAGCGCGGCCCGCGTCGTGTGGGGCAGCCAGCCGGTGGCATCGACGAGCTCCGTTAGGGTTGCGCCCTGCTCGCGCTGAAGAAGCGCGAGGACGGTCGCGACCTTGCTGCCGTTGCGAGGGACCACATGCTCTGCAAAGGCGTCGGCTCCACCGACCTCCTTCGTGGCGCCGGGTGGAGGAGGGCATTCTTCAGGGGCGTCCCCGTTGATCGCGGTGCGGCCCAGATCGGTGATGCTGACGCCGAAGAGCTGGTCGGCGTCTTCGCGCCATGATTGTTCCTTGGCATTGACCGGCACCTCGATGGCGAAAGCCTTCTTGATCAGGCTTTCGACCGAGCGGCGGATGCGCTCGCCATAGCGGCCCAGGCTCCCGGCCGGGGGCAAGAGATTGCCGTCGAGGCGGGAAGCCGCGGTGCTCAGCAGCACGAGTTGCATGTCAGTGAGTTTGGTCATGGGTGATGTCCTTCATCAGGTGAGCGGCACCGTGCCGCTTCCACCACCCAGAGCCCCGTGGATCGCGCCAGCGGGGCGGCGGCCGTCTTCATGGGCCGCGATTCAGTAAGGACAGCGTTCGCTCTGTCCGACCGCGAAGTCGAGCGGAAAGTGAAGGCATGCAAAGCTGGATATGGACTGTGGAGGCAATTGCCGGCTTCCTGACGACAGGAGGTGCCTTTGTGAACAAAGATGATATCGATAAGCTCATCGGAGAGATGATGACTCTCGTCACCGCCGCGTTTGAAGACGGCGCGGGTCTAGCGGTAGAGGGGCAGGTTCCGCGAGGCGTGGATATGGCTCAACTGATTGGCACGCTGCACGACCATGCGCGACGCGTCATGATCCTGCTCCATGCGTGTGAGGTCGTCGGCCGCAGCCAAACAGAACAACGGACATTGTGAGAACAGCATGCCCCAAACATTCACGGTAAAGAAGTCGCGTTCGATAAGGCGACCGCGTGCCGTCTATCCTTTCGAAGATATGGCCGAGGTGGGAGACTATTTCGATACCCCTGACGACATGGGATGTGTCCTGGGCTCGGAAAGCGAATCGGCACGGCGACCTTCGATCCTGTCGAGCGCGCGCAATTTTGCGCGCAGGCATGATCAGGCGTTCAAGGTGGCCACGACCATATGGTACGACCACAACATACCCATGGTTCGCTGTCAGCGCGTACAGGCCGCGCCGAGTGGGGAGATCACCGAGAAACCGTTCACTGTGCATAAGGCGGAACGCCATTCTTGAACCTGAGCAGTCGCATCAGCATCTGCTCAGGAGGAGCATCCATTGCAAGCCGTCAGCTATCATGGCTGAACCCATAACGGCTGACTTTGGGACTTTGCGGTCTGTCCTGTCTGGAGAGACCGGCATAAAGAAGCAGACGTTGGCAATGTTGTGGGCGTCAGCTTTGGAAGACAAATGTTGGGACAATCCTGCCATTCAAACTGATGGGCTTGAGGGCAGTGTTCCTTGAATCAGCCGACGTACAGCGATTGCCCAAATACCGTGGTCACCCTTGGTCGGCATCCTATCCGCTCCGTGGTGGCCCAGGTTTTCGCCGGTATGGCGCCACCGGATGTAAGACGCAGCAACGGTCTCCTACTTACCCGGACGGGAGCGAGCGATCATGTCGCGAACGGCCTTTATGACCTCGTTCGGACTGTCCGACTGGATCACATGATCGGCCTCGATCAGGCGAACTTCGCCGCTTCGCGATAGCGCCGCCAGCCCTCCATGCAGTCGCATCTGCTCGGCCCGCAGCGCGCTGCGATGCTTGGCATAGATCGGGTCGTCGAAGTTCCGGGCCGCGCTGAGCACGATCAGCGGCATGTCGCCCAGGTGACGTTTCGCGCGTGCGATCTGCTGCTCATTGTCGGTGTCGAGCATGAGTGATTCGGAACGGGCTGCTTCGAACCAGGCGGGTCTCATACGCTGCCTCTGGAGCATTTCGTTGAGTGTTGGCGAAAAGCGCGGGTTCGAGCCGGCGATACAGCCTTGTTTTTCGGCCTGTGCCGGCGTCAACGCACCTTTGCGCAGCGCATCCACGCAAGTCGCCTCTTCGCGCAATCCCTGCTCGACCTCTTCACCGATGGATGGATCAATTGCGGCGAAGGCCGAGAACTGGCCTTCCACATAGGGATCGACCAGGACCAGACCGGCAACGCGCGCAGGATAGCGGAAAGCGAACAGGCGAACCGTCTGCCCGCCCAGCGAACTGCCGACGAGGATGTAAGGCCCTGGCAGATGCGCCTTGACGAGCAGCGCGGCGAGGTCATCGACAATCGCGTCGGCGGAGCGCGGCATCGGCCCCGGATCGCTGAAACCGAGCCCCGCGCGATCATAGGCGCATGTACACGTGATGCGTGCGAGCGCCGGCTGGACATCGCGCCAGCTGAGGCTGGGGAAGGCATGACCGGCTTCGAGGATGACCGTGGGACTGCCGCTGCCCTCGCAGCGCAGGTTCAGGCGTCGGCCCGGAGCGATCTCGATAAGCTCGCCCGGCTTGAGATAGCGGTCATAGCTCGTGGACCGCGCATCCTGAGCCTCGGCCAGGGATGCGAGCAACGATAAGTGTAAACACGCCAGCCATGAAATTGCTCTTTTCATATGCCTCCTGCCGTCCTGCCACATCTCACAAGTCTGCGGTCACAGAGATCACGGCGCGCCTGCCCTGCAGCAGAGTGAAGCCCCCGCCGCTCGAAACGCGCCAGCCATAGACGTTCCCCGCGTTGCGCAGTTGCGCCCGGAGCAGCACCGGCACACCGCCGATGCGGCTGCGATAACGCGCGCCCAGATCGACGATGGTGCGGGCGGGCAAAGCGAGGGTATCCGCGGCATCGGCGACGCGACGGCCCTCGTGTACGATGCGCGTATCGACTGAGAGGCCGGACGCGAAGGGCAACTGATAATCTATGGCCGTGTCGATGAGCAGGCCTGTTCGGCCAATCGGTCGCCGGCCCAGGCGCCCGTCCACCACGGCCTGGCCGCTGACGCGCGGGCGTAGCGCCACGGCACCGGCAACGATGCTGAGGTTCGGCACGGGCTTGCCGGACATCGACGCCTCGAACCCCCGATGCGTGACCGATCCGAGCTGGCGATAGGCGCCGTCGGTCCGGTCGATCTCAAAATAGGGCTTGGCAATGTCGAACGCGGCGGCAACCAGCCGCCACGTCCCAAGCGCATAGCGGGCGCCGACCTCATATTGACGCGTGCGTAACGCAGGCAGCGCCTCGCCTCGATTGATCGCATTGCTGGGCGCGACACCGCTCTCCTCAAGGCCGCGGGTCGTTGCGCCATAGACAGTGAAGCGATTCGTGAGTGTCAGCGCCAAGGCGGCGTTCCACAACCATGGCCGATCGCGCTCCATCGTCTCGGCAAGACCGGGCTGCGTCACCCGCTTGCGGTAATGGCTACGGGTCAGCCCCAGGTTCAACTCGCCGATGTTCGGCCAACGCATTTCATAGGCGATAGCATAGCTCAGCTGCCGGACATGGTCGCGGGTGAGCGCGCCGAGGCGGAAATCAGGCGCGGGTGCCGGAGCGGGCACGCCGATCCGCGCCGAGCCGAGATCGGTCAGCACAAAGCCGCCATAGTCGGTCTCGACTGCCCTGCCGCGAAAGGCAGCCAGCAGCCGATGGCGCCGGGGTCCTTCGGCGAAGGTACGGCTCACACGCAACTCGCCGGAGGTGGAGGCCGCGCGCTGGTCCTCGCCATTGATGATGAACGATTGGCCGAGACCGTTTCTGTCCACGCCGGCATAATAGGCCGAGGCATAGTCGTCACGCGTGAAGCGGCTGTTGAAAGCGCCTGCCGCGATCTGCCACGCACCAAGGTCCGCCTTCACAAATGCGCCGTAATTTTGCGAGTGGCCCGCCCATTGCGCCCATTGCTGGCCGAAGAACCGGCGGCGTTCGATGCGGGGCGGCAGGTAGGCGCCGGCGGTGAAGATCGTCGGCCCTTGCTCCTCGTCCCCATAGTCATAGCGGCCGAAAAAGCCGGTGAGCTCGACCTTGTCGATCGGTCGCCAGCGCGCTACGCCGCCATAGCTGACGAACCATGCGCTGGCGCCGCTTACATATTCGTCGTCATAGAGGCCAAAGTCGATGTTGACGCCGAGCCGATCGCTCACCGGCAGCGCGACGTCGGTGATGAGGTCGGCGCCAAGATATTCGCCGCTGGTCAGTTGTACGCTGGCAACCGGATCGCTGCCTGCGCGGCGAAGATCGAGATCGACTATGCCAGTGGGCGCGGGCAACGGGTAACCGAACGCTGTGAGTCCGAGCCGAACCGTCGACCCGCGCACGATCGTGTCGGTGACGGCGCCCTGCCGGTCGAAATAGAGCCCCTCGATCCGGTTGTTGCCTGCGGCCGTGGCGCTGAATCCGCGCACCTCGCCGTTGGCATAGATGCCGATCGACTCGTTGCCGACGCTCTTGCCGAACCCGTCCTCGGCTTCGCGCGCGGTATTCTCCTGGGTGCGCTGGGCCTCAGCCGGCGCTTGGCTGAGACCCCAGATGAGCAGCAATGTCGTCCCGAGCCGCGTCACCATGCCAGCGTAATCCGGCCTCTGACCGTGCGCGGCGCGCCGGGCGTGATCCAGACATTGCTGTAGGAGCTTTCGAGATAATAGGCGTCGAACAGATTTTCGGCGTCGAGGTGCAGCGACACGCGTTTGATCGGGCGATAGGAAAGGTTCAATCGCGCCGTCACATAGTCAGGCAGGCGGAAGCCGCTGGCGATGTCGTCGCCTGGCCGTTCGCCGACATAGGTGAAGCCCGCGCCGATGCCGATCGACCCGGCTTCCTCTCCGTTGGACTGCCAGAAGCCGTAGATTGCGCCGCTGTGCCTGGGGATGTTTGAAAGTCCGCTGCCCAGCAATGCGGAGCGGGTGTCTTCGATCACCTTGGCGTCGGTATAGGCATAGACGGCCGTCAGGTTGAACCGTGCGTAGATGGCGAGATTGAGGTCCGCTTCCACGCCCTTGCTGCGCGCCCGGCCGGCAGCGATGGTGAAGCCGCTATGGGCGGGATCGGGATCGTTCACCAGGACATTGTCCTTGGTGATGCGGAACAGCGAGACTGTGCCGGTCAGCTTTTTGTCCATCAGCGCATATTTGACGCCGCCTTCCCAAGCCTCTCCGCGTTCCGGCGCGAAGGGATTGGAGAAGAAATCGACGCCCTGGTTAAAGCGGAACGACTTGCCCCAGCTGATATAGGCTGAGACTTTGTCGGTCGGCGCAAAGGTGAAGGCGGCGCGCGGCGACGTGGCGGACGGGCGCTGGCGGTCGGTGCGGCTGGTGCGGTAGTTGATATTGGCCTGCCTGATCCAGTCGTGCCGAATGCCCAGCAGCAACGAAAATCTGTCGTCGAGCGTCAGCAGATCCTGTGCATAAACGCTCTCGCCGCGCAGCTTTTCCAGCAGGTTCTGGTTCAGCGGCGCCACCGGCTTGGGCTGGCCATAGACGGGGTTGAAGATGTCGATGTCGTAGGGTGCAGCCGCCGTCGGACTGAAGCGGTAGAAGACGCGCCGCTGGTCGTAGCGGAAAGCGTCAGCGCCGACCCGGAACTGATGCTGGATGCCCAACAGGCTGCCGTTCGCGCTCAGTTCGACACGACCCGACACATCCTGCCAGTCATAATCGTGAATGCGCAGCTGGCGGCGCAGCCTGGTGCCGACCAGTGTCGAATTGTGCGTCGATTGGCCTTTCATCAAGCCGTCGCGATATTGAGCGCCGGCCTCGAGCGCGATCCCTTCGGCCAGATCGACATAGAGCGTTCCCTGGTGCTGGCTCGTGCGCTGGGTAATCTGGCCGTCATTGGGCTCGCCTAGGAAGCGGCTTCGGGGCAGCGCCTTGCCGTCTCCGTTGACCGCGACCAGGCCGCGGTCATGCGTGAAGTGAACGAGATTATATTCGAGCTGATAAAGGAGGCGGACACGCTCGCCCCATTGCCAGCCGATTGACGGGGCCAGCAGCAGCCGATCGCTGCGACTGTAGTCGCGGAAGCTGTCGCCCTGCTGATAGACGCCGATCATGCGTGCCGACAGGCCGGCTGTAGCAGGGCCGCCGAAATCGACCGCCGTCCGCCAGGTGTCGAAGCTGGCGTAGGACGCTTCAGCCGAAGCATGAAAATGACCGAGCGGCGCCTTGGTCACGATGTTAATCGAGCCGCCCGGTTCGCCCTTGCCCGACAGCGCGGACGCAGGGCCTTTGAGCACCTGGAAGCTCTCTACTGTCGCCACGTCGCGCCGCGCGTTGAAACCACGGTTGGAGGTGAAGCGGTTTACCAGCAGGTCCGGACCCTGGTTGATGTCGCCGGAAAAGCCGCGAATTGCATAGGCATCCCACGCGCCGCCGAAGCTGTTCTGCCGCGCCATGCCGCCGGCCAGATCGAATAGCTGCGACAGGTCGGTAAAGCCGGTGCGTTCGATCAGCTGGTCGTCGAGCAGCCGCACATTCTGCGGCAGCAGCAGAGGATCGACCACCAGGCCGTTGATGCTGGCATTGGCTTCCCGCGAGCCGGTGACCACGATTTGTTCGGCCGGTTCATCCCCGGCCGCTTGCCCCCAGGCCTGGGCCGGAATCACCAGCGCACTCATCATCATCCAGCGCACGCGCGTGGTCGTTATCATCGTCATTTCCCCCTGTTCATGATATGATGTATCCTCGACTAGTCACGCCGCCTGCCGCCGTCAATGCAATGTTACATCGTCTCTCTTGACAGGACTGTGTCCGGTGACGACACAGGCCGCACAGCAACAGGAGGATCACCCGTGCACGAAACCCTTTCGGCTCCGATCGAGATGAATGGCGTCACGCTATCCTACGGCGCGCACCGCGTGCTGAACGGTCTCGACCTTCATGTGGAGGCGAGCAGCATCTACGCGCTGCTCGGCGGCAATGGCGCGGGCAAATCAACCACCCTTTCGGTATTGCCCGGCTTCGCACCACCCGAAAGCGGCACGGTGCGCGTCGCAGGAATCGACCCTATCGCCGAGGCGGACCATGCGCGGCGCAAGATCGCTTATCTCCCCGAAAATGTCGCCCTCTACGAACATCTCACCGCGATCGAGAATGCCGACTATCTGCTGGCGCTGTCGGGCGAACCGAAAGCGCGCGCCGCCATCGTCGCGGCGTTCGATGCAGCTGGCTTGCAGGAGGGGGCCTGGGACCAGCGATTGGGTGGCTTTTCCAAGGGCATGCGGCAGAAGGTCGCGATCGCGGTGGCGCTGCTGCGCGAGGTGCCAGTGCTGCTGCTTGACGAGCCGACGTCGGGGCTCGATCCACGTGCGACAGCCGATTTCAACGCACTGGTCATGACGGTCCGCGCGCGCGGCACCGCCGTGCTGATGGTGACGCACGACCTGATGAGCGCCCTGGATGTCGCCGACCGGATCGGGTTCATCGATGGAGGTCGCATCGTCGACGACGTGGCGGCGGAGGGAACAGAGCGCTTCGATCTGCGCGCGCTGCACGCCCGTTTCGCGCGCGAGGAGATGGTTTCGGCATGAGCCCCGCCTATCTCATCGCCCGCGACGAAATCCGGCTGATGCGCCGCAACAGGGTCGCGATGGTCGCGTTCGTGCTGCTGCTATTGCTGACGCTTGCGGCGGTGGTCACGTCCTGGAGTCATCGCCAGAGCATCGCGGATCTGCGACAGCGTCATCAGGCGGCGGCCGAAAAGGCGTTCGACACGCAGCCCAACCGCCATCCGCATCGCGTGGTGCATTATGGACATTTTATATTCCGTCCGCTGGGACCGCTCGCCGCTTTCGACCCAGGCGTAGATGCGTTCACCGGCAATAGCATGTTCCTGGAAGGCCATCGCCAGAACACCGCCAATTTCGGCGACGTGCGGCAAAGCTCCCTGCTGATCCGCTTCGGTCAGCTCACGCCTGCGTTCGTGCTGCAAGCCGTCGCCCCGCTGCTGCTCATTTTCCTCGGCTATGGCGCGATCGCGCGCGAGCGGGAGCGCGGCACCTTGCGCCCGCTCATGGTGCAGGGGGCCTCGCGCGGGCAGATCGTCGCTGGGAAATTCGGCGCGTTAGGGCTAGTTGCGCTGCTGGCGGGCCTTCCGGCAATGCTCGGCTTCGCGCTGATAGCGGGGCAGCCCGGCGCGCAAGGCTTGCCGATGCTGGTGATCGCGCTCGGCTATGCCGCCTATCTCGCGCTCTGGGCCGTGCTGATCCTGCTGACGTCCGCGCTCGTGCACCGAAGCCGTGACGCCCTGCTGGCGCTGCTCGCGCTCTGGGCCGTGCTCGTCGTGCTGCTGCCGCGTGTGGCGCCGGACATCGCGAGCGCGGCAGTGCCGCTCGGCAACCGTATGCAGACCGATGTCGCGGTGGCGCGCGATCTGCGGACGATGGGGGACAGCCATAATCCGGACGATCCGCATTTCGCTCAGTTCAAGCAGTCCGTCCTGGCACGCTATGGCGTAGCGCGGGTCGAGGACCTGCCGGTGAACTATAAGGGCCTGCTTGGGATGGAGGGGGAACGAATGACCTCCGCGCTCTTCGACCGCTATGCGGCGCAGAGCTTCGATGCGCAGGAACGTCAGAACGCGCTGGTGCATGGCGTCGGCTTGTTGAGCCCGGCCATCGCGCTGCGGGCTATGTCGATGGCCGCGGCCGGGACGGACTTTGCAGGCCATCGACGCTTCTTGGAGCAGGCCGAGGCCTATCGCTACGACCTCGTGCAGCGGCTCAACCGGCTTCAGGCCGACGCCGTCAGCTATGCTGATGACACAGCGGAAGACCCGGAGGCCGATCGCCGCAAACGGGTTTCAGCGGGATATTGGCAGAAGATGCCTGACTTCACCTTCCGTCAGCCGGACGGGTCATCGCTGGCTGCCGCCGCCTTGCCAGGTCTTGCGGTCCTCATATTTTGGCTTGCGCTCGCCGCCGGAGCGCTCGCGCTCGTCACGCGCCGCCTGGGAGCCCGTTGATGCGCATCTGGATGCACGAGATACGGCTGCTGCTGCGCGCGCGCCTGGCGCTCACCGCGCTCATCCTCCTGGGCGCTCTAAGCATCGCCTCCATCGTGGCCGGCATGGCCGAGATTAGCCGGCAACGGGCAGCGATCGCTGCCATCGCGGCGCCGCAGACGCAGGACATCGCCGCCATTGCGGCCTGGGTGGATAAGAGCAAGGATGCGGGTAGCGCCGCCTATTACAGCTTTCATCCGACCTGGGATGCGCCCTCGCCGCTCGCCTTCGCCGCCATCGGAATGCGCGACGTGTCGCCATACATCCTGCGCGTCCGGGCGCTAGGACTGGAGGCGCAGATCTATGACGGCGACATCTTCAATCCCGAACTGGCCTTGCCCGGCCGCTTCGACTTCGCGTTCGTGCTCATATTCCTGACGCCACTGTTCGTGATCGCCCTGTTTCACGATCTTGTGTCGGGAGAGCGGGAAGCGGGGCGAGCGCGTATGCTCTTGGCCCTGCCAGGTGCGAACCGAACCTGGGCCCGCCGGGCGACACTCCGCTTTGCCCTTCTGTTCCTGACGCTTGCACTGCCGTTTGCTGTCGGCGCGGTTCTTTCCGGTGTAGTGATCGGCTCGGTGCTCGCCATTCTGGGCGCTGCCGCGCTCTATCTCCTGTTCTGGATCATGGTGACGCTGCTGGTCGGTCGGCTCGGTTGGAGTTCGGTGACCAATGCCGCGACGCTCGCCGCCTGCTGGCTCGTGCTGACGTTGGTGCTGCCGACCCTGGCGCATGTTGTGATCAACCGTTCCGTGCCGGTCGATCAGGGCGCCGAAATTGTCCTCGCCCAGCGCGAGATCGTCAATCATGCCTGGGAGATCCCGCGCGAAGAGACGATGCGCCGTTTCTATGCGACGCACCCGCACTGGGCGAACTCGCCGCCGCTCGGACCCGACTTTCACTATAAATGGTATCTCGCTTTTCACCAGGTGGGCGATGAAAGCGTCGCCGACAGGGTACGCGCCTATCGCGCCGGGCTGGAGCGGCGCGACCGCGCGGCGCGGGCGCTCGGCTGGGTGCTGCCATCGGTCGGCCTTCAGGCGCTGCTGACACGTCTGGCGGACACCGATCTTCAGGCGCAGCTCGCTTATCAGGACCGCATCCGAAGTTTCCATCGGCGCCTGCGCGAATTCTATTATGGCTATCTCTTTACCGACCGTCCGTTCGGCAAAGATGATTTTGGGCGTGCGCCAAAATTCGATGCGGCCTCACTCGATCGGGGATGAAGGCAGGGAGTCGCGGCAAGTCGTGCAGTGGCCCGTGACTTCCAGGACGAAGGCATCGATTGCGAAAGCATGCGATGCGGCGATGTTTTCAAGATGAGCCTTCAGCCGCGGCTGCTTCAGTCGCTGGACAGCGTGGCAGCGGCCGCAGACCAGCACAATGTCCGACTCCTCGTCCTTGGCGACATAAGCCGAGAGCGTCTCGATCCTCTGCACTATGTCTCGGTCCATGAGACGCGCGAGCGTGCGATAGGCCTGGCTGGCGCTGAGCTTATGGCCGGAGGAAGCTAGAACATCGCTGAGCTGATAGGCGCTGAGCGGCGTTCCGGATGTCCGCAAGGCATCGACAACAAGAACCTCGATGGCGTCAGGATTTCGCTTGGGACGTGGAGATGTAAGCGATCGCATGATCAGCGAGCGCAACCGCCGCTATTCTGCTCCAACCTTGTTTCATCCGAAGTGGGCGGCGGACTGATCACCAGCAGCAGGCGTCTTTCGCCGGTTCCTGCGATCGGTGGAGAGCGGTGGAGGAGGGGGATGCCTGGATTGTTCAGCTTCCCCTTGAACAGCGCCGCATCCCCGGCGCCAAGGTGATGGATGGTGACACCCGCCGCATCGAGTGGGGCGGTCCTTCCATATATCCATTCAGTGCCCCGACCCACATAGGTACAGATTACGCGCGCCGTGACAAAATCGGCGTGAAATTTCCGGCAAGCGTCGCCGGTGATCCACTCCAACCGAACCCGGACAAGGTCCAGCATCAATATAGACGAGAATCCTTCGACCAACATTGTGACGTCGTCGGTCAGTGCTTCACGGGCCGCTCCAGCTTCGTAGCCGGCATCGTCCATCATGTTTATAAAGTCGCACCTGAAGTCCTGAACCGCGCACAATACGTTGATATCACAGGCGACTGGAACGCGCTGGAGTTCCGACAGAGCCGGCGGCAGGGCTCGCTCCCATATCGCAAGCGCCGTCTCGGGTGCTTTGACATGAGCCCAGATCGACGGAGAGGAACCTCTCACGACCAACGCGCCCGAAAGCGACTTCAACCTGGATGAGGTATCGACGAACATGGAGAAAAGCCTTGCGAGTCAGGTAACGTTGTATCATTACATCACGATGTTCATGTCGCGCAACAAAGAGTTTGTCGGTTCGGCCGGTCCTGCATCCCCCGGACACACGGAAGACTGGCTGGAACGTGTCGCGGTTGGCGCCTCCCTTCTCTGCCTGCTCCATTGCCTGGCGTTGCCGCTCCTTATTGCCGCCTTGCCGGCGCTTTCGCGGCTGCTGGCCATCCCCGAAAGCTTTCACCTCCTGATGCTGTTGATTGCTATTCCCTCAAGTGGCGTCGCGCTCCTCATGGGCCGGACTCGACATGGCCGGCTATGGCCATTGCTAGTCGGGATGGCTGGTCTTGCGTGCCTCACCATCGCCACGCTCTTCTTCGAACTGACTCCGCTGGAACTGCCGGTCACGGTCGTCGGCAGCCTTGCATTGGCGGTCGCGCATGTCGCGAACTGGCGCTTGCGTCACGCACAGCATCGGCATTGATCAGCCCCGTCGCTGTTCATCCATTCAGCCGTCCCGCCGGACGCTCACTCCCGGCGGGACGCACTCGCTTAGAAGCTCGCCCGGGCGGTGATGCGGATGTCGCGGCCGGATAGCGGCGCGAAGTCCTTGAGGAAGGACGCGTGGCGGCGGGCGACCACATCGAAGATGTTGTTGGCCGACAACGCGAAGCTCAGCGGCCGTTCGCTCCCCCAGGGACGGACGTTCACTTCCGCATTGACGAGCGTGAAGCCTTCGGTCCGCGTTTCGAACGCCGAAATGCGCTTCTGGTCGTCGGTCCATTCCACCTCGCCGCGCACATCGACCTTGGGGCTCGTGACGCTGAGGCCGCCGAGCAGGCGAAGCGGCGGGATGCGCGGCGCCGGCCCTGAGCCGACGATCCGCGCGTGCACATAGTCACCCAGCGCGTCGGCAATGAGGTTCATGTCGCCGAACCTC
Organism: Sphingobium sp.; assembly: GCF_036170395.1. Taxonomy (GTDB): domain Bacteria; phylum Pseudomonadota; class Alphaproteobacteria; order Sphingomonadales; family Sphingomonadaceae; genus Sphingobium. The sequence goes on from NZ_JAVHPD010000027.1 coordinate 14,696, forward strand.
GCGAGCGTCACCGACCCCTGAGCCTCGAACCCGTAATAGCGCGCCTTGGCCTGGGAGAACTGATAGACGGGCAGGCCGTCCTCCTCCTCGCCGGTCAGCCCTTCATAGATGAAGTTGGAGAACCAGTTGTGATAGGCCGAGGCTTCGAAGCTGTACCCCTCGCCCTTGCCGCGCAGCACCGCCTCGACGCCGACGGCGCGTTCGGTCTTGAAGTCGGGATTGCCGACCTCGAATGCCTGCGTGCCCGCATGCGGGCCATTGGCGAACAGCTCTTCGGCCGAGGGCGCACGCACCGATCGCGAGACGTTGACGCCCAGGCGCCAGCTGTCGCTGAGGCCATAGGATGCGCCACCCGACAGCGAGAGCGTGTCGAAGGTCCGCTTGCCGGAGAAAAATTGCGGCTGGTCCTCGAACGGCCTGGCCTCCACTTCGCTATGCTCGTAGCGGGCGCCCGCCTCCAGCTTGAGCGCGCCATAGTCGAGCGTCTGGAGGGTGAAGACGCCGAACTGCTGCGTGCTGTTCTTCGGGAGGAAGGCCTCCTCGCCGATGACGTTGAAGTCGCGCGAGAAATACTGGACACCGCTGGCGCCTTTCCAGGGCCCGTGATCGGCCTGCACCAGCTCGATACGGCCTTCCATGCCCTTGCTGTAGAAGGCGGTGCCAACCTCGCCGCTCTCCTCCAGCTCGAAATGGCGATAGTCGGCATAGCCCGCGCGGACGCGGATGCTCTTGAGGACCGTGCCGCCGGTCTCGACCTCGCCGCGCAGGTCGACGCGATCCTGCGCCAGGTCGAGCCGGGGCGCCTCCTGCTCCTGTCCGGGCAGCGTCGCATAGCGGACCGGCACGCCATAGAGGCTGTCATAATGGCTGTAGGAAATGCCAAGATTGCCGGTCTCGGTGATCAGCGCCCCGCCTACGCCGGCGGTCCAGGTCTTGGACTGGCTGTTGGGCAGCTTGCCCCTGATCGCCGCATTGGCCGCGAAATCGATCGGCTCTTCTTCCTCGCCCTCTTCTTCGGTGGCGACGACTTCTTCTTCCGGAGGTAACAGGCTCGAAGCGAGCGCCTGAGCCCGCGCCTGCGGCGAAAGCGCATAGCCGCCGATCCGCAAATTGTTGAACTTCAAATAGCTGCCGTCGGCATGCACCACGAACTTGTCACCCAGCGGCACGTCGACCGATGCGCTGCCGCTGCGCTCGTCAGCGGCGCTGCCATAAGTGGCGATCGCGTCGACATGGACGGGCTCGTCGGGAACCACGCGAGGGATGCGCTTGTCGATCACGTTGACCACGCCGCCTATCGCCGAGGCCCCGTAAAGCAGCGACTGAGGGCCGCGCAGCACCTCGATGCGCTCGGCGAGCAGCGGGTTCACGACCGGCGCGTGATCGACGCTGGTGTTCGACACGTCGATCGATCCGATGCCGTCGACCAGCACCCGCACACGCTCGCCCTGCAGGCCGCGGAGCACCGGTCGCGACGCGCTCGGGCCGAAGGAGGTCGCGGACACTCCGGGGGTATGTTGCAGCGTCTCGCCGATCGAGGGGCGCAGGGCCTGGGTCAGCGCGCTCCCCTGGAGCACCGATGCGCCGGACAGGATGTCGGTGCGCTCGCGCTCGAACGGAGCCGTCACGATGATGTCGGCGGACCGCTGCTCATGATGGTTACCCGTCCCTTGCGAAGCGGGCGCCCGCTGGGCCAGCGCGGGCTGAGCGGACGTGAGCACGGCGACCGCCGAGCAGGTCGAGAGGAGAAAGCTGATGCGCATGAAACCACCCTTTTGCCAATCCGAGCCGTTCGGATCCTCTCTCATGGCGCCTGTGGCGCTCACCCCTGCGGCAGTCGCTCTACGCTCATTTATCGGACGTTACAATATAACATACTGTCAGTTGTTTCGAAATGTTGCCATTCAAGGCGGTGAGCCGAGGTGTGGGGCGGAGAGAGGGCGTGAGTGTCGCCTGCGGACACGACAGAGGGTTCATCGCACACGAGGCGCTTGAACCAACAGCTACAATTATTGATCGGTTCTAGTGCTGTGCGACCTCGGCGGGCGCGGGATCGACCTTGAATCTGGATGCGAAGGCGGCTTTCGCGCGCTCCAGCTCGGCAGCCTTCTCGCGCTCGTACCGCGCAAGCGCTTCCTCCTGGGCGGCGAGCTGCTGGTTATAGGTCATGCCGGTGTAGTCTATAGCTGCTAAAATATCTGCCTCGCCGAAGCCAAAGCCGTGCATGTCGCAGGCGGCGGCCGGCGCGGCGATCAGCAGCGAGGCACCGGACGCAGCGGCGAGAAGGGCTGGAATAAACAGGCGCATGGTCAAGTCCTTTCGAGGCTGCGATCAGATCTCGCGGCTTTCGCGCATCGTGTAGAAGATCCCGCTCTCGTCCTCTCCGCTGAGGACCAGCTGTCCTTCGAAGGACTGCACGCCCGATCGGACCGCGATGGGCGAGTTTGTCCTGATCTCGATGAACTGGTTGGGTGCCGGGTTCAGGTGGAAAGGGCAGTCGGGTGGATAAGCGAGCAGCACGAAATGCGTCTGCTTGGGGCTGTTCTGGAGTGGCATGACATAACCGCTGACTTTGATCCGCTTGCCCTTGAGCGCTTTGACCTTCGGCGAGAAAGCGGGCTTCGAATAGATCGTGCCGGCCTGGCGCCGCTGGATTTCCTTGGTCGATTCAAGCACCGTCCAGGATATGCCGCCCGGCGGCGCCGCGGCCGGCTTCCAGATCGATTCGGACGGCTTCAAGTTGTCGGGACGCTGCGCGATCGCCCCCGGCGCGATCAGGGTCGCGGCCACCATGGCATGGCAAAAGGACAGAGCCGCAGCTCGCAACGGACGTCTCCAGTCAGATATGAGATAACGTGATATTCCGGCATGACGAAGTCAAGCTGCGTTACCGCCATTCGCCGCGATCGGGCTTCCGCACTCCCAAGCGTTGATTACGCAGCGGCGGGCTGCGCGTTCGGCCATGGTCCGGAGATCGCCAGCGTCCGGGCGGGGCTGTAGAGGTTCACGAACAGGGTCGATCCATCGGGCGAGAAGCAGGCGCCGGCCAGCTCGGTCTGAAGCCGGCAGCGCCCAAGCGCATAGGGTCGGCCGTCCGGCGCGACACCTCGAAGGTGATTGTCGACCACGTCCGTATATTGATCCTCGCAGACGACGAGATGCCCGTAGGGCGCTACCGTCAGATTGTCGCCGAAGTTGAACGCGTTCGGATCTGCGGATTCAAGGAAATTCTCCAACATGCCCGGATTATTCACCTCGACTGCCTGCCCTTCGAAACGACTTGGTCGATACCGAAAGACCTGTCCGAGCTTGGCCGCGCCGCCGGATGTGCAGGTGAAGAAGAATTCCCCTGCGCCGAAGTGGATGCCCTCGCCACGCGCGAACAGCGTCGCCCCCGCCGCATGGCCGCGCTGGCGCAGATCATCGTCGGGACTGTCGACGCCATTGAGGTCGATCCAGCGAACCGGTACCGCCCTGCGCGCCGCAAACGCCGCCTCCGTCCAGTTGCGCATATCGTTGAGACCCGGCGCTGCCAGCGCCTGCAAGCGACCACCCTTCGCCAACTTGCCTTTGACGTTCGGCAGGAAGCGGTAGAGCAGGCCATTGTCGCGGTCCTCGGTAAGATAAACAATCCCCGTGCGCGGATCGACCGCCGCCGCCTCATGATTGAAGCGGCCCATCGCGCGCAGCGGCACGGGATCGACCAGTCCGTGCGCGCCGACCGGCACCTCGAACACCCAGCCATGATCCTGGGTGAGCGCCGCGCCTGCCCTTGACACATCCTCCTCGCAGGTCAGCCAGCTGCCCCAGGGCGTCGTTCCGCCCGCGCAATTGCGGATCGTGCCGGCGAGACTTGCATATTGGCGGACCACCGCCTGCCGCCGCAGGTCATAGATGATGGTCGACGTACCGCCCGGCAGGGGATGACCGTCCCTGTCCCGGTCATAGGAATGGGTAACCTGCCGGCCGCGGAATGGCCCTTTGCTGCGGTGTCCAGGTGACAGTTCATGGTTGCGGACGAGTGCGACCAATCCCGGCGCCACGGCAAAGCACCCCATGCCATCGGCGCGGTCGCCGACGACATGGCCATCGTCCATCACGTCGTCCAGTTTTGAGATCACCCGATAGGAAAAGCCCTCCGGCAGGTCCAGAAGGCCGGCCGGATCGGGCACTAGCGCGCCTGGCCACGCAGCTGCAACTGGCGTCCCAGTCCGGCGGTGTACGCAGGCGGAAAGGCCGGCAAAGGCAAGCGCCGCGAGCCCTCTGCTAAAGTCGCGCCGATCCATCATGGCTCAGCCGGGCCGCGCATTGACGAGACGATAGAAGATGCCGCTTTCATCATAGCCAGTCAGCTCCAGTGTGCCAGTAACCACATGCACCTTGCTCTCGTCGGTCGGAAAAGGGACCGCGGCTTTGATCTCCATGAACTGGTTCGGCAAGGCGTGCATGTGGAACGGACAGCCCGGGGGGTAGCCGAGCAGCACCCAATGTTTCTGCTGGCGACCGTTTTCCAGCGGCATCATCCAACCGGCGACCTTGACCTGTTTGCCGTTGAGCGCCTTCACCGCCGCCGGGAAGGTCGGCTTCGTGAAGATCGTCATCGTCGCTTCGTCCTTGCGATCGTTGAGCTTGGTCTGCTGCAACAGGGACCAGGGCGTGCCGCCCGGCGGGGTCTTCGCCGGTTGCCAGACATCCTTCGCCGGCGCCTGCTTGCCCAGCTGCATCGCGGCGCTGGCGGGAATGGCCGTAGCGACCAGGATTGTGGCCAAGAGCGGCAGGCGCATGGACGGTCGGCTCCTAGCTCGATCGGGCAAGTGTGTCCGCCAGATTGAGGCGGAACACGCGAATGGCGGGGATCAGCGCCGCGACGAGGCCGATGCCGAGCACCGCGACCACGATGGCCCATTCGCCCGGCAGCATCGTGAGCGGATCGAAGCCGAAGTCCCTGAGCTGCTCGAAATTGGCGCGAGCGAGCCCTAGAACACCGTGACCTAGGACGAGGCCAGCGATGGCTCCGATTGCAGCGATGAGCAGTCCTTCAACGATGATAGTGCCGAACACCTGCACCCGGCTCGCGCCCATGATCCGTAGCAAGGCCAGATCGCCCTCACGCGCCGATGCCGCTGCCAACAGCGCGACAAAGATGGAGAGTCCTCCGGTCGCTGCCAGCAACCAGGCGAACAGCCGCGCGCCGTCGATGCCGACACCCAGCAGCGAGAGCAAGCGCGCCGTCTCTACCGCCGGCACCGCCGCCTGCATGTTGGTCTGGCGGTTGATCATGGACGGGATGCGTACGGCGCCGAAGGCGGACTTGTAGGACACGAGCAGCGCCGTGATCTCCGGCTTCAACTCCTCGCGCTCGGTCAGGCTGACGGCTTCATGCTCGTGCTCGTCATGATGCGCTTCGGCTTCATGGTGGTCCGCATCCTGATCGCCATGCGCTTCCGCGCCATGATGATCATGGTCGATGCCATGCGCCTCCCAGACGCTCTCGACCGGGGTAAGGATCAACCGGTCCACGACCGATCCGGTGGGCGCCAGAACGCCGACCGTGGTGAAGGGCGAATGCTCATGCTCTCCAGCCGACTCGTCCGCGACCAGCCCGTGCGATCCGACGAAGCGCTGGCCGAGACCCATGCCCAGCTCTTCGGCCACGCGCGCGCCGATCACCACCTCTCGCGCCCTAGCGAACAGGCGGCCTCTAACCGGTTGCGCATTTTTGAGCGTCAGATAGGCAGGCTCCGTGCCGACGATACGATAGCCGCGGAAATTGTCGCCCATGGCAAGCGGGATCGCCTGCCGCACCGAAGGATCGCGGCGAAGCAGAGCGATGCTCTCCAGCGGGATATTCCCCGTAGGCGTATCCATCTGGTAGATGCTGGAGAGGATCAGCTGGAGCGGCGACCCCTTGGCGCCGACCACCAGGTCGATCCCTTGCGCATCCCGTTCGAACCGCTCGCCAAGCTGAGTCGAGACCGACAGCAGCATGACCAGCGTGGCCACCGAGAGCGCCAGCAGCAGGACGTTGAGCGCCGTCATCAGCGGACGGTCGCGCAGATAGGCGAGGGCAAGGCGGATCATTGCATGGTCGCCACTGTCGGCACGAGGCTGACGGCGCGCGGGATGAGCGGCTTGAGCCGCTGGTCATGCGTGGCGATGAGCAGGGTCGATCCGTTGCGGTCCGCCGTCTCGATCAGCAACGCGCCGACACGGTGGGCATTTTCGTCATCCAGCGCCGATGTCGGCTCGTCCGCGATCAGCAGCCGGGGCTTGCCGACCAGCGCGCGTGCGATCGCCGCCCGCTGCGCCTCGCCCTGGCTCAGTTGACGCGGCTTGGCCGATGCGCGGTGGCCGATCCCGACCTGACCCAGCAGCGCGTCGATGCTGTCATCGGTAGCGGAATGCCCGCTCAAACGGCCGGCAAGGCGCAGATTTTCGCGGACAGTCAGCGCGGAAACTAGCCTCAGTGACTGGAAGATGAGCCCAATCTTGTCCCGCCTCAGTCGATCGCGAGCGGCCGCGCTCCGTCCGGTCATCGGCTCGCCATCGATGGTGATGCTACCCTGAACGGGTTCTAACAATCCGGAAATCGCGTGGATTAACGTGGTCTTGCCCGATCCAGAAGGGCCCAGGAGCAAATGGTGCTGGCCCTCGCTCAGCTCAAAAGCCATTTTCGAGAGAACAGGTCGTCCATCATAGCTATGTCCCAGCCCTCTTATGGCAAGGATAGGATCTGCAGACATTATTTCGAACTCCGAGCCGCTGCCATGTAAAGCAGCAGAGACGATGTATCATAACACGAATAGGGAGCAAGGTCGGCATTTCTAGAATATGGAGGGCTCCGCATGGACAGCGACTGTGTGCGCAGCAGCGGCACCGGAAGCTCGATCTGCAGCTTCTGACGTAAGCGGTCGCTCAAGGCTTGGCCTGTGCACGGCGTATGTTGGTCGCGACCTGTTGGTTACCGGAAGGTCCAGACATGGGGTTGCAAAAATGGTGCCTGAATGGCGACAAAGGGTCGGTGCACGAACCCGCTGCGCGGGAGTGGTGCCCATGGTAAGCTATCTATGACAACGAGAACGTCCGCTTGGATCCACATATTTATGGGAGGAACTGTGCGTCAGCACATATGCGATCTCGCGCATCAGGCACTCGACCGCCATGTCCCGTGTTATTTGCGTCCAGGGGACGCCCTGGGTCGGATAGCCCAGCCGGTCCTCCAGCCGGGGATCGGCCGGCCGCACCACCGTGACGGAGGGCAGGGGGGAGGCATAGGCATCGATCAGCGTGCAGCCATGCTCGCGCGCCTTGCGATAATATTGCGCGCCCGCCGCTGCATCGTCCGTGCCGTTGATCGCGACGTCGACGGTCGGCAATATGCGGTCCAGCGCGTCGGTCCATTCCGCGCCGAGCAGATCGATCCGCGCTTCGGGATTGATCCGCAGAGCCAGGTCGCGCGCGGCCTGCGCCTTGGGCTGGCCGATGCTGTCGGCCGTGCAGAACAGCTGGCGGTTGAGGTTGGAGGTTTCGAATATATCGATGTCCGCGATGGTGAACCGCCCGACGCCGGCGCGCAGCAGGGCCATGAAGGCCGCGCCGCCCATGCCGCCCACGCCGGGAATGAACACATGGGCGTCGCGCAACCGCGCCTGTTCGGTTTCGCTGACGAAGCCGCGGTTGCGGGTCGTCATCTCGGCATAGCTGAATGGGGTCATCGGGTGGGCCTCAGGCGGTTGAGGGGTTTGCCGGCGTCGAGCCATTGCAGCAGCGGCACGACCAGCGCGCCGGTCGCGACGACCATCGCCTGGAGCAGCAGTTGCGGCAGCGCGGCGCGCGGCACGGATCGTTTGAGGAAACGATGCCCCGCGCCAAGGTCGATCATCCCGATCTGCAACAGGTCGTCGCCCCGGTCATAATCCAGCGCGCGCCGGCAGAAATCATTGTAGCGCGGGTCGCGATGCGCCGCCGCCATGTCGAACCGCTTCTTCAGATTGTCGGACCCGCCGGTATAGGCGTCGGTGATGACCTGACGGTCGAGGTCGAAGCCGGCCTCCGCGCCTACGCCGAATGCGGCGCGATGGTGGCGCATGATCTGGTGCGCCAGATGCCGGTGCGCGAAGCTCTGGCGCGTTCCCGCCTGCGCCGGAAAGACATTGCCGAACGTCTCGGCCACCATGCCGACGACAGCGGGCACCTGCGTCACGCTGCTGATCCATAGCGGACGCATCCGCCGCCGCAGGAACAGCGCGAAACAGGTGAGGCCATAGAGGATCCAGGACAGTCCGCCGCTGCGTTCGGCCGGATCGACCATCACCAGGCCCAGATGCAGCACCTCCTCCTGCCGCCCGGCGCGGCTGACCGCCAGCAGGGGCATGGCGTTGAACGCCACCGGCCTGCCGTCGTCGCGTCGCCGGACCAGCGTGATGACTGACCGGGACCATGCATGCGTCGCGGGATCGAACAATCCATAATCGAGGTCGCGGCCGGACAGGCAGGCGCGCACGACCGTGCGGCAGTCGGCGATCAGCGCCGCCAGTTGATCGGCCGGCATCCATTCGCCCGGCCTCTCGTAGATATGCACATGATGGGCGGCGCTCGCATGGAAGCGCACCTTCATATGCCCATCTTTCATCGCACGCAGCAGGACGATCATGTCTCCCCCTCATGGGCTCCGTATCGCAGAAGAATTAACAGTCTAGAACCCGTCGCTGCGCGGGACCGCCATGCGCTGCCGTCCGCCCCCCCATGCTTCATCCTCTGTGTTTCAATCGCAACAAATGTTAATGATGCAGGTCTGGGCGTCGCTGTAGAGCTGCCGCGATGGAGCATGAGATGCGGCCGCCCTATCACCGCCTGGTAGAATTCGTCCCGCTGACCGCGTCGGATGTCGAAATGATGCGGCAGTGCATGTCGCAACCCTACCCGGTAGCGAAAGGGCAAACGATCCGTTCGGAGGGGCGTGAGGTCGACGGGGTCTATTTCCTGCTCGACGGCTGGGTGGCGTCGTCGGTCATGCTGAAGAACGGCCAGCGGCAGATCGTCAAGGTTCACCTGTGCGGCGACATGCTGGGTTTTCCCAGCCTCGCCATGGCGCGGGCCGTCGAGACGCTGGAGGCGGTCAGTAACGCGACCGTCGCGCATATCCCGGCCGGGCGCCTCGGCGCGGTGTTCGCTCAGGCCCCGCGCGTGGCGGCCGCAATGCTACTCAGTTCGCAGAAGGAGCGGGTCGCGCTGATGCACGCCCTGTCATGGCTGGGCGCGACCGAAGCCTATGAGCGGTTCGTCGCCTTCCTTATCGACATCCACAACCGGCTCGATGCGGCAGGCCTTGTGACGAACGGCCGCTTCGACTTTCCGGTGCGACAGCATCAGATCGCCGAGGTCATCGGCGTCAGCGTGGTGCACATGAACCGCATCATGAAGCGGCTCGATCGAAGCGGGCTTATCGAGCGCGGGCGCAACATGTTTCGCATCACGGACATGGCAGGGCTGAAGGAACTGGCGGCGAACCGCATCCCGGTCGGCGCCGGGCATCAGGCGTGGGAGCGGCTCAATCCCGCTATGGGCTAAAGGGGCGCCTCACACCGCCCAGCAGCCGCAGCCCAGCGCGCCCCAGAAGCTCTGCACATCGGCGGCGGGCGCGGTTGCGCCCAGCGCGGCGGCATGATCGTGGCCATGGACCGAACAGGCCGCATGGCATCCGCAGGCCGCCGCCAGCTTCTGCGCCGTTTCGGGCTGACGATAATAGCCGCCAAAGGTCGCGACCGGCGACCAGTCGGGCATCGCCTTCGGCGCGGCGGGGGCGAGCGGCGCATAATCGCCCTCGCCATAGACGATCTTCCCGCCCAGCACGGTCAGCACCGATCGCAGATGGGCGATCTGATCCTCCGGCACGCCGAAATAGTCGTCCGACAGCAGCGCCAGGTCGGCCAGCTGCCCGGCCTTGATCTGCCCCTTCTTGCCGACTTCGCTGGAGAACCATGTGTTCTTCTCCGTCCACAGCCGCAGCGCCGTTTCGCGGTCCAGCCGGTTGCGAACCGGATAGAGCGCCAGCCCGCCCACCGTTTTCGACGTCACCAGCCAGCTTAAGGACACCCAGGGATTGTAGCTCGCGACACGGGTCGCATCGGTGCCAGCGCCGACCGGCAGGCCGGCCGCCATCATCCGCTTGATCGGCGGCGTCGCCTCGGCCGCCTTCGCGCCATAACGCTCGACGAAATATTCCCCCTGGAACGCCATGCGATGCTGCACCGCGATGCCGCCGCCCAGCGCGGCGATCCGGTCGATATTCCGCTCGCTGATCGTTTCGGCATGGTCGAAGAACCAGTTGAGCCCTTGCAGCGGAATGTCCCGGTTGACCGTCTCGAACACGTCAAGCGCCCGCCCGATCGTCTGGTCGTAAGTCGCGTGCAGCCGCCAGGGCCAGCGCCGCTCGGCGAGCAGGCGGACGACCGGCTCCAGATCGCTCTCCATATTGGGCGGCATGTCGGGCCGGGCGACGCGGAAATCCTCGAAATCGGCGGCCGAATAGACCAGCATCTCGCCCGCGCCATTGTGGCGATAGGTGTCGTCGCCGTCGCCCGGCTTGATCTGCGTCGACCAGGTGGCGAAATCCTTCAGCTCTTCCTTGGGCTTCTGGGTGAAAAGATTATAGGCGATCCGCAGCGTCAGCGCGCCATCCTTGTGCAGTCTGTCGATGACCGCATAATCGTCGGGATAATTTTGGTAGCCGCCGCCCGCGTCGATCACGCTGGTGACGCCGAGCGCATTCAGTTCGCGCATGAAGTGCCTGGTGGAATTGAGCTGATACTCCTGCGGCAGCTTCGGCCCCTTGGCGAGCGTCGCATAGAGGATCGTTGCATTGGGCTGGGCCAGCAGCAGGCCGGTCGGATTGCCCGCCGCGTCGCGGACGATCTCGCCGCCCGGCGGGTTGGGCGTGTCCTTGGTATAGCCCACCGCCCGCAGCGCTGCGGCATTCAGCAGCGCGCGATCATAGAGGTGGAGGATGAAGACGGGCGTGTCCGGCGCTGCGGCGTTGATCTCGTCCAGCGTCGGCAGCCGCTTTTCGGCGAACTGATGCTCGGTAAAGCCGCCCACCACGCGCACCCATTGCGGCGGCGGCGTGATCTGCGCCTGACGCTTCAGCATCGCCATCGCGTCGGCCAGGGTCGGCACGCCGTCCCAGCGCAGTTCCATATTATAGTTCAGCCCGCCGCGGATGACATGGATGTGGCTGTCGATCAGACCGGGGATCAGCCGCCGTCCCCTGGCGTCGATCACGCGCGCGCCCGGCCCGGCGGCGGCGCGCACCTCCTGCTCGCTGCCTACGGCGAGAAACCTGCCGCCGCGCATCGCCACCGCCTGCGCCACCGGATTTTCCCGATCCAGCGTCGTCACCTTCGCATTGACGATGACGAGATCGGGGTCGGGCATGGCGAAGCTCTCCGTGGCGGTCAGCAGGGGGAGGGACGCGGCGCTGGCAAGCGCCTGGCGGCGGGTGAGGGCGGACATGGCGGCTGACCTTTCCGAAGGGGCTGGACGGGAGCGGCGCGCGCTCCTGTCCGCTTGCTCAGTGCGCGCCTTCGGAGGCGTTGAACATGGTCTTGGCATAGGTGATGCCCAGGCCATAGGCGCCGCCCCATTTGCGGGCGATGCCGGTCGTCAGATCATAGGTCTCTGCGCGCGCCCAGTCGCGTTGCAGCTCCAGCAGATATTGCAGCGCCGTGATCGGCTTCGCGCCCGCCTGCACCATCCGCGCGACCGCGCGCTCATGCGCTTCCTCGCTGATGTCGCCGCTCGCGTCGGTGATGACATAGACGTCGAAGCCCTGCTCCAGCGCCGAAAGGACCGGCCCCACAATGCAGACGCTGGTCCACAGGCCCGCGAACACCAGCCGCTCCTGGCCGATGCGGTTGACCTCCTCGATGACGGCGGCGTCCTCCCATGTGTTCATGCTGGTGCGGTCGAGCATCGGCTGGTCGGGAAAGGCGTCGGTGATTTCGCTGAACATCGGCCCGGAAAATGTCTTTTCGGCGACCGTCGTCAGGATTGTCGGCACCTTAAAGCCGGCGGCGGCGTTCGCGACCAGCGCGGCATTGTTGCGCAGCAGTTCGGGCGCGATCGACTTGGTGGCGAAGGCCATTTGCGACTGGAAATCGATCAGCACCAGCGCATGGTTGGCGGGCGACAGCAGCGCCTTGGCGGGCGTGGGGGTAGCGGTGATCGTCATGGCGGTAACTCCTCTCAAAAACCGTGGTGGGTGCCGGGGCGTCCGGGCTGAGGCGAGAAGTAGGGCAACCACTTACAGCCGAAAATCCTGATTAAATCATCCCAATTGTTCAGGAAAATAGAAAAGGCGGCCTTCTACAGCGTCGCCTCTATCTCGCGCGCGGCAAGGTCGGGATCGTCGGCCAGGCTGATCGGCCGCCCGACCACCAGGATCGACGCGCCCCGGTCCAGCGCCTCGCGCGGGGTGACGGCGCGCTTCTGGTCGCCCATCGCGCCGCCCGCCGGTCGCACGCCCGGCACCACGAAGAAGCCGTCGCTCCAGGCCTTCTTCGCCATTGCCACTTCCTCGCCGGAACAGACGATGCCGTCCAGCCCCGCGCTCTGCGCCAGATCGGCGAGGCGGCGGACCTGATCCTCCGCTTTCCCGCCGACGCCGATATCGAGCAGGTCGGCGTCGTCCAGGCTGGTCAGCACCGTGACCGCCACGACCTTCGTATTGACCCCCGCCGCCGCCTTGGCATCCTCCAGCATGGCGCGCCCGCCGGCGGCATGGACCGTCAGGATCGCCGGCTCCAGCAGGTGCAGCGCCTGGATCGCCTTGGCGACGGTGTTCGGAATGTCGTGCAGCTTCAGGTCGAGGAAGATCGGCAGGCCGACCTTCATCATTTCATGCACGCCATGATGGCCGTTGGCGCAGAAAAATTCGAGGCCGAGCTTGAGGCCGCCGACATGCCGTCGCACCTGTTCCGCCAGGCGCTGCGCCTTGGCGAGGTCGGGCGTGTCGATGGCGACGTAGAGCGGGCTGGTCATGGCAATCCTGTCGGAGCGGTCGGGGTTGGCGTGGGCGTAACGGGGGCGGGTTCGATGACGGGCAGCGCCGGCGCATCGGCAAGCGCGGGCGAAGGCGGCGGCGCGGCAGCAGCGGTCGCGGCGGCCAGCGCCCGCTCCGCGCTGGTCAGCCGTCGGCGCATCCGCCAGCGTGTCGCCCGCGCCATGATCCAGAAGGGCAGGGCGCCCAGCAGGAACGCGCCGATCAGCAGCACCGGCAGCTTGGTTTCCATGACCAGATCGCCCCAGAGGGTGACCTCCACATCCTTGTAGTTCGCCATGCAGAAGAAGGCGAGCGCGACGGCGACGACGACCCAGAAGGCGGTCCGCAAAAATTGCATAGGCTGGTCCCTCGCTGCTGCTTGCCGCGCGAGCTTAGGCGATTGCAGCCGATTTCGGAAGCGCCGGTTCGATTTTGCCGATGGAGAGGGTCATGGCGAGCGTCGCGGTCCCTCCCGGCGGCAGCATATCCATGCCGCCACGGTTGATCGCGTCGGGGCTGTGGCTGACCGGCTCCAGGCAGAAAAAGGCTTCGCCGGGCGGACGATAGAGATGCAGCCAGGGGGCACCCGCCGCGCGCATCGTGATCGCGATGCCGTCGCCGCGCAGGATGGTCGCGACCCCGCTCCAGCCGCCATAGGCATTGTCGATCAGGCTGTCACCCGCGATCCCGCAGGGCTGCGACCAGTCTCCCAGCGCGTCGGCCGCGACCTCCCGCTCGGGCAGCATGTCGGCGGTGGAAAGCAGCAGGCTCTGCGCATCGAACTGGAGCCGGGTGTCGGCATCCGCGACGAAATAGGGGTGGAAGCCAAGCCCCGCCGGCATGGCGCTCTCACCCTTGTTGGTCAGGGATAGCGAAAGCGACAGCTCGGACGGGCTGAGCGCCACATGCTGCTCGGCCCGGTCAGGCCAAGGCCAGCCAGCGTCACCATTATGGTCCTGGATCAGCCGGGTCTCCGCTCCGGTCGTTTCGCTCACCGCCCACGGCGCCTGCCAGCCAAAGCCATGGATGCTGTGCGGATGATCGCCGAAATTCAGCGGCAACTGATAGCGCTGCCCCTCCACCGCATAGCGCCCATGCGCGATACGATTGGCATAGGGCACTAGCGGAAAGCTCGCCATCGCGAGCGGATCGGTCGCCCCCGCCGGCGTCGGCCGCAGCAGGTCCGCCCCATCCAGCGAAAGGCGCAGCAGCGCACCTCCGATGGCGGGCGAGAGCGCTGCCTCCAGCCCTCCCGCCCGCAGCATGATCGTCCCCTCGCTCAGCCGACCATATCCTCAAGCTCGCGCCCCTTCGTTTCGTTCACCATGGCGCGCACGAAGAAGTAGGATATGAGCGCGAAGATTGCATAGCCGACATAGGCGGTGGCGAGACCCGGCGAGACGACCAGCGACGGGAAGCTGACCGAGACGATCGCGTTGGCGATCCACTGGGCAAAGCCGGCGACCGCCAGCCCCGACCCGCGTATCTGGTTCGGGAACATCTCGCCCAGCATCACCCACATGATCGGTCCCCAGCTCAAGTTGAAGAAGATCACGTAGAGGTTCGCCGCGACCAGCGCGATGATGCCGTTATTCCCCGGCAGCGACACCGCGCCGTCCGCGCCGGTGACGGCGGTGGAGAAGGCGTAGGCGACCGTCGCCAGCGTCACCGCCATGCCGGCCGACCCGATCAGCAGCAGCGGCTTGCGACCGATCTTGTCGACCAGCGCGATCGTGGCGAGGCACGCGCCGATCGACAGCACGCCCGACAGGATATTGGTCTGGAGCGCATAATCCTCGGAAAAGCCGACCGCTTCCCACAAAGTCGCGCCATAATAGAAGACGACGTTGATGCCGACGAACTGCTGGAACACGGCAAGGCCGATGCCGGTCCACACGATCGGGCGGATCTTGCCACTCGTCTTGTCGATGAGGTCGGACAGTTTGGGGCGATGATGGTCGGCGGCCAGGCTCGCGCGGATCTCCGCCACCTTGCGCGTCGCTTCGGCCTCGCCGAACAGCCGGGTCAGCACCGCATGGGCGCGCTCTTCCTGCCCGCGCGCCACCAGATAGCGGGGGCTTTCCGGGATCACCAACAGCGCGAGGAAGTAGATGGCGGCGGGAATCGCCTGGAGCCAGAACATCCAGCGCCACGCCGGATAGTCGAGCCACAGCGGCGCGGTCGATCCGCCCGCATAGCGCGCCAGCACGAAATTGGCGACGAACGCGCCGGTCAGGCCGGAGATAATCATGACCTGCTGCACCGACGACAGCCGTCCGCGCACATTGGCGGGGGTGACTTCGGAAATATAGACGGGCGAGATCACGCTCGCCGCGCCCACGCCCAGGCCGCCGATGATGCGGGCGATGATGAAGATCGCGGACGAATCGGCCGCGCCGGCGAGCAGCGCGCTCACCAGGAAGAGGATGGCGGAGAGCATCATGACGCCGCGCCGGCCGATGATGTCGGCCATTCGCCCCGCGCCGAACGCGCCGATCGACGACCCGATCAGGATCGCGCCGACATTGATGCCGATGCCCAGTTCGCCAAGATCGAAGGCGCTTTCCAGCCCCTTCTGAGTGCCGTTGATGACCCCCGAATCATAGCCGAACATGAATCCGCCGATCGTCGCCACCGCGACGATGGCCGCAATGAAGGCCATGTTGACCTTGCCCGCGCTCCCCTCGCTCATTCGCCCGTCCTTCCAGTCTTTTGTCGTTTATATCGTCGCCACGATCCCCGGCAGCCCGGCAACCCCGGCATCGAAGGCGAACAGATCGCCTGCCAAAGGCTGTTCTGTCAACGCTGTCATGTCCAATCCCTTGCGCGCGGTCGTCGCATAGGCGGTGGTCAGGCCTTCGCCGCCGAAGGCGATCTTGGTGATGTTGGCGACCGGAAAGCGGATTTCCCGCATCAGCGTGCCCGCCGGATCATAGCGCCGCACCGCCCAGCCGCCGAACAGCCCGGTCCACACGCAGCCTTCGGCATCGACAGTCGGGCCGTCGGGCCAGCCCGCGCCGTCCTCGATCGTGGCGAAGATGGTCGGGCGGTCGATCACTTTCCCCTCGTGCAGCGCGCATTGCCAGATGCGCTTGCCCAGCGTGTCGGTGTGATAGAGGATGCGCCCATCGGGCGAAAGGGCAGGGCCGTTGGTGATGGAGAAGGGCGGCAATCCTGCGTCGGCGCACACGCCCTTGTGGAAGCGGTAGAAGCGGCCGCTTGTCTGCTCCTCGCTATCGTCCATCGTCCCGAACCAGATCGCGCCATCGGGCGCGACGGTCGCGTCATTCTGGCGATTGCCGGGCAGATGCGCCTCGGGCGCGTGGAGAAGCGTGAAGCTGCCGTCCGCCGGATCGAAACGATTCACGCCCGATTGCAGCCCGGCGGCGAACAGCCCGTCGTCGGTCGGCAAGATCCAGCCGACCTGCCCCGGTGCGGCCCAGCTCCGCCCCGCGTTCAACGCAGGATCATAGCGGTGGACGCGATGCGCCTTGATATCGACGAACCAGAGCGCCGCGTCGCGCGCGACCCAGACCGGCCCTTCGCCCAGCGTCGCGCCGACGCCGAGCACACTCACCGGCTGCCCGCCCGCCATTTCAGCGCCACCCGGCGTCGATGAAATAGTCATGGCCGGTGCAATAGCGCGCATCGTCCGACGCCAGGAACATCGCCAGCGCGGCGACATCGACCGGCAGGATGCGTCCGTCGAGACACTGGGCGGCGACGATCTCCGCCTCGCCCTCGGGCGTGTACCATTTCTCTTGGCGCGGCGTTTTCACATTGCCGGGGATGATGGTGTTGACGCGGATATTCTCGCGGCCAAGGTCGCGGGCGAGGCTGCGGGTCAGCCCTTCGATCGCCGCCTTGGCGGTCTGGTAGAGCACCAGGTCGGGCAGAGCGAGGTGCCAGCTGATCGACCCGAAATTCAGGATCACGCCGCCGCCCGCGCGTTTCATCGCCGGCGCCGCCGCCTGCGCGACGAAGAAGAGGTGGCGCAGGTTCACCGCCATCCGCTCGTCCCAATAAGCGGGCGTGACCTCCTCGATGCTGTGGCGATCGTCATTGGCTGCATTGTTGATGACGATGTCGATCCCGCCCAGCTGCTGCTCGACGGACCCTATCATAGCCTGCACCGCGTCGATGTCACGCAGGTCGATGGCATGGAAAATAGGCGCGACCGGCGCGTCGGCGAGCCGCGCGACCAGCGCCTCGCTTTCCGCCACGGCGATGTCGCAGAAGGCGACCCGTGCGCCCTGCCGGGCAAATGCTTCGACCAGACCCTCTCCGATACCGCTACCGCCGCCGGAAATGAAAACCCGCTTGTCCTTCAAGCTGGGATAGATGGCGCGGTTCATGCGTGTTCTTTCTCTTTCACATTCAGCAGGCCGCGCACGGCCAGATTGGTCATCAGGGCGGCAACGCCGAAGGTCCAGGGCGCCGCATCCTTCGACGTCACGACCTTGTTCACCAGCTTGCCGAGGCGCTGGGTTGAGATGGTGACAATATCGCCGACCTTGTGGGTGAAGCCGCGACCCGGCTCGTCCCGATCCTGCACCGGCGCGAACAATGTGCCCAGGAACAGCGCGAACCCGTCGGGATATTGGTGCTGCGACAGCGTCTGGCGCACCAGATCGAGCGGATCGCGGCTGATCTGGTTCATGCTGCTGACGCCGTCCAGTCGATAGCCTTCCGGTCCGTCGATGGTCAGCGCGACTTCGGCGTTGCGCACATCGTCGATGGTGAAGCCGTCGTCGAACAGGCGGATCAGCGGACCGAGCGAGCAGGAGGCGTTATTATCCTTCGCCTTGCCCAGCAGCAGCGCCGAGCGGCCCTCGAAATCGCGGAGGTTGACGTCGTTGCCCAGCGTCGCGCCGACCGTATTGCCAGCGCTGTCGACCACCAGCACGATTTCCGGCTCCGGGTTGTTCCAGGTGGAATCGGACCGGATGCCGATCTCCGCGCCAACGCCCACGGTGGAGAGGATCGGCGATTTGGTGAACACCTCCGCGTCGGGGCCGATCGCGACTTCCAGATATTGCGACCACAGCCCGTCCTCGATCAGCGCGGCCTTGAGCGCAGCGGCTTCAGGCGTGCCCGGCACCACGCTGCGGATCGATCCACCGACCCGTTCCTCCAGCCGACCGCGAATCTCCACCGCCCGCGAAGCGTCCCCGCGCGCGCCTTCCTCGATCACGCGCTCCAGCGCCGACACGGCGAAGGTGACGCCGCACGCCTTGACGCATTGCAGGTCGACCGGGCTCAGCAGCGGCAGGGCGAGTTCATCGAGCGGGCCAAGCGCCTCGCCACCCTCCGGCGACAACGGCAGCAGGTCGGCCAGTTGCGCGACCGTGGGCGCGACTCGGCTCATGTCATAGGCGACGCCCTGCGCGACCAATATGGGGCTGGGGCCGGCGGCGGTCTGCACGCGGCCAAGGAAAAGGCCCTCCCGCCAATCGGACGGAAGGCAATCGGACAAGGCGGCGTCCCCCGGCATCATCAACTCCTATTGGATGCTTGTCTTTGATAGCGCTACCAACATCTATATGGCAGCGAAGTCAAGAGGCGCTTTGCCGAAAACCGAACCGCTGATCCAGATTGAGTGCGAACGCTTCTGCGTCTTTCCGTCGGCCCGGCTTTGCGCCATAAGGGCGTGACTATGAGCAAAGCCAAAGACATGCCGCCGTCTCCGGCCGCAACTGCCGAGCCTGACATGCCCGCTCCCGACGCCACCGCCAATCCGCCCGGCGACACGCCTCTTGCCGATGCCGCCCGCAAGTCGGCCGGAAAGGGCGTGTGGATGGGCACGGCCGTCGGCATCGGCTCCGCCGCGATCGTCGCGGCCCTCCTCTATTACCGTCGCAAGAGCTGAGGCTGCGGCGCGAAAAAAAGGGCGGCATGGCCTTCGCTCCATGCCGCCCTCCGGTGCGACCCGGCAGGCTCTTATAGGCCCGGATGATCCGGGTCGTGTCAGCTCGGCGTCAGCCCGCGCCGCCGCTCAGATAGCTGATAAGCTCGGGCTTGCTGACGGAGACGCTTTTGTCCTTGTCGGCGGTGGTGAATGCGCCATTGGCCCAGGCGGTCACCTGCTCGGGCGCCAGGGTCGCGCCGGTCGCCTTCATTTCCTGATCCTTGAGCGCCACCATCCAGCGGGAAAATTCCGACTGATCCAGCGCCCCGTCCTTGTTCGCGTCATAGGCCGGAAACTCGCTGTCCACGATCGCCGCCACGCTGGCGGCCGGGTTGGCGGGTGTCGCTGCCTGCGGCTGGGCGGCGGCGGGCTGTGCCGGAGCGGCCGGTTGCGGCGCGGCGGGGCTGGCGCTCTGATCGGGGGCGGTCTGCGCCATCGCCGGTGCTGTCACGGCCAAAGCCGTGCTGAGCAATATAGTGCAGAACATCACAAACTCCTTTTGCCATATGATCGGCCTGGATGAGGTTGGTTCCAGTCCAGCATTTTAACTGAAGCAATAATGAATGAACCTGGGTCAATGTTCCTGAACATCCGTTCATCTCGCCATATTCGTCTTGAATATTGGTTCGCCTCGTCGCGAATATTTGCCGCGCATCTCGCCTTGACTCGAAAGGCGCCCGCGATTTGCCCCGCTGCGCCGACGCTGCTAGGCGGCGCGCATCTTTTCCCCTCCAGCCTTCAGGATTCGCCATGGTCCCCCGCTACGCCCGCCCCGCAATGACCGCCCTCTGGGAACCGGAAGCGCGCTTCAAAATCTGGTTCGAGATCGAAGCGCACGCGACCGAGAAGCTGGGCGAGCTGGGCGTCGTGCCTCCGTCGGCGGCACAGGCGCTGTGGGACTGGTGGGCGACCAACCCCGCGATCGACGTGCCCGCGATCGACGCGATCGAGGCGGTGACCAAGCATGACGTCATCGCCTTCCTGACCTGGGTGGCCGAACAGGTGGGCGACGAAGCCCGCTTCATGCACCAGGGCATGACCTCGTCCGACGTGCTCGATACGTGCCTTGCCGTCCAGCTCACCCGCGCCGCCGACATCCTCATCGAGGATCTCGACAGGCTGCTCGACGTCATCAAGCGCCGCGCCTTCGAGCATAAGCTGACCCCGACCATCGGCCGCAGCCACGGCATCCATGCCGAACCCGTGACCTTCGGACTCAAGATGGCCGAAGCCTATGCCGAATTCAGCCGGTGCAAGGCGCGCCTGATCGCCGCCCGCGCCGAAGTCGCCACCTGCGCCATTTCCGGCGCGGTCGGCACCTTCGCCAATATCGACCCCCGCGTCGAGGAGCATGTCGCGGCAAAGCTCGGCCTCGCCGTCGAACCCGTCTCCACGCAGGTCATTCCGCGCGACCGCCACGCCATGTTCTTCGCGACGCTCGGCGTCATCGCCAGCTCGATCGAGCGGCTCGCGGTCGAGGTCCGCCACCTCCAGCGCACCGAAGTGCTGGAGGCGGAGGAATATTTCTCGCCCGGGCAGAAGGGCAGCAGCGCCATGCCGCACAAGCGCAACCCGGTGCTGACCGAAAATCTGACCGGCCTCGCGCGCATGGTCCGCGCCTATGCGCTCCCCGCGATGGAGAATGTGGCCCTCTGGCATGAGCGCGACATCAGCCACAGCTCGGTCGAGCGCTATATCGGCCCCGACGCCACCATCACCCTCGACTTCGCGCTGGCCCGCCTGACCGGCGTTATCGACAAGCTGCTCGTCTATCCCGAACGGATGATGAAGAATCTCGACAAGATGGGCGGCCTCGTCCACTCGCAGCGCGTGCTGCTGGCGCTGACCCAGGCGGGCGTGAGCCGCGAGGACAGCTACCGCTACGTTCAGCGCAACGCGATGAAGGTCTGGGAATCGGACGGCGTGTTGTCGCTGCTGGAACTGCTGAAGGCCGACCCGGATGTCACCGCCGCGCTCCCCGCGCAGGAGATCGAGGAAAAGTTCAACCTCGATTATCACTTCAAGCAGGTGGACACGATCTTCCGCCGGGTGTTCGGCGAAGCGTGATCTGATAAAGCCTGCGCCGGGGAGCCTATATCTTCGTCCATTGGTGAGCAGAGCCCAGGCTTACCGCACCCCCATCCTCGGCCGCATCCGGGGCGCGGCGTCGGATTGCCGCCGGATCAGTTCATAGTCGAGCACCAGATGCTCGGCCTCGCCGTCGCGCCCGTGCCGCGCGCGCAGTTCGCGCACCAGCACCTCCACCGCCGCGCGCGCCATGGCGCTGATCGGCTGGCGGATCGTGGTCAGTTCCGGCCAGATCGTGGTCGCGAGCGACGTATCGTCGAACCCGCAGACGGTAAGGTCGCCCGGCACGTCCAGCCCGGTGCGATGCGCAATGGCGACGGTCGCGGCCGCCATATCGTCGTTGCTGGCGAAGATCGCGGTCGGCGGGTCGAGCAGCGAGAGGATATGTTCGGCTGCGTCCAGCCCCGACCGATAGGTGAAATAGCCCTGCGCGATCAGCTCATCCTGCACTGGCAGGCCGGCCTGCTGCAACGCCTCGACATAGCCCTCGAACCGCTTGGTGCTGGCGCTCTGGTTCGGGTTGCCCTTGATGAAGCCGATCCGGTCATGGCCGAGCGCGATCAGGTGCCGCGTCATCTCATAGGCGGCATGGCGGTCGTCGATCGTCACGGCGGCGAGGTCTGGCAGCGGCAGCCCTGTCGCCACCGCCACCGCCGGCATGCCGGCCTTCTCCAGCGCCTTCACCAGATCGGACATGTCGCACAGCGGCGGCGGCAGGATGACGCCATCCACCCGGCCGCGCTGGAGATGGTCGACCACCGCCTTGATCGACATCGCCTCGTCCCATTTCTCGACGACCAGATGCACGCCGCTGCGGCTCGCCTGATCGAGGCTCCCGACCAGAAACTCGCTGAGATAGGAAGAGGAAGGGTTGGAGTAGAGAAGGCCGATCCGCGTCTCGTCCCCGCCCGCCAGCGTGCGCGCGGCGGCGCTCGGCGCATAGTTGAGCGCCGCGATCGCCGCCTCCACCTTCTCCCGCGTCGCGGCGCGCACTACCTGTTCTGAATTGATGACCCGCGACACCGTCATCGGCGACACCCCCGCATGGCGCGCCACGTCGTTGATGGTCGGCGCGTTGCGCTGGCGGCGCGAGGTTCTTGTGTCGCTCAACGGGGTCGGGCTTTCGTGCGTATGATGTCGTTTCCGAAATGGTAGCGTCATCCGCCGCGCAACATAAGTGAAAAATCAGTGATGGCCGGGCGCATAGGGAAAGCGCTGCGCTTTGTACCAATTGAGGTCATGCGCCGGAGCGGCCGCGCCGGCGGGCAGGGGCAGGCGATTGGTCGACTGGAAATAGGCGATGCTGGCGTCGCGCCACCATGTCGCTTCGCGCCGCTGGATGGCGAGGAAGCTCTCCGTCTGCGCGAAGCGTTCGGCGTCCACCAGCGGGCGAAGCCCCTCCCATGTCCGCTGCATGTCGGCGACGTAAGCGACCCCGCGATCATATTGACGGACCATCCCGTCCCACAATGTCTCGCCCGATTTCAGGCGATAATCCCATGGAACATGATGGAACCATAGCAGGTCGCGTTCCGGCGTAGTCCTTGGACTGCCAAGAATTTTTGCGATCTGCGGCGCATATTGGGCGATGGCGTCGCTGCCGGTCTTCGTCCGGTCGAAGCCGATGCCGGCGGCGTCCGCCTTGTGATAATAGACCGGGTTCCATTCGGGCCGCGCCAGGTCCGACACCCAGGGGGCGGGGCCATAATGATGGCCGGTGCCCATGACATGGGCGAGGCCGAGCGGCGTCATATAGTCGACCGCCGCCTCGCGCGATCCCATCATCATGGCGACGACCGGCGCAACCACGCGCGGGTCGGGCGAGAACGTCATCGCCGCCCATTCGCGCGCGACTGCTTCCGCCGACAGGCTGGTGTCCCACGCCATACGACCAAAGGCGTACCAGTCCGCCTGGTTGAAGATCGACCCGCTCCAGTCGCGATCGACCCCGATATTGGCGACCCCGGCGATCCCGGTCAGCCTGTGCCCGTCGAGCGACCCGTCGATCACCCTGGCGACGGTCGAACCCTTGCCCTTCGCATAGGTGTCGGCGTCCAGCACCTCCTCGAACAATGGCCCCAGATAGGTAAGGTGGGTCGACTGGCCGAGATATTCCTTGGTGATCTGGAATTCCATCATCAGCGGCGTCCTGGGCATTGCGCCGAACAGCGGATGGAAGGGCTCGCGCGGCTGGAAGTCGATCGCGCCATTCTTCACCTGCACGATGACATTGTCGGCGAACTGGCCGTCCAGCGGCTTGAAGTCGGTGAAAGCTTGCTTCGCGCGATCGTCGGGATTGTCATGGGCGTAGACGAAAGCGCGCCACATCACGATCCCGCCATGCGGCTTCACCGCGCCGGCAAGCATGTTCGCGCCATCGGCATGGGTGCGCTTATAATCCTGCGGTCCCGGCTGGCCCTCGCTATTGGCCTTCACCAGGAAGCCGCCGAAGTCGGGGATGGCGCGATAGATTTCGTCGGCCTTCGCCTTCCACCAGGCGGCGACTTGCGGGTCGAGCGGATCGGCGGTCTTAAGGCCGTCCAACTCCATCGGCGCGGTCCATCTGACCGACAGATAGACGCGGATGCCATAGGGCCGGAGCATATCCGCCAGCGCCGCCGCCTTGGCGATATAGGACGCGGTCAGGCTGTCGGCCTTGGCATTCACATTGTTGAGGACCGTGCCGTTGATGCCGATCGAGGCGTTGGCGCGGGCATAATCGGTATAGCGCGGCCCCTTATAGTCGGGCAGCCGCCACCAGTCCCAGATCGACTGCCCGGCATAGCCGCGCTCCACCGTGCCATCCAGATTGTCCCAGTGATTGAGCAGCCGCAGCCCGATCTTCGGCGCGCTGACGATGTCGAGCGCATCGAGTCGCGCCCCGGTCTGCGCCAGCCGCAGCCAATGATAGGCGCCGTGCAGCAGGCCGATATCGCTGTTGGCGGCGATCAGCGTCATGGCCTTGCCACCCTGCTGGATCGACCGGATGGCATAGCCTTCCTGCCCCAGCGCGCCGGTCTTGACCGGCAGGGCAGGGGTCGTGGCCGGTGTCGCCAGCCACAGTGCGCCGGCCTGCGGCTCGGTTGCCAGGGCAGGCGCGCGCCCGGTCATGCCGGCGACGCCGCGTTGCAGTTCGTCGGTCGCGGCTTTCAGCGTCGCGCTGCTTCCGGCCGCCACGATAGCGCTCGCATGGGCGGAAACAGCGGCGGCGCGGCTTTCGTCGGCGCGGGCATAGCGCAGCCACAGATCATAGCCGTCCTCAGCCCGCGCCATCGGCGACAGTGCCAGGCAGGCGAGGCTCATCATCCAGAAACCCAGGCGCGCTATCACTCATCCCTCTCCTTGATGCGATCCTTGCCGGCCGCTTAAACGGCATTGACAAGCATGTCTTGTCCGACCAATGGTAACGGTATCAGTCGGCGCTGCAAGCGAAAAGCGCCGGCCGGTCAAAAATGGAGGGGGCTTCCACCATGATCCATCCCGGCAAAATCCTGGGCCTGTCGACCGCGCTGGCGCTCAGCATGGTCGCGCCCGTCGCCCCGGCCGCTGCCGCGCCTGCCTCCGCCAGCGCCCGCCCGCTCTACAAGGATGCGTCGGCTCCTGTCGAATCGCGCGTCGACGATCTGCTCGCCCGCATGACGCTGGACGAAAAGATCGCGCAGATCACCACGGTCTGGGAGGGCAAGGTCGCGCTCTTCGACGACCGGCTCCAGCTCGACCTCGCCAAGCTCCGGGCCGCCTATCCGGCGGGCCTCGGCCATTTTGCCCGTCCTTCCGACGCGAAGGCGGGCGTGAGTCCTCGGGTCGCACCAGGACGCACACCGCGCCAGACGGTCGCGCTCGTCAACGCCCTGCAAAAATGGGCGATGACGGAAACGCGCCTCGGCATCCCGATCCTCTTCCATGAGGAAGGGCTGCACGGCTATGCGGCCGTCGGCGCGACCAGCTTCCCCCAGGCCATCGCCATGGCCTCCTCCTTCGATCCCGCGATGCTGCGGGAGGTGAACCAAGTCATTGCCCGCGAAATCCGCTCGCGCGGCGTCAGCCTCGTCCTCTCGCCGGTCGTGGACATCGCCCGCGATCCGCGCTGGGGCCGGATCGAGGAGACGTTCGGCGAAGACCCCTATCTCGCCGGCGAGATGGGCGTCGCCGCCGTCGAAGGCTTGCAGGGGGAAGGCCGCGCTCGCCAGCTTCGCCCCGGCAAGGTATTCGCCACGCTCAAGCATCTGACCGGCCATGGCCAGCCCGAAAGCGGCACCAATGTCGGCCCCGCGCCCTATTCGGAACGCGAACTGCGCGAGAATTTCTTCCCGCCCTTCGAGCAGGTGGTGAAGCGCACCGGCATAGAGGCGGTCATGGCCTCCTATAACGAGATCGACGGCGTTCCCAGCCACGCCAACCGCTGGCTGCTGGAGGATGTGCTCCGCCGCGAATGGGGCTTCAAGGGCGCGGTCGTCTCAGACTATTCGGCGGTCGACCAGCTCATGAGCATCCACCATATCGCCCCCGACCTGGAGGGCGCGGCGATCCGCGCGCTCGACGCGGGCGTGGACGCCGACCTGCCCGACGGCATCTCCTACGCAAAGCTCGGCAAGCTGGTCCGCGAAGGCAAGGTCAGCGAGGCGAAGGTCGACCAGGCGGTGCGTCGGATGCTGGACCTGAAATTCCGCGCCGGCTTGTTCGAGAACCCCTATGCCGATGCCGCCGCCTCGGAAAAGATCACCAATAATGCCGAAGCGCGCGCGCTGGCGCTCACCGCCGCGCAACGCTCGATAACCCTGCTCAAGAATGACGGCATGTTGCCGCTGAAGCCCGAAGGCAGCATAGCGATCATCGGCCCCAGCGCCGCCGTCGCGCGCCTCGGCGGCTATTATGGCGAGCCGCCGCACAAGGTCTCCATCCTCGACGGCATCAGGGCGAAGGTCGGCAAACGCGCCAGCATCGTCTTTGCCCAAGGCGTCAAGATTACCGACAATGACGACTGGTGGGAGGACAAGGTGGTCAAGTCCGACCCGGCCGAAAACCGCCGGCTGATCGCGCAGGCGGTGGAGGCGGCCCGCAACGTCGACCGCATCATCCTTACCTTGGGCGACACTGAGCAATCGAGCCGCGAAGGCTGGGCCAGCAGCCATCTCGGCGACCGCCCCAGCCTCGATCTCGTCGGCGAACAGCAGGAATTGTTCGATGCGCTGAAGGCGCTCGGCAAGCCGATCACCGTCATCCTCATCAACGGCCGCCCCGCCTCGACCGTCAAGATCAGCGAGCAGGCCAACGCGATCCTGGAAGGCTGGTATCTGGGCGAACAGGGCGGCAATGCCGTCGCCGACGTCCTGTTCGGCGACGTCAATCCGGGCGGCAAGCTGCCCGTCACCATCCCCCGCTCGGTCGGCCAGTTGCCCATCTTCTACAACGCCAAGCCATCGGCGCGGCGCGGCTATCTGTTCGACACGACCGACCCGCTCTACCCGTTCGGCTACGGCCTCAGCTACACGACATTCGAGCTGTCCCAGCCGAAGCTGGCGGTGAGCCGTATCGGCGTGGGCGGTCAAACAACTGTCTCACTCGCTGTTCGCAACAGCGGCGCGCGCGAAGGCGATGAGGTGGTCCAGCTCTACATCCGCGACAAGGTCAGCTCGGTCACCCGCCCGATCAAGGAGCTGAAGGGCTTCCAGCGCGTGACCTTGAAACCCGGCGAAACCCGCACCGTCAGCTTCGCGATCACGCCCGAAAGCCTCCAGATGTGGAACGGCCGGATGGAGCGCGTGGTCGAGCCGGGCGAATTCGAGATCATGACCGGCAATAGCTCGGTCGCGCTCCAGTCCACGACGCTGACGGTGACGCCATGAGCCTGTCGCGCCGCCACGCCCTCGGCCTGCTCGCCTCCACCGCCGCCACCCCGGCGCTGGCGAAGGCGCGCAGCGGCCCGCTCTACAAGGACGCATCCGCGCCCATCGACCTGCGCGTCCGCGATCTCCTCGCCCGCATGACGCTGGAGGAGAAGGTCGCGCAGATCATCGCGCTCTGGGCGACCAAGGCGGAGGTGATGGACGGCATCGCCTTCTCCCCCGCCAAGGCGAGCGCCGCCTATCCGCACAGCTTCGGCCAGATCACCCGCCCGTCCGACAAGCGCGGCGTGGCGGGCGACGCCAACCAGGCGGGCGGCGTCGGCGCGCGCTGGCGCACGCCGCAGGAGACGGTCGATTTCGTCGCCGCCGTCCAGAAATGGGCGATCGAGGAAACCCGCCTCGGCATCCCCGTCCTGTTCCACGAGGAATCGCTCCACGGCTATATGGCGACGGAAGCGACCATGTTCCCGATGGCGATCGGCCTCGCCGGCAGCTTCGACCGCGACCTGATGCGCGAGGTCCAGTCCGTCATCGCCCGCGAGGTCCGCGCCCGCGGCGTCCATCTGGCGCTCTCGCCCGTGGTCGACATCGCCCGCGATCCGCGCTGGGGCCGGATCGAGGAGACGTTCGGCGAAGACCCCTATCTCTGCGGCGAGATGGGCGTCGCCGCCGTCCTTGGCCTTCAGGGCGAAAGCAGGCAACTCGGCCCCGACAAGGTCATGGCGACGTTGAAGCATATGACCGGCCACGGCCAGCCGCAGGCCGGCGAGAATATCGCCCCTGCGCCGATCAGCGAGCGGGAATTGCGCGAAAATTTCTTCCCGCCCTTCCGTGAAGTCGTGAATCGCACCGGCATCGCCGCCGTCATGCCCAGCTATAACGAGATTGACGGCGTCCCCAGCCACCAGAACCGCTGGCTGCTAAACGACATTTTGCGCGGCGAATGGGGTTTCGACGGCGCGGTGGTCAGCGACTATGGCGCGGTCCACGAACTCGACACCATCCACCATGTCCAGCCCGACCCGCAGGCAGCCGCGCGCGCGGCTCTTCGCGCCGGAGTGGATTGCGAGCTGCCCGACGGGACCAGCTATCGGACGCTCGTGGAACAGGTCCGCAGCGGAAAAGTCCCTCAAGAAGCGGTCGACATCGCCTGCACACGCATGTTGACGCTGAAATTCCGCGCGGGCCTGTTCGAAAATCCCTGGCCGCGCAAGGATCATGCGGCGCTCACCGGCAACAAGGAAGCCCGCGCGCTGGCGCTCAAGGCCGCGCATCGCTCGATCGTGCTGCTCAAAAATGACGGCACCTTGCCGCTCACCCCCGGCGCGCAGAAGCGGGTGGCGGTGATCGGTCCCAACGCCGCCATCGCCCGCCTCGGCGGCTATTCGAGCGTGCCGCGCCAGACTGTCTCGCTGCTCGAAGGGGTGCAGGTCAAGCTCAAGGGCAAGGCGGAGGTCGTCCATGCCCAGGGCGTGTTCATCACCCAGAGCGAGGATCGCTCGGCTAATGAGGTGCTGCTGGCCGACCCGGCGAAAAACCGCGCGCTGATCGCGGAGGCGGTCGAGGTGGCGAAGTCGGCCGACATCGTCATCCTCGCCATCGGCGACACCGAACAGACCAGCCGCGAGGGCTTCGCCAAGAACCATCTCGGCGACCGCACCAGCCTCGACCTTTTGGGTGAGCAGAACGACCTGTTCCTCGCGATGAAGGCGACCGGCAGGCCCGTCATCGTCTGCGCGATCAACGGCCGCCCGCCCAGCTACCCCACTGTCGCGGAGGGCGCGAACGCGCTGCTCGAATGCTGGTATCCGGGGCAGGAGGGCGGCACGGCCATGGCCGACATATTGTTCGGCGAGGTCAATCCCGGCGCCAAGCTGCCCGTCACCGTCGCGCGCGACGCGGGCCAGGTGCCGGTCTTTTACAACCGCAAACCCTCGGCGCGGCGCGGCTATGTGTTCGAGGACATAACGCCGCTCTACCCCTTCGGATATGGCCTCAGCTACACGACATTCGAGTTCGGAAAGCCACGGCTTTCTTCTCCCCGCATCGGCACAGGCGGCGAAGTGACGGTCGAAGTCGACGTGCGCAATACCGGCCAGAGGGCAGGGGACGAGGTCGTCCAGCTCTACGTCCGCGATCAGACCGCCAGCGTCACCCGCCCGATCAAGCAATTGAAGGGGTTCAAGCGCGTCTCTCTCGCGCCCGGCGAAACGAAAACCGTCCGCATCACGCTCGGCCCTTCCGCCTTCTCGCTCTGGAATCTCGACATGGAGGAGGTGGTCGAACCCGGCCTCTTCGACATCATGGTCGGGCCGGACAGCGAAAATCTGCAGACCATCCCGCTCGAAGTCATCTGAACAGGATTTCCCAAATGCCTAAAATCGTTGACACCAAGGTCATCATCACCTGTCCCGGCCGCAATTTCGTCACCCTCAAGATCATCTGCGACGACGGCACCACCGGCGTCGGCGACGCGACGCTCAACGGCCGCGAACTGTCGGTCGCCAGCTACCTCACCGACCATGTCGTCCCCTGCCTCATCGGCCGGGACGCGCACCGGATCGAGGATATCTGGCAATATCTCTACAAGGGCGCCTATTGGCGGCGCGGCCCTGTCACCATGACCGCGATCGCGGCGGTCGACATGGCGCTGTGGGACATCAAGGGCAAGATCGCGGGCCTGCCGGTTTATCAGCTGCTGGGCGGCGCGAGCCGCGAGGGCGTGATGGTCTATGGCCATGCCAACGGCACGTCGATCGAGGACACGATCGAGGCTGCGCTCGACTACCAGAAGCAGGGCTACAAGGCGATCCGCATCCAGTGCGGTGTGCCGGGCATGGCGTCCACCTATGGCGTCAGCAAGGACCGCTATTTCTACGAGCCGGCGGACGCTGACCTGCCGACCGAAAATGTCTGGAACACCAGCAAATATCTGCGCATCGTCCCCGAACTGTTCAAGGCTGCGCGGGAGGCTCTGGGCTGGGATGTGCATCTGCTGCACGACATCCACCACCGCCTGACCCCGATCGAGGCCGGCCGTCTGGGCAAGGATCTCGAACCCTACCGCCCCTTCTGGCTGGAGGACGCGACCCCCGCCGAGAATCAGGAGGCGTTCAAGCTGATCCGCCAGCACACCACCGCGCCGCTCGCGGTGGGCGAAATCTTCAATTCGATCTGGGACGCCAAGGATCTGATCCAGAACCAGCTGATCGACTATATCCGAGCCACCGTGGTCCATGCCGGCGGCATCACCCACCTGCGCCGCATCGCCGCGCTCGCCGACCTCTATCAGGTCAAGACCGGCTGCCATGGCGCGACCGACCTGTCGCCGGTCTGCATGGCGGCCGCACTGCATTTCGACATCAGCGTGCCCAATTTTGGCGTCCAGGAATATATGCGCCACACGCCCGAGACCGACGCGGTCTTCCCCCATGCCTATACGTTCGAGGACGGCATGATGCATCCGGGCGACGCGCCGGGCCTGGGCGTCGACATCGACGAGCAACTGGCCGCCGGCTACGAGTATCAGCGCGCCTTCCTGCCGGTGAACCGGCTGGAGGACGGCACGCTGTTCAACTGGTGAGCCGATGAACGCGGCATCCACATCATCGTCATCCCCGCGAAGGCGGGGATCCATCTCCGTCCTTCTCCCCAACCGCCGAGGTGGGAGATGGATTCCCGCCTGCGCGGGAATGACAAGAGTGGGTTTGCAATGACTACCATCCCCAAACCCTCCGGCAAAATCCGCTGGATCGTCTGCGGCCTGCTCTTCGCGGCGGTGGTGCTGAGCTATGTCGATCGCCTCGTGCTGCCGACGCTGAAGCCCGATCTGCAGGCGCGCTATGGCTGGAGCGAGAGCGGCTATGCCGATCTCGCCATCTGGTTCCAGGCGGGTTACGGCATCGCCTATGTCTTTTTCGGCCGGCTGATCGACCGGATCGGCGCGCGGGCGGGCTATGCGCTTGCGGTGACGCTGTGGACGATCGGCCACGTCGCGCACATTTTCTTCACCTCGACCGCCGGAATGCTGCTCGCCCGCATCCCGCTGGCCATCGGGGAGGCGGGAACCTTCCCCGCCGCCATCGCCGCCACCAACGAATGGTTCCCCAAGAAGGAGCGCGCCTTCGCGATCGGCATCTTCAACGCCGGGTCGAATGTCGGCGCGATTCTGACGCCGCTGATCGTGCCGATCATCGCGGTGTCGCTCGGCTGGCGCTGGGCCTTCATCCTCACTGGCCTGCTGACTCTCGTCTGGCTCGCCGCCTGGCTCGCTTTCTACCGCCGCCCGCGCGAGAAGAAGAGCCTGACGCCCGAAGAACTGGCGTGGATCGAGACTGATCCCGTCGAACCCCAGCGCCCGGTCAAATGGGCCACGCTGTTCCGCCATCGCCAGACCTGGGCCTATATGCTCGGTCGCTTCCTGATCGACCCGGTCTGGTGGACCTTCCTCTTCTGGCTGCCGGATTTCTTCAACAAGCAATATGGCGTCAAGATGCTGGACTTCGGTCCGCCGCTGATCGCCGTCTATCTGCTGGCGGATGTCGGTTCGATCGCCGGCGGCTGGACCTCCTCGCGCCTCATGGGCCGGGGCTGGAGCGTCAACCGCGCCCGCAAGAGCGCGATGCTGCTCGCCGCGCTCTGCGCCGTGCCGATCGCCTTTGCGACGAGCGCGCCGTCGATGTGGGTCGCGGTCGGCCTGATCGGCCTCGCCTGCGCCGGGCATCAGGGCTTCTCGGCCAATCTCTATGCGCTGCCGGGCGATGTCTTTCCGCGCTGGATGGCGGGATCGGTGGTGGGCCTGGGCGGCCTCTCCGGCGCGGTCGGCGGCATGCTGATGGCGAAATTCGCCGGCGTCATCCTCGAAACGATCGGCAGCTACGGTCCGATCTTCGCCGTCGCGTCGGTCGCCTATCTGGTCGCGCTCGCCGTCATTCATCTTCTCCTGCCCCGCTATCAGCCGGTGGCGATACCCCTTGCCGAAAGCGCCGCATGACCACGCCTTTGCGTCTCCATCCCGATCGCCTGTTCCCGTCCGATCCCACCACCCGCGCCATCGCCCGCGCGCTCTACGCCACGGTCAAGGATTTGCCGATCGTCAGCCCGCACGGCCACACCGACCCGCGCTGGTTCGCCTACGACCAGCCCTTCGCAAACCCGGCCGAGCTGCTGATCGTGCCGGACCATTATGTGTTCCGGATGCTCTACAGCCAGGGGGTGAAGCTGGAGGAGCTGGGCGTGCCGACCATAGACGGCAGCTCGACCGAGACCGACCCGCGCGCCATCTGGCACCGCTTCGCCGCTCATTACCACCTGTTCCGGGGCACGCCTTCGCGCCTGTGGCTCGACTGGGTGTTCGCGGAAGCGTTCGGTATCGACGTGCGGCTGGAGCCGGCGACGGCGGACCATTATTACGTCATCATCGACGCCGCGCTCAAGACCAACGCCTTCCGCCCGCGCGCTTTGTTCGATCGCTTCAACATCGAAGTCATCGCCACCACCGAAGGCCCGCTCGACCCGCTCGACCATCATCGCGCAATCCGCGCATCGGGCTGGGCGGGGAGGGTGGTCACCGCCTATCGCCCGGACCCTGTAATGGACCCCGACATCGCCGGCTTCCCGGAGCGCGTCCGCGCCTTCTGCGCCATGGCGGGCGAGGATGCCGGCAGCTTCGCCGCCTATCTGCGCGCGCATGAGAAGCGCCGCGCCGATTTCCGCGCGGCCGGCGCGACCTCGACCGATCACGGCCATCCCGACGCCTTCACCGCCCACCTTCCCCCCGCCGAGATCGAGGCGCTCTACGTGCGCGCGATCAGCGGCCCGGTGAGCGCCGCCGACGCCCGCCTGTTCCGCGGCCATATGCTGACCGAAATGGCGCGCATGTCGATCGAGGACGGCATGGTGATGCAGCTCCACCCCGGCGTCCATCGCAGCCACAATGCCGCCGTGCTCGCTCGCTTCGGCCGCGACAAGGGCGGCGACATCCCGCTTTCCGGCGAATTCGTGCAGGCATTGAAGCCCTTGCTCGACCTTTACGGCAACGATCGGCGCCTCACCCTCATCCTCTTCACCCTGGACGAGGACGTCTATTCGCGCGAACTCGCCCCGCTCGCGGGTCATTATCCAGCGCTTCGGCTCGGCCCGCCCTGGTGGTTCCATGACAGCCCCGAAGGGATGCGCCGCTTCCGCGAGCGCGCGACCGAGACCGCTGGTTTCTACAACACGGTCGGCTTCAACGACGACACCCGCGCCTTCCTGTCTATCCCGGCGCGGCACGATGTCGCGCGCCGCATGGATTGCGCCTTTCTCGCGCGCCTCGTCGCCGAGCATCGGCTGGAGGAGGACGAGGCCCATGACCTTGCCCATGCGCTCAGCTACGATCTGGTGAAGAAAGCCTATAAGCTGTGAAAAGACTGTCGGCCGCCACGCTGGCGGACCTGCCGGACGATGTGATCCGCCCCGGCTATGACCGCGCCGCCGTCCGCTGCGGCGTCGTCCATCTGGGCATCGGCGCCTTCCACCGCGCGCATCAGGCGGCCTTTTTCGACGATGCGCTGAATGCGGGCGACCTGCGCTGGGGCATCGTCGCCGCCTCGCTCCGCTCGCCCGCCGTGCGCGACCAGATGGCACCGCAGGATGGTCTCTACACGATGCTCGTGCGCGACGGCGCGGCCGAGCAGGCGCGCATCATCGGTGCGGTCCGCCAAGTCATCGTCGCGCCCGAAGAGCCCGAAGCGCTGATCGCCGCGATGGCCTCGCCCGACACCCATATCGTGACGCTGACCGTGACCGAGAAGGGCTATAAGCTCGATCCCGCCACCGGCGCGCTGATCGCGGATGATCCGCAGCTCGCCGCCGACCTCGCCGCGCTCGACCGGCCCCGGACCGCCCCCGGCTTCATCGTCGCCGCGCTCGCCCGCCGCCGCGCCGCCGGCCTGCCCCCCTTCACCGCGATCAGCTGCGACAATCTGCCGCACAATGGTGCGCGGCTGCGCGACTCCGTGATCGCGCTCGCCCGCCGCCATGACGCCGCGCTGGCCGACTGGATTGCGGCCGAAGGCGCTTTCCCGCAGACGATGGTCGACCGCATCGTGCCCGCCACGACCGATGAGGATATCGCGGCCCTCGCATCGCGGTTCGGCGTCGAGGACCGGGCGATGGTCAAGACCGAACCTTTCGCCCAATGGGTGATAGAGGACCGCTTCTGCGGCCCGCGCCCCGATTTCGGTCCCGGCGTTCAACTGACCGCCGCTGTCGCGCCCTGGGAGGAAGCCAAGCTGCGCCTGCTCAACGGCGCGCATAGCGGCATCGCCTATCTGGGCGGCCTCGCCGGCATCGCCCATGTCCATGAGGTGCTGGCGCTGCCCAACGCGCGCCACTTTGTCGAAGCGCTCTGGGACGAGGCGCAAACGACGCTTTCGCCACCCCCTGAACTCGACATCGCCGCCTATCGCCGCGCACTCATGGCCCGGTTCGACAATCCGACCCTGCGCCACCGCACGCGCCAGATCGCAATGGACGGATCGCAGAAGCTGCCCCAGCGCCTGCTCGCGCCCATCGCCGATCGGTTGGCGCGCGGGCAGGGGATCGCCGCGCTGGCGCTGGCGGTCGCGGCCTGGATACGCTGGCAGGCGGGGCGCGATGATCGGGGCGCGACTCACATGGTCGATGACCCGCTTGCCGGCCCGATCGTGCAGCGGCTCGCGCCCGCCTGGACCGCCGCCGAGCGGGTGGACGCGATCCTCGGCTTCGCCCCGGTCGTCCCGCCGGGACTGGCCGATAACAGCGGCTTGCGCGACACGCTCGCTCACTGGCTGACGATCCTCGAACAGCAGGGCGCGCTGGCCGCGCTTGGTGCCCTGCGGCAGGATTGTCACAGAAAAATGTAACGCTACCATTTTTCACGCACAATTGTTGACAAAGCACTAAATGGCGTTATTCCCAAACTACTGATAGCGGTAACAGTCGGCTTGCAACAAAGCCCTGTGCGCTGGTTCGGAGAGGGTTTTTCCATGTCTGCTCAGATTCACGCCTTTCGCGCCGCCCTGTTTGCGGCGTCCGCCCTGGGTTCGCTCGGCCTGTCTCAGGTCACCATGGCGCAGGACGCCGCTCCGCAGGATGCAGCGCCCCAATCGGCCGCCGCACCCGAGGAGGAA
This sequence comes from Sphingobium sp., assembly GCF_036170395.1. Lineage (GTDB taxonomy): Bacteria > Pseudomonadota > Alphaproteobacteria > Sphingomonadales > Sphingomonadaceae > Sphingobium. The sequence goes on from NZ_JAVHPD010000027.1 coordinate 49,730, forward strand.
GTCGCTGACATCGTCGTCACCGGCATTCGCGGCTCGCTGCAAAGCGCGACCAATGCCAAGAAGAACGCCGTCGCTTTCGGCGACGCGATCTTTGCCGAGGATATCGGCAAGCTGCCCGCCACCAACCTTGCCGAAACGCTGAACCGGATGCCGGGCGTCCGCCTCAACCGCGACATCACCGGCGAAGGCACGCAGGTCGCGATTCGCGGCCTTGGTCCCAGCTTCTCGAAGGTGCTGCTGAACGGATCGCAGATCGCGGTCGCGTCGGACGGCGGCACCACCGGCGGCGGCGGCGGCAACCGCGAAGTCGATCTCGACTTCTTCCCGTCCGAACTGTTCACCCGGCTCGATCTCGCCAAGTCGGCGACGGCATCGACGATCGAGGGCGGCATCGCCGGCACCGTCAACCTCCGCAACGCGCGCCCCTTCGACAAGCCCGGCACCCATGTCACCGTGGTCGCGCAGGGCCAATATACCGACACCAATGACAAGGTCAGCCCGCGCGGCGCGCTGGTCGCCAGCCACACCACCGACACGTTCGGCATCCTGCTCGGCGTCGCCGGCGTCAAGACCAAGACCCGCGTCGACGGCTTCGACACGGTCGGCTGGACCGACGGCAATCTGGGCGCGGGCGATCCGGGCGGCAATAATTTCACCTGGGCCTCGGTCGTTCCCCGCAATGCCGGCCATGGCCTTGTCGCCGGCCAGCCGGTCGATGTCGTCGCGACCTCGGGCCTGACCCGCGACCAACTCAGCACCGCGCTGATCCCGCGCCTCGCCCGCAATGCGCTCACCACCGGCGACCGCTCGCGCATCTCGGCGCTCGCCTCGGTCGAATGGCGCCCGAGCGATGCGCTGCACTTCGCGATCGACGGCATCTGGGCCAAGTCCACCCGCGACTTCACCCGCGTCAACATGAACTGGCAGGTCCGCAATTCCGGCCCCGGCACCAGCCCGCAGTCGACCGGCGGCATGATCCCGATCGACCTCACCGTGGACGAAAACAATGTCGTCACCAGCGGCACCTTCGCCAACTCCTCCTTCTTTCTGGAGGCGAGCCGCTTCAAGCAGACCACCCATTTCTGGAACATCAACCCCAGCGTGACGTGGCAGCCGACCGACAAGCTCAAGGTCGTCGCCAATCTCAACATGTCGAAGAGCCGCTTCTTCCGCGAGCAGCCGACCTGGGCGTTCCAGACGACGCCGCAGTCGGGCGTGGACGTCTATTATGACAACACGGACGGTTATTATCCGCAGATCACGACCAATATCGATCTCAACAGCCCGGCGGCCGGCTGGCAATGGTATCGCCAGAATGTCCAGAATGTCCGCCGCCGCACCGAAACGCAGGGCGCGCATCTCGACCTCGTCTATGGCGACGACTATCTGAACTTCAAGGTCGGCGCTGCCTATGACCGCGCCAAGCGCTTCGTGCGCGCCTTCGACAATAGCTCGGCCTATCAGCTGACGGTATGCGGCGCGAGCTGCGCGGGCCAGACCGGCACCATCACCAATGCGCAGGTGCCGCAATATCTGCTGCCCTTCCCGGTCGATAATTTCGGCCATCTGGCGAACCGCAATGTCGGCTACACCGCCTTCGTCGTGCCGGACTTCCAGAAGATCATCGACGCGACCAACTACAACCAGTTCCGCGACAACGCCCCCGAAGCGCGCGGCGCGGTCACCGGCGGCGCGACCGGCGATGTCGATGAAAAGGTCTGGGGCGCCTATTTCGAGGTCAACGGGCGCACCACGCTGCTCGGCCGCGACCTCGATGTGAACGCCGGTATGCGCTACGCCCGCACGAAGCAGAATGTCATAGGTCCAAGCCAGGTCGGCACGACCATCGTCGATATCGTCGCCAACTCGACCTATGAGAATTTCCTGCCCGCTCTGAACGTCACCTGGAGCGCGATGGACAATCTCAAGCTGCGCTTCTCCGCCTCGCGGACGATGACGCGGCCGGAAGCGGGCAACATCCTGCCGGGCATCACCTTCTCCGATCCGTCGGCGCTGGTCGCGTCCGCCGGCAACCCGGACCTTCAGCCCTTCACGTCGAACAATCTCGACATCGGCGGCGAATATTATACCGGCGGCATCGGCTATATCGGCGTAACCGGCTTCCAGAAGAATATCCAGGGCTTCACGCTGACGCAGCAGAGCCAGGTGACGTTCGGATCGTTGAACATCCCCTTCGCCAGCCTCCAGTCGACCCAGCAGAATGCGCTCAACGACCGCGCCCGCGCCACGGGACTCGCGGTCGAGAACCTGCCGATCACGGTCAACCGTCCGGTCAATCTTCAGTCGCTCAAGATCCAGGGCGTCGAAGCGACCTGGGTGCAGCCGCTCGACTTCCTGGTGAAGGGCCTAGGCTTCTCGGCCAACGGCACCTATTTGAAGCAGTCGTCGGCATCGGGTCTCGTCGCGACCGGCGTGCCGAAATGGTCCTACAATCTTCAGGGCTTCTACGAAAATCACGGCCTGTCGGTCAGCCTGAACTATGTCTGGAACGACAAGTCGATCGGCCAGAACGGACCGCAGAACGGCATCAGCAGCGCGTTCCTCGGCAATGATGCGCGCGGCCAGCTCGATCTGTCGGCCGGCTATCAGCTGCCCTTCTTCAACAAGGCGCTGCGCCTGACGGTGGACGTGCTCAACATCACCAACGAGCCGATCCGCACCATCTTCGCCTACGACAACGCGCCCTATTCGATCTTCTACCCCGGCCGCCAGGTTCTGGCCGGCATCCGGGCGAACTTCTGATCCTCCCCCTGAGGACACCTTGAAGGGCCGGCCGCAACGCCGGCCCTTTTTCTGTCTGGACAGAAAGCCCCTTGGGGTCGAACCTGTTGAATACAAACGTCGTTGAAGGGAACGATGCTGTTCCCCGGCGAAGGCCGGGGTCCAGTTCCACGGCCTGAACTGGACCCCGGCCTTCGCCGGGGAACAGGGCGGCAGTCTCTATTAACGGCACAAGCCCCTTCCACTCGGGAACCGCTATGCGATCGTTGCTCTTCCTGCCCCTGGCCCTCCTCGCCGCCGCGCCCGCGCAGGCGAAGCATTGCGCCCCAACATGGGTCGCCGCTTGGGCGTCTGCGCAATATAAGCCGGTCAACGACGCCGTCCTGCCCCCCGGCACGCTCAAGGACCAGACGCTTCGCCAGATCATCCGGCCTTCGGTAGCAGGCGACCGGCTGCGCGTCCGCGTCTCCAATCTCGCGGGCGTCCAGCCGCTGCGCATCGCCGGCGCCAGCATCGCGCGGGCGCTGGGCAGCGCATCGCCCGCCATCGACCCCGCCAGCCTCATCCCGCTCCGCTTCGACGGCAAGGCGGACGTGATCGTCCCGCCCGGCGCGGATTATCTCTCCGATCCGGTCGCGATGCCGGTCGCGGCGCTGGCGAACATCGCCGTCTCGATCCGCTATGACGGCGAACCAGAACAGACCTCGCACCCCGGATCGCGCGCGACATCCTGGCATCTGCCCGGCGATCATCTGGCCGACGCCACCATGGCCGACGCGGGCCATTTCGACCACTGGTTCCACCTGTCGGGGCTGGAGGTCGAGCGGTGCGCTCCGGCAAAACTGATCGTCGCGCTCGGCGACTCCATCACCGACGGGCGCGGCTCCACCACCAACGGCAATGACCGCTGGACCGATCGCCTCGCGCAGCGGCTCCAGGCCGACCGCAAGCGGCGCGGCGTCGCGATCGTCAATCAAGGGATCGGCGGCAACCGGCTGCTGGACGACGGCCTTGGCCCCAACGCGCTCGCCCGCCTCGACCGCGACGTGCTCGGCCAGCCCGGCGTCACCCACCTCATCCTGCTCGAAGGCATCAACGATCTCGGCACCCTGACCCGCGAGGCTCCCGTTAGCAAAGAAGCGCATGAAGCCCATGTCGCCCGCATCATCGGCGCCTACCGCCAGATCATCGCCCGCGCCCGCGCGAAGGGCATCAAGGTCATCGGCGCGACCATCATGCCCTTCGTCGGCAACGACTATTATCACGCCGACGCGCAGAATGAGGCCGATCGGCAGGCGGTCAACGCCTGGATCCGCGAACCCGGCCATTTCGACGCCGTGGTGGATTTCGACCGCATCACCCGCGACCCCGCACGCCCCGACCGGCTGCTGCCCGCCTATGATGTCGGCGACGCTCTCCACCCATCGCCGGCCGGCTACAACGCGATGGGCGACGCGATCCCGCTCGGCCTGTTCGACTAACAAACCTCCGTTCGTTTCGAGCCTGTCGAGAAACGGAAAGCGCTGCCTCACCCGTTTCTCGACTTCGCTCGAAACGAACGGACGTCGCTATTTCCCGCCCCGCACCCGCCGGCTCCCCGCCTCCAGCACCGTCTCCATCGCGACGAAGGTCGATGTGCTCGCGACATGGGGCAGGGCGCTGATCTTCTCGCCCAGCACCGCGCGATAGCGGCGGATGTCGGCCGTCCGAACCTTCAGCAGATAGTCGAAATTGCTCGCCAGCATATGGCATTCCTCGACCTCGGGGATGCGCCGCACCGCCGCGTTGAATTCCTCCAGCGCCGCCTCGCGCGTGTCGCTCAGCTTCACCTCGGTGAAGGCGACATGATCCATGCCCATCTTCGCCGGATCGACGATCGCGCGAAAGCCGCGGATCACCCCACTGTCCTGCAAGCGCCGCAGCCGCACCTGACAGGGCGTCTTGGACAGCCCCACCGCTGCCGCCAGATCGGTGACGGTCATGCGCCCGTCCTCCACCAGCGCGGCAATGATGCGGCGGTCATATTCATCGAGATCGGGCGCTTTATCCATCCGCTCTGCCTAGCATGGGTATAAGAATAAGTCATTTCGCCTCCCTTACATATCGCAATAAGTCGGAACGCCACTCGCTCCTGGCTTATACTAGGGGCATGACCGACCAGCCTTTCGCCGCCTTCGCCCCCGCCATCCGCCAGCCCACCCCGCTGCGCGCCGCGATCACCGCTGCCTATCGCCGAGACGAGGCGGCGGCGATGGCCCCGCTGATCCGCTCCGCCAGCCTGCCGGCCAAGGTTCGCGCGGCGATCGCCGAAACCGCCACCAGCCTCGTCACCACGCTTCGCGCCAACCGCAAGGGCAGCGGCGTGGAAGGACTGGTGCAGGAATATGCGCTCTCCAGCCAGGAGGGCGTGGCGCTCATGTGCCTTGCCGAAGCGCTGCTCCGCATCCCGGACACCGCCACCCGCGACGCGCTCATCCGCGACAAGATCGCCGACGGCGACTGGGGATCGCATCTGGGTGGCGACAAGTCGCTCTTCGTCAACGCCGCCACCTGGGGCCTCGTCGTCACCGGCAAGCTGGTCGGCAGCGTCGATGATCGCGGCCTCACCGCCGCGCTCACCCGCCTCGTCGCCCGCGCGGGCGAGCCGGTCATCCGGCGCGGCGTCGATCTCGCCATGCGGATGATGGGCGAACAGTTCGTCACCGGCGAGACGATCGGCGAAGCGCTCAAGCGCGCCCGCGACATGGAAGCGAAGGGCTTTTCCTACAGCTATGACATGCTGGGCGAGGCCGCGACCACCGCCGCCGACGCCGCGCGCTATTATGCCGATTATGAGAACGCCATCCACGCGATCGGCAAAGCGTCCGGCGGTCGCGGCATCTATGCCGGCCCCGGAATCTCGATCAAGCTCTCCGCCCTCCACCCCCGCTACAGCCGTGCGCAGGCCGGTCGCGTCATGAGCGAACTGCTCCCCGCCGTCAAAAAACTCGCCGCGCTCGCCAAAGGCTATGACATCGGCTTCAACATCGACGCCGAAGAAGCCGACCGGCTCGAACTCTCGCTCGACCTGCTTGAAAGCCTCGCGCTTCACCCCGATCTCGCCGGCTGGAACGGCCTCGGCTTCGTGGTGCAGGCCTATGGCAAGCGCTGCCCCTTCGTCATCGACTGGATCGTGGACCTTGCTCGCCGCGCGAACCGCCGCATCATGGTCCGCCTGGTCAAGGGCGCCTATTGGGATGCGGAGATCAAGCGCGCGCAGGTCGACGGGCTCGAAGGCTTCCCGGTCTATACCCGCAAGCTCCACACCGACATCGCTTACATTGCCTGCGCGCAGAAGCTGCTAGGCGCGCGCGACGCGGTCTTTCCGCAATTCGCCACCCATAATGCCCAGACGCTCGCGACCATCCATCATCTCGCCGGCCCCGATTTCGCAGTCGGCGACTATGAGTTCCAATGCCTGCACGGCATGGGCGAGCCGCTCTACGAGCAGGTGGTCGGCGCGGAAAAGCTGGACCGCCCCTGCCGCATCTATGCGCCGGTCGGCACGCATGAGACTTTGCTCGCCTATCTGGTCCGCCGCCTGCTGGAAAATGGCGCGAACTCCAGCTTCGTCAACCGCATCGCCGATCCCGAAGTGTCCATCGCGGACCTCGTCGCCGACCCGGCCGAGATCGTCCGCGCCATGCCGCATCCCGGCGATCAGCATGACCAGATCGCGCTGCCCGCCGACCTTTATCCCGACCGCCGCAACTCCGCGGGCCTCGACCTCAGCAACGAAGCGACGCTAGCCGACCTCGGTGAATCCCTTCGCTATAGCGCGACGCTGACATGGACCGCCGCGCCGGCAGGCGGGGCAGGGGAGTCTCGCCCCGTCCTCAACCCCGCCGATCATCGCGACATCGTCGGCCATGTCGCCGAAGCCTCGCCCGAACAGGCCCATGCCGCCGCCGCCCGCGCCGCCGCCGCGCGCTGGGCCGATGTGCCCATCGCCGATCGCGCCGCCGCGCTCGATCGCGCCGCCGACGCGATGCAGGCGCGCATGCCGGTCCTCCTCGGCCTCGTCGTCCGCGAAGCCGGCAAATCCCTCCCCAACGCCATCGCCGAAGTGCGCGAAGCGATCGACTTCCTGCGCTATTACGCCGCCCAGGCCCGCGCCACCTTCGGCCCGGCGCAGCGGCCCTTGGGCGTCGTCACCTGCATCTCGCCCTGGAATTTCCCGCTGGCGATCTTCACCGGACAGGTCGCCGCTGCTTTGGTCGCGGGCAACGCCGTCCTCGCCAAGCCCGCCGAGGAAACCCCGCTGATCGCCGCCGAAGCGGTGCGCCTGCTGCACGAAGCGGGCGTCCCAGCCGACGCCCTGCACCTGATCCCCGGTGATGGCCGCATCGGCGCGGCCCTCGTCGCCGCGCCGGAAACGCAGGCGGTGATGTTCACCGGCTCGACCGAGGTCGCCCGCCTCATCCAGAAGCAACTCGCCACCCGCCTCTCGCCCGCCGGCAAGCCGATCCCGCTGATCGCCGAAACCGGCGGCCAGAACGCGATGATCGTGGACAGCAGCGCGCTTGCCGAACAGGTGGTGGCGGACGTTATCGCCTCCGCCTTCGACAGCGCCGGCCAGCGCTGCTCGGCGCTTCGCATCCTCTGCCTTCAGGAGGAAATTGCGGGTCGCACGCTCACGATGCTGAAGGGCGCGCTCGCCGAACTCCGCATCGGCCGCACCGACGCGCTGAAGGTCGATATCGGTCCGGTCATCAGCGCGGAGGCGCGCGACGGCATCAACCGGCACATCGCCGCAATGGAGGCGCTCGGCCGCCGGATCGACCAAAGCCCGCTCCCGCCCCAAGCCGCGCATGGCACCTTCGTGCCCCCCACCATTATCGAGATCGACAGCATCGCCGACCTCGATCGCGAGATATTCGGCCCGGTGCTGCACGTCCTGCGCTTCCGCCGCGAGCGGATGGACGCGCTGGTCGACGCCATCAACGCCACCGGCTACGGCCTGACGTTCGGCCTCCACACCCGCCTCGACGAAACCATCGCGCGCGTGACCGACCGTGTGAAGGTCGGCAACATTTACGTCAACCGCAACGTCATCGGCGCGATCGTGGGGGTTCAGCCCTTCGGCGGCTGCGGCCTGTCGGGTACCGGGCCGAAAGCGGGCGGGCCGCTCTATCTCGGCCGGCTGGTGACTGATCCGCCGCTGTTCGCCGCGCGGGTCAGCCATCTCCGCTCGCCGCTCAGCGCCTTTGCCGACTGGCTCGACGCGCAGGGGGAGGGCGCCGCTGCGGCGGAGGCCCGGCGCATGGGTGACGCCTCCGCGCTCGGTGTCGAGCTGACGCTGCCCGGCCCGGTGGGCGAGCGCAACCTGTATGCGCTGCATCCGCGCGGCCGCATCCTGCTGCGTCCCACCACCCGCCAGGGCCTGTTCCGCCAGATGGCAGCAGTGCTCGCGACGGGAAATATCGCCATGGTGGACGGCATGACCCCGCCGCCCGGCCTGCCGCCGGAAGTCGCCGCCTGCTTCAGCAGCATCCCCGCCGGCCCCTACGCTGCCGCGCTGGTCGAGGGCGATGCGGACCGGATTGTTGCCACGATGCAGGCGGTCGCCGATCTGCCCGGCCCGCTCGTCTCGGTCCACGCCGACGCGCAGGGCTATTGCCTCGACTGGCTGCTGGAGGAACGATCGACCTCGATCAACACCACGGCGGCGGGCGGCAACGCCAGCCTCATGATGATCGGCTAGGCTGGACAATCAACTCCATGCCCAGCGTCTGAATCGCATCGCCACCACCTACCCGACGTGACGATTTTGTGTCATGACCCCTGCGGGGATTTGGGGGGTGTGCGTGAACATAGCCTATGTAGGAAGCTGTTACAGCGAAGAATTCATCAAGCATGTTCTTGATGACGCCGTGCCGCGCTTGCGCTTCTTTCGTGTCAACAGCGTCAGCCTGATGGACGAACAGACCGTCGATCTCGCGGACATGTCGGAGCTGACACCGGAAAGCCGGCGGCACCTGTCCTTCGAAAACCGCAAGAATTTTCGGCAGCGGATGCGCGAGGCCGCGCCTGATCTGCTGGTCGTCGATTTCATCCGCGACATACGATGCGCGCTGCTGACCGACGGCGAGGGCTTTCTGTCCTTCCCCTATGAATTGATTGTTGAGCCACGCACGACAAGAGCAGCTTTCCTGAATCGGCTCGAACTCATTCCCTTCGGCTCGCCCGACTATGTTCGCCTCCATCGACAGGCGCTCAACCGCTTCTGCAATTTCATGAACGAGGTGATGCCGGACTGCCGCGTCTTGGTCCTCAATTTTAAGCCCGCATGGGATTATCGCGGGCGCGCACGCACCCATATCGACTTTCGCGCCGATTTCATGGCGTGGAGCGCGCGCGCCCCGATGCAGGATCTGATGGGTCGATACTGCGCCGAACGCATAAAGGCGGCGACCCTGCTCGACTATGACGGGCCTTTGTGGAGCGACGATCAGTCGAAATATGGCCCGGCCTCGGTCCATTATGCCGCCGCTTGCTGGCGTTTGATGGCGCGTCGGTTCGATCGGGAAAGTCTTTCCTTCACCCCGGCCGAACCGCCCACCGCAGTGGAACTCGGCACCCGGCTGCGGGCGAGTTTCGATGCGTTCGGCGAAGAGGCCGAAGTGTTGGGGGACGGCCGGTGGCGCCGATTGACGCGATCTGGCGCTGACGTGCTGACCGAACTTGTGCCGGTGCTGATCCAGGAGATGCTGCACTGCCATGGCTTCAAGCGGGAACCCACAATAATCGACGCCTATAACGCCTTTTTGTGGCTGTTAGGCCGCCCCCCAGAAGGCATCGAGACGTTGATGGCGCACGCTGCCCTGCCGAACCTTGACGCGCTGCGCCACTGGCTGATGACGTCTGAAGAGTTCCAGGCCGGCTGCCGGGTGATGCTGGAGCGTCCATCAATCAGGGACCAGCCGGCAGGCTGATCCCCCGCGCCGCGTCACCGCCGCACCGCGATCCCGTTCGCGGCGGACAGAACCGCCTTGACCGAAGCGGTTGCTACGTCGCTATCGGTGCCGACGCCGAAGACGGTGCGCCCATCGGGCGTGCGGCATTCGACATAGGCCGCCGCGTTCACGTCGCTGCCCGCGCCGATCGCATGTTCGCTATAGTCCGCAATCTCAAGCTCCACCCCGAACGCCTCGCGCAGCGCCGCCAGCACCGAAGAGAGCAGGCCGTTGCCTCGCCCGGATACGGAGCGCTCAACACCGTCATGCGCGATCTTGCCGGTGAAGATGCGGTCGCCCGCCTGCCCGCCCTCATGATAGTCGATCAGGGCATAGGGCTGTTCGCCGGTTAGGCAATAATGGGCCTCGAACGCCTCGCTTATGTCGGCGGCGTTGAGTTCGCGGCTGCTGCTGTCGGCCAGCGCCTGCACGACCTTGGAAAAGTCCGCCTGCATCCGCTTGGGCAGCTTGTAGCCCTTGTCCTGTTGCAGCACCCAGGCGACGCCGCCCTTGCCGGACTGCGAATTGACGCGGATCACCGCCTCATAGTCGCGGCCCAGATCCTTGGGGTCGATGGGGAGATACGGCACGTTCCATATCTGGTCGTTGCGCGCGTCCTGCGCCGCGAAGCCCTTCTTGATCGCGTCCTGATGGCTGCCGGAAAAGGCGGTGAACACCAGTTCACCGGCGTAGGGGTGGCGCGGATGGACGGGCAGCTGGTTGCAATATTCGACCGTCTGGATGACCTCGTCGATGTCGCTGAAGTCCAGCCCCGGATTGATCCCCTGCGTGTACATGTTGAGCGCCACTGTCACCAGGTCGCAATTGCCGGTACGCTCGCCATTGCCGAACAGGCAGCCCTCGACACGATCCGCGCCCGCCATGATCCCCAGCTCCGCCGCCGCGACGCCGGTGCCGCGATCGTTATGGGTATGCAGCGAGATGACGACGCTGTCGCGCCGCGAAATATTGCGGCAGATCCATTCGATCTGGTCGGCATAGATGTTGGGCGTCGCGCACTCGACCGTGGCGGGCAGATTCAGGATCAGCGGCCGCTCGGGCGTCGGGCGCAGCACTTCCATGACCGCCTCACAGCATTCCAGGCTGAAATCCAGCTCGGCGGTGGAGAAGGTCTCGGGCGAATATTCGAAATGCCAGTCGGTGTCCGGTTGCGCCGCCGCATGGTCGCGCAGCAGCTTGGCGGCGTTGACCGCGATCTCGCGCACCTCATGCCGCTCCATCTGGAACACGATGTTGCGCCACGCCGGCGACACGGCGTTATAGACATGGACGATCGCCTGGCGTGCGCCGCGCAGGCTCTCGAACGTCGTCGCGATCAGGTCCGCGCGCGCCTGCGTCAGCACCTGCGGCATCACATCGTCGGGGATCGCGCCGTCCCTGACCAGCCCCGAAATGAAATCGAACTCGGTCGCGCCCGCGCTCGGAAAACCGACCTCGATCTCCTTGACCCCCACTTTGAGCAGCAGGTCGAAGAAGCGCCGCTTCTTCTCCGCGTTCATCGGATCGATCAGCGACTGGTTGCCGTCGCGCATGTCGGTCGACAGCCAGCGCGGCGGCGCGGTGATGACCTTCGACGGCCATTGCCGGTCGGGCAGGTCCACCTGCGGGAAGGGGCGGTATTTCAGGGACGGTTCGGTCAGCATCATGACTATTCCTGCGCGGCGCGCCTGTCGCGCGTCCGGTGATCGACTTGACTATCTGCAAATGCCCTTAGGCGGATCAACGCTGCCCTTTAGTCGGAAGGCAGCCCAAAAGCCACGCCTAAGGGCGTGTAAGTCGAAGCAGGGTAAGGCGCGCCTGGCTGTCCATCGCCAGCGGCCATAACCGCTTTGCGGGGGGAAGGTAAAGCCGATTTTTGGCCGCTGCCTGTCACGACCGCCGGAAAACCGCGTCGATGCTGAGGTCCACCCGGTCCGCGACGAAAGGCCGGCCGAAGCCCATGCCGAATTTGCTGCGCTCGACGCTCATCGTGCCCATGAAATGCAGCGTTGCGATGCCCGGCGCTTCATCGGGCGTCACCCCCACCAGCCGCACCGACAGGGTGGTGGGCAGGGTCTGGCCGTGCATCGTCAGCCGCCCGGCGATCCGCGTCTCGCTTTCGGTCCCGGCGAGCGGCGCATTTTCGGCGGTGAACCGCACCGTGGGATAGCGCTCCATGTCGAAGAAGCTGCCCCCCTTCAGCATCGCGTCGGTCGATGCGTCGCCCGTGGTCATCTTCCCGACCGGAAAGACGATGTCGATGGCGGCGCGGTCGGGCGTGGCGGGATCGATCGTCACCGCCCCTTCGGGCGCGCGGAAATCGCCCTCATATTTGCCGACCAGCGCCTTCACATGGAAATGCACCCGGGTCGCGTCGGCGTCCACGGCGTAGCGGCCCGGCTGATAGAGGCCGGTCCCCGTCGCCGCCGGCGCGAGCAGCATGACGCAGATCAGCGTCATCGCCCGCGCCGGCGCGCGCATCTTATTGCTTCTCGAAGCCGGCAATCACCTTCAGCTCGATCGCGTCGCCGACGATCGGAACGCCATAGCCCATGCCGAACTCGCTGCGCTTGATCGTGCCGGTGGCGACGAAGCCGATATTCTCCTTCTTGCTCATCGGCTGCACACCCGCGCCGTAGAATTCGGCGTCCAGCGTGACCGGCTTGGTGACGCCGTGCAGGGTCAGGTTGCCGGTGATCTCCGCCCCGGTCGCGCCCTCGGGCTTGACGCTGGTCGATACGAAGGTCGCGGTCGGGAATTTTGCCGCGTCGAAGAAGTCGGGCTTCATCAGATGCTCGTCCAGCTTGGCGACGCCGGTGCGCAGGTTCGCGATCTGGAACGTCACCTCGACCTTGCTGTTGGCGGGGTTCGCCTTGTCCAGCGTCAGCGTGCCGGTCGGCTCGGCGATCGTGCCGGCATTGTTGGTGAAGCCCATATGATCCCAGGCGAAGACGACCTGGGTATGGCCGCCATCGACCTTGTAGCTGCCGCCGGTGACCTTGGCCGGGTCTTTCGCGCCGGGCGCTGCGGTCGGCATCTGCGCGACGAGAGCGGAACCGCCCGCAATGGCAATCAGGGCGGCGGCGGGGATGAGGAACTTCTTCATGGGGCAAGACTCTCCGAAATGCTCAAGGGGCGCTGGCACAATAAGCAGCGCTCCCCGATCAATCCAGAGGCCTGAAGGCGAACGGATCGTTTCGCTAAATGGTCGATCCGCTCGGCTCAGCCGCCCGGCTCGTTCATCGGTATGTCCATGTCCGCCAATGCCAGCCGCAGCAACTCCATCATTGCGGCGCGCGCGGCGGCGGTATCGCGCGCGGCGATGGCGGCGAAGACGGCGCGATGGTCGGGCAGGGGATCGCGCGGCATCATCTGCTTGCGATGCTTGAAGGTCGTGGTCCAGCTCACCGCCGCCCCGACCGAACTCGCCAAAGCGGCGAGCGCGTCATTATGCGTGGCGGCGAGCACCGCATGGTGGAAACGCTGGTCGGCGGCGCGCCCATCGGAACTGGACAGCCCATGCCGGCCCATCTCCGCCAGCGCCGCCTCCATGACGCCAAGCTGCTCGTCGGTCCGCCGCCGCGCCGCGAACTCCGCCGCCGCCGGCTCGATCACGCCGCGCAGCTCGAACAGGTCACGGATGAAATCGGCGTCGGGTTCGCCCGCGAACATCCAGGCGAGCATTTCGGGGTCCAGCACGTTCCAGCGGGATCGCGGCAGCACGCGGGTGCCTGCCTTGGGCCGGCTCTCCAGCATCCCCTTGGCGATCAGGATGCGCACCGCCTCGCGATAGGCGGTGCGCGACACGCCCAGCCGCTCCGACGCCTCGATCTCGCCCTCGAACAGGTCGCCGGGCTTGTGCCGGCCGGTCAGGATCGCGGTGCCCAGGTCGCGGGCGATCGCCTGGTGGATGCGGAGCGCGCTCTCCTCGCCTGGCCTGTCCGCGCTCCCCATCGTCCCCGCTCCGTTGGTTAATCCTCGAACAATGCCGTAGGACAATGCCGCCCGCAAAGAAAGGCGTCGGCCACGATCCGCAACGGCGCGAGGTCCACGTCGATGCGCCGCTCCGCCACCAGCCCCACGAAGCGCCGATACATGGCCGGATATTCTTCGTCCGGCGCTTTCAGCTGCACGTCGCCATCAAGCCGCAGCGTGTTGCCGCCCTCCGACAGCAGCAGACTGCCTTGGTCAGTCTCGACCGCGATGTCCCAGGTCTGCGGCCCGGTCTGCCGCCAGTCGAACACGGCCTCCACCGCCGCGCCCGAAGCGGTCGCCATTTTGAGGCTAGCCCCGATCGGCGCCTGCTTGTTCTCCGGCACTTCCAGCTCTGCCGACAGCAGCATCACCGCCTCGGGCACGATCTCGGTCAGGATCGACAAAGCGTTGATCCCCGGATCGAACACGCCGAAGCCGCCCGGCTCCCAGATCCAGGGCTGGCCCGGATGCCAGTGGCGCACATCCTCGCGCCACTGGATGTCGATGCTGCGGATCGTCCGCTCGGCGATCCACGCCTTCGCCTGAGCGACCGCCGCGGCATAACGGCTGTGCCAGCTCGCATAGAGCGTGACGTTATTCGCCTGCGCCAGCGCCACCAGCGCCTCCACCTCGGTCACGGTCGCGCCCGGCGGCTTTTCGAGGAAGACATGCTTCCCCGCCAATATCGCCTGCCGCGCCGCCGCATAGCGCACCTGCGGCGGCTGGCAGAGGATGACGGCGTCGAGGTCACTCTCGCCCGCCAGCATCGCGTCGAGATCGGGGTAGTTGTTCACCCCGTCTCCTCGCGCATTGCGGCTGGCGACCGCGACCAGCTCGATGCCGTCGATCTTTCCGATCGCGGGCAGGTGCTGGTCGCGCGCGATCTTGCCGAGGCCGACGAGCCCTGCCCGGATCGTCATGCGGCGCAGTCCAGCTTGCCCTCAATCCGGCGGGTCAGCCCCCAGGGGTTTGCCTCCTGCAACGCCGGCGGCAGCAGCGCGTCGGGCACGTCCTGATAGCAGACCGGCCGCAGGAAGCGCATCATCGCCAGCGTCCCGACCGAGGTCGAGCGGCCATCGGCGGTCGAGGGGAAGGGGCCGCCATGGACCATGGCGTGCGTCACCTCGACGCCGGTGGGCCAGCCGTTGGTCAGGATGCGCCCGACCTTGCGGCTCAGCGTCGGCAGCAGCGCGGCGGCGTGCGCCTCGTCGCCCGATCCGATCTGGAGCGTCGCGGTTAGCTGACCTTCCAGCCCCGCGATGGTCGCGATCACTTCCTCGATGCTGCCGCAGCGGATGAGGACCGACGACGATCCGAACACCTCTTCCGCCAGAACCGGATTGCTCTCGAAGGTCGCCCGGTCGGTGGCGAAGAACGCCGCCTGGCCCCGGTTCACGCCCTCCGGCTCGGTGCCGCGCGCGACCGTTGTCACGCCATCCGCACCGACCAGCGCCGCGACGCCCTTCTCATAGGCCTGGTGGATGCCCGGCGTCAGCATGACCTGCGGCGCGGCGCCCGACAGCGCCTGCGCCGCCGACGCGACGAATGTGTCGAGGTCCGGCCCGTCGAGCGCGATGACGAGGCCGGGGTTGGTGCAGAACTGCCCCGACCCCATGGTCAGCGACGCGACGAAACCAGCGCCCAGCGCCTCGGCCCGGTCCTTGAGCGCGCCCGGCAGCAGCACCACCGGGTTAATCGAGGACATTTCAGCATAGACCGGGATCGGCTCCTTGCGCTCGGCCGCGATCTTCATCAGCGCGGTGCCGCCGCCGCGCGACCCGGTGAAGCCCACCGCCTTGATGCGATGGTCCGCGACCAGCGCGCCACCGAGCGAGCGGTCCGCGCCCGGCAGGTAGGAAAAGACGCCTTCGGGCAGGCCGCAGCTCGCGACCGCCGCCTGGATCGCGCGCGCGACCAGCTCGCCGGTGCCGGGGTGGGCGCTATGCCCCTTGACGATCACCGGCGAACCGGCGGCGAAGGCCGATGCCGTATCGCCGCCCGCGACCGAGAAGGCGAGCGGGAAGTTGGACGCGCCGAACACCGCGACCGGGCCGACCGAATGGTTGACGCGGCGCAGGTCCGCGCGCGGCAGCGGCGCGCGATCGGGCATCGCCCGGTCGATCGTCGCATCGAGCCAGTCGCCGAGCCGCACATAGGAGGCGAACAGGCGCAGCTGTCCCACCGTGCGGCCGCGCTCGCCCTCCAGCCGGGGGCGGGGCAGGCCGGTCTCGGCCATGGCGGTTTCGATCAGCAGGTCGCCAATCCCCATGATATTGTCGGCGACCGTCTCCAGAAAGGTCGCGCGCGCGTCGGGCGACAGGGTGGAGAAAGTCTCGAACGCCGCCTCGGCGAGCGCAGCGGCCTCTTCGACCTCGGCGGGCATGGCGCTCGAAAAAGCGACCTCGCCCTTTTCGCCCGTCGCCGGGTTGATCGCGTGGAAAGGGGTGCCGCTATGGCGCTCGCTCGCGCCGATAAGGATGGCTCCGTTGAACATGGCAGTCTCCTGATGATGTCGGGAAGAAGGCGGGGTCGGGGCACCAGATGGCCCGCCCTGAACCGCCTTTCAATGGCATTTACGGTAGCGCTATCAATGATTGTCGCGGGGCAGGCCCTTGGTCTGCGCGATCCGCTGATATTTCTCCGCACCCTCCAGAATAGCGCCGGTGCTGAGCTGGCCGACGACCGATCGCTGGATCTCCTGCCAGGGGGTCTGCGAGGCGGGATATTGGAACCCGCCCGCCGCCACCAGAGCCGCGCGCCGCGCCTCCAGTTCCTCGTCGGAAATCAGCACGTTGACGACCCCGGCCTTCAGGTCCATCCGCACCCGGTCGCCATCCTTGAGCAGCGCAAGCCCGCCCATCGCCGCCGCTTCGGGCGAGGCGTTGAGGATGGAGGGGCTTCCGCTCGTGCCCGACTGGCGGCCGTCGCCGATGCAGGGCAGGGCATGGACGCCTTCGGTGATGAGATAGGCGGGCGGCCGCATGTTGACGACCTCGGCCGCGCCGGGATAGCCGATCGGCCCCGCGCCGCGCATGAACAGCAGCGTGTCGGGCGTGATGCCGGTCGCCGGATCGTCGATCTTTGCATGATAATCCTCCGGCCCGTCGAACACGATCGCCGGCCCCTCGAAGGCTTCGGGATCGTCGGGGTTGGACAGATAACGCTGGCGGAACTCCTCGCTGATGACGCTGGTCTTCATCACCGCCGCGTCGAACAGATTGCCCGACAGCACCAGGAAGCCCGCCTCTTCCTTCAGCGGCTGGGTGAACGGACGGATGACCTTCTCGTCCTCGATGGCGACGCCCCGGCAATTCTCGCCCATGGTCTTGCCGTTGACCGTCATGGCGTTTTCGCGGATCAGCCCATGCTCGATCAGCTGTCCGATCACGGCGGGCAGGCCGCCGGCGCGGTAATAATCCTCGCCCAGATATTCGCCCGCCGGCTGCATGTTGACCAACAGCGGCACCTTATGCCCCACCGTCTCCCAATCCTTGAGCGGCAGGTCAACGCCCATATGGCGGGCGATCGCAGCGAGGTGGATCGGCGCATTGGTCGACCCGCCGATCGCCGAGTTGGCGACGATCGCATTGTGGAAGGCGTCCAGCGTCATGATGTCGGAGGGTTTCAGATCCTCATGCACCATCTCGACGATGCGCTTGCCGGTGCGGTAGGCCGCTTCCTGCCGGTCGCGATAGGGGGCGGGGATCGCCGCGCTGCCCGGCAGCATCATGCCCAGCGCTTCGGCCAGCGCGTTCATCGTGCTGGCGGTGCCCATCGTGTTGCAGAAGCCGGTCGAGGGCGCCGACGACGCAACGAGCTTGATGAAGCCCTCATCGTCGATCTGCCCGGCGGCGAGCAGCTGGCGCGCATGCCAGACGATCGTGCCCGATCCCGTCCGCTCGCCCTTGAACCAGCCATTGAGCATCGGCCCGACCGACAGGGCGATGGCGGGGATGTTGACGGTCGCCGCCGCCATCAGCAGCGCCGGCGTCGTCTTGTCGCAGCCGGTGGTCAGGATGACGCCGTCGAGCGGATAGCCGTATAGCGCTTCCACCAGCGCCAGATAGGTGAGGTTGCGGTCCAGCCCGGCGGTCGGACGTTTGCCGGTCTCCTGGATCGGATGGCACGGAAATTCGATCGCGATGCCGCCCATCTCGCGAATGCCCTCGCGCATCCGCTCGGCGAGCGCGATATGGTGGCGGTTGCAGGGGCTGAGGTCGCTGCCCGTCTGGGCGATGCCGATGATCGGCTTGCCGCTCCGCAATTCCTCCAGGCTCAGCCCGAAATTCAGGTAGCGCTCCAGATAGAGCGCCGTCATGTCGATATTATCGGGATTGTCGAACCAGGCGCGGCTGCGCAGTTTCGGGGCGGGGGTGGAGCTATCGGTCATCGGGCATCCTGATGCAGAGAAACGGCGCGCGCCTTGACGCGCTCACCTCGCTGATATACTCATACAAATAACATTTCAAGGACCAGATGTGGCCGCATATCAAGTGATCGGGGACTGGGGGACGAGCCGGCTGCGGTTGTTCCGGGTGGAGGGCGAGACCATTGTCGCCCGGCTTCAGGGGCCGGGGATCGGTACAGTCGGAAGCGGCGCGGAGGCCGCTTTCGCCGAGACGATCGCGCCCTGGCTGGACGACGGCCTGCCCGCTTCCGTCACCCTGTGCGGCATGGCCGGCGCGCGCGACGGCTGGGTCGAAGCGCCCTATGCCGATTGCCCCGCCGACGCCGCCGTCTGGCGCACGGCGGCGACGCGGTTCGACTGGCGCGGCGTCCCGGTCACCATCCTCGCCGGCCTCGCCTGCACCGACGAGGAGGGTGTCCCAGACGTCATGCGCGGCGAGGAAGCGCAGATATTCGGCGCGCTCGCCCACGATCCCGCGCTGGCGCAGGGCCGGCATCTGCTTCTCCTCCCCGGCACCCACAATAAATGGGCCTGGGTGGAGGACGGCCGCATCACCGCTTTCCGCACCGTGCCCACAGGCGAGCTGTTCGCCCTGCTGCGCGACCGCTCCACCCTCGGCCCGCGCGGCGCGCCGGTCGATCCGGCGGACGAAGCGGCGGGGTTCGCCGAAGGGCTCGCCCGCGCGACCGCCGATCAGCTGTTCCACTCGCTGTTCGCTTCGCGCGCGATGCAGCTGCGCGCCGGCCGCTCGCCCGGCTGGGCGGCGGGCTATCTGTCGGGGCTGCTGATCGGCGGAGAAGTCGCGCAGATGCTCGCCCATATGGCCCCAACCGAAGAGGCGCTGCTGATCGGCGACGCGCGGCTTTGCGGCCTTTATGCCCAAGCGCTGGCCGGGCACGCTGTCCGCGCCGCGCATAGGGATGGCGACGCCTGCGTGCTGGCGGGCCTGGGCTTTACGGGAGAAATCAATCCATGACCCTCGATCAGCTGTTGACGGAAGGCGCGCCGCCCGTCTGCGCCATCCTGCGCGGCCTCCGCCCCGACGAAGCGATCGACGTCGGACAAGCGCTGATCGACGCCGGCATCCGCATCCTCGAAGTCCCGTTCAACTCGCCCGATCCGCTCGTCAGCATCGCCGCGATGCAGGCGGCGTTCGGCGATGTGGCGCTGGTCGGCGGCGGCACGGTGCTGAGCGTCGCGGCGGTCGAGGCGCTCCACGAGGCGGGCGGGCGCATCATGGTCACGCCCAACACCGACCCCGCCGTCATCGCGCGCGGCGCGGCACTGGGCTTGGAACTGCTCCCCGGCTTCATGACCCCTACCGAAGCCTTCGCCGCCGTCGCGGCGGGCGCGCGCCGCATCAAGCTCTTCCCCGCCGCCCGTCTCGGCGGCGCTTATGTGAAGGCGGTGAAGGACGTGCTGCCGGCCCATGTCGGTGTCTGGGCGGTCGGCGGCACCGGCGCGGACTCGATCGCCGACTGGCTCGCCGCCGGCTGCGAGGGCATCGGTGTCGGCGGCGCTCTCTTCAAGCCTGGCGACGACGCCGCAACCGTCCGGACACGCGCCCGCGAGATCGTGGCAGCCTGGCGGGCGACGAAGGGCTGAGCGCTCAGCCCGCCCGCGCTACCGTCCCGTCCCGGTCCAGCAGTTCGCGCACCTTGGCGGCCAGCTCGGTATAGCTGAAGGGCTTGGGCAGAAGGTCCACGCCCGGGTCCAGCCGGCCATGATGCACGATCGCGTCGCGGGCATAGCCGGTGGTGAACAGGGTCCGCAGCCCCGGCCAGCGCTCCCGCGCGGCGCTGGCGAGGTCGGCGCCGGTCATCCCGCCCGGCAGCACCACGTCGGTGAAGAGCAGATCGACCCCGCCATCCACCGCTTCCAAAGCCGCCAGCGCCGCCGGCCCGTCGCTCGCCGGCACGACATGATAGCCCAGGTCGCGCAGCACCTCGACCGAATAGGCGCGGACATTGTCGTCATCCTCGCACAGCAGGATGGTCTCGCGCCCGCCCGCCGCCTCGTCCGTCGCCCCGTCCGCCTCATCCTCATTCGCCGCGACCACGCCCTGATGCCGCGGCAGATAAAGCTGCACGCTCGTTCCTGCCCCCGGCTCGGACTGGACGCGCATATGCCCGCCCGACTGCTTGATGAAGCCATAGACCATCGACAGGCCAAGGCCCGTGCCGCGCCCTACGTCCTTGGTGGTGAAAAAGGGTTCGATGGCGCGGGCGAGGGTGGCCGGGTCCATGCCTTCGCCCGTGTCCGACACGGCGATCAGCACATAGGGGCCGGGCGTGACATCTTCGCCCCGCGCGGTGCTGTCCGGCTCGATCCGGCTGTTCGCGACCTCGATCGTCAGCTTGCCGCCGCCCGGCATCGCATCGCGCGCATTGACCGCCAGATTGAGCAGCGCATTCTCCATCTGGTTGACGTCCACCTCGATCGGCCAGGCGTCCGGCGTCGCGACCGTATGCACCGCGATCGTTTCGCCCAGCGTGCGGTGGAGCAGGTCGGACATGCCCGCCACCAGCCGGTCGGGGTTGATCGCGCGTGGCGCAAGCGGCTGCCGGCGCGAGAAGGCGAGCAGCCGCTGCGTCAGCACCGCTGCGCGCTCGGCCCCCGCCGCCGCGCGCTCGACCATGCGCCGCAGCTTCCGGTCGCCGGGCGGCAGCGCCCGTTCGAGCAGGTCGAGATTGCCGGTGACGATCTGAAGCAGATTGTTGAAATCATGCGCGATCCCGCCGGTGAGCTGCCCCAGGGTCTCCATCTTCTGCGCCTGCCGCAGCGCCGCTTCCGCCTCCGCCAGCCTCCGCGCGTCCGCCCGCTGCTCGGTCACGTCGCGCGCGACGCAGTAGACGAGGTCGCCCTCGGGCACGGCGGTCCAGCTGAAGGTGCGATAGTCGCCGCTTTTGGTGCGAAACCGATTGTCGAACCGCATCACCGGATCGCCCCCCGCCAGCTGCGCGATTCGCGCGCGGGTCGCCGCCACATCGTCGGGATGCTCCATCCATTGCGATGTCCGCCCGACCAGTTCGGCCTCGCTCCACCCCAATATGTCGGTCCAGGCCGGGCTGGCGGCCAGCCAGCAGCCCGCCGCGTCCGCAATGACGAAGGGATCGCGCGCCAGCGCCCAGAGCCGGTTGCGGTCCGCCAGCATCGCCCGCTCGGCCAGCACCCGCTTCGTCGTTTCGCTGACGATGCACAGCACCCCGCCGATCGTCCCGTCGGCCTCGAACACCGGCGAATAGCTGATGTCGAAATAGACGTCCTCGCCTCGTCCGCCGTCCCGCTCGATATAGAAGGGCCGGTCCTTGGCATGGATCGTCTCGCCGCTGTCGAGCACGGATCGCAGCAGCGGCCCCAGATCGTCCCACAATTCCGCCCAGCCTTCGCACGCCGGCCGCCCGAGCGCGCCGGGATGCTTGTCCCCGATCGTGGGCGCATAGGCTTCGTTATAGAGCGCGCAGAGGTCCGGCCCCCAGAAGAGCACGATCTCCGCCCTGGACGACAGCATCAGGCGCACAGTGGAGACCAAGGCGGGCGACCAGCCATTGACCGGGCCAAGCGGCGAGGGCGCATCGATCGCCGCGGTCAGCGCGCCCAGCGCCCCTTGCGTTGCGATCATCGCAGCCGTGCCGCTCGGCCCCGTCATCATCGAACACCTATATTGTAAGGACTTGGGTCAGATACGTCCCCCCGGCCATTTGGTTTCATGGGCAGGGTGATAGCGCGACCATCGATCACCCGCCGTAACGACTTGAAACGGGCCGCTTTCGGGCGCATGGGTCCGCGCATGATCGCGCCTTCCCAGTCCGCCCGCCCCCGCCCGGCCGCGATCGGCCGCTGGCTGCTCGGCGTCGCTTTCCTCGTCTTCTGCATGGTCGTGGTGGGGGGCATCACCCGCCTCACCGAATCGGGCCTGTCGATCACCCAGTGGAAACCGATCACCGGCGCGATCCCGCCCTTGACCCACGATCAATGGATGGCGGCCTTCCGCGACTATCAGCAGATCCCCGAATATCGGGAGATCAACCGGGGCATGAGCCTTGCCGATTTCCAGTTCATCTTCTTCTGGGAATGGGTCCATCGCTTGCTCGGCCGGCTGATCGGCCTCGCCTTCGCGCTGCCCTTGGTCTGGTTCGCCTGGAAACGGGCGATCCCCGCCGGCTATGGCCCGCGCCTCGTCGCGCTGCTGGCGCTCGGCGGATTGCAGGGCGCGATCGGCTGGTGGATGGTGAAATCGGGCCTGTCGGTCCGCACCGATGTCAGCCACTACCGGCTCGCTGTGCATCTGCTGACCGCGCTCTTCATCATGGGCGGGCTCATCTGGACTGCGCTCGACCTGTTCGCGCTCGCGCGCAACCCGCAGGCAAGGCCTGCCCGCCTGCGCCCCTTCGCGCTCGTCGTGCTGCTCCTGCTGCTGGTCCAGCTCATGCTCGGCGCGTTCACCGCCGGGCTGGACGCGGGCTATGTGTCGAGCACATGGCCGCTGATGAACGATCATCTGGTGCCCGAAGGGATCGACTGGACGAACTCGCTCTGGGCGACGCTGTCGAGCGATCCCTATCTCGTCCACTTCCTCCATCGCTGGTGGGCCTGGGTCGCGGCGGCGGGGCTGTTCATGCTGGCGGTCCGCGCCAAGCGGGCAGGGCGGCGGGGCGCCTCCATCGCCATCCATGCCAGCGTCGGCACGCAGATCATCCTCGGCATCGCCACGGTGCTGAGCGGCATCGCTCTGCCGCTCGCGGTGCTGCACCAGGCGGTCGGCGCGCTCGTGGTCGCCGCCGCCGCCTGGGGCGCGCACGGCATCGGCGCGCAGCGGGCATGAGGGCCGCGCTGGCGTTCGCAGCCCCCGCCGCGCTCATCGCATTTGCCCATCCGGCCGCAGCCGAAAGCCTCACCATCCCCTTCGCGCCGCCGATCGACCAGGCCTTCACCTACCGCATCGAGCAGCATCGCCCCGTCGATGGCAAAAGCGCGCGTTTCGCCTCGGTCCGCGACCTCCGTTTCGCGCGCGCGGGAGACAAGGAGGGTGGGGGCTATCTGCTGATCGCCACCCTTCGAGAGATCGACAGCGACGCCGCCGAACATCGCGCCGCCCCCTATCGCGCCGCCATGGCGCCGCTCATCGGCCTGGAGCTGCGCTTCCGCATGGACGCGCAGGGCCGCATCATTGGTCTCGACGATGCGGAAGCCGTCTGGACGAAGGTGCGTGCCGGCGTCGATTCGATGCTTGCCGGCTTCCCGCCCGACAGCGATCGCCATCGCGCGGCGAAGAATGTCCAGGCGCTCTTCGCCGCGCTCGCGCCCGAAGCCCGGCTGGCGCTGCTCGCCGGCGAGTTTCAGCCGCTCTTCCTCTTCGCCGGCGTCAGCGTCGAGGACGGGGCAGGGCGTCAGCTTCGTACCCAGGCCGGATCGCCGCTCGGCCGGCCGGTCCCGGTCGAGGGCGCGGTGCGGCTGGCGGGGCGAAATGGCGAAGTGCTCGACCTGGCCGAGGATTTGCAGGGGGAGGGGGTGACGGTCGCAATCCGCTACCGCCTGTCGCGCACCTCCGGCCTTGTCGAAAGCCAGACGCGCAACCTCAGCGTCGGCGGCGACACGCTCACCGAACATCGCACCCTCATGCCCGCCAGCTAGGCGAAGGTATTATTTTACCCGTCAGCAAAGCCGCGCCTGCTCTTGACTTGGGCTGCCTCACCCGTCATTAGCGCCCCACTTCCGGGTGCCCGCAACGGCGCCCGGTTTCCTTTTTCATTCTGGAGAATTGGCACCATGAAGGCGCTGATGAAGACCACCAAGCCGGCGACCCCGGCCACGGTCGAAAAGAAGTGGATCCTGATCGACGCGGAAGGTCTTGTCGTCGGCCGCCTCGCCTCGACCGTCGCGAATATCCTGCGCGGCAAGCACAAGCCGAGCTTTACCCCCCATGTCGATTGCGGTGACAATGTCATCATCATCAACGCGGCGAAGGTGAAGTTCACCGGCCGCAAGCTGACCGACAAGGTCTATTACAAGCATACCGGCTATGCCGGCGGCATCAAGGAAACGACGCCCGCCAAGATCCTGGAAGGCCGCTTCCCCGAGCGCGTCCTGGAAAAGGCCGTCGAGCGCATGATCCCCCGTGGCCCGCTCGGCCGCCAGCAGATGCGCAACCTGCGCATCTTCGCCGGCGCCGACCATGTCCACGAAGCCCAGAACCCGCAAGTGCTCGATTTCGCGTCGCGCAACCGCAAGAACAAGGTGGGTGCATAATGTCCGATAACCGTCAGTCCCTGTCCGACCTCGCGTCGCTGACCGCCAACGCGCCTGCTCCGGCCGCTGCGCCCGTCGAAGCCGGCGAAGCGCCTGCCACGCCGGTCCAGCCCTCGGCTCCCCTGCGCGCGCAGGAAATCGACAGCCTCGGCCGCGCTTACGCCACCGGCCGCCGCAAGGATGCGGTCGCCCGCGTCTGGGTCAAGCCCGGCACCGGCAAGATCACCGTCAACGGCCGCGATCAGGAAATCTACTTCGCCCGTCCGACCCTGCGCCTCGTCATCAACCAGCCCTTCGGCGTCACCGATCGCGTGGGCCAGTATGACGTTATCTGCACCGTCAAGGGCGGCGGCCTCTCGGGCCAGGCCGGCGCGGTCAAGCATGGCATCGCCCAGGCGCTCAGCAAATATGAGCCGGCGCTGCGCAGCGCGGTCAAGGCCGAAGGCTTCCTGACCCGCGACCCGCGCGTCGTCGAACGCAAGAAGTACGGCAAGGCGAAGGCCCGCCGCAGCTTCCAGTTCTCGAAGCGCTGATCGTTTCGACATCGCTACGAAAAGGGGCCGGTCATCGGCCCCTTTTTTATGCGATTTAGCTGTCCCACTCGCTGTTCGCTTAAGCCTCCTCCGTTCGTTTCGAGCGTGTCGAGAAACGCGCGCGCCGCGCTTCTCGACTGGGCTCGAAGCGAACGGCGGTCAGTGCATTGACCAAACCAACAGCTTGTTCCCCGGCGCAGGCCGGGGTCCAGTTCCGCCCTCTCGACCGGGACTCAGGCCGGGAGTCACGCGCCGAATCACCCCTCGCGCGGCACCGCCACCTCCACCGCCCCCGCCGCGATCTTCACCGTCGCGGGCGTCCTCGCCAGCACTTCCCCGTCGATCGAGATGCGCTGACGCGGCTTGGTGTCGATGCGGAACGCCTTGCCGTGAAACTCCTGCGTCAGCGCATCCCTGTCGCGCAGCTTCAGGAATTTGGCATACCAGTCGCGCGCGAGCTGCGCCTTCGATCGGCCAACCACCGTCTGCACCACGATCTCGCCGGTATCGACATCGGCATGGTCGGATAGTTCGACCCCGCCATGATAGCGGCCGTTCAGGATACGCACCTCGGTCGACCACATGCGATGCTGCTTGGTCCCGTCGTCGATCGTCAGCCGGAACGGCCGGAACCCGACCGAGCATTTGAGCGCCCAGATCAGATAGCCCACCCGCCCCAGATAGCGTTTGAGCTTGTGCGGCACCGTCCGCCCGATCATCGGCGACAGCCCCATCGAGGCTGCATTGACGAAATAATCCTGCTCGATCATGCCCAGATCGACCCGCCGCCGCGTGCCGCTGGCGATCGCCTGCACCGCGCCGTCCAGGTCCAGCGGCAGCCCGAGCGTCCGCGCGAAGCTGTTGGCGGTGCCCAATGGCAGCACCCCGAACACGCAATCCTTCCCCACCAGCTCGTCCACCGTGCCGGACATCGACCCGTCGCCGCCGCCCACGATCACCATCGGCGCGCCGCTCTCCACCGCCTGCCGCACCGTGGGCGCCATCCGCTCGGGCTCCTCGACCGCATGGGCGGCGATCAGCGTCACGCCCGCCGCCTCCAGCTTGGCGCGCGCCTGCTCGAACAGATCCTGCCCCCGCCGGCTGTGCGCGTTGACGATCAGGACGGCTTGGCGGGGGAGGGGCTTCGTTTCCATGCCGCAATAACACGGCCGCGCGGATTCGGGTCCGGCCGGAAACCATCCGCGCGCGATTCGTTTGAACCGCCATGGCCCGCATCGCCCATCTGTCCGACATTCATTTCGGCGCGAACGACCCTAAGATCGTCGACGCCGCCACCGCCTGGTTGGAGGCGCGCCGTCCCGACCTCATCGTCATCAGCGGCGATTTCACCCAGCGCGCGCGGGCGGAGCAGTTCCGGCAGGCGTCGGCCTGGCTCAACCGGCTGAAGGCGGCAGGGCTCAAGACCCTGGTCGTGCCGGGCAATCACGACGTCCCGCTCTACGACCTGTTCCGCCGCTTCGTCCGGCCGCTCAATCGCTATGAACGCTATATCAGCAATGTGCTGTGTCCCTGGTATGAGGACCGCGAGGTGGCGATCCTCGGCCTCAACACCGCCCGGTCGCTGACGATCAAGGACGGCCGCATCAACCACGCGCAGATGGACCTGCTGCGCGAGCGCTTCGCCGCCGTCCCGGCGGAAAAGACCCGCATCCTCGTCACCCACCACCCCCTGTTCGCCATGCCGATCGGCAAGGGCAACGAACTGACCGAGGCGGTCGGCCAGCATGACGATGCGGTCAAGGCCGCCTGCGAAGCCGGGGTCCACCTCGCGCTCGCCGGCCATTTCCACCGCACCTATGCCGAGGCGGCGCAGAAGATGGTCGCCCATAGCGGCGGCGCGCTGGTGATCCAGGCCGGCACCGCCACCTCCACCCGCCTGCGCAACGCCGAGCCGCAAAGCTTCAACTGGCTCCACGTCCGCCGCAACAACGAGATGGAACTGCAAGTCATCGTCTGGGACGGCGCCGCCTTCCGCCGGGCGAGCCATGTGGAGTATCGCCGGAATAACGAGGAGTGGACGGCGCGCGAGGTGGTGGAGGAGGCGGTCGTCGGCGAGATCGCCCCCCGCCAGCTTTCGCGCTAGATTATCGCGCCTTTAAACTGACCCGTTCGCTTCGAGCAGGTTCGAGCGAAGTCGAGAACCGTACGTCGAGAAGGTTGTGTCAAGCGTTCTCGATATGCTTTCTCGACTTCGCTCGAAAGCTACTCGAACCGAACGGTAGTGGTTCGGATTTGACGCTCGATGCCCTAATCCTTCCCCTTGAGCGCCGCCGCCAGTGACACCGTCGCGCTCCCGCGCCGCGCCGGTTTCGCCTGGCTCGGATCGGGTTTCCAGCCGGAGAGATAGACGATCGCCATCTGCTCGCCCGTGCGCCCATCCGCGTCGGCAGCCTCGGCGAAATGCCCTGCTGCCCGCATCAGCACCTCCCGCGTCAGCGCCGGCGGCCGGTTCGCCAGCGCATTGCCCGCACCCATGCCGCGCAGGTCACGCATCAGCCGCACGATGTCGCCATAGCGGATCGTCAGCGTCTCGCCATCCGCCACGGGCATCGCAAAGCCGGCGCGGCTTAAGAGGTCACCCGCCGACCGCACATCGACCTGCGGATGGACATGCTGGCCCGGCCGATCGCCCTCCGCCGCCAGCAGCGCGGCCTTGAGCCGGGGCAGGCTCCCCGCGCCGCTGAACGCCGCCAGCAACAGCCCGTCCGGCCGCAATATCCGCCGCATCAGGATCAGCGCGCCGGGCAAATCGTTGACGCTGTCGAGCGTGCCGCAGGCAAGCACAAGATCGAAACTTGCGTCGGCGAAGGGCAGCGCGTCCTCGTCCGCCTGCACACCGCCCGCCGCTTTCGCCGCCAGAAAAGCCGGATCGACGCACGCGACCCGCTTGCCCATCGCCTCCAGCGCCGCCCTGGCGCTGCCATCGGGGCAACCGATTACCAGCGCCTCGGGCAAGTCCCGCTGCACGTCGCGCAGTCGGTCGAGCAACTCGTCCAGCATCGCCCGATAGAGAAAGTCGTGATCGGCAAAACCGGGCAGCATCCGGTCGCGCTGCGTCGCGCGGCGGGCGCGGTCGAAAATGTCGGGGCGGGTGTCCATGGCGGGCCTTGTGCAGCGGGCGGCAAGCGGGGACAAGGCAGATGATGCCTCTTGCCGCGCTCCTCAAGACCGCCATCCGCCCCGCGCTCGATTATGCGCTGCCGCCGCGCTGCCCGGGCTGCGGCGTCATCGTGGGGGAGGATTTCGCCTTCTGCCTCGCCTGCTGGAGCGGGATGGACTTTCTCGGGGAGCCGTGTTGCGCCCGCTGCGGCGTCCCCTTCGCCCATGATATGGGGGAGGGGGCGGAATGCGCCGCCTGCCTCACCGTTCCGCCGCCGTGGGACAGCGCCCGCGCGGTGCTGGCCTATGGCGATGTCGCGCGCACGGTCGCGCTGCGGCTCAAATATGGCCGGCGCATCGGCATGGCGCGCCTCATCGCGCGGCAGATGGTCCGGCATGTGGGGGCGGGGGAAGCGCTGATCGTCCCCGTTCCGCTGCACCGCTGGCGGCTCTGGCAGCGCGGCTTCAACCAGTCGGCGATGATCGCCGATCATCTCGGCGGGCTGACGGGCTGGCAGGTCGAAAAGCTGGCGCTCAAGCGGGTCAAGCGCACCGCGCCCCTGCGCGGCATGAACCCGAAACAGCGCGCAAAGATGGTCCGGGGCGCCTTCGCCCTTGCGCAGGACCATCCTTTCGCCGGCCGCCGCATCCTGCTGATCGACGACATCCACACCAGCGGCGCGACCGCAGCGGCCTGTGCCCGCGCGCTCAAGGCCGGCGGCGCGGGCGAGGTGCGGCTGCTCTGCTGGGCGCGCGTCCTGCCCGATGCGCCCGATTGACAAAGCCGCGCGTTCTCCCGATTTGCGGACAAAGGAGTTCATGATGGCGAAGGTCGAAATCTATACGAAAGCCTGGTGCGGCTATTGCGCGCGGGCAAAGGCGCTGCTGGAGCAGAAGGGCGTCGCCTTCGAGGAATATGACATCACCATGGGCGGCCCCAAGCGCGAGGAGATGCTGGGCCGCGCCAATGGCGGCTCGACCGTGCCGCAAATCTTCATCGACGACGCCCATGTCGGCGGCAGCGACGCGCTGGCGGCCCTGAACCGCGACGGCAAGCTGGACGCGATGCTCGGCCTGTGACCAGCTTTCGCGCCGCCCTGTTCCAGATGACGAGCGGGATCGACCCCGCCGCCAACGCCGCCGCGATTCTGGACAAGGTGCGCGCGGCGAAGGCGGCGGGCGCGGACATGCTCTTCACCCCCGAAATGGCCGGCTGCCTCGACCGAGACCGCAAGCGCGCCGCCGCGACATTGCGGTCGGAGGCCGACGATATCGTGCTGCGCCAGGTGCGCGAGGCGGCGGCGCGCGAAGGGCTGTGGGTCCATATCGGCTCGCTCCCCCTGAAGGACGAGCGCACGGACGGCCGCTGGGCGAACCGCAGCTTCCTGATCGACGACACCGGCGCGATCCGCGCCCGCTACGACAAGATCCACCTGTTCGACGTCGATCTCGCTACGGGGGAAAGCTGGCGCGAATCCTCGGTCTATGGCCCTGGCGAGCAGGTCGTGGCGGCCGACACGCCCTGGGGCCGGATGGGCTTTTCCATCTGCTACGACATGCGGTTCCCCGATCTCTACCGCGCGCTCACCAATGAAGGCGCGACCATATTGCTCGCGCCCGCCGCCTTCACCGTGCCGACGGGGCAGGCGCACTGGCACGTCCTGCTGCGCGCCCGCGCGATCGAGGCGGGCTGCTTCGTCATCGCGACCGCGCAGGTCGGCACGCATGAAGACGGACGCACCACTTACGGCCACAGCCTGGTGGTCGATCCCTGGGGCGAATTGCTGCTCGACATGGGGGAGGAGGCGGGCCTCGGCTTCGCCGATCTCGACCTTGCCCGCGTCGGCGACGTGCGCGGCCGCGTCCCCGCCATCGCCAACCGCCGCCCGATCCCGCAACAGGTGACGCTGGCATGATCGTCTTCGACCTCAAATGCGCCGCCCACGGCCATGTGTTCGAAGCGTGGTTCGGCTCCTCCGCCGACTATGAGGATCAGCAGGCGCGCGGCCTCGTCACCTGCCCCTATTGCGGCGACGCGCAGGTCGGGAAAGCGGTCATGGCCCCCGCCGTCGTTGCCAAGGGCAACAGCCGCCCCGAACCCGCGCCCGCCGCGAGCACGCCAGTGGCGACGACTCCTGACCCCGCGAAGATGCGCGCCCTGGTCGAAGCATTGGCGCAGGCGCAGCAGAAAGCGCTCGAAGGCTCCACCTGGGTCGGCCGCGATTTCGCCGCCCAGGCCCGCGCCATGCACTATGGCGAACAGGACCGCGCCAGCATCCATGGCGAAGTCGCCCCGGCCGAAGCCAAGGCGCTTATCAGCGAGGGCGTCGAAGTCGCCCCGCTGCCCTTCCCGGTCGTCCCCCCGCACGCGAAGAATTGACCCCGCGCCCGCCCCGCAATAGAGCGCTTGCCGGAGTGCGCCCATAGCTCAGCAGGATAGAGCGTCGGATTCCTAATCCGAAGGCCACAGGTTCGAATCCTGTTGGGCGCACCATCTCCTCCCTTCCCCCCGACAAGTCGGATAAAAGCGTGAAGGGAGAAGATGTTAGGGCGGTTCTAAAACCGCTTTCGCGCAGATATTGCAGCCGCTCGGCAAAAGCCAGTTTCAGCACGAGTCTTTTGTGGCTGAAATCGCCGGAAACCCATATTTTATGCGGGTTTGCGAGGAAGGTCATGGCGGTTCTAAATGATTGCTCGAAATCCTTGGGCGTTCGGCCTGTTCGAGCGATGCGTTCCTTCAATTCGGCCTTTCGCGCCTCAAGCCCCTGAATGCGGTTCTCATAGGCTTTGATCAGCGTCGGGCTTTCCGCGTCCATGGCGCGGTCGATAAGCTGGGCGACATTGCCCTCGATCTGGCGAACTTGGGATTCCCATTCCTTCTTGCGGTTCTTGATGCCCTCGGCGCGAGTCTGCCAGAGCTTGCTGAACACGCCATAGGCCAGCACGAACATGTCATGCGATGGGCGCATATCCTTGAGGATGGTTTCGAACTGTCCTTCGATCTTCTCGCGGGAAACGGCCTTGCCGTAGTCGGAGCATTCCTTGTTCGGGCAGTGATAATAGGCGTAGCGTTTGGCGCGGCCCTTCGCCCAATAGCTGGTCAGGCGGGTATCGCAGCATCCGCAAATGACGAAGCCGCGTAGCGCAAAATCCTCGCCGACATTCTTGCGCGCCGGAACCTTGGCGTTGCTGGTGAGGCGCTCTCGAATTTTCTGGAAGGTCTCGAAACTGATCAGCCCTTGGTGCTGAGCGGGACGCAGCGAGACGTTCCATTTCTGCACTTCGATATGGCCTGCATAGAGAACTTGGTTGAGCATCTCATAGACGCGCTGGCCATGAACACGGCCCTTGTAGTCGCGGGGAAATTCCGGCTGGTCTTCGAGGAAACGCTGGACCTCGGCCTGCGTCTGGAAGCGCCCGGTGGCATAGCCCTGCAACGCCTCGCGGACGATGGAAGCCAATGGCTCCTTCGGCACGAGTATCTTGTTCTTGCCCCGGCCATCGACGATCTCGGCGAACTGATAGCCAACAGGCGGCTGGAACACCCAATAGCCATCGAGGCACCGCGCGCGCATCCGGTTGAGCGTCTGCTCGGCATTCTTCTCGCGCTGATGCTGGTAGGAGCTTGCAAGGACATTCTCGACGAAACGGCCATCGCTGTCCTCGCGGAACTGGTGCGACGGGGAAACCATGATCGCCCCCGCGCGCTTCACCGCTTCGCGCAGTTGCTGGTGGGCGACCACATCGCGCGCAAGGCGCGACAGGTCGTCGATGATCACATAATAGGTCTGCTTCTGGCGGCGCAGGAAGGCGAGCATTTCCTTCATCGCCGGTCGGGTCGAGTGCGCGCCGGTGAAATCGTCCTGAAAGACGCGGATCACATCGTAGCCGTTGCGGCCTGCATATTCGCGGCAGATGGTTTCCTGACTTTCAAGGCCATGGCCATCGGTCTTTTGTTTGGGGTCGGACACACGGCAGTATATCACCGCCTTCTGCCCGCTGGTTGCGTTGCTCATGTCTCCTTCTTTCCTGCCATCTCGTCGGTGGCGGCAGCGTTGAAATCCAGTTGCGCGATTTGGCCCCATTCTAAAGCAATCAGGTCCGTATCGGAATCGAGATCGACATCGATCCCCAGGACGTTCCCTTCAAGGCCGTTGATGACGAATGGATCAATCGCCTGCTCGAATGCCTCAAGCTGGGCGCGGCCATCGGCTTCCGCGATGCCACGCGCTTCGAACCAAGGTCGAAAATCCTCATAGGATAGCAGCATGACGCGGAACCTCACCCGCGCGGAGCCAAGCCCGCACGGCATAAAATGTTGATCTGTTTGGAAGATTAGCCGCTTATCCTGCCCGCTCAGGGGGGATAGGCACGAAAAAGCCCGCTCGGTGGCGGGCTGCATCAAGGTGCTATTGCGGCTATGTGGCGCGATTAGAACATAAATGGAACAAAAAGTCGAGACATTTCATGCGCGCTGCATTATATGAACGTTCAATGGTAATGGTGCTGGATGCTTACGGTATATCTCGACACATCGGACTATTCCCGTTTCGGCGACGTTTTGCGGGGAAAGGGCGATCCTCAAACTGAGGTGCTTTTCAATAAGCTTTTGACGCTCAAGGAGCAGGGATTTGCCAGATTTGGCTATTCCATGCCGCTTTTGGGCGAGTTACTTCAGTATGATGAAACTCATGCAGAGACCACAATCCATAAAGCTGAAGCGGTCGAAAAGCTTTGTGGCAAAAATGCATTCATTTGGCCGGGGCGATTGATTGCATGGGAACTAGCTATTGCCGCCGCAGCGAATGGTTTACTGGATGAGCCATATCTCAAATCGGCCTTTAGCGAAAATGCTTATTGGTTTCCTAACGTTGAAGATGCGTTAGATGATCTCAAAGGCGGATTTCAGCGAACACTGGATGAAGCACTTGCGGAGATAACGCCGGTAAATCGAAAGCAGCGGCGAACGATTGAAGCCAATGTTCGTCGATTAAACGTGAGCACAATGGTCAATGCGTCCGCACCTGAACTGGCCGATAAATATGGCTTGAGAGTATCGGACGTGCAGCGTTCTCTTGTTGCGGTGTTGGAGGATAAAATTTCTCCAGCCGAAGGCGCAACGAGACTGTTCTCGGCCATGGCTAAGCCTACGACGTTTATTCGGACATATTTTGTCGGATATGAAGGTGAAAAGGATTTTCCTTCATGGATTTCTGACATGGGGAGAAAGCTGCAAGCCAGTATGCTCGAAGGTCGCGAAAAGCTCAGCCGAATAGACACGTCCGTGCTCTCATCTGATTTCATGAGGACCGCTTTGGAGCAGATGGCTCCTGATTTTGGCGGGCAGATGCTGCGCCTAGCGCAAACTGAGGCATCGGAATTTCGATTGGATGATCCGTTGATTGATCTTTTTGCGTCTCGGCGAGATTTGGCTGAACAAGTGCCGTGCTGGAGAAATTTCACGAGATACGTTCCAATCTTCATGCAATCCAATCTCGGTCTTCGCGGGGACGGATATAAGCCAGAGCGCAGCGCGGGCGGCGACATCATGCACTCATTTTATCTGCCGTATTGCGATCTATGGCGAGGTGATCGCCGGTTTGCACATATTTTGAAGGAAGCTTTACCGGAGCAATCCGGCAAGATTGTTGGCCGATTGTCCGAGTTGCCAGATCTGATTGAGAAAGCCGCCTATGCATCGACATAGCTTATGCGCGCATCGCAGTATTGCGGGAAATGCGCCAGTTCCGGCGGCACGTCAGCCGTTATCACGCGATGCCATGACCCGCCGAACATGCCCGGCAGTTTCACGCGGTCGAGCGGTGGGTGATAGGGATTGGGCAGCCACAGGCCGTTGAGGCTCTTGGTCGTGTAGTATGGATATTTGTTGGCGAGGATCGGCGGCACGTCGAGGCCGGAAATGAAGCTGATCATCTGGTCGTCGGACATACCGAGTATCTCGTCGGCGGTCATAAGCGCCCGTTGCATCTTGGTGCGTGATATCGCCGCCTCGCGATAATGCCTGTAATCATAGGCCGCCTGCCGTGGGTCGTCGCCCTGAAAGAAGCGGCGCTTCGCGTCGCACTGCATCCGCACCGCGTTCTGCTGCTGGAGCTTGTCGTCATATTCCAGCGTCTCATTACCCAGCATGTGCGAGATAAGCTGCGCGGTCGGATAATCGCGAACGCCGAAAAAGCAGCGCCATTGCGCCGAACCGATGAATCCCGTGATAGCCTCGCGTCCGAAATTGCGGGCGATCTGGTCGATGTCCTGAAACACCGCGATTGTACGCACACCTTCTCCGCGCCCTATGGTGAAGGCGCTTAGCAATTCCTCGAAGCGACCCAATTGCCCGGCCTCGTCGATCAGCATCGTGAGGCGGCGGGCCTGCGGCGCGCGCGCCTTGTAGAGCATGGCGACGGTGAACATCAGCCGCAGCACGGGTGCCCATTGCGGAATGTTCCGGCGCGGCACCATCAGGAACAGACTGGTGAGTTGTTCCGATGTGAGATCGCGTAATGAGAAGTCGGGATTTTCCAACGACGCGCAAAGCGTCGGATCGTTCAGGAACGACAAGTGCGCTTTGATGGTCGAGTATATCAGCCCGAACTCGTGGGATGTGGAATGGCGTTGCGCGGTCCAGATATCGACACCGGCGGCGGCCACATCGGCAAAGCGTGACTTCTCCATTGCGTCGAGCTGCTCGGCCCACACCTTTGCATCTGAACGGATCGCCTGAACCATGCGCCAGAGCATCGGCAGCGTAACATGGTCATTCTGCTCGACGAGCGATTTCAGCAACGCGGTAATCCATTCGCGCGCCTTCTTCTCGAAATGATGTCCATTGTTGCCGCCAGTGCCGACAAGCGGGATCATGCAGTTGGCGAGATCGGCGCAATCGCCGTGGAAATCGGGGCTAGAAAGCGTCAGCACGTCGAGGGGGTTGGTGGCGTGGCTGACCATGCCATGCAGATGTGTCGGGTTCCAAAGATAGACGAACGCCTTCCAGCGGATGAAGCTGGCGATGGTGACGGCGGCCAGTTCGCCCTTGGGATCGCAAACCAGCAGAGGATGATTGCCCCCGCGAATAATGGTCTCGATGAGCCAGTCTCGACCTTTCCCCGCGCCGGAACCGGCAATGACGATGCCAGGGCTATCGGATTTGAGCGCAAGCTGACGGTTGCCCTTGTAACCGACCAACAGGCCATCCTTGTCGAACAGCCCGCCGCGTTCAATCTCGGCATCGTTCGCCCAGCGCGCTACGCCATGGCGCAAGTCCTCGCGGGAAGGGTCGATCATCGTTGTTGCTTTCATCGGAAGGAAAAGAAAAGGGCGGGAGTTTCCTCCCGCCCATGGCCGCGCCTCTTGCGCTGGCTAGCCGTGATGGCAGCTACCGATCAGGAACAGGACCAGCAGCGCCAATCCAATCCAACCCCACGGATCGGGTTCCTTTTTGATCTTGTAGATGCGGCCTACTTCCTCGGCGGTGTATTTGCTCATGACGGTTCTCCGGTCCTCAATGATGCCGCTTGGAACAGCGGAATGAGCATCGGATAATTCAGCTTGGCCGCTACCTTGGGGGGATAGGGCTATCTCCGATCTTGTTTCGAGCGGCGGGACGGTTCGCGCCTGCTGGGCGATGGCGCGCAGCTCGTCGGCAAGTTGGTCGACCTCATCGGGCGTAAGATCAATGTCGGCATACCAGTCCAGTGCTTCGATTATGGTGACATGTTGTCCGCTCACATACACGTCGATGACGCGGCGATCGGTAAGGCGTTCGAGAATGGTGGTCATGGCAATCTCCTGCTCGGGTGGATCGCAGCAGATTATTTCCTTCGAACGCTTCGCTTGGGGGATAGCTTTGGTGGCTCTCGCTATTGCTGCGCGCGCGGCGGCGATATATCTCGGATACAGACCAGCCACGAGGCGTTCCTGAAGGTCGTGGACGAAGAAGGAATGGAAACATTTCTCGATGAGCGGAAGGTCATTCCGTTTTCGCGCGTCTAGTGATGTCGGGCAGGGCTTGCCGCTCTGAAGTGCCAGATTCGTCCATTTCAGTTCGTAGATGCTCACTTATGGACTGAAATGGAAGGTTTTGTGGACGGTATTTTTTGGCCATAACTATTTGTAAAACATCATATATTTTTGATTTTTAGGCGACTATTTCCAGAAACTGTATCTAGATGTATAAGGATGGCTTCGGCAAAAATTTTGGAACACTCGAGTTGAAGGAGTTCCAAATGAGCGAGGTTATTGAGTTGATTGAGCGGGCTGCGAATTTCCCGATTGAATATGTTTTCGCACTGGTCTCACTCGCGGCGATCGGTCTGGCGGCATTCGCGATCCACGCGGTGCATTCGATCGCGAAGCGGAAGGGCGATTGATGGCGAAGTTGCTTCCGTGGGTGATGATGCCCAGTCAGTGGGTTGATCAGGGGAAACTGACTCAATTGCGCTGGGGAAAAGAAAACGGGGCCGACTATGTCGCCGCGTTGATGGCATTCGCGCCGATCCTGCACAGCATGGACCGCGAATCCGGTATTTCACACATCACATATGATCGGTTGCAACTCGCCACATCGTTGAGCCGCACGAAAATTTCGGATGGCCTGTGCGCATTGGAGAAAATGGGTCTGATCGAACGCGAGGTTGCCGGACGCAGCACATTTCAGGTCTGCAATTTCAATCCTTCATTTGGGTGGGCGAAATTTCCCGCGCGTCAGCTATACCGCGATGGCAGGATCAGCTTCTTCGAAGAGCTGCATCTGCGGAAGCGCAGCGAACTGGATGCGCTCAAGCTGTGGTATCTGTTTATCGCCCGCCGTGACAACGAAGTAAACCTGGCAAAGGTGACCTATGACCAGATTACCGAGATGACCGGCATAGCGCGCGACCGCATCAAGACCGGCGCATCGCTTCTGGCCGCGAACGGCATGATTCATGTCGAGCATCTGCCCAGCAGGCATAGCGAATATGGCGTGGCCAACGCCTACCGCATTCCGCAGATCGACAGCGC
Source organism: Sphingobium sp. (assembly GCF_036170395.1). Taxonomy (GTDB): domain Bacteria; phylum Pseudomonadota; class Alphaproteobacteria; order Sphingomonadales; family Sphingomonadaceae; genus Sphingobium. The sequence continues at coordinate 86,767 of NZ_JAVHPD010000027.1, forward strand.
CCATCACATGGGTAATGTCGGGCGCGGACTGACGGAGTATGATGGTTTCGGCGGGCTGTGACGCTCGGTCGCGAATAACGCGCGCCTGCTGCATGGTTCGGGTGCAGGGTGGAGAGGCAAATCTCCAAGCGCCTGCCACGCATCAAATCCGCGCAGGGTTTGTCGATGGGGTTGGGGGAGAAGCGAAGTCTACCCAGTGGCACTGATCCGGCCCTGTCCATAAGGCTGCCTCGGCACCGCTTGGACAGGGAGCGGGAAGCGCCAAAGGCCGGGAGGGATGCAACGGGAGGCGCGCAGCGGGCCTCCCTTGCCAAGATGCATGGTACTACCATGCACATATTGCCATCGGTCTAACGGACCACATCTTGCCATCGGTCTAACGGACCACATCTTGCTGTCCAGCCTACCATGCACATTTCGGGAAAATTTGCGTCATATCTGCTATGGAATAATGCTTCCAAGGAGCGTGCGGACCATCCTTAAGATGGATATTTTCGGCATGATGCCAAACTCCGAGAGAGCGCGAAAAATTATAACGCAGGAAATAAATATAAACATATTCCATATTAAATGATAGTTCTCGTGTATAAATATGTTGAACCTCATCCCGATGAAAAATAAAATTAGTAGAAATGATCCATAAAATCCCATCCACAAATAGCCAAAGATGGTTGGCGCAAAAAGCCAAATAAAAGCCACAAACCATGTGGGAAGATCAATCAATTTATTATTATGGTTGTTTTCACGGGGAGAATTGTCATTTACCACCTGTGCTTTATTTTTTAAATCTAGGCGTTTTGTTTCTATTTCTTTGGATATGGATTCGCCCATCAGGTCGGTCTCGCCTTGTGCAAAAGGTCCAACTTCCATGGTCAGGTTGTTAGGCAACTGATCATTCCCACGAGAGGCTGAGACCTTGTTTGGAGGACCTGACGGAATGAACTCTGGTATCACGGTCGGCCGCAAAACACCTCGCGCCATCTTTGCGCGATCGCCGGGGCGACCAACATACTGGCGAAAGCGGACATTGAACTTGGCTGTAAGGCCAACCGATGCATAAAATGCGATTGCCTCATCTCGATGATAGTAGCACAGCCAAGCTAAGAAAGGCGCAATCGGCCAGTCTATGCGCCCAGCAGTCACAAATTTCAGCATGTCGGTTAGCTGCTCATTCCCCCGCTTTGCATTGCCGTATGGCAGCTTCTGAAAATCCTCCATAAATTCTCTGATTTCTGGATAAGCCGCCCGCCGTCGCCGGCCCCGCCCCGCCAGTTTTCCTACTAGTTGCGCAAGCGCCTTATACCAACGCGCATTGATCAGAACTCATGTGCCCACTGTCGCAGTCCGAGCG
>NZ_JAVHPD010000028.1:0-24444 GCF_036170395.1 Sphingobium sp.
CTGGCCGACACCGCGCTCAAGACGGCGAACTCGGGTTACCTGACCCGCCGTCTGGTCGACGTGTCGCAGGACTGCACGGTGGTCGAGGAGGATTGCGGCACCGACAAGGCGCTGGAGATGAAGGCGATCGTGCAGGGCGGTTCGACCATCGCCTCGCTCGGCGAACGCATTCTGGGCCGCACCACGGCGCAGGACATCGTCGACAGCAAGGACGGCAGCGTGATGATCCCGATCGGCACCCTGCTGGACGAAGCCATGATCGCGCAGATCGAGGCGATCGGCACGCAGGCGGTGAAGATCCGCTCGCCCCTCATCTGCGAGAGCAAGATGGGCGTGTGCGCCAAGTGCTACGGGCGTGACCTCGCTCGCGGCACCCCGGTCAACATCGGCGAAGCGGTCGGCGTCATCGCGGCGCAGTCCATCGGCGAGCCGGGCACGCAGCTCACCATGCGGACCTTCCACATCGGCGGCGCGGCGAACTTCAACGAAACGTCGAACCTCGAATCCGTGGCGGATGGCACGATCGAACTGCGCGACATGCCGACCATCACCGACAAGCAGGGCCGTCGCCTGAGCCTCGCCCGTAACGGCGAGATCGCGATCATCGACAATGAAGGTCGCGAGCGGGCTACGCACCGCCTGCCCTATGGCGCGACCATCCTGTTCGCCGATGGCGACAAGGTGGCGCAGGGCGACCGGATCGCCGAATGGGATCCGTTCACCATGCCGGTCATCACCGAAAAGCCGGGCGTCGTGAAATATCAGGATCTGATCGACGGCAAGACGCTGACCGAGCAGACCGACGAAGCGACCGGCATCGCCCAGCGCGTGGTCACGGAATTCCGTGGCTCGGCCCGCACCAAGGAGGATCTGCGTCCGCGCCTGACCCTGCTGGACGACCAGTCCGGCGAGGCCGCACGCTACATGCTGGCGGTGGGCGCGACCCTGTCGGTGGACGACGGCGCTCAGGTGCAGGCTGGCGACGTGCTGGCGCGTGTCAGCCGTGAAGCGGCCAAGACCCGCGACATCACCGGCGGTCTGCCGCGCGTCGCCGAGCTGTTCGAGGCGCGCAAGCCCAAGGACAATGCGATCATCGCGAAGGTCTCGGGCCGGGTGCAGTTCCTCAAGGACTATAAGGCGAAGCGCAAGATCGCCATCGTCCCCGAGGATGGCGGCGAGCCGGTCGAATATCTGATCCCCAAGAGCAAGGTGATCGACGTTCAGGAAGGCGACTATGTCAAGCGCGGCGACAATCTGATCGGCGGTTCGCCCGATCCGCATGACATTCTGGAAGTTCTGGGTATCGAGCCGCTGGCCGAATATCTGGTCGCGGAAATCCAGGAAGTCTATCGCTTGCAGGGCGTGAAGATCAACGACAAGCATATCGAGACGATCGTTCGTCAGATGCTGCAGAAGGTCGAGATCACCGTGTCCGGCGACACCACTTTGCTGGTGGGCGAGCAGGTCGATCGTGAGGAGATGGACGAGATCAACAGCAAGCTCCAGCCCGGCTTCCAGCCGGCCGAGGGCAAGCCGGTGCTGCTCGGCATCACCAAGGCGTCGCTCCAGACCCGCTCCTTCATCTCGGCGGCGTCCTTCCAGGAGACCACCCGCGTCCTCACCGAGGCGGCGGTCCAGGGCAAGAAGGACACGCTGGTCGGCCTCAAGGAAAACGTCATCGTCGGCCGCCTGATCCCGGCGGGCACCGGCGCTGGCATGAACCGGCTGCGCGTCGCGGCTTCGTCGCGCGATGCGGCGCTGCGGGCCGCGCTGCGGGCGACCAACGACGCGCACCGCATCGCTCCGCGCACGGCGGCCGAGGAACATGCCGCCGAACTGGCGCAGGGACCGGAAGCCGCGATCGGCGACGATCCGCTGGGCATCGCCGCGGGCGAGACCCACGGCACCGACGCGGACGCGGGCGACTACCTGCTCAAGAGCGACGAGGGCTGAGCCCTGATTTGAAACGGCGGGAGCCATCGCCTATATAAGCTATGGCTCCCATGCCCGCCGCGCCTCGACAGGGCGGCGATAAGGCCCGCCGGAAGCGCCCAGCGCCCCGGCGGGTTTCTTTTTGCCCGGCGCGCGGGGCATTGTTTACGGCGCAAAAACCCCTTGACCACCCGCCTGCCCCCGCCTATCTGCGCCCCTCTAGCGACCATATGGCCGCCGATGATGCCCGATCCTCTAATGGTAAGAGAGCGGACTCTGACTCCGTCAATCAAGGTTCGAATCCTTGTCGGGCATCCACAATTTCGCACCACGCGCTCCACTATCGGCGCTTTGGCGCTTCATTCGCTCAGACAATGTTCGATCCGGCACGCCGGCTGTTGCGCTTGGACAGTGCCGATCAGCATGGCATCAAGTAATTTCTATTAACCACTCAATCGACTGATCGCCGGTCTCGATGGACTGCGTCAGCAATGCCTCGTCACTGTAGATGACCACCCAGTCGGGCAGTTCGGCTTTCACGGCGCGTGCAATGGCATAGCCCTCGGCGACGAAGCCCCGCAGATCGAATGCAGGGTCAGGGGACTTCAGGGGGTTCTGGGTGTCATGCCAGCGTTGCCAGTCCTGAATGCGCTGCCACAGAGGATCGCTGACCCGAAAGCCATCCATGCTGCTATTCGGAACCGACGGTGCATTCCACACCCCATCGGCGCAGAAGTCGCACATGATGCGAACAGCTTTAACTTTGTCTGCCATTATTTCTCCAGTGCATAACAAGGGGCCGGGCACCTCGCCCGTCCCATCTGCTCTGGATTGCCGTCATTATGAGCAGGTTTGCCCGCCCCGTCAAATATTCTCCCCCACTCCGTCCGTGCTCTCCAGCAGCGCATGGACGCGATGGGGGGCGGAGACTTCGACGCGGCTGGTGACCTCATATTGGGCCTTGGCCTGGCGCACATTGCTGTCGGCGGGGACGCTGTCGGTCAGCCAGACATTGCCGCCGATGACCGACCGGCTGCCGACGATGATGCGGCCGAGGATCGTCGCGCCGGCGTAGATGACAACATCATCTTCGATGATCGGGTGGCGCGGGATCGCCTTTTCAAGGCCGCCCTTCTCGTCGGCGGGGAAGCTGCGCGCGCCGAGAGTCACGCCCTGGTAGAGGCGCACCCGGTCGCCGACGATCGCGGTCTCGCCGATCACGACGCCGGTGCCATGGTCGATGAAGAAGCTGTGACCGATCCGCGCGCCGGGGTGGATGTCGATGCCGGTGGCGCTGTGCGCGATTTCCGACATGATCCGCGCGACCAAAGGCGCGCCCAGCTGGTAGAGCCGATGCGCCAGGCGATGGTGGATGATCGCCAGCATCGAGGGGTAGCAGATCAGCACCTCGTCTACGCTGCGCGCGGCGGGATCGCCCAGGAAAGCGGCATCGACATCGGTGTCGAGCAATTCGCGCAAAGCAGGCAGGCTCTGGGCGAAGCCGCCGATGATGCGCGCCGCCTCCCGGTCCAGCACGGTGGCCGGCTCGTTCTTCAACGCATAGATCAGCTCCAGCCTGATCTGCCCGTAAAGGCGGCTGAGCACGGTCTGGAGCGTTTCGGCGACGAAGGCGTCCTCATTATGGAGACGCACGAAGCTGGGACCAAGCCGCAGCGGGAAAAGCGCGCCGCAGAGCGCCTGCATGATCTTCGTGAGGTTCGCGCGCGAGGGGAAGCCCTCCGCGCCATATTCGGCGTGATGGCGCTGCGCCTGCCGCCAGCGGCTGCGCGCCGCGCCCAGATCGGCCACCAGCTGGTCCAGATCCCAATAGCCCTCGACGATGCGATCCCCGTCCGGTCCGTCCGCCATCATATCCGCCTCATGCACTTCGACACATGCCGGCATAGCTTGGCCGCGCGGGGGGCGATAAACGAGTTTTGCTTGGGGACGGACAGTTTCTCTTTTAGCCGCGCCCGGTTGAGCGCGGCGCGGCAAGGCAGATTTCGGCGCGCAGCCCGCCTTCGGGCCGGTTGGCGAGCAGGAAGGTGCCGCCCTCCGCCGCGACCGCCTTCTGCACGATGGCGAGGCCAAGGCCGAGGCCTCGGGTATTGCGCTGGCGCGCTTCGTCCAGCCGGGCGAAGGGGCGCAGCACTTCCTCCAGCCGGTCGCGCGGAATGCCCGGCCCGTCATCGTCGATGCGGATCAATATCTCCCCGTCCTTGCGCTCCAGCGACACGCGCGCGCGATGACCATAGTGCAGCGCATTTTCGATGAGGTTGCGCACCGCGCGGCGCAGCGACAGGGCGCGCACGGTCATTTCCAGATGATCGGGGCCGTCATAGGTCACGTCATGGCCGTGATCCTGAAAGGCGTCGACCACCGTCGCGATGCTGACCGCGACGTCGCTGCGCACCGGCGATTCGGGCTCCCTGTCGCCGCCGAAATAGGCGAGCAGCGATTCGAGCATCTCGCCCATTTCGTCGAGGTCGTCGCTCATCGCCTCGCGCAGGTCAGGGTCGGCGACGCTCTCGACCCGCAGCTGCATCCGCGCGAGCGGGGTGCGCAGGTCATGGCCGACCGCCGCGAGCGTTTCGGTCCGTTCGTCGATCAGGCGATGGATGCGCGCCTGCATCGCGTTGAACGCGGTGATGAGGTTGCGCACGTCGCTGGTGCCGGCTTCGGGCACCATCACCTCCACCCCCCGCCCGATCCGGTGGGTGGCGTGGGTGAGATCGCGCAGCGGCGCGAGCGTGCGGCGGATCAGCAGCCAGCCGGCGATCAGCAGCGCCAGCATCGGGATCAGCGCCAGCCCCATGCGGCCGATGGTGAAGGCCCATTTGCCGCCCGAATGGTGCATCCCGAAATAGAGCCAGCTGCCATCGGGCAGACGCAGCCCGCCATTAATCTCCGAATGGCGGCCAGGGGTCAGGCGGAGCCAGAGGCTCGCTTTCTCAAGGCTGGGTTCCCAGTCGATGATCTGTCGGCGCATCCGCTCCAGTCCGGGCGAAAGCGGCGGCGGCGGGGGCGCGGCGGGAGACCAGTGGACATCGTAGCGGTCGGTCGTGAGCTGGAAGCTGAGCGCCGGCCGTTCGCGGCTGGGATTTTCGGACAGCAGCTTGCGCGCGATGACCAGATGCTCGGCGAGCCGCCGCGCCTCGTCGTCCTGGAGCGAAAGCTGGCTTGCCCGCTCGTAGATCAGCGTACCGACGGCGAACTCCAGCGTCACGGTCGCCAACAGGATCGCGAACAGCCGGCCGAGCAGTCCGATCGATCCCCGCAGGCGCCACCTCAAGCGCGGCTGACCTCTGCGTTGAACATATAGCCGACGCCCCGGACGGTGGTGATCGGCGCCGGCCGATCCGCGCTCGACAGCTTGCGGCGCAGGCGGCTCACCAGCACGTCGATGCTGCGGTCGCTGCTGTCGCCCATGCGGGTGCGCGAGAGTTCGATCAGCCGTTCGCGAGCGATGACCCGCTGCGGATGGCTGAGGAAGGAACCGAGCAGGTCGAACTCGGCACCCGTCAGGTCAACGATCGCGCCGGTCGGGGAACGCAGCTCGCGACGCCGGAAATTGACCGACCAGCCGTCGAAATGCGCTTCGCTCTCGCGGTGATCGTCGGGGCCGCGCTCGACGCCCACGCGGCGGAGAATGGCGCGGATGCGCGCGATCAGTTCGCGGGTGCCGAAGGGCTTGGGCAGATAATCGTCCGCACCCAGTTCCAAACCGACGATACGGTCGGTCTCGCTGCCCTTGGCGCTGATGAAGATGATGGGAACGTCGCTCTTGCGGCGAATCTGGCGACAGAGATCGATGCCGTTGGTGCCCGGCAGCATCACGTCCAGCACGACGAGATCGACCGGCCCCGCATCGAACGCCACCCACATTTCCGGGCCGGACGAGGCCGGGCGGACGAGGTAGCCATGTTCCTGAAGCGCGCGGGCGGTGAGCGTGCGGAGCGGCGGATCGTCTTCGACGAGGATGATCGACGGCGCGGTCATGGCATCGGGATAGGGGCGGCCCCGATCCGGGTCAACTGTCCGCGAGGGCGTAGGGCTGCCGATCGTTCCGGCAGCAATATATTGTAACAGGCGATCGCCCGCCGGCCCTGATGAGGGGGCCGGCGGGCGTGCCGATCAGAAGGCGGCGGTCAGCGAGAAGACGACCGTGCCACGCGCGATGGACTTGCCGAAGTCCTTGCTGTCGTTGACCATGAAGTTCGGCCGCAGATATTCCTCCTCGACCCGCGCAATGTCGGTGTCGATATAGGCGACGCTGGCGGTCAGCGGCGTGCCGGGGATGGCGACGTCCGCGCCCACCAGCCAGTCGAGATATTTGCCGGTCGGCGCGACCGACGTGCCGTTCGGGCCAAGGCCGCTATTGCCGTTCGACCAGCCCAGATGCGCCTTCAGCGAAACAGGGGTGTCCGGGATCGAACCGCTGATGTCGGCCCACAGGTAGAGATTGTCTTCCTTGTCGCCCGGATCGAACACGGTGCAGGCCGCGTCGCTGCACCATTTGCCCAGCGCTTCCTGCTTGGGGGCGTAGGCGACGCCGACCAACCCCTTGACCGGGCCGAACTGGTGCGAGAGCTTGATATAGGGTTCGGCGAAATCGGTTTCGTCCGCGCCCGACGGATACATATACCAGGTCAGGCCGACATCGACCGTCGTGCCTTCGCCCAGCGACGCCGAATAGCCGGCGATCAGGTCGAGTTCCATGTTCGCGCCGCCAAAACGACCCCAGCCGCCGAGGTTCGAGCCCCAGGTGCCGACATAGAAGCCGCTTTCATGCGTGGCGGTGATGCCGCCCTGAATAGCCATGCCACGGTCGCTCTGCGACACGCCGCGGAAGCGATAGTCGGTCGTCAGGCCGACGCTGCCGGTCACGGTGACGGGGCTGGCGGGTTCTTCCTGCGCGAAAGCCGGGACACTCGACATCAGCGCGAGAGCGGCACAGGCGATTTTGTAATTCATGAACATTCCCCTTTACGAAAGAATGTTCCGTCCTGCTTCCACCGGCCCGAAAGTCTGTTGCGCTTTCAGTTTGCGGCGGACGCGCTCTGAATATGCTGATCGGAGAGAAACTCAAATTAAAAAATGCCGCATCTGCGAAATGGCGCTTGCCGCTGTTGCGAAGTTGCAACAACCGCTGCCGAGCGCAAAAGTGCCGCCGCGCCGGGGGGACGGGCGCGGCGGCACGAACGACGCCTGGGAGGTGGGAGGTCAGGCGACGATCTGGCGCATCCTTCCGGTCGCGCCGAACAGTTCGACAGGCGCCCCTGCCCCGCGCCGACGATCGACCCACTCGCGCAGCATCTCGGCGCAGGTATGGTCGATATGGCGCAGCCGCTCGACATTCAGGATGACGAGGCCGGCCGCGGGCAGCGATTCGAGCTTGGCGGACAGCTTGGGCAGGTTGAAGAAGGTCGCCGTGCCGCGCAGCGCGACCTCATGCGCCTCGCCCCGGCTTTCTTCTTCGACCTTGAGGCCCAACGTCCGGGCATGGGGCAGCAGTTCCAGTAGCGACAGGCCGATGCCCACCAGCACGCCGGTCAAAAGGTCGGTCGCCACCACGCAGATCAGGGTCGCCGCCCATACGAGCGCCGGCAGCGGCCCGTAGAGGTGAAAGAGATGCTTCACATGCGCGAGGCTGACCAGGCGGACGCCGGTGATGACCAGCACGCCGGCCAGCGCCGCCATCGGGATTTCGCGCAGCAGCCAGGGCAGCAGAGCGACGAAGCCCAGAATCCAGATGCCGTGAAGGATGGTCGACAGCCGGGTCTTGGCCCCAGCCTGCACGTTGGCCGAGGAGCGGACGATCACGCCCGTCATCGGCAGCGCGCCGGCAAAGCCGCAGAGCAGGTTGCCAACGCCCTGCGCGCTCAATTCCCTGTTGTAATTGGTGCGCACCCCGTCATGCATCCGGTCGACCGCAGCGGCCGACAGCAGCGTCTCGGCGCTGGCGATGAAGGCGATCGCGATCGCGGTAGTGATGATCGTGGGGTTCATCAGTTGTGCGAGCAGCCCGGCCTCGGGCGGCGTGATCGCGCCGATGATCGATTCGGGCACTACGACGCGCGCGACCGGCAGGTCGAACAGGAAAGCGGTGAGTGTCGCCAGCACCACGCCGACCAGAGCGCCCGGCATCAGCTTCATCGAGGCGGGACGGAACTTCTCCCACCCCAACATGCCGCCGATAGTGATGAGGCCGACCATGAAGGCGGTAGCGGCGTCCTGATTGGTCAGGCCGAAAATCTGGCCAGGCATCGCGATCAGATTGTGCAGGCCGCTCGACAGGGGCTTGTCATCGAACAGCACATGGAACTGGCCGACGACGATCAGCACGCCGATCCCCGCCAACATGCCATGGACGACGGCAGGGGAGATGGCGCGGAACCAGCCCCCTACCCGCGCCAGGCCTGCGATAACCTGGATCGCGCCGGCCAGGATCAGGATCGGCCCCAGAGCGGACATGCCCTGTTCGCGCACGATTTCAAAGACGATAACGGCAAGGCCGGCGGCCGGGCCGCTGACCTGAAGCGGGGAGCCCGCGAGCAGGCCGACGACGATACCGCCAATTATGCCGGTGATGAGGCCCTTTTCCGGCGGCACGCCGGAGGCCACGGCGATGCCCATGCACAGCGGCATCGCCACCAGAAACACGACGATGGATGCAGTCAGGTCGCGGCCGATCGTGCCGCCGGAAAGGGTCTTGAGCATGGCTTACTCCGCGGCCTGGGCGTAGGCAGGGGCAGCCGCCAGCCGGCGCGCGTGAGGCTGCGCGACGGGAAGCGGCTGGCCTTCGCGCAGCGGAACGAACTGGCCGGTCTCGCCGTCAAGGCCGAGCACCTGGCCCGCATGAATATCGACATACCAGCCGTGCAGGGCGATCTCGCCGCGCGCGATGCCCGACGCGACCGAAGGATGGGTGCGCAGATGGGCGAGCTGAACCACGACATTTTCGAGCGCCATGTTGCGCAGCTTTTCCGCGTCGCTAAGATCGGCGGGATAGCTGTCGCGGCACACCTTCTGCGCGGCGAGGCTGTGACGCAGCCAGGCGGCGACATTGGGCATGGCGGTCAAGTCGGCATCGGTGGCGAGCGCCTTCATTGCGCCGCAGTCGCTGTGACCGCACACGATGATGTCGCGCACGCCCAGCACCATGACCGCATATTCGACCGTCGCGGTGACGCCGCCAAGCTGGCTCGCATGGGGCGGGACGATATTGCCGGCGTTGCGGCAGACGAACAGGTCGCCGGGCTGCGCCTGCATGATATGTTCGGGGACGATGCGCGAGTCGGCGCAGGAAATCATCAGCGCCTTGGGGCTCTGGCCCTGGCTCGCCAGCTGGTTGTAAAGCGCGCTTTCGTTCGGAAAGACCTTGGTCTCGAAGCTGAAGACGCGACCGATTAGCTCGTTCATGGAGTCTATCCTTCTCATATCGCTTGGCCGATCGGGGGCGGATCGGCGGAATGTAAAGGATAGGGACGGGGTTTTGCTGCGTCGCAGCGGCTTTGTTAAATTATGTGTCTGACTAATGGGCGACCGCTCAGCGGCGCTCGGGCGCGACGCTGAACATATAGCCCGCGCCCCGCACAGTGACGATCGGCGCCGGCCGTCCTTCGCTGAGCTTGCGGCGGAGGCGGCTGACCAGCACGTCGATGCTCCGATCGGACGACGGCGTTTCGCGCACCCCGGCCAGCTCCATCAGCCGGGCGCGGGCGATGATGGTCTGCGGATGATCGAGGAAAACGCCGAGCAGCGCGAATTCCGCGCCGGTCAGGTCCACGCGCGCACCCGACGGCGCGGTGACTTCGCGGCGCGCGAAATCGACCAGCCAGCCGTCGAACAGCACCTGATTATGCCGGCGCGTGCCAGCCGCCCGCTCGCCCCGCGCCCGGCGCAACACCGCGCGCAGCCGGGCGGCGAGTTCCCGCCCCGAATAGGGCTTCGCCATATAATCATCCGCGCCCAGTTCCAGGCCCACGACGCGATCGACCTCCGAACTGTCCGCGCCGACCAGGATGATGGGGATGTCGCTCTTTTCCCGGACGTCGCGGCACAGATCGAGCCCGTCCGGCCCGCGCAGCGCCGCGTCGAGCACCAGTGCGCCGACCGGCGTGCTTGCCAGCGCGTGGAACACGTCATGCGCCGATGCGGCCGGCACGGCGCGAAACCCGCTTTTTTCCAGATAGTCGCGCACGTCGCGACGCAGATGCTGCTGCGTCTCCGCGACCAGGATCAGCGGCGGCGTCATCGCGCGCGCCCGGCGGAGCGGACGAGGGACGCAGTAGTGGCGCTCTGCGGCATGGGCCTCCTATCCTCCAGCGGTCGCGCCCGCGCGGCGTGCGCGACCAGTGTCGGCATTAGGCGGTGTCCTTGTCTCCTGCATGGGCAGGCCGTGACAAAATATTGCTGCGCATTGCCGGCGGCTATTCGGCGGCGACCAGTTCGCGCATGGCCGGTTCGGCGAGGCCGTCGATCACAGCGCCCAGCCAGAGCGCATCGGCAGCGGCGCGGTGGCGAACGAGACCGAGCCTGTCGGCGCGCGCGACGGCCGCGGCGATCCGCGCCGAATCGGCCCCGCGCTCGTCGAACAGCGTGGCGACATGATCGATGCGGAAGGGCGCTGTCCTGCCCGCCGCCCGCGCCAGGCAGTCGAGCCAATATTGGTCGATCGGGCTATCGGCGATGATGCGGGCGTCACCCGCCGCGGCGGCCAGTTCCGCCATCACCGTTTCCGCCGGCAAACCCTCGGCCGTCACCCGCGCTCGGGACAGGCCGTGCAGCGCCTGCGCCTCTTCGGTCCAGTCCCAGTCCGCCCAGCTTTCGTGCGGGCGGATGAGCCAGCTTCGCGCGGAGCCTCCAGCGGCGATGGCGACCTCGATGGGGAAGGAGCGGCCGTGGCGCGGCAGGCACGACGCTTCGAAATCGATGGTGCGGATGGTCAAGGGCACGGCTCCGGTCCTGCATACGGAAAGCCCCTCCGCTCCTCCGCCTGCGTCGATGCCCCCTCTGCGCCCCAACTATGTCAGCGCGAAGTCAGGCGCCAGCCCTATGAGGATAAATCATGCGGAGCGACCCAGGGCTGCGCCGGGACGCTGACGAAGCAGTCCGCTTCTGCTAGGCGGCAGCAACAGCAGGGAAACATGCATGACTGTCATCGCCGCCTATCTCTATCGCCATGGCCAGCGCATCCGCCCGGTCGCCATCGACGAACGGATCGATTGCCCGGAGGACAAATCCGAATTCATCTGGATCGGCGTCGCCGACCCCAGCCTGGAGGAGATGCAGACGCTCCAGCGCACCTATGGCCTGCACCCGCTGGCGGTGGAGGACGCGATCAACGCCAACCAGCTACCCAAGGTCGATATCTATGGCGACCAGCTGTTCGTCGTCGCCCGCACCGCCCATGTCGAGGATGGCGCGATCTGCTATGGCGAAACCGCGCTCTTCATCGGCCACAGCCATCTCATCAGCGTGCGCCACGGATCGGCGCGCGCGCATCTGATGCTGCGAGCGGACCTGGAGGCTGTGCCGCAGCGCCTCGCCCAAGGGGTGGATTATGTCGCGCACGCCATCCTCGACTTCATCGTCGATGGCTATCTGCCGATCATCGAGGGCATCGAGGAGGAAGTGCTGGCGATGGAGCAGACGATGCTCGACCAGTTTCTCGGCCGCGCGGAGATCAACCGCATCTTCAACCTGCGCCGCCAACTCATCCGCTTCCAGCGCATCCTGGTGCCGATGCAGGAAGTGGCGACCAAGTTCGTCAAGATCGACCTGCCCTGCGTCGATGTCGAAGCGCGGCCCTATTTCGCCGACGTGCGCGACCATGTGCGCCGGGTGCAGACGATGGTCGACGATCTGCGCGAAATTTTGAACAGCGTGTTCGAATCGTCCAACCTGCTGGAACAGCAGCGCACCGGCGACATCACCCGCCAGCTCGCCGCCTGGGCCGCGATCCTGGCGGTGCCGACCGCGATCGCCGGCATTTACGGCATGAATTTCGAGCATATGCCCGAACTCAAGAGCCGGTTCGGCTATCCGGTCGTGCTGGGCGTGATCGCGGCGATCTGCGCTATTCTCTATGCGCGGTTCAAGAAGCTCAAATGGCTGTGACGCTTGGCCTTGGAGCGGCTACCAATATTTGGTAAGGCCGTCCCATGAGCAAGACCACCTCCGTCGCCCTGGGCGATCATTTCCGCGAATATGCCGAACGCAAGGTGCGCGAGGGCCGCTACGGCTCCACCAGCGAAGTCATCCGCGCGGGGCTGCGCCTGCTGGAGGATGAGGAGCGGAGGCTGGAGGCGCTGCGGGCCGCACTGATCGAGGGCGAGGAGAGCGGCATCGCGACGGAGTTCGAATTGAATGCGTTCCTGGCCGAAATGCATATGCGCCATTTGCGAAAATCTGCGTGACAGTCGCGTTCACACCAGCGGCGCATCGCGATCTGGCTGACGTCTGGTTCTATACGTTCGATCATTGGAGCGCCGCACAGGCCGACGCCTATGTCGGCGCCATCCACTCGGCGCTGGCGATGGCGGCGGAAAATCCTTCGATGGGCCACCCGATCGACGAAGCGCGCACAGGTTATTGGCGAACAAGGCCGGTCGCCACATTTGCTACTTCAAACGCGAAGGAGACGCGATCACCGTCATGCGCGTCCTGCACGAGCGCATGGACGCGCTGAGGCATCTTTAGATCACCCTTCCCCGTCACATGAAGCGCAGCATGACGCACGTCACATAGCCGCCCCAGCAGGCCGTGGGCACGAACAGCCAGGGCGAGCGGCGGTCGCGCGCGTTGAGCAGGAAGATGGTGGCGAGCGTCAGCGCGACTGTCGCTACAGTGCCCCAGAAGGCGGCCGGCCCCATCAACAGGCCACCTGTGTAGAAGGGGAAGGCGAGGCAGAAGGCCGCCAGCGCCATCGGCGCCCAGCTGCGCGCGCCGCTGTCGCCCGACCGGCGGAGATAGACCCAGCGGGCGAGCCCCATCAGCGCGAGCAGCACGACCCAGATCGTGCCGATCGCCCAGTCGGGGGGCAGCATCGGCAGCCGTTGGTTCCGCGCCGGCTCCCCGGCCCAGCCGACCGCAAAGACGAAGCCGTTGAGCGCGAGCGTCAGCCCCACCGGCAGCGCCAGATTGGCGATCATCCCCCGCAGACCCGTATCGTTGAACCCGTTCATGCTATAGCTCCTTGTCCGATAAGGGGCATATTAACTATATCATTTGCTATATTTAATATGGCCGTTGGGACAGGAGGCAACGAGACAAAAGATGGCGCGGACGACCGGGGCGAAGGGCGCGCATCATGACGCCAGGCGTGCGGCGCTGCTGGAGAAGCTGCGCGCACGGCTGGCGGAAGGGGACGGCGCACTCCCCTCGATGCGCGAGTTGGCGGCGGCAGCGGGGGTAAGCGTGCCGACGATCACCCATTATTTCGGCCGGCGCGAGGGGGTGGTCGAAGCGGTGCTGGCGGCGACCCAAGCGGACGGCGCGCCGCATCTTGCGCGTGCGGCCGCGCCGCAGGGCGATTTCGCGGCGTCGATGGCGGCGCTGGCGGCGGACATCGTGGAGGGCCACCGGCAAGGGCTTGGCGACGTGCATGTCATCGGCCTACGTGAAGGGCTGCATCGGGAAGGCAGCGGCCCTGCCTATCTCGACCATATCCTCGAACCGACGCTGGCGGCGGTGGAGTCACGGCTGGCGGCGCATCAGGCCGCCGGAGACATGCGCGCGTGCGATGTGCGCACCGCCGCGCTGGCCTTCGTCGCGCCGCTGGTGCTGGCGGCGCTGCACCAGCAGGCGCTGGGCGGCGCGGCGATGCGGCCGCTCAATCTCGACGATTTCGCCCGGACCCATGCCGAGGCGTTCGTGCGGGGATGGGCGCCATGATGCAAAAAAGGGCGAGCCGTTCGGCCCGCCCCTCATTCGCCACAATGGCTTGGTGGCTCAATATACGCGCGCTTTCGGCTTGATATATTCCGCCTCGTCCGTGAGCGTATAATCATGCACCGGACGGTAATCGAGCTTCACGCCGCCGCCCGTGCCGCCCCAGCCGTCGAACCAGCTGACGGTGTGCTTCATCCAGTTTTCGTCGTCGCGGTTCGGGAAATCCTCATGCGCGTGGGCGCCACGGCTTTCCTTGCGGTTTTCCGCGCTGACCATCGTGCAGACCGCCTGGGACATAAGATTGTCCAGCTCCAGCGTCTCGATAAGGTCGGTGTTCCAGATCAGTGAGCGATCGGTGACGGCGACATCCTCCAGCCGCTTGTTGACCTGCTCCATCTTGGAAACGCCCTCGGCCAGCAGCGCGCTGTCGCGGAACACGGCGGCGTGCTTCTGCATCGTGTGCTGCATTTCGAGGCGGATCGCGGCCGTGGGCGAGCCGCCCTTGGCGTTGCGATATGTGTCGAGGCGGCTAAGCGCCAGATCGGCCGAATCCTTGGGCAGCGGCTTGTGGCTGCCATTGGGCTTCAGCGTCTCCTTGAGGTGCAGGCCGGTCGCGCGGCCGAACACGACAAGGTCGATCAGGCTGTTGGAGCCGAGGCGGTTCGCGCCATGGACCGACACGCAAGCCGCTTCGCCCACGGCGTAGAGGCCGGGCACCACGACTTCGGGATCGTCGCCGATCTTCGTCACCACCTGCCCATGATAGTTACAGGGGATGCCGCCCATATTATAATGGACCGTCGGCGTCACCGGCAGCGGCTGGCGGGTCAAATCGACGCCGGCGAAAATCTTGCCGCTTTCGGTGATGCCGGGCAGACGCTCGGCCAGCACCTTGGGATCGATATGGTCGAGGTGCAGGAAGATATGGTCCTTGTTCGGGCCAACGCCGCGCCCTTCGCGCATCTCCATCGCCATCGAGCGGGAAACGACGTCGCGCGACGCCAAATCCTTCGCCGACGGCGCGTAACGCTCCATGAAGCGCTCGCCCTCGGAGTTGGTGAGATAGCCGCCCTCGCCGCGCGCGCCCTCGGTGATGAGCACGCCCGCGCCGTAGATGCCGGTCGGGTGGAACTGCACGAACTCAAGGTCTTGCAGCGGCAGCCCCGCGCGCAGCACCATGCCGCCGCCGTCGCCGGTGCAGCTATGCGCCGAGGTGGCGGAGAAATAGGCGCGGCCATAGCCGCCCGTCGCCAGCACGACCGCATGGGCACGGAAGCGGTGGATGCTGCCATCCTCCATGCAGATGGCGACGACGCCCCGGCATTCCCCATTTTCCATGATGAGGTCGATGGCGAAATATTCGATGTAGAAGTCCGCGTCATATTTCAGCGACTGCTGATAGAGCGCGTGCAGCATGGCGTGGCCGGTACGGTCGGCCGCCGCGCAGGTGCGCTGCACCGGCGGGCCGGCGCCCATATTCTGCATATGGCCACCGAAGGGACGCTGGTAGATGGTCCCATTCTCGTTGCGGCTGAACGGCACGCCGGCATGTTCCAGCTCGATCACGGCGGCGGGCGCTTCGCGCACCATATATTCGATCGCGTCCTGATCGCCCAGCCAGTCGGACCCCTTGACGGTGTCGTACATGTGCCAGGTCCAGTGATCGGGCGAATTGTTGCCAAGGCTAGCGGCGATGCCGCCCTGCGCCGCAACTGTGTGGCTGCGGGTGGGGAACAGCTTGGTGATGCAGGCGGTCTTGAGGCCCGCTTCGGCGCTGCCCATGGTCGCGCGCAGGCCCGAACCGCCCGCGCCGACGACCACGGTGTCGTAGCTATGGTCGATGATCTTGTAGGCTTCGCTCATTATTCGACGACCCCCGTGAAGGCGATCTTGGCGATCGCGAAGATGCCCGCGGCCGCGCCGCCGATCGCGTAGAAGTTCAGCAGCAGGATGCAGAAGAAGTTGAGGCCCTTGTCGTGGACATAGTCCTCCAGCATCACCTGCATTCCCAGGCGCAGGTGCCAGAAGATGCTGACCAGCATCAGCATCAGCGGCACCGCGACCAGCGGGTTGGAAATCCAGCCGACGACGCTTTCATAGTCCAGGCCAGGCAGGCTGATGAGGCTGAACAGCAGCCACAGCACCAGCAGCAGGTTGCCGACGGCGGTGTAGCGCTGCGCCAGCCAATGATGCGCGCCGTGCCGCGCGGAGCCGAGACCGCGGACGCGGCCGATACCCGTACCGGTGCCCATCAGAACGCCTTTCCGAAGATATAGAGCCAGAAGAGGATGGTGATGAGCGCCGAAATGGCGAAGGTCGCCAGCGACCAGCTCTTGTTGGTCTTGAGCTCATAGCCCGCGCCGATGTCCAGCACGAAGTGGCGCAAACCCGACACCATATGCTGGAAGAAGAACCAGCTCAGCCCGATCATCACCAGATAGCCGATCGGCGACGTCGCGCATGTCACGAAGAACGCATAGGCGTCCGGCCCCATCGCCGCCGCCATCAGCCACCAGACGAGCCCGAGCGCGCCGACCGTCGCCAGGCCATTGCCGGTCACGCGATGCATGATGGAAACGGCCATGTGCGGCCCCCATTTCCAGATGGTCAAGTGCGGCGAGAGCGGCCGGCTTTTGGTGCGCGCCATATCTACCCAGATCCCTGATGCTTTATCCTCGAGTCTGGTCCCCTTAAGAGCGAAGCGCCAAGAGGGCAAGCGATGCAACGCTGGACGATCGGGCAGGTTGGCGGCTGGGGTGCGACGCGAATTGAGCGGTCAGGCATAAGGAGTGATTAACCAACGCGCGCTATCAGGGGCGGAGCAAAAAACATCACCAGCAGGGGCTGTCCTTCATGTCGTCCATTCCTCCTTCCTCCCACGGGACGTCGGACTATCTGGCGGGGATCGATCCAACCGGCGCGATCGCGAACGCGGCGGGAGAGATCGGCCAGTTGATCGGCGACGATCTGGAGAGCGTGGGCGCGACCTTCTATTCGGTCTATATGCGCGAAACCGGCCTGGATCAGCAGCTGAGCCCCCAGGTGATCGCCCGCATCCAGACCGAATCGACCGCCTATGCCCGCGAAAAGCTGCTGCATTTCAGCGCGGGCCGCTGGGCGCAATCGGCGGCCGATTGCGTGCGCCATGCACGCAAACATGATGTGCCGGTGCGCTCTGTGCTGAGCGCTGTGGCCGCTGCGAACGAACGCATTGCCGATCTCCTTTGGGAACGCTGCGCCGACGAGGCGACGAAGCGACGGCTGCTGCGCACGATGCAGACCATTGCGATGATCGATTCGGCCTTCATGACCAATGTCCTGTCGAGCGATCAGGCCGAAGCGCAGCGGGCCGAGCGGCAACGCTATGGCACATTGTTCGAGCAGCGCATCGTGGGCGAAATCGATGGGGCGTCGAAACTCGGCGAATCGCTGCGCGAGCAGGCCAAGGATGCGTCGGCCGCCACGCGCGGGATGCTGGGCAAGGCGTCCGAAGTCGCCGCCGCGGCCGAGCAGTCGGCGCTCGCCATGCGCGAAGCCGCCCGCACCTCGGCCGGCCTGATCCGCGCGATCGAGGACGCCCGCACCGAAGTGGAAAGCGCCGCCGAAGTGGCGCAGCGCGCCTCCGCCCAGTCGGGCGATGCGGTCGCCATGTCCTCCACTTTGTCTGATCATGCCAAGTCGATCGAATCGATCCTGGGCCTCATCCGCGACATCGCTGGGCAGACCAATTTGCTGGCGCTCAACGCTACGATCGAGGCGGCGCGCGCCGGTGACGCCGGACGCGGCTTCGCTGTCGTCGCGCAGGAAGTGAAGAGCCTCGCCAATCAGACCGCGCGGGCGACCGACGAGATCGCCGGCAAGATCGCCGACATCCAGGCGTCGACCCGCCTGTCGGTCGAAACCAACGAGCGCATCCGCGACACGGTGGGCGAAGTGAAGGCCAGCGCCGAACGCATCCGCCACGCGATGGACGCGCAGGCGCAGACCGTCACCATGATTACCGCCGCCGTGGACGAAACCGCGCTCGCCGCCGACTCCATGTCCACCACCATCTCGGCGATCCGCCAGGACACCGAAGTGGTCGCGTCGGAAATCGACCAGCTGGAGCGCGGCTTCATGAGCGTCGAAGGCAAGCTCGCCAGCCTGCGCAACGCCTCCTCCGATTTCGGCCGCCAGGTCGCCTGACGGCTTTCACCCGCGCGCTCGTCGCCCCGGACTTGATCCGGGGTCCCGCTTCTTCTTTAGGCACAAGGCAGCGAGACCCCGGCTCTTCGGCCGGGGTGACGAGTGGGGTGTGCCCCTTCGCCTGACGCTTCCCCTGCCCGCCGCCCTGCTCTAAGGCGGCGGGATGACCGATGCCGCGCCGCCAGCCGTCCAGAGCTGGAAAGTCACCCTGCCCTGCACCCGCGCCGAGGCCGAGGCGATCGACGGGGACATCGCCGCCTTCGCGCTGATGGACCATCCGCCGGTGCTGATGACCAGCGAGGCGGACGGGGATGCGGGATTGTGGCGGCTCGACGCCTATTTCGAGGGCAAGCCGGGGCCGGCCGCGATCAAGCTGCTGCGAACGCTGGTGCCGAGCGCGGCGGGGCTGAAGCCCGTGGTCGAGGCGCTGCCCGACGAGGATTGGGTGACGATGAGCCAGCAGGGGCTGGAGCCGGTGACTGCCGGCCGCTTCCATATCCGCAACATCGCCGCCGATCCCCAACTGCCGGGGCATGTCAACCTGCTGATCGAGGCGGGCCGCGCCTTCGGCACCGGGCAGCATGAGACGACAGCGGGCTGCCTCGCCATGCTCGACCGGATGCGGCGGGTGGGGATGCGCTTCCGCAACGTCGCGGATATCGGAACGGGCACCGGGCTGCTCGCCTTCGCCGCGCTCACTCTCTGGCCGCGCGCCTATGCCATCGCGTCCGACATCGATCCCGTTGCCGTGGAGATCAGCGCGGACAATGCGCGCGCCAATGGCGTCAGGCTGGGCGACGGGCCGGGGCGGTTGGCGCTGGTGACGGCGGCGGGGGGCAATCACCCGGCGCTGGTCGGCCGTGCGCCCTACGACCTGCTCATCGCCAACATCCTCGCCGGTCCGTTGATCGAACTCGCGCCCTCGCTCTGCGCGCTGGTGGAGGATGGTGGAACGATATTGCTCGCCGGGCTGCTGAACGAACAGGCCGACGCCGTGCTCGCCGCCTATCGCGCGGAAGGGATGCGCCTTGCCGAGCGCAGCGATCGGGGCGACTGGCCGACCCTGCGCCTGCGCAAGCGGCCCCGCATCGGCTGGAAGCGCCCAAGGCGGCTCAATCCGGCGGCGCGCGGCGAAGCGCCCGGCTTCGGCAGCATCTGACAAGAGGAGGCGGACTATGGCCATGACGCGGCGGACCATCCTGCATGATATCGACGGCGCGCCGTTCGAGAGCGTCGCCCTAGTGGACGAGGGCATGGCTCCCAGGCCGGGCATCCTGCTCTTTCCCAATGTGCTGGGTATCAAGGATGCCGACTTCGCCTATGGGGAACGGGTCGCGGCGCTCGGCTACAGCGTGCTCGTCGCCGACGTCTTCGGACGAGGCAACCGCGCTACGCGCGCCGATGCCGATCCGGCGCGCTTCATGAATGCGTTGAACGCCGACCGGGCGATGTTGCGCGCGCGGGTGAATGCAGCGCTCGACACGCTCAAGGCGCTGCCAGAGGTCGATCCGGCGCACACCGCCGCGATCGGCTTCTGCTTCGGCGGCAAATGCGTGCTCGATCTCGCCCGCTCGGGCGCGGACATAGCGGGCGGCGTCAGCTTCCACGGCGTCTATGACGCGCCGCCCTTCCCCCATGTGACGATCACCGCGAAGCTGCTGATCTGCCACGGCTGGAGCGATCCGCTCGCTCCGCCGGACGCCACCGTCGCGCTGGCACAGGAACTGACCGA
The DNA here is from genome assembly GCF_036170395.1 of Sphingobium sp. Lineage (GTDB taxonomy): Bacteria > Pseudomonadota > Alphaproteobacteria > Sphingomonadales > Sphingomonadaceae > Sphingobium. The sequence continues at coordinate 19,745 of NZ_JAVHPD010000028.1, forward strand.
CGCAGGCTGCGACTGGCAGATCCACGCCTATGGCCATACCGGCCACGCCTTCACCGACCATGCCGTCAACATGCCCGACAAGGGCCTGGCCTATAATGCCGACGCCGACCGGCGCAGCTTCGGCGCGATGGCGGATTTCCTGGGCGAGCTTTTCGGATAGGCTCATCCACATCCTCCCCTGGAAGGGGAGGTGGCAGGGCGAAGCCCTGACGGAGGGGTGTCACGCTATCGATAGGGTGACACCCCTCCACCATTCGCTACGCGAACGGTCCCCCTCCCCCTAAGGGGGAGGATTGTCCCTTCGACATTCACCGCCTCGGTATCCGCCGCGCACTCGCCAGATGATGGGCGTGGGTGATCGCGACAGCAAGCGCGTCGGCGGCATCCGGCCCGGCGATCTTCGCGCCGGGCAGCAGCCGCTGGACCATTGCGTGGACCTGATCCTTCGACGCATTGCCGACGCCCACGACCGATTTCTTGACGAGCCGGGCGGCATATTCGCCGACCTCCATGCCCGATCGCGACGCCGCGAGCAGCACGACGCCGCGCGCCTGCCCCAGCTTCAGCGTCGATTGCGGATTGACGTTGACGAACACCTCCTCGACCGCCGCGCCATCGGGCTTATGCTCGAGGATGAGGTCGGTCAGCGCAAGATCGAGCGCCAGCAACCGCGTCGCCAGCGCCATCTCGGCATCGGTCTTGATCTGGCCGTTGTCGATATGCGTCAGCCGGTTGCCATCGGCGGCGATGACGCCCCAGCCGGTGGTGCCAAGGCCAGGATCGAGACCGAGGAGGATCATGCCGCCGATCCTCTCCCCTGGGGGGAGAGGATAGCAAGGCTTGTCGGCATGCCGACTAGCCGCGCTTGGTGAGGGGGGCGAGAGCCGCAGGCGTTGGACTGCCCCCTCCCCCAGCTTCGCCTAGGCGGCACAGCCGCCAAGGCTCCGCAACCCTCTCCCCCAAGGGGAGAGGGAAGGATCGTCAACCCAGTTTCTCCATGACCGCGTCGGACACTTCGTAGTTCCCCCACACGGTCTGGACGTCGTCGTCATCCTCCAGCGTGTCGACCAGCTTCATCAGCGTGCCGGCGTTGCTTTCATCGACCTCGACGGTGGTGGTCGGCTTCCAGGCGAGCTTGGCGCTGTCGGCCGCGCCGAGCTTGGCTTCCAGCGCCTTGGCGACTTCGTGGAGCGCGTCCATCGCGGTCCAGATCTCATGCTCCTCTTCGGTCGAGGAAACATCGTCCGCGCCCGCTTCCAGCGCCGCCTCGAACACCGCGTCAGCATCGCCCGCACTCGCGGGATAGGTGATGAGGCCGAGGCGCTCGAAGCCATGGCTCACCGCGCCCGACGCGCCCAGATTGCCGCCATTCTTGGAGAATGCGGTGCGCACGTTGGTCGCGGTGCGGTTGCGGTTGTCGGTCAGCGCTTCCACGATGATCGCGACACCGCCGGGGCCATAGCCCTCGTAGCGCACTTCCTCATAATTCTCCATGTCGCCGCCCGACGCCTTGTCGATCGCGCGCTGGATATTGTCCTTGGGCATGGACTGGGCCTTGGCGGCGTTGACCGCCAGGCGCAGGCGCGGGTTCATGTCCGGGTCGGGCATCCCCATCTTGGCCGCGACGGTGATTTCGCGGCTCAGCTTGGAGAACATCGAGGAGCGCTTCTTGTCCTGCGCGCCCTTTCGATGCATGATGTTCTTGAATTTGGAATGGCCGGCCACGGCCTTCTCCTGACATAATATGTGGAAACCGAAGCGCGCTCTCTAGCGAGCGCTTGCCGGTCCCGCAACGGTCAGTAGATAATAGCCGTCCCCGACGCCGACACCATCAGCATCGACCCATTGGCGCCCAGCACCTCATAGTCGAGATCGACGCCGACGACGGCATTGGCCCCCAGTGTCGCGGCACGCATCCGCATTTCGCCGATCGCCTGTTCGCGGGCGCGCTGGAGCACATCCTCATACGCGCCCGAGCGTCCGCCCACGATATCGCGCACGCTGGCGAAGAGATCGCGGAAGAGGTTCGCGCCCACGATCACCTCGCCGGTGACAATGCCCAGATATTCCTTCGCCGGCCGCCCTTCCAAACGGCTGGTGGTGCTGACGATGATCTCGGACATGGGCCCTCTCCTGATTGGGTAAGACCAACCTTATTCCATACCCAAAGCGGCAAGGTAAGTCTGAAGGATCGCCTCCATCTCCTGGCGGTCATGAGGCTGCATCTTCCGCAGACGAATGATCTGGCGCATGATCTTCACATCATACCCCGTCGCCTTGGCTTCCAGATAGACGTCCTTGATGTCGTCGCCGATGCCCTTCTTTTCTTCCTCCAGCCGCTCGATGCGCTCGATCAGAAGCCGCAGCTGGTCGGCGGCGACGTTGCCCTCGCTCATGTCCAAAATCTCCATATGTGAATCGGGTTGGCGGACGCCTCTAATGGCTGTCGGCGTTCTTCGCCACACTCTCCTTCATCCGGGCGATCTGCTCGGGCGTCGCCTCGCCCTGATGCTTGGCCTTCCATTCGGCAAAGGGCATCCCGTGGATGATCTCGCGCGCCTCGTCGCGGGTGAGGGCGCCGTCCGCCTCGGCGACCCAGTCAGCGAGGCAGTTGCGGCAAAAGCCCGCCGTGCCCATCAGGTCGATATTCTCGACATCGGTTCGATGCTGCAAATGCGCGACCAGACGGCGGAAGGCGGTTGCAGCCACCGCATCTGTGAGTATGGTGTCGGCCATCGGCGATCCTTTCGCTGAAATACATCATCCTGTCGTGCAGCACGGATAACCCATAACGACGCACTGGCAAGGCCATGAGCACGCCAGCGACGATCAAGACGGTCAGGAGCATGAATGTCGAAATTGCCGCCCCGCTCCCGCAAGGTCCGCATCCTTGCGACGCTCGGTCCCGCCAGCGACAGCGCGGAGATGATCCGGGCTTTGTTCGTCGCCGGCGCGGACGCCTTCCGCATCAACATGAGCCATGGCGCGCATGAGGATCATGCCAAGCGCATCGCCACCATCCGCGAGCTGGAAAAGGAATTTCATCGCCCCACGACGATCCTGGGCGACCTTCAGGGGCCGAAGCTGCGCGTCGGCACCTTCGAGAAGGGGCTGGCGATCCTGGAAACGGGCGCCAACTTCGTGCTCGACCGGGACGAAACCCCCGGCAATGCGCGGCGCGTCAACCTGCCCCACCCCGAAATCTACGCCGCTCTGGTGCCCGAGACCCGGCTGCTGCTCGATGACGGCAAGCTGGTGCTGCGCGTCAAGGCCGTGACCGACGACCGCATCGACACGATCGTCGAAGTCGGCGGCACGCTGTCCAACCGCAAGGGCGTCAACGTGCCCGACGTGGTGGTCCCCGTCCCGGCGCTCACCGACAAGGACCGGCGCGATTTGAGCTTTGCGATCAGCCAGGGCTGCGACTGGATCGCCTTGAGCTTCGTGCAGCGGCCCGAGGATCTGGCCGAGGCGCGCAAGCTGATGGGCGGCTATGGCGCGCTCATGGCGAAGATCGAGAAGCCATCCGCCGTGCAACGGCTGGAGGAAATCGTCGAATTGGCCGATGGCGTGATGGTCGCGCGCGGCGACCTCGGCGTCGAACTGCCGCCCCATGCGGTGCCGCCGCTCCAGAAGCAGATCGTCGCCACCGCGCGGCGCCTGGGGCGGCCGGTGGTGGTCGCGACCCAGATGCTCGAATCGATGATAAAATCCCCCTCCCCCACCCGCGCCGAAGTGTCGGACGTGGCGACGGCGGTCTATGACGGGGCGGATGCGATCATGCTGTCGGCGGAGACGGCGGCGGGCGACTGGCCGGTCGAGGCGGTCGCGATGATGGACGCCATTGCGCATAGCGTCGAGCGCGATCCCGGCTATTTTGGCCGGCTCCATTATACCGAGACCCGGCCCGACCCGACCACCGCCGACGCGCTCGCCGAAGCGGCGGGCGGCATCGTGTCGGTCACCGGGGCAAGCGCCATCACCTGCTTCACCTCGTCGGGCAGCACCGTGCGCCGCGTCGCGCGCGAGCGCCCCTCCGCGCCGATCCTGGCGCTGACCCCGCGCTCCGACACCGCCCGCAAGCTTGGCCTCACTTGGGGCGTCCATGCGGTGCGGACGAAGGATATCGGCACCTTCGAGGAGATGATCGGCAAGGCCCGCCGCATGGCGCTGCGCCACGCGATGGTCGAAAAGGGCGGCAAGATCGTGGTGCTGGCCGGCGTGCCGTTCGGAACGCCCGGCTCGACCAACGTGCTCCACGTCGCCGCGATCCGGGGCGACGAGCTCAAGGGCCGGGACGACAATCCGACCTTTTAGAGCATTGAGCGTCAAATCCGAACCACTGCCGTTCGGTTCGAGTAGCTTTCGAGCGAAGTCGAGAAAGCGTATCGAGAACGCTTGCCACGACCTTCTCGACGGACGGTTCTCGACGTCGCTCGAACCTGCTCGAAGCGAACGGATCAGATTAAAGGCGCGATGATCTAAGACAGCGCGCCGCAACGCGAAAAGCGCCCGATCATCGACCGGGCGCTCAGCGCTTCTTCAAGAAGACCGCCGCCGCGTCAGCAACAGCGCGCTGCTTCAGCCCTGGCGGGCCTTGAAGCGGCGGTTGGTCTTGTTGATGACATAGGTGCGGCCGCGACGGCGGATCACGCGGTTGTCCCGGTGGCGGCCCTTGAGCGACTTGAGCGAGTTGCGGA